>JAFXPY010000023.1 GCA_017527495.1 Paludibacteraceae bacterium
TAGGCTCTCTAATGGGAGCTTTTATTATATCCTGCGCTTGGAATCAATAAAAACAACAACTCACATATAAGGGCTAACAATTTTTTATGTCAAATAAATAAAAAGAGACTATCTAACATTTTTGTTGTTAGACAGCCTCTTCTTTGTATTTTAGTTATTTGCGTTAGAATTTAACTATCTTCATCACATATTCGTTATGTTTAACGAGATATACCGTGCTTGGCATTGCTGTGATGTCGATATTTGAATTTCCGCTTGTTACGAGCTGACCTGTGATGCTATAAACTTGCAAATCAAGACCATCAGGGTTGTAGATTACTCCATTGTAGTAAGCTACATTGAGTTCGTGCAAGTTGTAGAGTCCATCGAGAGGATCTTCTTCGCGCAAGAGTGTTATTGCATCAAATCCGAAGTCGCCTGTGCTATTGCTTGATTCTATTTCGAGCATCATAGGCTGATTGAGTGTCAAACCACCGATATATGTTGTGCCACCTTGCGATGCAGAATACATCGCACCAATCTCAGAATCGTAAGCACGCTGTTGCTCTGTGATATCAACACCATTGAGAGCCACTCTAATGCTGCGTGAAGCTGTTGTGGTGTTCAGTTTGATTGCAGCGCAACCCGGCAAGAAGAGATAGATACGGTCTTTACCGCGTGATACGCGACGATTAGATGCCTCTTCATAATCTTTAGATATACGCCAGCCGCGTGATTCTGTGAATGAATAAGCTGTCTTGATATAACTCTCCGAACCTGTCATGTCGTAAGTCGTATTGGTGTGCAATGCGCCATTTTCAACCGCTACATACGAGATATTATAGATTGCCTCACCATCGCGGCTTACTACACGCATTCTTTGGCGCGAGATAAGCTCAAGTGTGTCTATCGTTGTGCCTTCTTGTGCTTTCCAGCTAATCACTTTGTTAGGAATGCTCTCAGTTGCAAGATAGTAAACATATACCGACTTGTTCAGTCCGTCGATAAAGGCTTTGAAACCATTCTTGAATACTACTTCATACGGTACGAGCGAGGCTTTCGGATGTTCAACAAGAGTGAAGGTGAAGGTGTAAGTGCGTGTCTCACCGCTCTCGGCTGTTACAACTATTGTAGCCACAGGATTTTCACTTGTCGGCTGAGTGATTTCTAATGTGGCGAGTTCACTATTTGCAACTGCATCAACCTCAGGCACATTATCTTGCTCGAGAGCTATTGAGTACTTGAATACATTAGGCTTGAATGTTGCCAAGTTTTCACCATCAAGAGATACCGATTTGAGATAGTTGTCTCCTGAAAGGACATTGAACATAACGACATAGGTGTCGGTTGTAACTCCATCTTCAGCAGTGATATTGATGGTGAACAACAGATTTTCAACCTTTGCTTCTGCTTTGGCTCCTTCTGATATTGTCCATTTGACTTGGCTGAGTTGTGTTACTTCTTGTGATACCGACATCTCGTTTATCTCGCCACCGCCCACAAAGTCGGTCTGAGTAAGCTTACCTACTGTGAGGCTGAGCAATTCTGCTTCGTGACTATATTCTGTCAATTCGAATGTATATGTGCGAGTTGAAGTGCCGTCCTCGGCTGTAACTACAATGTAGAGTATGTTGTCGTCCCATTGCAGATCGACAGTAGCAAATTCATTAACCGGCTCTGCCTCTACTTCGACATTATTCAAGTCTTGTACTTTATACTTATTGGTTGTCGATTGCGAGAAGTTGGTTAGCGTCGTTCCGTCTATCGTTACCGACTGCAAGAATGAGTTATGGCTCATCTCAACAAGCTGGAAGACATAAGTCTTTTGAGTTGCTTTGTCTTCTGCTGTGACTATTAGAGTAAGCAATGAGCCGCGCCAACCGCTATATACTGTTGCATTTTCAGATACAACCCATGTTACATTTTGTTTGCTGATTTTCGGCACTTTAACCTCATTGACTTCTCCACCCTCAACAAATTCGGTTACGGTTATCTCACCAAATGATATTGAGAGCAAATCAGCTTCATGACTTAACTCAATGAATTGGAAGTAATAAGTATTTGTTGTTACGCCATCTTGTGCAGTAACTGTTACGGTGAGCAGGTTTTCTTCGCTCAAATCCATCTCGACAGTTGCATTTGCATCAGCAGCATTGATTTCTATATTTGAGACAACACCCATTGAAGAAACGATGATTTCTTGTGTCTCACCCGGGGTGAATTTGGTTATTGTCTTTCCGTCAACCTTGATTGATGCAAGGTTAGCGTTATTGCTCAGTATGACGAAATCAAATGTGTATGTTTTCGATGTTATTCCAACAACGGCTGTAACAACAAGTGTGAGGCGATTGCCTGTCCATGTGTCTTTCACCGTTGCATTCGGATCTGATGTTGTCCAACTGATGTTGTCATGATTGATTTCACTTACAGCCACTGTATTGTTGCCTTCTTGGAAGTCAGTGCGTGCTTCGCCATTAACTACGAGTGTGGCGAGGTCGGCATCATGGCTCAATTCGGCAAATACAATGACGTATGTGAGCTGATTCTCTGCATTTTGAGCTGTTATGGTGAGTGTCAATTGGTTGCCGACCCAACTGCTTTGTACTGTTGCATTGTCGTCGGTTGTTTTCCATGTAACAGCCGATTGGTCAAACTGTGCAACAACGATAGTGTTGGTCTGTTCAGCAGAGAGATTGGCATGTTCTTCGTCGCCTACCTTAACCCATGCCAATGTAGCATCATCGCTCAATATGGTGATTTGGAAGAGGTAAGTCTTCTTTGTCTGTCCGTCCTCGGCTGTAACGACAAGAGTGAGAAGGTTGTTTTCATCAACACTTAAGTCATAACTTGCCTTGTCGTCTTTGAGAACGACAACGACATCTTCTTCGCTGAAGTCAGATACTTGCACATTATTGGTTGTTCCGCCGGCAACAAAGTTGGTAATCAATTTACCGCCTATAGTTATCGACTTAAGGTCGGCATTATGACTCATCTCAATAAAGTAGAATATGTATGTGTTGGTTGTTACGCCATCTTCAGCAGTTACGACTAAGGTGAGTTTATCCGGGAAATCGGTAAAATCATCCTCTACACGGGCATTAGGATCAGATGTTTCATAGTCATAACCCTCTAAAGGAGATGGAATGAGGAAGGTATTTCCAGGTTCACCAATAACAAGTTCTGTATATTTCTGACCATTTAAAGAGAAATATGCTAATGTTGCATCATGGCTCTTTTCAGGTGTGTCGAAATCGAATATATATTTTAGTGTTGTCTCACCGTCTTGAGCCGTTACAACAAGGGTCAATTCGTTTGCGTTCCATGAAGAAACGACAGTTGCATTATCGTCTGTTGTCTTCCATGTAACTTGCGATGGGTCGAAGTTTTCGCTCACTTTGTATAGATTTGCGTCATCACCGCTGCGGAAATCTGTTATGGTCTGTCCGTCGGCCTTTATCCATTCAAGAGTGGCGTCATGACTTATCACCGGCAAGATGAATTCAAAGGTGTAAGTCTTTGTTGTTACACCATCTTCGGCAGTAACGACAAGAGTGAGAGTGTTGTCATTCCACGACTCTGCAACAGTGGCATTCTCGTCTGTTGTTGTCCAAGAAACCTTAGTCTTGTCGAGTTCGGTGAGATTGATTGTGTTTGTTTCTTCGTCGGTGAATTCGGTAAATACTTGTTCGCCGACGGTCAATGAAGCGAGTGTTGCATCATTGCTCTTGTTTGGCTGGAAGATAAAGACATAGATGCCCACATTAATTTGATTCTCAGCATAGACATATATTGCAAGAGTGTTGCCATCCCATATAGACTCTTCAGTGGCCTTATCATCAGCACGGTGCCATGTTACGGTTGAAGGATCAAAAGTATCAACAGGGATATAATTGTTTTCTCCCTCTTTGAAATCAGTTATAACATTGCCACCCACACTTATCCAATCTATTTTTGTATTGCTGCTTGCAAGATTGATAGTGAGTGTGTAGGTGTTGACAGTCTTACCGTCTTGAGCCGTTACGACAAACTCATAATGACGATTGTCAATCTTGTTGAGTTGCATATCTGCTTCCGGATCGTTAGGTTCTGCAATGACATCAACATCTTCCGGCAACTGATTTAATTTAATTTCATAATCAAGCTTACCTTTCTCAATCTCTATGAGTGTCTCGCCGCCATCAACAGACATATATGCCAATGTCGCATCGGTATTGATTTTGTGAATTATAATACTATATGTAATTGAGTTGACACCATTAGGAGCAGTAACTTTAATTAATATAGTTGTCAAGTTACCAATAGTTTCAATATATGGTTCGTCAATAGTTGCATTCGGGTCGTTGGCTACCGCCTCTACCTTAGTTGGCACAACAACCATATTGGTGTCGTAATTGATTACACCCGGCGCAAAATTATCCATCGGCACACCATCAAGCGAGATTGATTGAAGCGTTGCGTCAGCAAGATCATCAATGGTGAGCAATATAATATAAACTTTCTCAACTGTTGTGTCTTCTGCATTAACGACGACTCTCATCGTTTTCGTATTTTGATATGTCGATATCTGGGAAATTTCTGAGATACGCGCTGCCGGATCATTTGGCGTTCCCGTAATCAAATAGTTTTCACCGACAGTTGCAGAGTAGAAAGTAGTTGTCGGGGTAAATCCATCAACTGTTACACCATTGATTTGCAAATCTTTCAATGTGGCATCGTCATTAAGAACGGCTTGAATGAAGGTGATTGTATAAACCTTTGTATCACCATTGCCCGCAGTACATGTTACTTCAAAATACTGAGGCAACGTGGCATTAATAGAATGGTCAGGATAATTTGTAACTTCGGCTTCTGCCTCAATATCATTTACAGTAAATGTACAAAGATAAGGAATATATGCTGCACTTTTTACCGGAATTTCATATTCTGTTGTTTCTGAGTTAAATCCCGGAACCATATTGTCGTCAAGACGCAAAGCACGAAGAGTAGCATCGCTATGTGGCGGGAGAATAACATTGACAATATACTCTTGGCTTACATAGATATCTTCGGCTGTTACAGTGATAGTGGCCTTACGGTCCCAATCTTGAGGTTGAACGATATCAAAGGTAGCTTTTGAGTCGGTTGTTGTTGCACCTATAACAGGCACAGAATCGCAATTGACTGTATATTCATAGGTCGTTGGTGAGAAATCAGCAATAGGTTTGCCGTCAACAGTTATTTCTTTGAGCGTAGCGTCAGTACTTGCATCCGCCGGCAAAGTAGTTATATTTAGTGTGTATTGGGTATTGAAACCATCGTCGAGTGTTATTGTTTTACCATCCTCACTTATTGTGAAAGGCGTTTCTTCAGGTATGACGGTAAAATTATAATTTCCTTTTATGATGGCTGCTGCTGAAGTAAGTTCCTTCGGTAGCACTGCCGTTATAGTTCTATTGGCACTATCTATCTCGGCAACTACTTTGCCTTCAAAAAATGTTGCGCCACGAACAAAGGCAGGCAATTTGGTTATTTTGAATACACCTTTGCCTTCAGGGTAGAAACGGAAAAACTCGTCGGTGAAGGCATAGTCTTTAGCTTCTTTGAGTGAGCGGTCGGAGTTCCAGCGGTTGACACCATTGTAGTCTTCATTGTAGAAATGCTCGTAATCAAGTGTCTCTTCGTTCATACGATCGACATTACAACGCTGACCTTGTGCTACATAAAGTTCGTCTTCACCAATCCATTCAAACTGATAGTTGGTGTGTGCCCATTCTGCCATAGGCCATTTATAGAGAGTGACCGAGTCTTTCTTGTCAAGATTGATTTCCATTCCGAACTCAAGAGGATCGCCTACATCATGGCATATAGCATGAGGGGATTCACTATTGAAAGAAAGGTAGCCGTCTTGGAATACACAAACTTGAATCATAATGTCGGTGCCTTGCGTAACACCAAACATATATAGTGAAGTACGATATTTTTCGCTGAAAGTACGATTGAAATCGAGTTTGTCTGGTGTTTCCGGTTTTGTAAACGGATATAGTTTTCCATAGGTTGGCACCTCTAAATCAAGTTCATCTCTTGCCCACTCAACAACCTTATAGAGTGTTGTATCTTCGTATACTCCGGGCGTACAAGAAAAATCGACCATAAACCTCGGAGTAATACCCCATTTTTGTTTTGGTGTCTGATCCCATACAAACTCTATATACAAAGGGAAGTCATAGGATGATGAACGAAACCAATAGAAAGCAGAATCGGCATCTCCTTTCGTTAAATAATATGTTTTTCCCGTAGCCACGTAAGGAGCATTCTCACACGATGTTCCCGGCTCGTCAATTTGAGCAAAGAGTCCTACAGGGAAAACAATTGAAAGTAATAGAACAATAAGAAATAAATTCTTTTTCATGTTGTTATGTTATAAAATGATTATCAAATTAAGTCTGCAATTTTATATACAAAAGGGCTGCTACTTGCATAGCAACCCTATTTGTTTCTGTTTCACTTATCGAATAGATATCTTCACTTGGTCGGTCTCACCGGAAACGACATACACTCCTTTTGGCACATTGAGCGTAATGATTTGCCCTTGGGTCAGCGTTTGCGAAAAGAGGCTTTGCCCAAGAGCATTGAATACATCTATTTTTTGCGGTTTATACGCCTCTATAACGAGGTCTTCAAGCTGATAAGCAACAAACGACACTTGGTCGATGGTCGGCATCACACTTGTGTCGTCGCCTTCGTCCATACCCGTAACATGCTCTCCTACTCCGCCTGCACGATTGACAATCATATAGGCGGTGTGTGAAGTGATAGGCTCTGTTGCCGGAACATAATAGCCTATTGTGCTTGAGCCTGCGCATGTGTCGAGCACATACATATTGGCTATTGCTGCATAGTCTTTGAAGGTGTAGTTACCACCCCATTTGCCTTTGCCTGTTGTTGTTGATTTAACAAAATTGGCTTGCTCGTCAGAGCCATAAACGATTTGTGGCCCATAGCCTTCGAAAATCAGGTAACGCCCATTCCAGTAAGGATAGCGCTGACGACCCGGAAAACTGAAACCATACACATGTTTTGCCTCCATGAGCACCTGATGTGTTGTTGTGGTGTTGTCTTCTATGTCGGTATAGTCTTTGTTGAAAGGTTCAACAAAACGCCAACCATACTCAAACTCATTTGACCCTGATGTCTTCCATATTCCTTCACCCAACTCTTTTGTCGTTGTTGTGTCTTGCGGGTAATACAGATAGAAATTGGCAGTAGAACTGTTTGTTCCATTGTATGGAACAAGAGTATTGATTGAGAAGTCTTTGCCTTTTTCAATAAAAAGCGTGTCGGCTACCGCTTGCACCATCTCAACCATATCCATGTGAGCACCAAAAATCAGTTGCGGAGCAAAGCCGAGGATAAGGCTATAGTTGTTGTCGCGCAAATTATTGCGGTAGGTTCTCCAGTTTGATGGTGTCGGCGTTGCCGGCGGTGTTGTGGTGTTGACCTCATAGATATTTGAGATATCAAAAGGTGCAACGAAATTGTACCAACGATTGGTAACCACCGGCATTACGATGTAGAGCTTACGCTCAATATAAGTATTTTCGGTGTTGGTCAGTGTTCCACGATAGGTGTTGAAATAGACTGACTGATAGGAGTGTCCTTTTTTATACACTAATGTGTCGAGATTGACATCAACGAAATAGCAGTTATAGACAGTGTCGCGACCGCTGTTGGCTGTTGTCAGACCGCTTGCATTGGCTGAATACTGCGGAAATACATTTGTCCACCAGATTTTGTTTTTTATTCTGGCAACAGGCTCCAGTTCTTCATCCATATTGCAAGGCACATAGATATTTACTTTTCCGCTTGCGTCGGCATTGATACCATGTTTAGGTATTCTGTTGATTACTCCGTCAACACCATAACTCTCGTCAAGTGGTGTAGCTACACCTTTATCTACATAACGGAACTGACTTGGTATTTCGAATATCGCCGTACCATCAAGGCGCGAGCTTGCTTGGTCGATAGAAAGCTTGCATAATGTGTCGCCATGATTATTGATTGGGCTCAGACCCATGCTCGAAACGGTGTCACACAGATAGACATCGCAGCCATTGAATGTACCGCCATTAACGATAGAAGTCTTTGGCACACGAAGGTCGTGTTTGTTGCGGAAATAGCAGTAGTCCCACGGGTCATTCATATATTCATCGCTAACACCATAGGTCTCAAATGTACCGCCGTAGAAGGTAACCTGTCCGTCGTTAGCCATATCGTTACCAAAACCATACATAGCCACATTGACAGTCAGACCGGCAGCCACGACAGAGAGTTGGATTTGGAACAAGCGATAGTTGATAGCCAAAGAGTTGGACATGAAATAGTCGAGCGACATACGATAGCGTTCGTATTGTGGCGCAGGGTCGAGACTGACTATTGACGGACGACGAGTAGCGGCTTGAGAGAGTTTGTAGCGACCGCCATAGAACTCGCAGCGACCAAATTTATTGCCTAAGTCTATCGCACCCACATTAGTCTGGCCGTTATTGGAAAGGGCAAGGAAACCATTTGTACTGCTACCATCAGCCCAATAGTCGTCGAAAATCAAACGAGCATTATATTTTTGCGGATTATTTTCCGAGTCGAGCAGAGAGGCATTACGAATAGCTATTGGCGCACTACCTACAACGAAACCATCTGAAATGACATCAGCATAGGTCATGAAGTCCAAATAGAAAGTAACACCCGGATTGGATTTTAATTCATTAGTGCCTTTTGAGTGGAAACGCACATTATAGTATTGATTATTACCGCGCACGCGGCTTATTACGGCAAAGACATTGCTTGCACCCGGTATTTCAGTGTCCATGAAGCCCATTGAGCCATCCATAAGTCCGCCGGCACGCGATTTGGTCTCTATCTCGAGATTCTCCATATAGACATGTGTTGTGTCGGTTGATGCACCATGGATATTGAACAGACCATCAAAATTGTAGAAGTGGTCGTTTATTCCGCCTGCTGTAAATATCTCGTGATTGGTTTGATCTTTCTTACCTGTATATGCTGTTTTGCATCGACCTGTGAAATAGAGTTTTTTGCTTCCAGCGTTTCGAATTATGCGTCGTGCTGAATCAGGACGGAAAGAGCTTGCAAAGACATAACCGTTTTGTGCATCATTCGGTGCAAAAACGGCGCAATATGAGTTGGTGAGCAGATAGAGCGAGTCCATCATTGTTGCACCGGTCATTGGATTGAAGCATGACGAGAGATTGAAGCCTTGTGCTGCTTCAGGTTGCGCTGCTGTAACTATCTGACCAGGTATAGCCTCACGACAAGCAATAAATTGGTTGCCATGATCGTCGGTCAAAGTCAGTTTCGCTCCGATAGGACCCATGTAAGGAACATTGTCAATATGCAGATTGGCAGCAACCTCTCTGACATTATTCATCATTTCTTTTTGCTTCTGCGCATTAGTCAAATCATGAGTCTGTCCCATTGGAGGATAAGGAGTTCCGCTGCAACCACCAATCAAAGCGCCTAATTCCATTGTTACAATCGGGTTCAAACAAGTTTGATTGACAATGATGTCATAAGTTGTTTGAGCACCGACAACGACATCTCGTGGCACAGCAACATAATTGGCTTTACCCCAAAGGCATTTGGCTTCGATGTCAACAGTTGTCTCAACAAGATTATCGTCTATATCATTACCGCTGATTAGAATATGTTTGCGATATATACCGGCAGTGTCAGTCGGACTGAAGGTCAGATACAAGTTAGCTCCGCTCAGCACAGCCGAGATAACATCATCACCGGTCTGACTGAGCGTGATAGTACCCATGTCAGTGGCAAAAACAGTCAGGGTGAGCGCAGAGGCTGCATCACCGACATTTTCTATCTGAGTCATTTCTACTGTTGAGTTTGACACATCAGTTGCTCCATTGCGAATCACAACCGACCCGGCAAAAAGATTAATGCTCAGCATGCTGAGCAACACTAATGATATAAAGCGAAACGATTTCATACAAAGGAAGTATTTTGTTTTTTTAATACAATTTCAATTTTATGCACGCACCCTGTTTGAAAGTGCTTTTTGTGATTTCCATACAGCAAACGAGGCTGACATAATTAGCAGTAGTACAACTCCATTGCCCAAGGGTATCTGATCAGGGTCGTTCGGATTGCCCGGAGGACCGGGAGTTTCTTGGGCAATAAGGTAGATATTTTGAGTATTAAACCAGCCATTGAACAAACTATAACGTTCGTCTGTTGGGGTAACACCAATAGATGCCAAATAAGTATAAAGTTCAGCGACCCAATCTTCAGTAACGGTGAATGTACCATCACCATTGTCGGTTATACCTTCAGGGTCTTGAAGGTCAAGGAAGTCAAGTACCCAATCCGGATAGACATCGTCAAGACCTGAACCTCGGAAGGTAAAATTCCGAGCATAATTTCGATTCAGCCCGCTCCAGTTGATATTATTCAGCGAGTAACTATCATTTCTTACAGAGCTATTAGAGCGAGGTAGTGAGAATGAATTTACAGCAGAACCGATTGCATATTGCTGACCTCTATTTGTACCGCCATAATATGAAGTACGATTCATTCCTCCGCCTACTGATTTTGTTGTTGCCCCACTTGAGAGATGAAGCCCGGAATGTCTTCCAGTCGTATAACCTACTCTATAATTAGACGAGACAGCTCGATTAGGCATTGCAGACGGGCTATAAGATTTCACTCTGCTTTGCGTTTTGTGAGTGAGTGTATTTTTTCCACCGCTGAAAGACAGATTACCTGTTGCTCGAGGCGCTCTGACATCTAAAGTTGAGGTAAAAGCTGAGCCTGAGGGAGCAGAGATGGGGGCATAGCCACCTGATATGATAGGACTTACTGTTGCAGAGGAATAAGATGTGTCTTGCTCGTTGTTGTCAGAAAAAAAGCTATAGCTACCGAAAAAGAAATAGTTGACTGCAAAAATCAACACAATGGAAAGTGATATACTTATAATTAATCGACGCATATTTATTTCACAGATCCAAACAAATCAGTCAATTACTATTATATTTGTTTATTTGAACCTTAATTAGTTTATAAAAAATTACAATCAAGAGTGCAAAATTAATACTTTTTTTCGACCCACAATGTATTTTTTAAGTTTTTTTAATAAAAAACTCTCGAAATGACAATGTTATAAGTACAAATCACGAATAAAAACCATTCATTTAGTTATGCAGGCATTTTGCCTGTATAACTAATTGAGGATTGCTTATTCGGTCACAGCTGTTTTTCTTTTTTTATAGAATATGTAGGCTGTTGCCATTGCAACAAGCATCATGATTGGCATACCTTGGATTGGTTCAGGTTCGGCACCAGTAGGTACCCATTCTGTACCATTATATACATATTCTACACCATCTTCAACTTTTGTGTCACCGATATTCGGTCCGCCGCCACCCGGGATTGGCAACCATGCCTCTTCTTCTTCATCCCAATAATTGCCGGCACCATCTTCGGTACTTACACCCGACACATACACGCGACGCAACGAAGATATTTTGTTTGCCGAATTGGAAGCCAATAATGTCTTGGCACTGGAGATATCGGTTATGACAACTACTCCTGTTGACTTTCTGAGATTAGTTAAAGAAGCTGAGTTATCTCTGAAAGTTGCATTCGAGGAGTATTGTCTGTACGAGGTACCTCCATTTCCAATGTTGGCTCCGGTATTCTTCATTACGGCAGCTGAGCTACGATGAAGCTCAGAACTGCCATAAGACGAAATACCTGATTGATAACTTGTCGAATTTGACGATCGATAATTATAATTTGCTCTAACAGACGACCTGTTGGTGTTACCAAGTCTGCTGCTATATGAAGATGTACTTCTGAAACTATTATCAATAGTCTTGTTATTTATCATTGGCACAGCTGTTTGCCAAAGACCACCTCGCTCATTGGCGGCGAGAACGCCTGTACTAAAACTAAACAACACAATCTGTAAAAGAACTGCTCTGATAAAAATTAATGGTGGATGTGAATATCTAAGTTTCATTTCTCTTGTTATGTTTGTCATTATACCTTCTGAAATTATTTAACTATTACCTTTTCTACTTTATTTCCAATTTGCAAGAAGTAAACTCCGGCTGCCGGCACTGAGATGTTGACACTTTGTGAAGCATTAGGCTGATATTTAATCAGCTTACCTACTGCATCGAAACAATAGATGTTAGCATGTTCATTGCCGAGGTTGATTTGGAGAGTATTACCCATTACATACACTTTCAAATCTCCACCTTGTTCTTCTTGATTTACTATGTCTGTTGCAACTTCTGCCTTACGGAAGAGAACACGCAATGAGAAACGCTCGCTTGTTGTTCCTTCGGCAAGTTGGCATACATAATCGTCAAGCATAAGGTCGGTAATATTGTTGAGGTCGTTGTCGTAGAGCAATACGGATTCAACGCGCGTCATAAAGTTGGTATTACCGAGTGAGAAATACATGTCGTCTGCCTTTGGAGCGAACACGGTCAGAGGAATATTCTTTGTTGCAACAAGCGTGTCAGGCAGTGCAGCAAAGGCAAGGTCACCACAAGCTATTGAGGTATAAATGAGCGGCAACGAACCTTCTTTCGACATCTTGGTCAGGTCGTAGTCAATTTCATACTCCTCTGTGAACTTGTCTGGGTGCAGATAGAAGTTGGTCTGGTCGCGTTTGCCTGTTTGGTCGCTACCGAAGTAGAGTTTGAGCCATTGTGTCGGAACATTCTCGCTTACCAATTCGCCGGCCGGTTTTTTCTTTGTAAATGCTGAGGCGGCAAATGAGAGTGAACCGGACTTAGCAGCTTGATAGAAGAACGGTGTGTTAGGATAGATGACTTCCGGAACATACTGGTCGAACACATCATAGTCGTCAGGAGATACTGTTGATATCTTCAGTTGGTCTTCAACTGAAGCATAGTTGCATGTGAAGATATGTGTGTATGGTGATACAACATAGTTCCATCCATTCTCACCATCACCGAGGTTACCTTTGTAAGCTGTTACAGCAACTGTCTTTCCGTCTGCAGGTTTAGCGTAGGTGATTGGGAAGTAATATTCGCAATAGTATTTCGAAGCCGACAAGAGGTTATAACCTTTGTTGGCAGCCACATTAGCATCTTCAAGAACTTTCCAGTTGCCTGTTACACCGCTCTCTGCACGACTTGCACCGTCGTAGTACATCATGGTGAAGTTGGCGCCAAGCGTTGCTTTCTTGCCATTTGAGAAGGTGATGTTGTCAACAACCGACTTGATAGGCAAACCGAACGGATAGGTCTGTTGATTGCTTGTTGTGATGAATGAGTAGTACACTTTGCTGCAAGTCAGAGTTCCATTGTTGATCAAGACAGCCGGTGAGAAAGGTTTGCAACGAAGCACGAGCTTATTGGCTTTCAGCGTTACACCTTCGGCTATCTCGAGTTGAGCGTCAGGAGCAACATAGATAGCGTCAACTTGTACATTGGCATTGACTTTCAGTTTTCCGCCACGAACAAATATCACGCTCTTGTTGTCACCTGCCACAGCACCGAGAGTAGTGTTGCCATTATATATATAAGGTACACGATAGCCATGGCGACTTTCGACAGCACCTGTGTTGTCTTGTGTCTCGATGAAGAATTTCTCATCTGCAACAAGACCACTTACAGATATATTCAATGTACGGTCGGATTGACGACTGTCTTGAGTATATGTGTTGCCACCTGCAATTATTTTCCATTTAGCACCTGTTGCAGATGATGAATAGCCATTAGCATTGACAGTTACTGTGTTGGCAGTCCAATCGATGATATCAACATAGTCGCCGTACTCGCTTGGAGCCGTTGAGTAAGTAGCAGTATATGTTTGATCACCGCTAACAGTACCAATTGCCGGTGTCCAACCGGTAAATGTGTAACTATAGGTTGCATCATCAGGTCTTGTAGGTGTAGAGCCTGAGTATGTAGGTGTTGCGCCGTATGCAAGCGAACCTGACTGCAACTCTGTGCCATCATAGTTGACGAAACGTATTGTGTACTTACGAGCAGAAGCAGTGTATTCAGCAGTATAAGTAGCTTCTGCAGTAACAGCCACGACGGTCGGTGTCCAGCCTTTGAAGGTGTAGTTTTCAGACACGCTTGATGGCTTGGTTGGAGTCGGCTCGGTGTATGATGTCTTAACTGTTGCAGCTGCTGTATTGTAGTTGAGTGTTACTGTTTGCAACTCAGTGCCGTCATAGTTGACGAAGTGTATGTCATACTGACGGAGCACATTAGTAAATGTTGCTTTGTACGATTTATCACCCGTAACGGTTGTAAATGCCGGCCATGAGTCGAATGTATAGTGATACTGCGCAGTAGAGGTCTTTGTCGGAGTGCCGGCAGGAGCTGTTGGAGTAGCACCATAATCGAGAGTCTGAGTAGCAAATACATTATTGTCGCCATCGAGGAAGGTGATAGTATATTTATTTACTGTGCTTGCGAAGTGTGCAGTGTAAGTTTGTGCTCCGGAAACAGCTGCAACGGCAGGAGTCCAACCATCAAAGGTGTAAGTAAATTCTGCAGTCTTTGCTTTTGTAGGTGTTGCGCCATCATAAGTCGGAGTTGTTCCGTAAGGCACATCCGTGTCTGTTTCGAGAGTTGTCGAACCATTCTTCCAAGTGATGGTGTAAGAACGCAATGTTGAGGTGTAAACAGCGGTGTATGTTTGAGCACCCGTAACTTCGGCAATAGCCGGATCCCAGTGGTCGAAGGTGAAGTTGTATTGCGCAGTAGAAGTCTTGGTAGGAGTTGAAGCCGGCGCTGT
The DNA here is from genome assembly GCA_017527495.1 of Paludibacteraceae bacterium. Taxonomy (GTDB): domain Bacteria; phylum Bacteroidota; class Bacteroidia; order Bacteroidales; family Paludibacteraceae; genus RGIG6639. The sequence continues at coordinate 14,779 of JAFXPY010000023.1, forward strand.
TGGCAAAGCACCGTAGGTCATATCAACTTTCTTATGCACTGTTTCTGTTCCATTCTCTTGAATAGTAACGAATTTGATAGTATATTTCAATGTTGTTGTTTTATACTTGGCAACATAAGTTTTGTCTTTCGTCACTTTGGCAAGAGCAGTTGTCCAGCCGAGCCACTCGTAGGAGAAGGCCTCTGTACTCTCACGATAAGGTTCGTCGGCAAGTTCCGGATAGACAGCCATATCGTTGTAGTTGATAAGTGTATCGGCAAGGAAGGTGTTGTCGTAATCAACGAATGTAACTGTGTATTTGCGCGGTGAAGAAGAATATTGCGCGATATATTCAGTAGCAGCAGTTACAGGCACAATAGCTTTATCCCATCCAGTGAATGTGTAATCCACAGCTGCAGTAGAGGCCTTTGTAGGTGTAACACTACAATATGGCGTTGAGCCTTTGTCCCAGTTCTTTGATTCCAAAACTTTGCCATTATCGTTTTTGAAAGTGATGTTACACTGATAATATTTATCGTAGAAGTGTGCCGTATAGGTTATATTTGCAGTAACGACCGGCAATTCGTCATTAGCATAAATCGTAGTACCGCCATCTGATGTCCAACCATCCCAAATACATACATAGTCAGACGAGCCGGATGATTTAGTAGGAGTAGCACCAAGCCATTCAGGGTTTGTACCATAACCTACGGAATAATTAGTTGTTGAACCATTGATGTTCCAAGTTACCGTTACTGTCTTAACTTTCCAGCAACCTGCACCGCTATTGTATTCATAATAGTTGTATTTACCATTATTGTCGGCATTGATAGACTTATAGTATCCTTCGGCAGTAGGAGTTGATTCTACCTCCCACCAATAGCAGTTTTCGTCCCAAACAAACTTACGAGTACCTGTTGCAGCATCATAGTAGAGATGTTTAGCATCCGGCGTACCTGCACTAAGTTTAACAAATGCAGCAGGTTTAGCATAAGGATTATTCATAGCATCGCGGAACAAGCACCCGTCTTGCGACCAGCACTGCCATGTGTCATCCATATAAGTCCAAGTCTTACCGGCAACAGTTCCTGCAGACGCAGCATAAGTTCCGTCACCATTCAACAACTTAGCCGGACTAACAGTTAAAGCAGTTCTTGTTGTTGTACTTTGCTGCAAATAGTAGCTCGTCTTATTTCCTTGAGCAGCACTGGTGTAGATAACTTCACCGGCGTCTTCGTTGGTAGAGTGGATGTTTGCACCACTTGGAGTGGTGTATAGACCACCATTGTTGCGAATATCTACCTTACCATGAATGAAGAACTCAGCATCTACGGGCGTTGTTGAACGAGGGTTCGATGTTCCCCATGTAGGAGAATATGTAGCTCGATATATTTTAGTAGAAGCCCAGTCCGTAGCATCATATGCAACAACGCTAACACCTTTCATAACCGCAGTACCTTCTTTATTAACTATAAGTTTTGAGCCGGGTAAGAATACAGTGTTTTGTCCGACTTCCATCTCACCATAATTCAGGACGACAGTCATATTTGTTGTTATAGGTAAGTCGTAATTGGTTGATGCAAATTCATAACTTACCCAACCTGCTGACAAATCAAGAGTAAGGTTGCCTATTGACGCACCACTATTAATTGTCCAAACGCATCGGTCTGTAGTTTCGTCATAGTCTTTCATAACCCATGTGTCCGCACTTACATCATTGTCGTCCATTATAAACATAGAACCTGATGTTCCTACAAGAGCGATATCATCTTGTCCGGCAACTGTACTCGCCGCATAGAGATGGGTAGACCCAATTGCTCTTGAGCCTGGGCGATAGGTTATAGGACATTCTATACTTTGATAGAAATAATGTGTTATAGGGAATACTTTTTGACTATTATTAAGCAATGATGACGCATTTGTTCCACCGCACCAGTCACCTAATTGGAAACCTTCCAATGAAGTTGAACCTTTTTTGGCTTCTATAGTTCCGGCACCGGTTACGAAACCCCAACAATAAAGTTTAGCACCATTTTCAAGACTTATGCTTGAACCTTCATTAAGATGTATTTGCCCATAAGGTCCTGAAGCCATACCGATATTGGCACCATATTGTCCATTAACTTTTTGGTAAGCACTGGTTTCTATTATACCATGGCAAACCAAATTAGCGCCTTTAGCAAATATGAGTTTTCTGAACAATGTTGGCGTGGTTCCTGATGTTGTTGTAAGTGCAGCAGCACCAATTGCTTGAACTACACCTTTTCCTGAAGTTCCCGCTTTATAAGGTATAAGCAGTGTTGCATTTGAAGGTAGAATATAATCACCCTTAGGCAAGATATAGTTGTCGGCAACAAGTACGATTGTAAACGTTCCTGAATTAGTATTTACATAAGTAAATGCTTCTTCAACAGTTTTGAAGGCCGCTTTTTCTGTTGTTCCGCTATAGACACGACAAACAACAGCACCTGTTACAGAGCCACCGATTGTATAGCGATAACCTTCGGTATATTCCGGTGTGCCGGAAATAATCTCATTAACGAGTTTTCCTTCTACAACCCACTTGTCCAAATTGGTTTTAATGTTGTAGTAGCCACCTTTAGCCACCACACTGCCGACTTGTGCTGCCGTTGTAAATATGCCTTGTGTACCACCTGCAGCGTATGCCCAGAATTTACCTTTTTCTATTGTACATTCAGGATCAACAATCAGACTGCCTTGTACTTGTCTTGCTGCTACACCAACTGCATAGGCGGTTGTTCCTGTTGCTGTTGCTTTATATGTACCGTCTGTTATATTAGCTTTACCTGCCACTGCATAGTCGCCATCAAATTCGCCTCCGGCAGCTATTGCACGCTTAGCAGCTTGAAGATATATTCCGTAAGCAGTATTTCCTGCTGTTGCGGCAGCTGTAAATTCATTACCTGCACCGAGCTCAAACTCACCTACCCATGGATTGCCATGAGTAGCATTAATTTGAGCATTAGCATAGCAACCATATACTGTCGTAGTGCCGCTGACATCCATTGTAGTATTTGTAACGGTAGCTTTGCCGTTCTGCATCAAAATTCCATAAGCAGTTGTCGTCTTTGCAGCAATGGTGAAATCACAATTATTAATAGTTACATCACCATAGGACTGAACGCCACAAGCAGTAGTTGTTCCTTTTGTTTGAATATCGAATGTGGCTTTCTTTATTGTTGCTGTAGGAGTTGCTACCGCTGATTTTTCAGAAGCACAAGAAGCATTGAGGAATACACCATTAGCAGTATTTGTTGCTGCAATTACGGTGTATGTACCACCATTAATCAATGCCTTACCTTCAGCCTTAAATGCCTCACCTATGGGACTTACTGCTTTCCATTGTGCATAGTTGTTAGCGCTCCATTTGCCGGCAGTCTTTCGCGCCTCAAAATTGGCTTCTGTGTAGAGCAGAGCCTTTGCATTTACATACACACCGTATGCTGTTGCACCTGTAACTGTTTTTGCTGTAACATCAAGGTTGTTTAATTCGGCATCACCATAATAAGTAAAGCCCGTCCATGCCTGATCACCTGTAGGGATATCAGAAACATCAACCATAATACCTCGAGCATCTGTTGTTGTGGCAGTTGCTTCAACTTTCACACTTGATGCTTTTAATTTACCACTAACTGTATAGATACCATAAGAGGCACTTGTTCCGGTTGTAGCATAGAACTCACCGCCATCAATAGTACAATTACCACCATTGCTGACAGCACGAGCAGTTGTAGTAGCGGCATTAGCAGTAAATGTACCGCCATGAATAATAAGTGTGGCACATGCTTCGGCAGCTCCACCAAGAGTTTTTTCTGCATAAACAGATGTCTTTGTGCTATAAGTTGATTTAGCACGAGCATTTGTTCCTACAGCATAGGCTGTTGTAGTTGCCGCATTGGCAGTGTAATTACCACTATTGATAACGACCTTTGCACCACAAGCATATTCGCCATAATACTTAGGTTGTGAATTTTCATAAATTGTTGTGGCAGCTGTAGAAGCCCATACACCATAGGCAGTGTGGACCTGCAACGTTGTAGCAGTTACATTACAATCTGTAAGTTCAATATTACCTGTATACATACCACCATTCGTACTATTTATACCAGCTGACGCAGTAACTCCATAGGCATAGTGGTATTTGGATGTTGCATTGATTGTTGAATTTTTGATTTTCAATACAGAGTTGGTATTTGTTTTTGATTGATAGGTACCATAAGCAATCACACCATAGGAGTATCGACCTTGCGTTGTTGCGTTGATTGTGGCTCCATCAATAGAACCTGTTGCAGCTGCTTTGTTAGCATGCGAACCATCTGTTGCCACTGCTGTACCCATACTTGCATTTGCTACGTCAAAAAACAGACCATAAGCTTGATGACTTGCAGACTCATCTTTTGTATTGATAGCATTAACGGTACCACCTTTCATTGTCAGTGTTCCCCAGTAGCAGTTGGCTGGAGTTGCATTAGCATAAGCTGTCATATTGATACCACGAGCATTTTGAGTATCAGCCTCTCCTGTTACAGTACCCGCATTGATATTGACTTTACCATCTGCTGTAATACCATATATATTAGTGCTACCTTCTGCATAAATCTCACCGCCATTCATTGTGAGCACAGTAGTGTTAGCTTTATTAGATTGTTGGTAGACGCCATAAGTACCTTGTTTTCCATGGGCTTCTGCCTTACCACCATTGATAGTAACATTTGTAGTGGCTTTTTGCAGAATTGCGCAAGCACCATAGGGTTCAGTAGTGGTGTTTTCTGCATAAAGAGTACCACTTTCCAAGATCAGGTTACCGGCAGTAACATTTGCTAAATACATTGCAGCATCATCACGCTTAACTATATTTTCTATTCTACCACCAGTTTTTGAATCTTTTATGGTTAGCGTCTTACCTGACTTATTGACATATATAATTGAACCGGCATAACTACCTGATACAATTTTACCATTCAAATCAAGGGTAAATGTGTTAGTAACAGTTTGATTGGCAGCAAGACCACTCACATTACGCAGCACTTGGAGTGTACAACCGGCATTGGCAGCTGTGTTAGCTTTTGTCCATGCTGTTGCCCAATCACCTTGATAGATAAGCGTTGTGCCGTCAGCAGCAATAACCTTAGCATCATCAGTTGCCTCGGCTTCTGCAGTACCTGTAAGCGTAAGTTCATACACGGTACCATTTGATGCTGTAAGTTTAAGTTGCTCCTTTGTATCACCTGCAGCTCCATTAGGATCGAAAGAATAATTCACTGTAACAGTTGCCTCTTTGGTCGATACATTTGGAGTTACTGTATAACCGGTGATGGCAAAAGCACCACTTCCGCTTGTGTGAGTTATCGTTGGAGCTATTGTGAAATCATTTTCATCTGCATTGCTGAAAAGATAGGTCGCTGTTCCCGTTTTTGTTGCATCTGTTGTTGTGGTAAACACATCAGTTGCAGATGAATTAACAAATCCGAGAGCAGGGAAATTAGCCGTTACAACACAAGTAACAGCAGTACTTCCAGTCGCTTTTGACTGCAGCGATAGAGTTGTTGAATTGTTACGACTCGCTCCACCGAATGTATCGCCACCATTGAATTTACCATTAACGATAATATTGTTACCATCAGTAACCCAATTGATAATTGTGAATTTACCATTTGTTCCTACTGCCGGACTATTGGTAAGGTCAATAGCCATTGTTTTTATATTCGATGTTGCGAATGTAGCAGTAAATGAGTAGTCTGCCGATGGGTCTGTCGGATCAAGCGCAATAGAAGTAGGAGTTACACTATTAACCGTCACAGTACTAAAAGTGGCTGTTGCAGTGTACGTAGTTCCCGGAGCAGTTCCTGAACTTTGAGCACATGCCACAGATCCATTTAATGTTGCCCCCGTAGCCGGACCAGCAGTAATCTTACCAGTAAGTTTTACATTATAACCAGGATTTATATCAATCCAATAATAGTAAGTTTGATTTGTACCACTTGTTGTATTACCAGCACTTTGAAGAGCACCAGATGAAACAGCCTTCGACTTATCGTTGGCTGTGTTATAATAAACAGTTCCTGCACCAGTCGAACCGGCTGTAGAAATCGTCAGATTTGCATAATAGGTCGTAGAACCTCCGGCAAAAGCCGTAATAACACACGACACTAAGGCAAAGAAGATTAGAATAATTTTTTTGTTACGTAACATGTTATGTTTAGTTTTTAAATTATCAAAAATGTTTTTGCGAGAAATTTGAATCATTTTGCGAAAATAAAAAGAAATTTAATCACAACTGATCGAATCAGGAATGAAGAAAAACCTTTGAAATACAACACAATCTGAACATTTATACTCGCGCCTATAAACTTTATTAAAATTGTTTGCAAAGATAACACTTTTTTGCCTAACAATAATGCAAACATTTGTTAATACTGCAAATTTTTGTTAAATAGTATATATATCTTATATTTTTCGCTTGTTTTTCAGCAAATTATAATTTATATACAATTTTTGTTTATATATATTTGTCTATATTTTGTCTATATCATTTTTCCATATTCCTGCTATAAAACATATTTAATTGTTAAAATATGTTTAATCACGATTATGTTTAAATACTTTGTAACTTATACATATATTACACATAATGTGCCAAAAAAGTAAAATCGCAAAAAAAAGATACAAAAAGTTAAAAAATGGCATATTTTTGCAACTATTTTCGGATTTAATCGCACCCGGTACAAAAAGAATAGTATAGTATGAGAAAGGAATAACAGAATAGAGAGTTTTTTTTTCAAAAAAGCGATGAAAACGGAGGAAATCGACATTTATTACTCCTATGCAACAATTTATAAAACTTACAAAAAATTTCACACTTGGTTATATTTTTTCGCGTAGCGATTTTCTTTTAATAGAATTGCGGTTTATATTTATCCATTGATTTCCCGTTTAGGAATTTCTATGGCGAAAAATGAATTTAAAGATATTCCCTAACAAAATTTTCCCGCTTGGTTATATGTTATCGCATAGCAATTTTCTTTTGATAGGATAGCGGTTTATATTTATCTATTGATTTCCCGTTAGGTGATTTCTATGGCGAAAAATGAATTTAAAAGATATTCCCTAACGGGAAATAACGCAGATTATCAATATTAATGCTATTAAAAGGAAACCCCTACGGGGTATAAACTAAATAAAGGTCCTACTGAACATTTGTGGGAAACTTTGGTAACTTACCAAAGTTTCACACATGTAAAAATTATTTCAATAATGCATATCACATTAGCAATTTTTTATAAGCGGAGGAAGAACAAAAAGAATTCGTTGGACAAAAATGCCAAAAATCATTTTTCCAAGTGAGAATAAATACCAAAGAAACACGAAGAAAGAAGCAAGATTGTAGCAACATAGTCAAAAGGCAAAAAAATACACCAAAAAGCAGTATGATAGCAACACACAAACAATCATGCAAGTGGGAAAATATAGTAAAACTTGCCAAAATCATAATTCAGTCGATAAAGTTTCACACATGATATTTTTTCTCTTAATCAGGTTTCGTATTATTATTGTCCGATAAAAATGAATTTCCCGTTAGGGAATATCTTTTAATAGCATAATATCGTAATTTCATATCGCGATTTCCCGTTAGGGAATTTCTCTTAAACTCTTGATTTATATTGATTAAAAGAAATTTCCTACAGAAAAAATATCGAATTAAAATCTTTATTCTCTATTAAAAGAAAACTCCTACGGAGTATATCGAAAACATAAGTTCCATCATAGATTAATATTTATATCGGCTTGATTGGCAACAATATACTGATACAATAAAAATTTTAATCGCACACCAATAGTTTCGTATATTAGTGAATTTATAATATCTCGGCATTCAACACAGTTATTCTAACAATAGGAAAACATTAGTGAATTAGGAAACGCAGGTGAATAACGATGTTTTTTAATTAATATGTTGCAGATTTGCAGTTTTTTTTGTAATTTTGCAAATTAAATATAAAAGAACTAAAAAAAAACAGAATTAATATGATAGAAGTATTGAAATACACCTTGCCGGCAATTATTGTTCTGATTGCTGCATGGATTGTTTTGAGCAAAGAGATGGCCAACGAAGACGCTCGTCGTAATTTTGAGGTGCGCCGCAACGCCCAAAATGTGTCGCAACCTATTCGCCTACGCGCTTACGAACGCCTTGCCCTTATGCTCGAACGCACCACACCGGAATTTATGCTACTGAATATCCAATTCCAAGGCATGACAGCTGCTCAGTTACAAGTGCAACTGCTGAAAATGATACGCGAGGAGTTCGACCATAACACCGCACAACAGATCTATGTGTCGGACGACACATGGATGGCAATCATCTCAGCACGAGAGAGCCTTCTGGGACTTGTAAACACTTGCACTATGCATGTGGGCATCGATGCTCCGGCTATGAAACTCGCACAAACGATGCTTACAGCTTACGCAAGTAACGGCGAGACAAACAACCAAAAAGCTATGGCTCTACTGAAAAAAGAAGTAAGAGAAATAATGTGATTATTTACTCATTTGACTATTTACGATTTACCTATTTATTTAGTCATTTACATGTTTTAATATTTACGATTTAGATATTTGAGATTTAAGTATTTACATATTATTGCATTGTTGATTGGCATATTTTTTTGCGGGTGCACGGAGGATAAGGTGTGTCTGATTCCGCAAGATATTGCTCTGCAAATGACTTTCTACTCTGATTCTGTCAATACCGACGGCAATAGAGTTGAATACACTCATGCCATTGATTCTCTTTGGCTTAAAGGCGTTGGCAATGACTCAATAATCTACGAAAACGAGAAAAACATCCAATCTGTCAATCTCACTTTGAAAAACAATGATACTATAACTCAATATGCACTGACTATCAACACAATACAAGACACTATCACTATATATCACCAAAATAATGATATATTTGTGTCGCTCGAGTGTGGTTGCTACACTTATTACACTATTGATAGTCTGACCGAGACGGCACACTTATTTGATAGCATTGATTATGTCAATCGGGAAATAGGGCGTAAAACAACTGAAAATTTACGTATATTTTGGTAATGAGACAATGGTTGTACATATTATTTGCATTGACGATTGTCGTTCCGATGGTGGCAGCAGAAAAGAAAGATACTATTTACACAGGAACGACAATAAAATTCGACCTTGGCTCCGCAGCATTTCATCCAATCAAAAACATACGCGACAACTCTAAGACTTATAGCTACGAAGTAGCAGCGTCGGTGGGTCTGCTACGCAAATATTTCCCTACTATTGAGGCAGGATATGCTCAATCGAAAATTGGTAGTACGATGGGAGATTTCGTCGATTATGGCGGCTTCGTCAAGATAGGTGCCGACTATAGCGCACTGCGCAAACGCAAAGGCGACCACCACTTTTTTGTCGGACTGCGTATTGCAACAGCGATGCAGAGTTATCGTTTTAACTACCTGAAAAGGGCTAATAACTACTGGCTTAACGAGGATTCAAGAATAGCTTATCCTTGGCGTTTTGGCAGTGATTTTTGGGGCGAACTGAATGCCGGTGTACAAGTGCAGGTGTGGAAAAATTTAAACATGGGCTGGTATGTGCGTTTTAAGTTGCTCTTCACACGCGGCAAACAACTTGACGGCATTATGCGCGCAGCCTATATCCCGGGCTACGGCACACGACAAGAAACAGCCTTCGGCTGGAATTATTATATAGGATGGACGTTTTAAAGACCGCTGGCGCTGAAAGACAAAAGACCGCTGGCGCTGAAAGAAGCAAGATACTAACATTTTAACAATCAAATAAATACCATCAATTATGAATGACACAAAACTTATGAACAAAGCGGCTGACAACATTCGTATGTTGGCTGTGGCTGCTGTAGAAAAAGCTAAATCAGGTCACCCTGGCGGTGCTATGGGTGGTGCCGACTTTATCAATGTGCTTTACTCTGAATTTTTGGAGTACGACCCCGAAAATCCGGCATGGGAACAACGCGATCGTTTTTTCCTTGACCCCGGTCACATGGCTCCTATGCTTTACAGCGTATTGACATGCGCGGGCTATTTCAAGCTTGAAGACCTTCAGAACTTGCGCCAATGGGGCTCTGTAACACCCGGACACCCCGAGCGCAACATTATGCGCGGCATAGAAAACACAAGTGGTCCGCTCGGTCAGGGGCACACCTATGCTGTAGGCGCTGCTATAGCAGCCAAATTCCTGCAAGCACGCTTTGGTTACGTTATGGACCAAACCATATATGCGTTTATCTCTGACGGCGGCGTACAAGAGGAGATCTCGCAAGGTGCAGGCCGCTTGGCAGGACATCTTGGATTGGACAACCTCATTATGTTCTACGACTCAAACGAGATACAACTCTCGACAGAGTGCCGTGATGTTACATCTGAAGATGTCCGCAAGAAATATGAAGCATGGAATTGGTTCGTTCTCGAAATTGACGGCAACGACCCCGTACAAATACGCGAGGCACTGCTTCAAGCCAAAGCAGAGAAAGAACGCCCGACACTGATTATCGGACACACACGCATGGGCAAAGGCGCACTGACAGAAGATGGACAGTCGTTTGAGGGTAAATGTTCTACCCATGGTCAGCCAATAGGCAAATCAGGAGCTTCGTTCGCTGCCACAATAGCTAATCTCGGCGGTCATGCTGCAGAGCCATTCCAGATTTTCCCTGAGACAAAATCGCTGTACGCTAATCGCCGCGAGGACTTGAAGCGTATCGTGGCAGAGAAAAAAGCTCTGAAAGCAGAATGGGCAAAACAAAATCCTGAACTTGCCGCACAATATGAACTCTATTTCAGCGGTAAAGCACCAAAGATTGATTGGAGCTTGATTCAACAAAAGCCGGGAGCTGCCACACGCGGTGCTTCAGCAATAGTACTGAGCAGTTTGGCACAACAGGTTGGTAATATGGTTGTTGCGTCAGCCGATTTAAGCAATTCAGACAAGACAGATGGTTTCTTGAAGAAGACACACGCCTTTAAAAAAGGCGACTTCAGCGGTGCCTTCTTGCAAGCCGGTGTGAGCGAGCTTACTATGGCATGCGTTTGTATAGGTATGGCACTGCATGGCGGCGTTATTCCTGCATGCGGAACATTCTTTGTATTCTCCGACTACATGAAACCTGCAGTACGTATGGCAGCCTTGATGGAAGTGCCTGTCAAATTTATTTGGACACACGATGCCTTCCGCGTTGGCGAAGACGGTCCTACACACGAACCTGTTGAACAAGAGGCACAAATACGCCTTATGGAGAAGCTCAAAAACCACTCAGGCAAAAATTCAATGCTCGTTGTTCGTCCTGCAGACGCTGAAGAGACAACGCTTGCATGGAAACTTGCGATGGAAAACACAGAGACACCTACTGCACTGATTTTCAGTCGTCAGAACATACCTAATGTGCCACATATCGACAAAGAAGGATTTGAAAAAGGCGCATATATTGTAGAGAAAGACACCGACCCGCAAGTTGTTCTTTTGGCTTCAGGCTCTGAAGTGTCAACCCTTGTTGCAGGTGCCGAACTGCTTCGCAAAGATGGCGTGAGACTGCAAATAGTAAGTGTTCCGAGCGAAGGGCTGTTCCGCAGTCAGAGCAAAGAATACCAAGAGCAAGTACTGCCAAAAGGTGTTAAACGCTTTGGTATGACAGCAGGACTGCCGGTTACACTGGAGGGACTCGTAGGCGAAAATGGCGCAATATGGGGACTTGAAAGTTTCGGCTTCAGCGCACCATACGAAGTGCTCGATGAGAAACTCGGCTTCACAGCACAAAATGTTTACGAACAAGTGATGAAATTGGTCAAGTAGTATTTAACGACTAATGTCCTACAAACAGATAGAAAAGAAGCGTAACGAATGGCTTGCAACAAGCAAGTGTCTCGTTACATAATTGCTCCGTTATATTGAGCATCGCGCTATGTTGCGCGATGCTCAATTGGATGCAATCAAGACCTGTCTTTTCAGGAAGATTTCTCGCAGGACTTTCTACATATAAGCCGCAATTAAGACAATCGGACCAGATTATCATTATTGAGACCAAGGACAAAGATTTTGCGGCTAAATTTATACGCAACGCAACTTTGTGGAAACAAAATTTGTGCAAAAGAATAATGAGAGATTCGACCATGAACATTTCAAGTTTCTTAAGACGCACAAACACCGGAACAGCAAATTCAGAAGACATTACAAGCAATTAACAATTTCTTCAATATATGAATACATTGACTATCATAGACAAAGACTATGCTGAATGGCTGAAAAACCTAAAAAAAAGATACCGCAGATGTCAGATTAAAGCCGCAGTAAAAGTCAATCAAGAGGTTATTCGCTTTTATTGGGAATTGGGGCATGATATTGTGGAAATGCATGTAGAAGAGCGATGGGGGGAAAGCATAATTGATAAATTAGCAGTTGATTTGAAAAGGGAGATTCCGGGAATTTCAGGGATTAGCCGTCGTAATATCTATTATTGCAAACAATTTTATTTGCTTTATTATCAACAAATTGAAAAAATGCCACAAGCTGTGGCACAAATAGATGAAAGTCAATCATATCCAACGCATTTAAATGATGAGCTGAAATTTGTGCCACAAGCTGTGGCACAATTAGATGTCAAACAGGAGAGAATCTCTTTTTTGTTAAATAGTCTTTTTTCTGTTCCATGGGGGCATCATCGGTTCATAATAGATCGTTGTTCTACAAATCCCGATAAAGCACTGTTCTTTGTCCATCAGACGGTGGCAAACGGCTGGAGTCGCAGCATGCTGCTGAATTTCCTTGATACCGATTTATATGAGCGACAAGGCAAGGCTATCAGCAACTTCTCGCGAACACTGCCTGATGAGACAAGCGACCTTGCACAAGAAATTACCAAAGACCCTTACGATTTCGCTTTTACAGGGATTACAGGACGGTATAATGAGCGGCTACTGAAAGACAAACTGCTGAACAACATCACCAATTTTCTGATAGAACTCGGTACCGGATTTGCGTATGTTGGAAAGGAATATCGCTTAGAAATAGGAGAAACGGAAAACTTTATAGACCTGCTGTTTTATAATTTGAAGTTGAGATGCTATGTCGCAGTAGAGGTAAAGACCGGAAAATTCGAGTCGCGCGATATTGGACAGTTGGGGACATATATGGTGGCGGTTGACCATATGCTCTGTTCTAAGTATGATAATAAAACCATTGGGCTACTTATATGCAAATCCAAAGATACCATTATGGCACGCTATGCACTTGAGTCAAGCGCACAGCCTATCGGCATTTCTGAATATGAATTAGAGAAATTCTATCCGGAGAAAATAGAGGGCACCATACCTACCATCGAAGAGATAGAAACCAAATTGACTGAAATAATCAAATCCAACAAATAAATTATAGCAATTAGATAAGTACCTCATTTTTAAGAATAGATTATAATTGACAACAATGTACGCACAAAGCAAAAAAAACGTAAGGCATTGACTACTCATATTATTACGAACAATCGGAATAATAAACAACATATAATAATGGAATATAATTTTCAAGAAATCGAAAATCGTTGGCAAGGTTATTGGCGCCGCGAGAACCTCTACGAGGTGAAAAACAAAAGTGACAAACCTAAGTATTATGTCCTCGACATGTTTCCCTACCCTTCCGGAGCAGGACTGCACGTAGGTCATCCATTAGGCTACATAGCGTCTGACATTTTCAGTCGCTACAAAAGATTGCAAGGATTTAATGTGCTCCACCCTATGGGCTTCGACGCATACGGCCTACCTGCTGAGCAATATGCCATTCAGACAGGACAACACCCGGAAGTGACCACGATGAAAAATATCGCCCGTTACTGCGAGCAACTGAATAAAATCGGTTTCTGCTACGACTGGATGCGACAAATACGCACATGCGATCCTGAGTATTACCACTGGACACAATGGGCCTTTGCCAAAATGTTTGAACACTACTACGACAACGACGCAGAGAAAGCACTGCCTATCAGCGAGTTGATAGCACATTTTGAAAAACATGGCACTGAAGGTATCAATGCAGCACAATCAGAAGAACTTCATTTCACGGCAGAAGAATGGAATGCTATGGACGAGAAACGCCAACAAGAAGTGTTGATGAATTATCGCATTGCATATCTCTCTGATACAAAGGTGAATTGGTGTCCTGCATTGGGCACAGTACTTGCCAACGACGAAGTGTCGGAAGGTCTCTCCGTTCGTGGCGGTCACCCTGTTGAGCAACGCGTTATGCGTCAATGGAGTCTGCGCGTTTCTGCCTATGCCAAACGACTTCTTGAAGGATTAGACAGAATAGACTGGACAGACTCTCTCAAAGAGACGCAACGCAATTGGATTGGACGTTCAGAAGGCGCCGAGATGACCTTTGTAGTTAAAGACACCAACCTGCCTATCAAGATATTTACCACGCGTTGCGACACCATCTATGGCGTAACATTTATGGTGCTTGCTCCGGAAAGCGAATATGTGGCACATGTTGTTACACCTGAGCAGCAACAAGCCGTCGATGACTATCTCGACCAAGTGAAGCGCCGCACCGAGCGCGAGCGTATCTCCGACCGCCGTATGACAGGCGTATTCAGTGGCTCGTACGCCATTTGCCCTATCACAAATCGTGAAGTGCCGATTTACATTTCCGACTATGTATTGGCCGGTTACGGAACAGGTGCTATCATGGCAGTACCGGCTCACGACAGTCGCGACTACGCCTTTGCGCGCGCCTTCAATCTTGATATTATTCCGCTAATTGAGGGTGCCGACATATCAGAACAAAGTTTCGATGCCAAAGAGGGTAAGATGATGAACTCAGGCATTCTGAATGGCTTGGAAGTGAAGGATGCTATCCGCACAATGAAAGAATATATTGAAGCTAATAACCTCGGCAAAGTGAAGGTCAACTACCGTCTGCGCGATGCCATATTCAGTCGCCAACGCTATTGGGGCGAGCCATTCCCGATTTACTATAAAGACGGAATGCCCTATCTCATTCCTTACAACCGCATGCCTCTTTGCCTGCCTGAAGTGGATAAGTTTCTGCCGACAGAGACGGGCGAGCCACCACTCGGCAACGCTAAGGTATGGGCATGGGACGAGAGACGTCAGCTCATCGTGGAAAACGAACAGATTGACAATAAGTACATATTCCCGCTCGAGCTGAACACCATGCCGGGCTTTGCAGGCTCATCAGCCTACTACCTTCGCTATATGGACCCACGCAACGACAACGAACTTGTCAGCCGCGAGGCAAACGAATACTGGCAACAAGTTGACCTCTACATAGGCGGAACAGAGCATGCCACAGGGCATTTGATTTACAGTCGTTTCTGGAACAAATTTTTGTTCGACCTCGGATTGATTTGCAAAGACGAACCTTTTGCCAAACTTATCAATCAGGGTATGATACAAGGACGTAGCAACTTTGTTTATCGCTATATAGGCGAAGGCGCAACAGGCAATCTCTTTATCAGCTACAACCTCATTGACAATCCGGAATACAAAGACAAAGTGCAACCGGTGCATGTTGATGTCAATATTGTGAAAAACGATATACTTGACATAGACGCCTTCAGACGCTGGATGCCTGAATTTGCAAACGCCGAATTTGTTTATTCCGATGGCACACGAGACATTGACAACCCCTACATAGGCACACCATCAGAGAAACAATATATCTGCGGCAGTGCGGTAGAAAAAATGTCGAAATCGATGTTCAACGTAGTCAATCCTGATGATGTCGTTGAGCGCTACGGAGCCGACACACTGCGTTTGTACGAGATGTTCCTTGGTCCGCTCGAGCAATCGAAGCCATGGGACACCAACGGAATAGATGGTGTACACCGCTTCTTGCGCCGTTTCTGGGCAATGTTTGAGAGCATCAGCGACGAACAGCCCACAGCCGACGAATTGCGCTCACTACACAAAACAATAAAGAAAGTAAGCTACGATATTGAGCATTTCTCGTTCAACACATCAGTGCCGGCATTTATGATATGCCAAAATGAGTTGAGCCAGCTGAAATGCAACAAAAGGGCAATACTTGAGCCACTCGTCATACTGATTGCCCCATTTGCACCTCATATAGCCGAAGAGCTCTATCACCAATTAGGGCACGAGACATCAGTGTGCGACGCACAATGGCCACAATACGACGAAAAACTGATAGAACAAAACAATGTGAAATACCCGATAAGTTTCAATGGTAAGACACGTTTCTTTGTTGAATTGGACAAGTCATTAGGCAAAGACGAGATAGAAAAAATCATTATGTCGGATGCTCAGACGGCCAAATTCCTCAACGGAGCAGCCCCAAAAAAGGTTATTGTCGTTCCAGGGAAGATAGTCAACATAGTTATATAAAGTTAAATTAAATAGCAATTAAAGTGCGTTTAAACATGGATTAAACGCACTTTTTACTTAAAATTGCAAAAAAAATGATTTTTTTAACCAAATAATTTGGTTAGTTCAAGAAAAAGCAGTAATTTTGCACTCGCTTTTCGAGAGAAAAGGGTGTAATAGTTTTCATAGTTGTTGAATCAGTAGCTCAGCAGGTAGAGCACATCCCTTTTAAGGATGGGGTCCTGGGTTCGAGCCCCAGCTGGTTCACAGAAAAAGAGTTCAAAATGATTTGAGCTCTTTTTTTGTATAAATGATTTTGAAGCAAAAAATAATTGATTGTTGCATATTTCAGGTTTTTTAAGGAGATAAACAACAAATAATAATATGCGGCAGACTGCGTGCCTATATCCAAATTAAAAAGATAAGTATCATGTCATATCCCTATGTCGGGACTGACACTATTGGCGTCGTGTCTGTCCGCAAAGGTTTCCGTGTATAGGATGCCTTATACCTACAAATAATGATGCTTACACTAATATTAGTGTGAGTTTCTTAGGTAGGTAGAAGGTCTCCTTGCCGGGTTGCCTTGGTACGCGATAAGAAACTCGCACTTTTTTCTTATCGCATCTGCTAAAAATTTGTCAACAGAGAAAACTGAAGAAACTGAGAAAAATCTCAGTTTTCTCCATATCTCTGTTGAAAATAAGCAGAAACCGATTGATAGTATGCGCAAAACAACTATCAATCATGCCAAGAACAGACCTCGCCGTTGCCCGCAATGCTAAGAAAGATGAGTTCTATACCCAACTCGACGATATCGCCAAAGAACTCAAATACTACAAGCCTTATTTCCGCGATAAGGTGGTGCTTTGTAACTGCGATGACGGCACTTACCCATAAAAAACACCAATTAATCTAATAATCAAATAGTTATCTTAAATCTAAAAATGGGGTGAAATATCATAATTAGGGACAAAAAATTTGCTTAAATTGTTGATTTGTAATAATTTTGCAACAAATAAATTACTAAAACAATGAA
>JAFXPY010000024.1 GCA_017527495.1 Paludibacteraceae bacterium
GTAATATTCATTGTTGGAGTTGCACTTGATATGAACATCGAAAAGCGACTGAATAGTATCTTTCCAACGGTGAAAATTACTCTCAGGGATGTAATCCTGTTTGTAGTCGTTCACGGACGAGTGCGCCCATTTCTCGTCTATCGCTGCGCGAGAGATAGGACCGCGTGCGATAGTGTTCAACAGCCAAATATAGCAGTTGAAAAGATAAGCAGTTGATGATTTCAGTTTTTTCTTCGTTTCCATGTGCGTTAAATTTTTCGGCTGCAAAATTACTGCTTAGCACTCTCACAAAGTGAGTGTGTATGCAAAATTACT
Source organism: Paludibacteraceae bacterium (assembly GCA_017527495.1). Lineage (GTDB taxonomy): Bacteria > Bacteroidota > Bacteroidia > Bacteroidales > Paludibacteraceae > RGIG6639. The sequence goes on from JAFXPY010000024.1 coordinate 316, forward strand.
ACATTTTTTTGACAGATGCAAGATGGAGAGGGATTTTTCATAACAGACCTATTGTTTCAAACATCCGCCGATAAGCAGCCGTTTTCTTTTCTAATGATAGTGGGTATGCCCGTGAGGAAGACGGCATCCGCCAGAAACGGATGGTTCTGCCGACAAAGTCAGTTTCGACATATTCGCCGACTTTCGGAACAGCACAATGCAGTATCTCCGCTAATGTCTGCGCCGCTTTGCCGCCAGTGCAGCAGAGGTCGTGGCAGCATGGTAATCGCTGCAACAGAGCAGCGACATCGGTTTGCTCAACTATCTCCAAGTGTTCGTCAGCCGCATTGCCTTGCAAACGAATGACAGCCTGCGCCGTATCGAAGATAGCAATGCCTTTTTCCTGACAGAAAGCAACAATCTCCTCATAACGAAAACCGCTCTTTGCTCCTTGTTCTTTCAGCGCAGCGGTCTTTGCTCCTTGCTCCACAAAATGCTCCTTGTCGCCAAAGAAAGCCAGCCCTATGATTCGCCACATGTCGTTTTGCGGATTAGGGTAGAAGAAATCCATACACCACCGCTCCTTTGGTGGCGGAAAGCTGCCCAACATCAGTATCTGCGCATTCTGCGGCAAAAACGGTTGCAAAGGATGCCGCTCTATGTTCGGATTATCATACATAGATTATACTTTCAAACTATTGCAAAGGAAGTAAATGATATACGCATTTATCGGTTATTCATGCATTGCTCCTACATAGATAACGATGATATACGCATTTATTGGTTATTTTTGCACTACTTCTATATAGAAACTAAACGGACGGAAGCCGTCGTTGCAGCTAATCATTGCACTCATAGGGTTCTTCATCCAGCCATCGAAGAAATTACCTTCGCCTTTCGCTAATGCCTCCACGAACGGGCGCATCGATTCCCACGCCGACAAGCATAACCCCTCCGGACGTTTCCCGTCAATCGATACCCATTGTTGTCCCTGCCTCACGTCGCAAGTGTGCTCTATCGGGTTCTCATACTGCGCCACGAGGTCGTCATAAACCGTCTGCTGCACAGCCGTTATACGCACTTTATTCATTGGTTCAGAATATTTTATAAATCGTTCAGTTGTTGGATATTATATTTAGTTAAGTTTCCAACATTAGATAATCAACGAATTATATTTATTGGTCATCTACGAATTATTCTAATTTATCAAAAACTACGTTTTTCTTTTTTTTTCAAGTTGTCAAAAATTACCCTAAATTATCCAAAATGGTATTTTATCCTCTCTTATGTGGGAAACTTTAGTTATGTATTCATTCTTCCTCATCTTCATGAAGCAGGTATTCATATTCTGTCCCGATAAGGCTTTCTCGGTCATATTCTTTTCTATATTCCATGATATAGAAAGCTATTGTTTCAGGATAGATTTGCCAATAGGCTCTGCATACTTGCTTGTACAACTTCAGGATTCTTTCGTCATACGCGAAACTAAATAACCAATCAAGTGTCCAACCAACCTCGTTTGCAGTTGCTATTCTTGAGCATATATCATTCACCATTGGAGTATATGCAACAACTGCGTCTTCGCATAACCCCTTCAACCTTTCAGCCATTGCCGATATGTCTTGAAATAATTTTTCTTCAACGTCAATAGCCAATCATTTATATTCAATGTGAAATTTCAATAATTACCTGCACACAAAGTTACTCATAAATATCTGATTATTCAAGTAAAATTAACTCCATTGGGGAATTTGGCTCATTACCATTTCAGGCACTTGAGGGCTTTGGTGTAGAACTCTTGCTGCTCGGTGTGTGTAGCGGGAGTGGTATTTTGCAGTTGGCGGAGCAAGGTGTTGATTTGGCGGTTGTTGTGCTGACCGGCACGCTGACGTTGCGCTATCACTTGGTCTAATTCATATCGCGCATATTGCGGTCGCTTGTCGGCAAGCAACAGAGCAAGGCGCAGGCGGTCTTTCTGACGAAAAGCCTCGCTGCGCTGCAACTGCACGGCTTTGACTGTCAAGGCAATCTGCTCAATCTTATCGTCCGAAAGTTCGGCTAACTCGCTGAAAATATACGCTTCTTTGCCATATCTTGCCAAACGACGATAAATCTCAATAGCATGTTGCTTATCGTCTGTCTGAGCGAGCAGCAAAGCCTTTGCACGCTGCAGGTTACGATTGCGAGGGAGGTGTTGCAACGCTGTTTCAATGAAAGTCAGTACCTTTTTCTTCGTCTCATCGGAGTCCGAGCGCCGTGCTTCGTGAAAGAGCAAGGTGGCTATCTTCTGACCGCGAGCAGGCAGCGGATGACTGTTGCTCTCGCCTGCTTTCCAGTCATCATCGGTCAGGTTATCAGTGCCCCACCAATCCATAAACTGAGAGAAAGAGAAATCATCTATCTCGGTCTTTGCTAACTCAATAGCAAGATTTAGCAATGCCTGATGCGCCGAGCGATCTTTGTCGTCCAATGAAGGATAGAGGCGTTGCAGACTCGCCATGATGCGCGCAGCCTGTTGTGGTTCTTTGCGATCAAGGTGCAGTTTCGCCATATCCGCTCCGCACCAGAACATACAGATGGTGGTGTAATGCCCGTGGTGCACTTTGTACATAGGCACAATGGTTTGATAAGCCTCCTCCACCCTACCTTGCTTGCGCAATTCAAAAACTTCTTTTACAGTCATATTGTATATGATTCAGATTAACACCGCAAAGGTACTGCTTTTTTCGTTTTTTTGCAAGATAGATACAAAACTTTGCATTAGGTTTGGGATTCCGCTGACGGGTGATTTTTCGGTGTTTTTCGGGTGAGGAAGTAAAAAAAAGCTATAAAACTTGTGTATATCAGATAGTAGTACTTTTGTCCAAAAATAAAGTAGTACTTTATATTTGTCCAATTAAAAGATAATAATTAGTGAATTTCTGAAAAAGCAATACAACCTCGGTTTGGAAAACAATCTGTTTTTCTATCGTGACAAAGGGCAACATGAAGTTGATATTGTACAAGGTTTGAACCTATTACCGCTTGTGCTTGTGTCATTCTTGAAATCCTTCTGCAGGCATTCGAAAGAAAAATTGCGTCTTATCCTCTTTAGTAGATACACAAAAATCACCTTCCGTAATTACATCCATGCCAATGAGAACATCATAGTCAAAATCGCCATTCGTTTCATCGCTCATTACTTGCAAATTTGCAATCTTGTAGCCGTTTTGGAAGCACAAATCTATCGTATAGGTATTGACTTCTACGATGCCGCCATAAGCAGAGACAGATACTTTTCCTGTCGGTTTCAAGCCTAAGACCTTGACTATTTCAGAGGAGATAATGGTATTTGTTGCACCGGTATTCCAAGCGGCATTCTCAATATGACAATACTTGCGATTACCTTCTTTATCTTTTACGCCTTCGGGCATAACGACAAAGCAATCTGTTATGATTGCGTCTGCACGGAAGTCAAACGTCTTCGTCAAAATGCTCATTGCGCCAGAACTTGTGCTTCGATTATACGGGGTTGAAGAACTCGTGTGCTTACTGGGCGAAACGAGGTGACACGTGCTACATGGTTTGCAGGCCAAGGCTTAGCCTCGACTGTCAAAGTAATGTCTGGAAAACGAATATCTTTCATAATCAATCTTATTTGGATGGCAAAGATACATTTTTTTATATATGCTAATATTTTTTAAATATTTCTTTTTATTTTTATGACTTTCTGCGAGTTTTACCGATTTATGCTGCGATCGCTGACTGAATATTGGAGTGCGTCTGCAACATATAGAAGAGCATGTCTCCTCCGCCGACGAACGGCTCAATGTAAGTAACGTTCTCCCATTGGTCAAAGTCAGCAGGAAGCAGAGCTTCGAGTCGGTCAATGAGTTGCGTTTTACCGCCCACCCATTTGACGAATGGTTTCGCTTTCATTTTTATTTAATTACTAAAGTTTCCCACTTGGATAAATGTTATCGCGTAGCGATTATCTTTTAATAGGATAGCGGATTTTATTTCTCCATTGATTTCCCGTTAGGGAATTTCTATGGCGAAAAAAATGAATTTAAAAGATATTCCCTAACGGGAAATAACGATGATTATCAATATAAGTGCTATTAAAAGGAAACCCCTATGGGGTATAAACTTAATAAAAGTGCTACTGACCATTAGTGGGAAACTTTACTATATCTATTAAAATGAAACGGCTACGCCGTAATTTTACTAAGTGGAAAACTTTAAGAATAAAAAATATAGTGGAGTATTTGTTGTTTTAACTTTTTTTTGTACTTTTGCATTTACAAAGAGAGATATCACCTGATTTGCTAAACTTGTTATGTATCACAAATAACTAATTTAAGTTTCGCACATGGTAAATACAGCATGATATATGATTACGGCAGTTATTTAACGCCTATCGCGTTAGCAATTTTCTTTTAATAGAATATTAAGGTTATTTAAATACTTATCTCCCGTAGGGATTTCCATTTAATTTCTTAAAATCAATAGCTTAAAAGAAATTCCCTAATGGGAAAAGATAAATGAGCAAATGGTAAATGAACAAATGATTTTATGATATTTCCTACGAGAAAAACATGGATTCATCTGACACTAATAATTTATTACTCAAAGCAATATACGAAACGTTATTTACTAATTTTAACCTATGAAATTTAAAACTATTATAGCTGAATTAGGTCTTAGTGCCTTTACGGCATATTTTGTTGTCTTATTTTATATGGATGACATAGACGTTGACGATCGCCTTTCGGTATTTGGCATTGTTACTTTGTCTGTTTTTGTGTTGCTTCTAATATTATATTTTATATATCAATATTATATTTTATATATCTGAAATTTTTGAGAGATGATGACTATAAGGAAGTAGATTATAACAAAATTATGGCTGAATTTAAGACGACTCCCAAATCAAAAAGCAAAGCCGAAACAGACACCAAACGAGAAAAAATGCCATTGTATTCAGACAAAGATCCTTTAGCGGAAGATATAGCACGGTGGATAGTAAAAAACAGGGATTTCAACAAAGAAAAAATACAACGCCAGTTTTACATCGGACCGCATCGATTAGAGAGAATATTCAAATACTTAGAAAGAATTGGAGTTCTAAGCAAGGAATATTACTTAAAAGAGCGGAAAATATTGATTAGGAACAATTGGGAATTAGAACAATTGTTAGAATCTCTATACATATAATCATTTTTTACTGACTTGAGAACGACAAAAAGGCTATTAGATGTGAAAATATGCCAACAAAAGTCAATAAAAGTATTGTGTTTTGAATAAAAAGTAGTACCTTTGCAGAGTTAAATCTTCAACTATTAGACAACAAAATCAACGCACTATGACAACACAGGAGGAATTAGAGCAACAAGTTATCCAACAAGAGTTTGAAGCTTTGTTGGACGATTATCGTCACACTGCTCATCGGCAAAAAATCGACATTATAACTAAAGCTTTCAATTTTGCGAAACAGGCACATGCTGGTGTAAGACGCAGGTCGGGCGAACCATACATAATGCATCCATTGGCTGTGGCGCGTATTGTTGTTGGTGAGATAGGTTTGGGCTCAACTTCTATATGTGCTGCTTTGTTGCACGATGTGGTTGAAGACACAGACTACACAGTTGAAGACATAGAAAAACTTTTCACCCCCAAAATTGCGCAAATTGTTGACGGACTGACAAAGATATCAGGTGGTGTGTTTGGAGAAAAAGCCTCCGAGCAAGCCGAGAACTTCCGCAAGCTGCTTCTAACCATGTCGGAGGACATTCGGGTCATTCTCATCAAGATTGCCGACCGCCTTCACAACATGCGTACTCTTGGTTCTATGCCACCTGAAAAGCAATTCAAGATAGCCGGTGAGACACAATATATATACGCTCCTTTAGCTCATAGATTAGGACTATTTCCCATCAAGACAGAGCTTGAAGACCTTAGTTTCAAATACGAACACCCCAACACATACGCTGAAATTGAAGCCAAACTCGCTGCCGACAAGGCTGCACGACTTGAGTTCTACGAGGAGTTTGCCGCTCCTATAAAGAAAAAACTCACCTCTTTGGGCTATAAATTCACGATGAATGCACGAATTAAATCAGTGTATTCAATATGGAAAAAGATGTCAACACGACAGATTCCTTTCGAGGAAGTGTATGATGTACTTGCTGCACGAATTATTTTCGAACCCAGCATGGACATGTCGGAAAAAGACCAGTGTTGGATGATTTATTCAGCAATAACAGAAATATATCACCCCCACCCTGAGCGTATTCGCGACTGGATATCAATGCCTAAATCAAATGGTTACGAAGCTCTCCACATCACAGTCATGGGTCCGGAAGGACAATGGGTAGAAGTGCAGATTCGCACCACTCGCATGCACGACATTGCAGAAAAAGGCTTGGCGGCACACTGGAAATACAAAACCGGCGAACAAGACGACTCTGAGCTTGACAAATGGCTCAAAACAATCAAAGACCTTCTGCAACATCCGGAGCCCAATGCCGTCGATTTTATGGACACATTCAAGCTCAACTTGTTTGCACAAGAGATATTCGTTTTCACACCCAAAGGCGACATCATCACCCTACCCCAAAACGCCACAGCTCTCGACTTTGCCTTCCTGTTACACACAGAAATCGGACTTCACTGCTTAGGTGCAAAAGTCAACCACAAACTCGTACCACTCAACTATTTGCTCAAAGGAGGCGACCAAGTGGAAATCATCACCTCGAGAAAAACCAAGCCCCAACCGGAATGGCTCGACTATGTAACCACCGCCAAAGCACAGTCAAGACTGAAAGCCTTTTTCCGTCGCCAACGACACGACCAGGAAATCAAAGGAGAAGAAATGCTCAACAACGTATTGCAACAATACGGCTACACGACCAAACAAGATGCTGTCATTCATCGAATTGTAGTGTATTACCATCTACAACAACCCAAAGAGCTCTACCAGCAAATTGCACAAAAAAACATCAATCTTGACAATATTGAAGAAATCATCAAACCAAAGCAAGAACGCAACTTCCTGTCGAGGATATTCAGTTTCGGAAACGGCAATAATTCACCCAAAGAAGAGCCGACAAACACATCTAAAACTTCAACTGCAGTCAATCCAAAAAGCAAAAAAATCATACTCACAGAGAGCAACTACGGCACAGAATATTGTCTTGCTCCATGCTGCACACCTATACCGGGAGATGAAGTTTTAGGTTTTCGCGACGAAAACGGCATGATTGTCATCCACAAACAAAATTGCCCCGAAGCACTGAATATCAAAGCCAAACAAGGCAAACGCATCCTGAATGCTCAATGGGATATGCACAGACAAATGACATTTGCCGCCACAATCGAAATCAAAGGTATCGACCGTATCGGACTTGTCATACATATCTTGAATATCGTATCCGAACAAAACAAAATCAACATTCAAGAAATGAAATTTGAAGCCGAAGAAGGTATCTTCAACGGCACACTCAAAGTGCTTATTCACGACACAGAACAGCTGAAGACAATATGCGATGAATTAAAGAAAATTAAAGAAATCAAAGCAATCAACCGACTTAATGAATAGTTGGCACACTTTTTGCGGTGTTTTTTTAAACGGAAATTAATAAAAATTAAAATATCATAAAATAACAATGAAAAAAATTATTTTATTTGCGCTTACACTCTTTAGTGTTTGCGCCATTGCACAAGATGCAGTAATTACATTTGCTGAGACCGAACATGATTTTGGCAAAATACACGAAGAAGATGGTCGTGTAACTCATGTATTTGAATTCAAGAATGAGGGTATGGCTCCTCTAACTCTTACCAATGTTCGCGCATCATGCGGTTGCACCACTCCTGATTGGACAAAGACACCTATAGAGCCTGGACAAACCGGCGTAATTAAAGTAACCTACAATCCACAAGGTCGTCCGGGACGTTTCAACAAAACCGTAACAATCACATCTAACGCTAAAGAACCGACTGTCAGAATATATATCAAAGGTGAAGTAATACCAAAACAAGTAAAACCGGTTGACCAATACCCTATAAAAATGGGTAAGCTCAGTCTGAAATCAAAAGACGCTAAATTTGGAACTATCAAACGCACCGAAAGTGTCGGAGCTCCCAAAGAAGTTGCCATTGAATATGCCAACCAAACCAATGAAGTTGTTACCGTGGCTGCTGAAACATCACAAAACAACGAAGGGCTTATAGGACTTGTTGTTACTTTGGCAGAATTACAACCAAGTCAAACAGGTCAACTCATCATCAGACTCAACCCTGCAAACTCTAATTTCTGGGGACCGGTTGCCACAAGAGTTTATCTGATTGTTAATGGACAAAAAGACGAGAACAACTTTATCGACGTAAAAGTTAATCTCGAAGAAGATTTCTCAGCTCTTACAGAAGACGAGCTCAAAAATGCTCCTATCCTTGAGAACCTCCCGGAGAGAATAGAACTTGGTACATTGAAAGCCAATTCTCAATTCTCTAAATCACTCAAAGTACTGAAAAATGGCGGTAACAACCCATTGAAAGTTCGCCGCATCATCAACACCGGCAAAGACATCACCGTAAATGCCGGCAAAGGTGAAATCAAAGGAGGCAAAACAGGTCATATTGATGTAAAGATTAAGACACAAGAAGCAGGCGACTACGAACGCGAAATAACCATTCTGACCAACGACCCAAAACAACACAGCAAGAAAGTTATTATCGCTTGGACAATTAAGTAATTATCTATCACACATAATCTACCGTCGCGTGGCAACAAAAGTATTGCCATGGCGGTAGTTTTTTTTATTAACATCTACTTTTTTTCATGCCATGACTCATCCTGAAAATGATCCCGCATACGAAGGACTAACGGTGAACGAGGGAGTTGAAAAACTGCCGAGTGTCAACCCATATTTCAAGCCCAAAGCTCGACGCAAAATACTCAGTTCACAAGAATTTGTTGACGGCATCCTTGCCGGCGACATTTCCATTTTAGGGCAAGCGGTAACGCTCGTTGAAAGCAATCTGCCTTCCGACCAAAAGATAGCCCAAGAAGTGATCGAGAAATGCCTGCCCTATTCAGGCAAATCAATCCGCATCGGTATCACAGGTGTTCCGGGAGCCGGAAAATCAACATTCATAGAAGCTCTTGGCATGGACATCACGAATAATGGGCACAAACTTGCGGTTCTTGCCATCGACCCAAGCTCAGAACGCAGCAAAGGAAGTATATTGGGCGACAAAACACGTATGCAAGAACTCTCAAGCGCCAAAAATGCTTTCATAAGGCCTTCCCCTTCAGCAGGTAGTCTGGGAGGAGTAGCAAGAAAAACAAGAGAAACTATCGTACTATGCGAAGCTGCCGGATTCGACACTATATTCATTGAGACTGTTGGTGTAGGACAATCAGAAACAGCAGCGCAATCAATGGTTGACTTTTTCCTCCTTCTGCAAGTAACAGGAACAGGAGACGAACTACAGGGCATAAAACGAGGCATCATGGAAATGGCAGACGGCATAGCCATCAATAAAGCCGACGGCAACAATATAGAAAAAGCCAAAGTGGCAAAGCAACAATTCCAAAATGCGCTAATGCTTTTTCCGCCACACCAATCCGGCTGGGTTCCACAAACACTCACCTGCTCGGCAACTGAAAAGACAGGAATCAACGAGGTCTGGAAAATGATGCAAGACTATGTTGCTTTCACCAAGAAAAATGGCTATTTCGACCAAAAACGCACTCAACAAGCCAAGTATTGGATGTACGAGACCATACATGAGCAATTACTTAACTCTTTCTATCAAAACAAAGAAATAGAAAGACGCCTTCCGCAATACGAGCATCTGGTGCTCAACAATGAGATAACAAGTTTTGTTGCTGCGCAACAACTTCTACAACAATATTTTAACAACATAAAATAATAATTATGAAAACAAAGCTTATTATTGCAAGTCTTGCTGTACTAACATTGGTAGGTACAAGCTGCAAAAAAGAAAAAGAAGAACCAACAAACGGAAATCAAAACAATGGTTCTGCAACAGAATATGTCATGTATAGAGACGATGCCAAAGCAATAGAAGGCACATGGAAATCATCAGATGAGTTTGTGGCTCAGATTGTAGGCGACAGCGTAAAAGCAAGACATATCGGAACTTGCAAAATAACAAAAGATAATGATCTTGCATACATAACAGTCATTCCTCGCTACAACTTTTTTGCCGAGCCGATAACAAATTTTGGTATCGACACCACAGCTTTGATTACTCAAATCAATCAGCGTCCATTCCCTATTTTCAGCAAACGAGATGAAAACAGAGCTTTGCTTGCTTTTATCAACAAAAACATTCTGCCAATAGAAGCCGACCTGTACTATTTTGAGAACAACAAACTCACCCTGACATGGTCGCTGATTCCGCAAAACGACATCGTGCGCACAAATATGTCAGACTTCCTCAAAGAACGCTATGAGTATATGGAAACAACAACAGAGCAGACCATTTGGAGCGACGCAAGTGTTGACCGCTATATGGATGCATATAGTCTCAACGATGCTACAAAAATTGTTGGTTCACACACCATGGTGCTTGACGACTCTTTCAGCGAATTTATGCAAGGCATCGGACAACCATTCGGCACCAATACTCTTCAAGGTCTGATATATCAAGAAGCTTCACTGACAAAATTTGACACTCTTTGGGTGCAAAGCTATGTTGAATATCTGCAAAATATAGGTTCTCAATTTGGCGCACAATAAATCAATTTATTCACTAATGCAACATCAAAAATACAAAAAACGCTACAGCATAACGGCAGGCGACATGGATGTCAACTATCGCATCACACCAAAGGCTGTTCTGCTCTATTATCAAGACTGTTGGGCATGTTCAATGGGCAAGATACACCTTGCTGCGTTTGACATCGTGAAGCAAAACATGCTTTGGGTAATAACCGAATTTGTAAGTATATTCGACAACTATGATGCATTTTGGTCGGAAGAAATAGAGGTTACCGTCTGGAACAGCGAGCTCACCCCGCTGAGACTTTACACGGAATTTGAAGTCAGAAAGACCAACGACAACACTCTCATTTCGCATGGCTACGCCTCATGGAGTTTACTCGAAAAAGATACTCACAAACTTGTGCCCACGTCAGCTATTGCAGACAAACTCACCATCATACCTGAATTGGTAACCGACGGACACAAAAAACAACGATTCAAACAAGACGGCGAACTTTGTTCTACAATCAATCACAAAGTCAACCGCATAAATCTTGATTTCAATGGGCATGTCAACAACAGGACATATCTTGACATAGCAATGCAAACCCCGCCAAAAGAAATAATCAGCACTCAACAGGTCAATAAACTGCGCATACACTGGCTTCAGGAAACATTTATGGGCGAAACTCTGACGTGCAAACTATTAAAGACCGATGAAGATTGCTACCTCGCCACTATAAATAAAGACGATGGCACACAGGCAGCACAGATTTACTCCGAATGGTGCCTGCAAACATATAAAAAAGAAATCTCAACGGATATAGATAGAACATAAAAAAGCAGCGTAAAGATGCTTTTTTTATGATATCTAACTATATTTCTTGGGTAATCGCAAAAGGATAGCTACAGAGGCAACAACGAGCAGAATCAAAGGATAATAGAGATTTTTGATTATTGAGAGCACACTCACTTCAGCCAAAGCAGATGCCATCAAGACATGCATACCATAGGGCAAAATACTTTGTATAGAACAAGAAAAAGTGTCCAAAATGCTTGCCACCTTGATTGGATTGAGATTATGTTTCTCACAAATATTTTTGGCTATCTTGCCCGTTGTCAGAATAGCTATTGTATTGTTGGCAGTTGCAAAAGTTGCGGCACTGACCATTGCAGCAATGCTGAATTCAGCGCCACGTTTGCCTGACACGCGACTTGTTATTTTATTTACCAAAAAATCTATACCACCGTTGTAACGAACAATTTCGAGCATACCACCAGCCATCATCATTACCAAAATCAACTCATTCATTCCTACCACACCTTCACTTATGGCACGCATCCAATCCAAAGCAGTGTAATTACCGATAATTATACCTATCACGCCGTTAAGCAAAATACCGAAAGTAAGAACCGTTACGACATTTATTCCTAAAGAGGCAAGCAGAATGGTAACAAAATAAGGAATCAGAGTAGTCCAATGAATTGTCTCGACTGCTTCGTGCGGCATCTCAACTCCAATGCCCATCACAATGTAGATTAGTGCTACAATGAATGCAGCAGGAGTGACGATTCTGATGTTAGCTCTAAATTTATCTTTCATTTCACAGCCCAAAAGACTTGTTGCAGCTATTGTCGTATCGGAAATAAAACTCAGATTGTCGCCAAACGATCCTCCACCGACAACAATTGCTGCCATAAAAGCCAGATTATAATCCGTTTTTTCAGCCACACCTACAACAATAGGCACAAGTGCAACAATTGTTCCGATGTTGGTACCAATTGCCATGGAAATCAGGCAAGAAGCGATGAACAAGCCGACATAGAGCATCGGTCCGGACAGATATGCCGTTATAAGGTCGGTGACGGCATCAATAGAGCCTATACTTTTTGATGTACTTGCAAAAGCACCGGCGAGAACAACAACCCAAATCATCAGTAAAATGTTTTGGTCGCCTGCTCCGGAAGAAAACATCTCAAGTGTGTGAGTTGTTGTTTCGTGTCGATGCGTGATTATGAAAGCATAAACACATGCAAAGATAAACGCCACGCTGACAGGAACAGCATAAATATCACCTGCCACAACAGCTGAAATCAAATAAATTGTCATAAACACGAACAGAGGACTCAGAGCGAGCCAACCATTCATCTTAGAAGAGCTTTTTTTTCGATTGAAAAACTTAAAGTTTAATGCCATAAAAATCTTATTTGTACCTAATAACTTTTCTTATCAACCACACTTGGTTGATTATTGCATAACCCACTTAGGGTAATCATGATTAACGCAATTCGCGTCCATGAAAGTCGTATTCTTTACCTTCAATTTCTATTATGTAACGCCCGTTGCGCAGCTGCTTTGTTGCACCGGAGGTCTGTTCAAGTATTGTATTGATGTTTGTTGAAACATCTTCATTCAACTTTTTCTTCATGAGTTCAATCTGCTCCTCTGTGATGTACCCTCCATCGACAAAATGTTTTCTAACAGCCTGATTAAAAGTTGGGTCTGAAGCAGGGTCAACGCCACAGGCACGACGTAAACAATAGCGAATACAATTACGATGTCGATATTCCTGAACTTTCAAATTACTTGTAGCCTCATAGTCGGCAGCAATTTGTTCCCACGAAGCTCCGCACATAGCGGCAATCATAGCGCAAAAAGCTCCTGTGCGATCGGAGCCTAAAGCACAATGTATTTGAAATGGTGCAGGATGAGCATCGTCAATAATAAACTCCACAACTTCTTTAATCCATTGCCCGAAAATCTCACTGTCACTACGATACAATGCTGTATTGAAATCAGGCGTTTTGCCATTTTGAGTGCCGACATAGAGCACATTGTTGTTTTTAATGATGTCTTGGTAGTAATCAGGGATTGTTATTGTGAAATGCTGACCTCCACAAATATATTTTTTGCCTTCATTAGCCGTCAAATCACCCGACAAAGCAATGTCGCATTTCACTCCTACTTTGTCGGCAAGATAAGCCACGTAGTACAAACGGCGTTCTTCGGTGTCGAACTGCGGACGCGAAGGGTCGTAGGGGTGATAACTGCGGTAGAGATTTTTTGTTGCAGGAACGCAACGGAAATTACTTATCGCTTTCTGCTGGTCTTCTTGAGTCAAATCAAAGTCCGACAAGGGTGCAATATACTGCGCCACTTTGCAACGCGCGTAAATCTCGTCTAAATCATCTCCCGGCAATGCTACCACCATATTCTCGCCATTGTTGATAAACACGAGCCTTGGGTCAATACCGCCTTCCCATGAAGAGTGGCTTCTGACTGTATAGTCCGACCCGTCTTGCTTGAACACACGGAAAAGGAACTCAGGCTGACCGCTGTTGCCGACACGCTCAATAGCCGAAAGAGGAAAAGTACGATAGAAGCAACCATCATCGCTATAAGAATTCAAACGATAGTCTTCGTCCTCGCTATTCCATGCCGTTATAGAGCCATAGACATAGACACGTCTGATGTCGGAACGACTGATATTGAAACGCTTTGACGATGTTGAAAAAATAAAAGTTATCTCACCTTTATCAGCATCAATTTTGTAACAATTATTTTTCTCTGTTTCAGCAAAAGAAACGCCGGCAAAATTCTCGCCTAAATAAGTCAATTTGATTATGCAGCCGTTGCTTGCAGATTGAGGAGTAAAAAGAAAGCCTTGTCCTGCCGACGATTTCAGACCGCTTGTGTAAGCTGCAGTATAGTGAGTTGCATTTTTCAAATTGTCAGGTCCCCACTCTCCTTTGTTCCACACCGACGAGCCGCCTATTATGGCCATGTACTCAGCATCGCCCCAACCTGATTGAGGAAGAGCACAATAATAGCGGTCGTTGTCGGTTGCCATCATTTCATACACACCGGAATATGTTGATTTACCGATAATCAGCATTATACTGTTATCTTTCCACTGAGTTTGAGAGTTGTCGAAATAGATATAACCACCGGAAAAAGACCATTCAGCTGCCATTACAGACAAAACAGCAAAAACAGAAATCAAAAAGAGAAATAAGCGTTTCATAACCACTTGATTTAAAAAAGATTTGCAAAGTTACAAATAATTGTTTGGAAAATAGCAAAATTTGGCAAAAAAATTTGCTATTTTTGCTAAAAAACATTAATTTTGCAAATATTTTCGCAAAAGGCAAAATATGCCTTTCTTTTGTTATGTAAAAGAATTGCTATTTTGCTGATATACAAAAATTAATTGACCGAAATCGCTCTGTAAAAAAACTAAAAAGGAGTTTATGCAACTTTTTGAACCGCTCAAGCAACAATTTTCGAAAGACAACTATCGGGCATCGGAGGCTCAAAGCCTTGCCTATCTGATAGCATTTGGTCCCTCTGTTTTTCAGACAGCTCGCCTTATGCTCAAATATGGCATTTTCCGGATGTTGGAGGAAAGCGAAAACGGACTGACACAACACGAGATAGCCATGCATACAGGTCTTTCTGAATACGCTGCAAAGTGTTTGCTTGAATCGTCACTCACAACAGGAACCGTTTTAATCAACCTCGACAACAATTGCTACACACTCTCAAAAGTAGGCTGGTTCCTGCTCAACGACCAAATGCTTCGTGTTGACATCGACTTCAACCATGACGTCAATTACCAAGGCTGGTTCGACCTTGACAAATCGCTTGAAAACGGTCGTCCTGAAGGTCTTAAACATTTTGGAAATTGGCCAACAATATATGAAGGCCTTTCACAACTTCCACCACAGGTGCAAAACAGTTGGTTTGCTTTCGACCATTTCTATTCCGACAATAGTTTCGACGATGCTCTGAAAATAATATTTTCAGGCGATGCCAAAACACTTCTTGATGTTGGCGGAAACACCGGACGATTTGCACTGCGAGTTGTTGAGTATAATAAAGACGCACATATTACCATTTGCGACTTACCGCAACAACTTGACATGATGCGCAAGAACATTGCAGGACATGATGGGGCAGAACGAATCAGCGGATACGGAATGAACCTGCTTGACCACGAGCAACAATTCCCTACCAAACGACACTACGACATTATTTGGATGAGTCAGTTTCTTGATTGTTTTTCAGAATTACAAATAGTCGATATTCTCGAAAGGGCTGCAAAAATCATGGACAAAGACTCACGCTTGTTCATCATGGAAACACTTTGGGATCGGCAGAAATACCCCACAGCCGCTTTCGCTCTCACTCAGACAAGTCTTTACTTTACCGCTCTTGCCAATGGCAACAGCAAAATGTACAACACAGATGATATGACCCGACTAATCCGACAAGCCAACCTACAAATTGAGACTATACACGACAATATAGGACGCGGGGGACACTCAATAATAGTTTGCAAAAAATAAGTTATGTATATTACACTTGACGACATACAAGGAATAGTCTTTGCCAATAAAAAAATAGACATTGACAACACCACGATGCAAGAAGTGGAAAAATCCTACAATTTCTTGCATGATTTTGCTGCAGACAAAATTATTTACGGCATCAACACCGGCTTTGGTCCGATGGCTCAATGGCGTGTTGACGATGATGATTTGCGCGAATTACAATACAATATCATCCGAAGCCACAGCACCGGTGCCGGCGAGCCTCTGTCCGACACTGACGTTAAAGCGGCAATGATAGCCCGCCTTGGTTCGTTCATTCAAGCCCGCTCCGGCATACATCCATCATTAGTTACATTGCTCAAAGAATTTATCAACCGCAACATCATACCTTTCATTCCTTGCCATGGCTCCGTCGGTGCAAGCGGCGACTTGGTTCAACTCGCACACATCGCCCTATGCCTCATCGGTGAAGGTAGAGTGCACTATCAGCATGAATGGCGCTGTACTGCAGATGTTCTCAAAGAATGTGGATTGCAACCCGCAAAAATCTATATCCGCGAAGGACTCAGTGTTACCAACGGAACATCTGTCATGACAGGCATTGGTGCAATCAACTGTCTGCATGCCGAAAACTTACTCAAATGGGCCGTACTCACATCAGTTTGGATGAACGAGATTGCAGAATCGTACGACGACCTTATGTCAGAACCTCTCAATAAAGCGCGACGACACAGCGGGCAGCAACAAATAGCACAACAGATGAGAGAAATAGCATATAACAGCCACAGACTACGCAAACGCGAACATTCTCTCTACGAATATAAACACACCGAAAAGATATTCCAACATAAGATACAAGCCTACTACTCACTACGCTGCACACCGCAAATATTCGGACCGATTCTAGAAACCATACAAACTTCAAAAAACATCATCGAACAAGAACTTAACGCTGCAAGCGACAATCCTATTGTTGACCACACAACACAAAATGTCTATCATGGCGGCAATTTTCACGGCGACTATATCTCTCTTGAACAAGACAAACTCAAGATTGCTCTCACGCGCTTGACGATGACTGCCGAAAGACAACTCAACTATCTATTCCACAATCGCATCAACGACGATATTCTGCCTCCATTTTTGAATAAAGGCACTCTCGGTCTGAACTACGGAATGCAGGCTTGCCAATTCACCGCCACCTCAACCACGGCGGAATGTCAAACCCTCTCCATGCCAAACTATGTGCACAGCATACCCAACAACAACGACAATCAAGACATCGTCAGCATGGGGACCAATTCGGCACTGCTCTGTCGCCAAGTGATTGACAACAGCTACCAAGTTATGGCAATACTGCTCATTGCACTCGCGCAAGCAACAGATTGCCTTGCTGACAACACCTACAACAACAAACCCAATATTCCACTTTCCGACTACTGTAGCACGACGCAGCATACCTACCGACAAATACGCGAAATCATTGATTGCCGTGTTGACGACCAACCTTTTTACCAACAAATTGAACAAGTCATTTCTCTAATCAAAAAATTATGAAATACGCACTCGTAACCGGAGCTTCACGCGGAATTGGACGAGCCATTGCACTGCAACTTGCCCAACGCGACCTTGCTATTATAGTACACTACAATAGCAATCTTGATGCTGCACAAGAAGTATATAACGCAATAACCAACAACGGCGGCAAAGCCGAATTGATGCAATTCAATCTTGCAGACGAACAAGCTATTCGCAACACTATATCTGCATGGCAAAACAATCACAAAGACGACTATATTGATGTGCTTGTGAATAATGCAGGCCTTTGCGATGACGCCCTTTTAGTTTTCATGGAATCAGAGCAGTGGCACCGCGTTGTTGACACTACACTGACCGGTTTTTTTACTCTCTCGCAAATACTCGTACAACCGATGTTGCTCCATCGACATGGTAGAATAGTCAACATGGCGTCTATATCAGGTATTTACGGCACTGCCGGTCAATTTAATTATTCGGCAGCCAAAGCGGCTATCATAGGTGCTACCAAGGCATTGGCAAAAGAAGTGGCGAAACGCAAAGTAACCGTCAATGCTGTTGCGCCGGGTTTTATCACCACCGACATGACGGCACAACTTGACGAAAAGGCACTTGCAAAGACTATACCTGCCGAACGATTCGGCAAGCCGGAAGAGGTAGCTGCGTTGGTTGATTTCCTTGTTTCGGAACAAGCCGGCTACATAACAGGTGAAGTAATCAAAGTTGCAGGAGGACTATAACATGCGCAGAGTTGTTGTAACAGGGATAGGAATATGGTCGAGCATCGGCACCAACTGCAACGAAGTTGTTGACTCTCTCAAAGCCGGTCGCAGCGGTATCGGAATAGACACCGAGCGCATCGACTTTGGCTATCGCTCGCCACTAACCGGCATTCTCAAACGCCCTGAGCTAAAAAAGGTACTTGACCGACACACACGCGCCATGCTGCCTGAAGAGGGAGAATATGCTTATATGGCTGCAAGTGAAGCCTTCCAAATGGCAAACATCAACAACGAGTACCTATTGCAAAACGAGGTGGGAATCATCTTCGGTAACGACTCAACAGGCAAAAGCACAGCCGATGTCATTCATAGGATGGACGAGCTTCACGACACTACACTACTTGGTATGGGTTCGTTGTTTCAAACGATGAATTCAACAGTCAACATGAATCTCAGCACTATATTCCACTTGCGTGGAATCAATTTCACAATCAGTGCTGCATGTTCAAGCGGTTCACACTCGATAGGTATTGGTACAATGCTCATTCAACAGGGTCTGCAAGATATTGTTCTTTGTGGTGGCGCCCAAGAGGTCAACAAAACAGCTATGGCAGCATTCGACGGCATAGGAACATTCTCTATACGCACCGACAATCCGGAACAAGCCTCTCGCCCTTTCGATGCCGATCGCGACGGACTTATACCAAGCGGAGGCGCAGCTGCTCTCGTTCTTGAAGACTATGAACACGCCGTTCATAGAGGTGCCACTATTCTTGCCGAGATTGTCGGTTATGGCTTTTCATCCAATGGCGGCGCAATATCACAACCAAGCGCACAAGGCTCTATTGTGGCTATGCAACGCGCTCTCAACCAAGCACATTTGCGACCTTCCGACATTGATTACGTCAATGCTCATGCCACATCGACGCCACAAGGCGACAGAGCCGAAGCCCAAGCTTTATTCCAACTATTCGGCAGTCACACACCAATAAGCTCAACCAAATCAATGACCGGACACGAATGTTGGATGTCAGGAGCAAGCGAAGCCGTATATTCAATTTTGATGATGAACAATTCTTTCATCGCTCCTAACATAAATTTTACAACACCCGACGAAGATTCAAAAAAAATCAACATCATTACCCGCACTACCGACAAACAACTCAACTACATACTCTCAAACTCTTTCGGATTCGGCGGAACAAACAGTGCTTTGGTAATCAAAAAATGTTAAATCAACGGCTTATATGCCGAAAAAAATATAACAAACATGAACAGAACTACTATTGAAGAGAAAGTAACCAACTTCCTTGTTGAAGACCTCGAAATTGAAAAAGAGCTCATCAAACCTGATGCTCTACTCAAGGACGACCTCGGCATTGATAGTTTAGACTTTGTTGACATAATAGTTATAGTCAATCGTGAATTCGGGTTCAAACCTATTCCACAAGAAATGACAGAGGTGAAAACACTGAGCGATTTTTGCGACTATATCGAAAAAAAAATAAATTGAGCCAAGAGAATACAACATCAAGACAATGGACAGGCAAGACCGATGGCTTGCCATGGATGCTGACAAGTTTGATTTGGTTGTTGCGATGGATACCACTGCAAGTGGTCTATTTTGTTGTGGATATTGTTGTTGTGTTTTATCTTTTTTGTCGTCCATCGGCCACGAAAGCACAATATAGTTTTTTTCGACTACATATCAAACAGAATTGTCTCAAAGCCTCATGGTCTGTGTATTTAAATATGCGACAATTCGGCAAAGTTATTGTTGACAAATTTGCTGTCTTTGCCGGCAAACAATTCAACATTGAAATTAACAACCGCGAATGGCTCGAACAATGCTACGACAGCTCTCTGCCGCTTGTTATGCTAAGCGCACACATTGGTAGTTTCGAACTTGCAGGAGCTTTTCTCAAACCGCGCAACAAACAAATGTATGTCTTGATGTACGGAGGAGAAAAAGAGGTGATTATGCAAAACAGAATCAAACAACTCACTCCCAACAATATTCACATCATCTCTGCACAGAGCAACAGCAATTATCTCTTTGACATCAATAATGCACTGATGCAAGGCAATATCTTTGCCATGCTTGCCGACCGCAACTTAGGAAGCAATCGCACCATAACAACCAACATTCTGGGACAAGCAAAGCTACCTCTCGGACCATTCAAAACTGCAACTCTACGCGAAGCAAACCGCTGCGCTGTATTCGTAACGAAATGTTCAACACACAACTATAAGATTTACCTCACACCTCTTACAGCTGATCAACCCAATGAACTTGCCCAAGAATATGCCCACCGCTTGACTGAAATTATTATCCAATACCCCAATCAGTGGTTCAACTACTACGACTTTTGGAACACAAGCCAACAATGAACAACTATCCTGACATAAAACAACTCATTCCGCAGCAGCCACCATTCGTTATGGTTGGCAAAGTGGTTGACGCAACCATAATGTCTTGCACTACATGCCTCACAATAGAAGCCGACAATGTACTTGTTGAAGACGGACGATTAAGTGCCGCTGGACTATTGGAAAATGTGGCGCAGTCATGTGCTACATGGCAAAGCATCAAGCAGCTTCAAACAGAAGAGCGACCTCGCGTCGGTGTGATTGGTTCAATCAGAAATTGTAGTATCTTGCAATTGCCGCAAGTTGGAGAAACGATCACCACATATATCACCACCGTGGCAGACACCGGAAACATGCAAGTTATCCACGCTCAAACAAAACTAAACGACCAAATCATAGTTGAAACAGATATGACGATTGCTTTAAATTGATGTACATAATTGCCTCACATATCATCACCCCATTAGGCGACGGAACGGCAACCAACTACCAAGCCATCGTCAGTGGAAAAACAGCACTGCAGCTTCACCAATCAGAAGGAGTGGCAGAGCCATTCTATGCCTCACTTTTTGAACAAACAACGTCAGCAATAGGGCGCAATAGATTTGAATCTCTGTGTATTCAGTGTGCCGCAAAAGCGTTGCAAAACACCCCAATCAACCCCGCCAACAATCGCACCGTTTTCATCCTCTCCACCACAAAGGGTAATATCGAAGCACTCGCCAATACTCACGACATAAATGAAATAAGCCCCGCACATAGTGCGGAAAGAATTGCAAAACATTTCAACAACCACAACACACCTATCGTCGTAAGCAATGCCTGCACATCGGGTGTATGTGCTCAAATAGTAGCAATGCGATTGCTCAGAAACGGAATCTACGACCATGCTGTCGTCATCGGAGCCGACATGCAGTCGGATTTCATCATCAGTGGATTTCAATGTCTCAAAGCGCTATCCGACCAAAGATGCCAACCCTACGATGCCAACCGCAAAGGTCTAAATCTTGGCGAAGCTGTTGCATGTATAGTCATGAGCAACCAACCGACGGCCGACAATAACACACACATTCTTGCCGGAAGTATAGCCAACGATGCCAATCATATCTCAGGTCCGTCACGCACTGCCGAAGGGTCATTGCAAGTGTTAAGCGACATATTACAATCAATCGATAAAAACCAAATTGCAGTAGTCAATGCCCACGGCACCTCAACAATTTATAACGATGAGATGGAATCCATAGCAATGCAAAGAAGCGGACTTACAGACATTACAATCAATAGTCTGAAAAGCATCTATGGACACACAATGGGAGCCGCAGGACTCCTTGAAACAATACTTACCGACTACGCCTTGCGACAAGGAATAGTGTTTCCAACTTATAAATTCAACACACTCGGTGTGAGCAATCCAATCAAAGTATCAAACCAAATCAGCTATACCGACAAACGACATTTCATCAAGCTCTTGTCCGGCTTTGGCGGTGTCAATGCCGCTATTGCATGTAGTATTGATGCCAAACTCGAACAAAACAAAACGGAAACACCAAAATACAAAACTATAGTTCAAATCAGCCTAAATTCAGACAATGACAATCCCGACGAGATATACAAAACACAAATCGGCAATTATCCCAAATTTCTGAAGATGGACAAAATGTGCAAATTAGGATTCATCGCTGCCGAACTTATCTGCCGAGAGCATCAACTTGAATCTGACTGCGCTGTTATAATATTCAGCCGCTCAGGCTCATTGCTCAACGATATTCACTACCAACAATCAATGAGCGACTATCCAAGTCCTGCATTGTTTGTCTATACACTGCCCAATATTGTAACCGGCGAGATAGCCATCCGCCACCAACTGCATGCCGAGACATCGGCTTATCTTTTGCCTTACAAAGACAACAATACAATTGAAAATATTGTCTACTCGTCAAATCATAAACAAATACTTTACGGATGGCTTGAGGCAACTGAAAATATGTTTGAAGCCGAAATGAAATTGATTAAAAAATTGTAATATATATGGAACTAAAAGAACAGATCAAGCAACAAGTTATTGACGCACTCAATCTTGATGTTGCTATTGAAGATTTTGACGACAACAAACCGCTTTTCGGAGAAGAAGGTTTAGGCCTCGACTCTATAGATGTACTCGAACTTATCGTACTTCTTGAGCGCAACTACGGCATAAAAATTTCCGATCCAAAAGAGGGGAAACAAGTGTTCACCAACATAAGCACGATGACAGATTACATAGAGAAAAATCGAAAGAAATAACAATGTCAAATGTAGTTGTTAGCGGTATGGGCATTGTCTCTGCTATTGGCAACAACAAGCAGGAAGTGCTGGCAAGTCTGATTGCTCACCAATCAGGCATTGCGCCTATCGTGTTTCTCCCGACAAAGCACAAGCAGTACCCTGTGGGGGAGGTCAAACTCAGCAACAAACAACTTACCTCAAGATTGGGTATGAGAGAACCCATTTCACGAACCGCTATGCTTGGTATGCTGGCTTTTGATGAAGCTGTCAGACAAGCAAACCTAAACAAACAAGACTTCAGACGCTCTGCTTTCATTTCCGGAACTTGCGTTGGAGGTATGGATTTGACCGAACAAAATCTAAACGACTACCTCAACAATACAAAAAGTAATCTCATCAAACAACATGCTTGCGGCGAACACACGCATGCTATAGCTCAAAGATATGGAGATTTTGCTTACATTACAACACTCTCAACGGCATGTAGTACTGCTCTAAATGCTATCATTCAAGGCATAGAAATGATAGAAAGCGGATTCGTTGATTTTGCCATAGTAGGCAGTGCAGAGTGTCTGACACGATATCACTTCAACGGCTTTCGCACACTGCATATTTTAGACGAAAAGCCTTGTCGCCCATTTGACGCAACACGACAAGGTATCAATCTGGGGGAAGGCGCAGCCTATCTCATACTCGAATCCGAAACCTCTGCATTAAGTAGAGGTATTGAACCAATAGCTCGTATTATTGGATATGGTAACGCTTGCGATGCTTTTCACCAAACAGCCTCGTCAGAAAATGGTGAAGGAGCCTACCTTGCCATGAAGAAAGCCCTCAACGAAGCACGACTTCAACCGCAACAAATCAACTATCTCAACGCACACGGAACAGGCACACCTAACAACGACCAATCGGAAAGCATAGCCATAAGACGCATATTTGGCAACGACTACCCACCGGTGAGTTCAACAAAAGCCTTTACCGGGCACACAACGGCAGCTTCCGGAGCTATAGAAAGCGTGATATGTTTGCTTGCCATGCAAAACAATTTTATTCCTGTCAATCTCAACTGGCAGGAGCCAATGCCAGAAAATGCCATAACACCATACGCAAAACAAGAAGCCCAACAGCAAGAACTAAATTACGTGATGTGCAATGCCTTCGGTTTTGGAGGCAATGACTCGTCAATTATTTTCAGCAAAAAAAACTCTAAAGCTACTCAAACAAATAGCGAAGCTTACGCCTACATAAAATCCTGCACACAAATATCGGCACAACAACCGCTTTCTGAACTTTGGATGGAACAACCTATTTTGAGAGACCAACAAATATTACCGACGATAGAACCACAATACTCCGACTTTATTTCCCCAAATCAAGCACGACGAATGACACCAATACTCAAACGCGCTCTCACAACGGCCATAAAATGTATGCGAGATGCCAACATAGAAAAGCCCGATGCCATAATTGCCGGAACAGGTCTTGGCTGCATTGCAAGCACCGAGAATTTTTTGAAACAAATACAAAACAACGATGAAGAAATGCTCTCTCCAACTCCTTTCATGCAATCAACCCACAACACAATTAGTTCACTTCTTGCCATACACACTCAAAACCATGCCTACAACAACACATTCTCACACTTGGACAACTCATTTGAAGCATGCTTTGCTGACATGATTTGCAAAATCAGCAAAGCAGACAACAAAATAAATAATGTGCTCATCGGAGCATACGACGAACTCACACCTCTGGTCAGTCAGCTACTCACACAAGCCGACTATTTTGGAAAAGACGCAGCAGCCAAAGGGGCGGAAACAGCAGTGTCAATGCTCATAACGACACAACCCACACAATGTAAAATAACGGACTTTGTTCTGCCCGAAAAGGCAGAAAATGGCTATAAATATCTTGACCATATACTTGAAGACGGCGACTGTCTATTGCTTGGAGTTAATGGCGACACAACTTACGACCAACTTTACAAACCACTCATTGACTTCTATTATGATGTTCCGCTCTTGCACTATAAACATTTGTTTGGCGAATCGCTTTCTTCGTCTGCAATGGGCGTTTATGTGGCTGCTCAATGTATTTTGCACAATCATATTCCTGAATGTCTGCACTATAAAGTAAATAAACAACCAAAAACAAAAGGCATAATTTTTGTCAACTACACAAAGAAAAATCAATTGTCAGCCATAAGGTTGCAAAAAAACGACTAACACTATGCTACCTCTCATCGTTCTTGCCATACTGCAAAGTCTGCTACTCTGTTCAGGACAGGTCCTGCTCAAATACGCTCTCACGGCAATGGGCAAATTTGCATGGTCGAAAGACTTTTTCCTGAGCCAACTGACCAATTGGTGTTGGTTAGGCTGTGGAATATGCTTTCTCGCCGCCGGTCTGCTCTGGATGTATATCGTCAAGAAATTTCCGTTCAGCATGGCCTACCCTATGGTAAGTCTGAGCTATGTGTTTGGAATGATTGCGGCAATAGTGTTTTTCAAAGAACAAGTGGCATGGACACAATGGCTCGGCGTATTACTAATCATGACAGGCTGCTTCCTTATTGCAAAATGAAAAAATAGTATAAGAATTCAGAATACTCGGAATAATTCAGAACACTCGGAAAATTCAGAACACTCAGAATACTCAGAACGCTCAGAACAACATGAAATTAAAAATTACCATACTCATCATTTTTTGCGCGACAACACATCTTTTTGCTCTTGACGTTCAAACTTTGCACGGACAATTCACACAAATACGCCAACAAGCTATGTTTGACCAACCTCAGCAAAGCAAAGGCGTGTTCTATTTCGTTGCACCTGACAAGATGCGCTGGGAATACACGGAGCCATCATCGTTCGGTCTGATAGCCAACAAACAAGACATCACACTCTTGCAAAACGGACAAAAAAAACAAGGAAATAGCCAACATGCCGTACAAGCTATGGTCAGCATGATAATGCAATGTATTGCAGGACAATTCACCAACAATACGCAATTCGACGTTGCAACCGAACAACAAACCGACCAAACCATAATCACTCTCACACCAAAGAAACAAAATAGGCGTCTGACATTCACGAAAATGCAAATCACACTCGACCAAACCGGCATACTCGCAAAAGAAGTTATCCTATGGGAAAAAACAGGAGACTGCACCACCATACAATTCACCAACCTACAAGTAAATCAACCTATCGACAATACACTATTCTAAAGATATGAACACGCTCTACAACATACAATCGATTACACAAGCAGGAAACACCTACACAGCAGAAGTTGTGTTCAACCCTGAACATATTATTTACAAAGCTCATTTTCCCAATCGGCCTATCACGCCGGGGGTTATCCTCCTACAAATCTGTCATCACTGCGCAGAACATATTTTGCGACAAAAAATAGAAATTAAAACAATAAAAATGATTAAATTCACCAACTACATCATACCACAAACCAATAAAATATTTTCATTTCAGATACAAATCTCAGACAACACAATCAAAACAACCATCGACGACGAACAAACACAATATGCTAAACTACAGTTCTCCATATAAATTTATCGACTCAGACCTATGCTGTGTGATTCCAACATACAATAATGCCACAACAATTGTTGATGTTGTGAAACGCTGTCTGCGACAAACTCAGCATGTGATAGTCGTCAATGATGGTTCAACCGACAACACACTTGCACTCCTTCACCCTTTTCTCAAACGCATAGAGCTTGTAACATACGAACAAAACATTGGTAAAGGTGGTGCTTTGAAAGCAGGTTTTTTGCGTGCAAAAGAATTAGGCTATCGCTACGCTCTCACTCTCGACGCCGACGGACAACACTACCCGGAAGACATACCACTCTTAATTGAAAAAGTCAGGTACAAGCCTGATGCAATAATCATTGGAGAACGCCCAACACGCGGGCAGACCCGTTCAAGCCGTTTTGCTAACCAATTTTCAAATTTCTGGTTTTGCGTGCAAACAGCCACACATCTCAATGACACACAAACGGGAATGAGGATTTACCCGCTCCATCGACTACCCAATCTCAACCTCCTTACAGCCCGCTACGAGTCAGAACTCGAACTGCTCGTATGGTCGGCATGGAGAGGAACACAAATCATTCCTGTGCCGATTCGCGTCTATTACCCACCCCAAGAACAACGCGTGTCGCATTTCAAACCGGCAAAAGACTTCACACGCATAAGTGTTTTCAATACCATAATGTGTTTCGGAGCATTGCTCTATGGCTACCCAAGAATGTTGCTCACGAGTCTGTTCCGTCACGAATGGCCCTACTATCCGCTCACTGCATTCAAATGGTTGCTATTCGTAATTGAAGTCATTTTTTTATTGCTCCCATTTTCATTCTTTTATTTCCTTATACACGGAAAAAACAAAAAATCGTTAGAGAGATATCATCGCTATTTTCAGCGCATAGCTCTTCATCCTATCACCATACCATGGCATACTAAAGTTGAAATACACAACGACTTCAAAGAGACGTTCAGCAAACCTGCCATTGTTATATGTAATCATGCATCACTCGTTGACGTCTTTGCCCTACTCTCACTGACACCTAAAATCGTAATACTTGCAAAAGCCGGCTATGCCAAGCACCCTATTATTGGTCCTATTCTGCACTATGCCAATTTCTATCCCGTTTCTGAAGGATATGAAACTATCACACACAAACTCAAAGAAAAAGTTGAACAAGGCTTTTCAATAGCAATATTTCCCGAAGGAACACGCACAACAGACGGCAACATCAGACGTTTCCATCGCGGAGCCTTCTATCTTGCCGAACAATTTGGACTCGACATCATTCCGTGCTATGTTGAAAATTCGTTCCAGCTCTGGCCTAAAAAATGCAATTTTCCCAAAAAAGGAACAATACATCTTGATGTCCTACCACGAATTAAACCACACGACACCTCATTTGGAATCGGCTATCGCAAACGTGCCAAGGGTTTTGAACGCTACTATAAAGAGCTCCACGAGCAAAAGCCATCCGTACATATCATTGGCGGCGGTATAGGAGGCTTATTCACCGGTGCATTGCTTTCTAAAAACGGTTACCGCGTATGCATAATAGAAAAAAATGCTATCGTCGGCGGTGGGTTGCAGTCTTTCCGGCGCGATGGAGTAAGCTTCAACACCGGCATGCACCTTTTCGGCGGTATGGAACCCGACGGAACACTACGCCGAATACTCAATTACATCGGCATAACAGACCAACTGAAAATAGTGCCAACAGACCCACAAGCACAAGACCTTGTTTTTGTCGGCAACAAAACCTACAAAATGCCTAAAGGCAAACAGGCAACAATAGAATATCTCTCACAACATTTCCCTGCTGAACATGACGGAATAAAAACTTATTTTGACGACCTCTACACCATAGCAGAATCCTACGATCTTTTCCGCCTCCGACACACTCAGGAGCACCCCGAAGCACAAGAGTTGCTCAACCTCACTGCACAACAACTTATCACTCGACATATCACCGACCCTACTCTCTACAAACTGCTATGCTATCACGACATACTCATTGGCAAACGACCTAACGAAACAAATGCCGGCATGCACGCAATGATTGAACTGCACTATCTCGAAGGAGAAGTAAGAATGGTAGGCGGCAGCCAACAAATGGCAGATGCTCTCGTTGCTATGATTAAACAACATGGCGGAGTTGTACTCAACAACAGCGAAGTAACTAAAATCAATACACAACACAAACATATTGTCTCAATAGAGACTAAAAATGGTCTATGCCTGCCGACTGAAAAAGTTGTAAGTGCCATTGCTCCACGGTATTTAACCTCTATTTGCAATGAACAAGTGTTCCGCAACTTCACGCAAAAGCGTGTTCAGGAGCCTTTATTTGGCGACACAGGCTGCATCGTGTTTATCAAACTCAAACCGCAAACATTCCCTTACATTCCAAGCTCCATTTTCCTGCCCAACCCAACCAATGACGACAAACAACCATCTCACTGGCTCGTCTCCACAACACCACAAGGCAACCAATGTGCACAGACAATAGAAATTCTTATACCGGGCTTTTTCAGCGAATTTGAGCAATGGGCAGATACCCTAACGGGACACAGACCAACAGAATACTATGACGCGAAAGAAAAAATGGCACAAAAAGCAATTGACTATGTAGCCACCTTTTTTCCTCAACTCAAAGTATCTATCGACAAAATATACACCAGCAGTCCGCTCACTGTCAGAGACTATTACAACACACCCAATGGGAATATTTTCGGGCAACAAGGACTCTACACTCCTATCATCACCAATCTTGATAACCTCTACACAACCGGTCAAGCTTGTATATACCACGGCATGTGCGGCGTTCCACTGACTGCCATACTCACAACTCAAACAATTTTAGGAAAGGAAATCATTGATGAAATGTAGGATTATCATATTTTTTCTCTTGTTCGCTTTAGTCATAAAAGCACAACAAACCATACAGCTCTACGACGATTCACTGCAACAAGTCAAACTCACAATATATCTGCCACAGCAATGCAACAACCATCCGACTCCTGCAATAGCCGTTTTCCCTGGTGGAAGTTACTGCTGGCTCGACCACAACAAAGAGGGACATAAAGTGGCTCAATGGCTTCAACAGCAAGGCATAGCTGCTTTTATGCTCGAATATAGAGTTGTAACGATAGCCAAATTCTCCACCGGAGCACGAGTGTTCACAGGCGAAGCCATGTACCCACAAATGCTCAACGATGCAAAAGCAACAATCAATCATATACGCCAAAATGCAAAACAATACAATGTCAACCCCGAACAAATCGGTACAATAGGTTTTTCCGCCGGCGGACACCTCAGCCTGATGCTTGGAGAGAAATGTAGCAACGACAGCCTCTACCACCCCAACTTTACAGCAGCGATATACCCTGTTGTTACTTTCACCGACAAACGCCACACCCACCACCGCACACGCCGTGCCGCATTGGGCATCTACAATCAATACAACAAAAAACTGCAACAACCCCTCTCACTCGAACTCAATGTGCCACCGACAATGCCGCCCACTTTCCTGCTCTGCTGCCGCGACGACCGCACTGTAGATTACGAAAATACAATTCTTATGGACAACGCTCTGACCGAAAAAAACATTCCCCACCTAACAACAATCTACAACTATGGCGACCACGGTTTTGGTGCAGAACCTCAAAAATTCACACCTGAAACAGCACAATGGCAACAAACTTTTATCAACTGGCTAAAAACAATCATTAAATATGAATACTAACGATATTGAATATCAAACACCGCAACAACAAAAACTCTACCAAGAGCAATTGCTCCGTAAAGCAATCAATTATCTTGCCGAACACTCGCCCTACTATCAACGAATGTTTCGCGACAACAATATTGACCCTGCAAGCATCGAAACGATAGAAGATCTGCAGCGTCTGCCTTTCACAGAAAAAAAAGACCTGCAACTCTATAACGACGATTTTCTGTGTTGCCCGAAAGAAGATATCGTCGATTATGTAACCACTTCAGGCACACTTGGCGACCCTGTAACATTCGGTTGCACCGAAAACGACCTGCAACGACTTGCCTATAACGAAGAAAAATCATTTGCCTGCGCAGGACTGAAAAAGGGAAATATTGTGCAACTCATGACCACCATTGACAAGCGTTTTATGGCCGGTCTTGCATATTTTTTAGGTATCAGAAAATTAGGTGCAAGTATCATACGCGTCGGAAACGGAGTACCGGAATTGCAATGGGACACCATCAATCGCCTGCACCCCGACACTGTCATGTGTGTGCCTTCTTTTATCCTTCGACTGATTGAGTACGCAGAACAAAATAATATCGACTATCGCGCAAGTTCAATACAACGCATCATTGGTATTGGCGAAGGTATGCGCAATCAAGATTTCTCTCTCAATCTGCTCGGACAGCGTATTCACGAGAAATGGCCTGAGGTTCAACTCTTTGCCACCTATTCATCCACAGAGATGAGTGCTACTTTTTCCGAATGTCCTTTCGGGCAAGGCGGACACGTTCATCCAGAACTGATTATTGTTGAGATTATCGGCGACGACAATCGACCTGTTCCGGATGGACAAGCAGGTGAAATTGTTGTTACGACACTTGGTGTTGAAGGCATGCCGCTTCTGCGCTTTCGCACCGGCGACATAGCAGCCAAACGAACCGAACAATGCAAATGCGGCAGATGGTCGTACCGACTCACACCGCTCATCGGCAGAAAAAACAACATGATAAAACTTAAAGGAACAACAATCTACCCTCCGGCAATTAATGATGTACTCAACAATATACCACAAATAGCCAATTATTACATCACTGTGCGCGATTCGGAAGCAGGAACAGACGAAGTTGAAGTAACGGTGGCACTCCGAGTCGGAGTTGATAACGGCAATATCGTCAAAGAGTTGCAAGACCATTTTCGCGCAAAACTGCGTGTTGCACCACTCATCAAGATTGACACACCGGAAAATGTGATGAAAATAACCAACCCACAAAATAGCAGAAAACCAATCAAGTTTATTGACCTACGAGCAACAAAATAATGAAAAAAATAGTTGTTGCAACATATCTATTTCTCAGCCGGCACAAATGTCTTTACTGGTGCATAATGATTATTATGTCTGTGCTACTTGCTGTTGGTGCTACTCGGCTTCATTATAGTGAAGACATTGCTTCTTTTATGCCATTCAATGAGCAACAACAAAAACAATTTGCCATCTATCAAGAACAGGCTCAGGCTCAAACAATTACACTACTTTTCGATTCACCCGACGAAGAAAGGACAATAGATGCAATAGACACATTTGCATCACTTTTTCACCAGAATGCCGAGGTTTTGTCTCACCATATTCAAGTCAGAACAACAATCAACCCTGCACTTATTGCCCATCAGATTGATTCTGCTGCCCAACTCATTCCTTTTCTGCTCACTTCTGCCGACTATGCACACATTGATTCAGCCCTTACAACCGGCAATATCAAACAACAACTTCAGCTCAACCGCACCAAGTTGCTAATGCCTCAAAGCGGTCTTTTGCAACCAATCATTTCTACCGATCCACTGAACCTTTTCGGTTCTTATCTGCGTCCGCCACAACAGGCAGGTGGAGCATTCGACCTTATTGACGGCTACATTTTTTCTGCCGACCACAGCCGTGCAATAGCCTTTATCGATTCGCCTTTTGGAAGCAGTGAGACGGGACAAAATGCCAAACTTGCTAACGCAATTGATCAAACAATCCACAACCTTAACGCACAATTTCCGGACGTAAATATCCATGCAATTGGAGCACCTATGGTGTCGGTCAGTAACGCCAAAAGAATCAAACTCGACAGCATCATAACGATTTCTATTGCTTTGATTTTGATTTCTTTTCTTTTGTTCTATTCAGTAAAGCGCAAAAGAGACATACTCTACATGCTTCTGACCATAGCCTTCGGTATGTTGTTTGCGCTCGGAACGATGAGCCTAATCACCAACGAAATCTCAATCATTGTGCTTGGTATTAGTTCCGTGATTGTAGGTATAGCAGTCAATTATCCATTGCACCTGATTGTTCACCGCGACTTGCGCCCAGATATGGTCACAACACTAAAAGAAGTCATCTCACCTCTTGTTGTAGGCAACATCACCACAGTAGGTGCTTTTTTGTGTCTGGTTCCCCTTCAAGCCAAAGCCCTACACGACCTCGGCTTGTTCAGTGCTCTAATGCTTGTTGGAACAATACTTTTCACCATCTTTTTTCTGCCGCAATTAGTGGAACGACAACAACTTGACACGGCAACAGAACGACACACTGATTGGATAGATCATTTGGCTGAATTGCAACCACACAAAAGCAAAATGCTGACAACAATAGTAATTGTTCTGACTATAGTACTTGCTTTTTTTGCACCAAATCTCTCGTTCGATTCCAACCTGAACAACATCAATTACATGACCGACCAACAGCGCAATGATGTGAATTATTTTCTCAACATTGCAGGCAAAAAAAACACACAAACAGTATATATCGTCAGAGAAATCAGTGATAGCAGAAATTATTTAGACCAATGGAATATATTTTGGACTAACCATAGCACACAACTTGATTCTTTACGCCTTATAGCAGCTGACATTGGTTTCAAAGCAGATGCATTCACGCCGTTTTTTGATTTGATAAACTACAAGAACGATAATGTTCCGACACAAATTAATCAACAGATTGAAGTAGGAAAAGACCACCTGCAAGCAGAGAAAACACGTATTCAAAGCCTCTATCCCGATGCTGAGATTTTCGACATTCAAACGCTCAATTCGCAACTGACCAACACGCTGAGCGACAACTTCGACTATATCGGACTCGTTTGTTCTCTCATTGTGTTTATATTCTTGTGTATCAATCTGCGTAGTGTATGGTTAGGTCTGATTGCATTCACACCAATGCTTGTTGCATGGGTATGGATTTTAGGAATAATGTATTTGCTTGACATCCAATTCAACATAGTCAATATCATACTTGCCACCTTTATTTTCGGGCAAGGCGACGACTACACTATTTTCATCACAGAAGGGTTGATTCATGAACATCAAACAGGGCAACCCATACTTGCAGCCTACAAACGAAGTATCATACTCTCAGCACTCATAATGTTTGCCGGCATCGGCGTACTCGTTGTTGCTCAGCACCCCGCAATGCGTTCGCTCGGAATAGTAACAATTCTCGGTATGATATGTGTGGTGCTGATGGCTTATATCATTCCGCCACTACTCTACAAAATCTACATCAAAATAAAGAAATAAGCAATACCAAATTAGGTCATCAGAAATAGGATAATCATACTGAAAAGCTCAGAAAAAACAAATGTGTCATACTTGCGATAATTGCTACACACAAAGTTATCAATCTGCATTTTATTCTACCTTTTTCCGCTAAATAATAAACATCTTTTAGCAAATTATATCATACCTTTGCAAAAAAATAATTTAGTTTGTTTCAAAAGGTATGAAAAAAAATCTTCTTATTGCAATGGCATGCCTTTCTGCTGTTGGTGTGCATGCCGATCTGACCGAAGACTTCAATAGTCTTTCTTCAGGTTCATGGACAACAGAGACCGAAGTTGACCTGCCTTCCGGCACATGGATATTTGGCGACGGCGCGCAGCGCAATAGCTCGAATAGTGTTGTTTCAATCAAATTCAACTCCGCAGGTGCCTACATGATTACACCACGACTTGACAGCATTGCCAAAGTGGAGTTCAAATACCGTTCCGGCGGAAGTTCTAAAAAAGTTGAAGTGGCCTATCAAGTTGGCAACAATGATTGGCAAGTAATCGACACACTGAGTATTCCTTCTTCAACAAGTGCTTTTTCAAGTTATTCTCATGTTTTGCCGACAGACTCAGCGCTCGCTGTTCGCGTTCGCATTAAAGGCATAACCAACAATGCTTATATTGACGATGTTACGCTCAGACAGCCAACCCAGAGCCAGGGTGGCACTGTTGTTATACCGGAAGAGCCCGACCCTGATTTCACCCGCCCAACCTACACCGCAACTCATGCCACCTATTATATCTCTCCTGAGGGTAGCGACGCCACCGGTGACGGCTCGTTTGAAAAACCATGGTATAATCTTGGTAAGGCAGTGTCAGTGGCACAGGCAGGTGATGTAATCTATTGTCGTGGCGGTCGCTATCTGATGTCGTGGCGTGGGACTGACAACAAACTCACTGTGCGTCTCACACAATCCGGAACGGCAGAAGCACCTATCGTCATCTCTGCCTATGAAAATGAAGCACCTATATTCGATTTTGAACAACAACTGCTCGACTGCAACCGCAACAAAGGCAATGTGGGCGACCGCGGTATGCTCATCACAGGCAATTATTGGATATTGTTCGGACTACACATCATGCATGCAGCCGACAATGGCATCAAACTCGAAGGCTCACACAACCGCATAGAGCGTTGTGAGTTTTCATATAACCTCGACACCGGATTGCAACTCGGTTTTGGTCATAAATTTGCCGACTCGGGCTTTGGCATAAGCAATAATGATGGTTCGTACTGCGCTTATAACGATATTGTCGATTGCGATTCACACCACAACTGCGATTTTGATTCCAACTATGGTTCTGACGCCGATGGTTTTGCCTGCAAGATGCACAATGGTATAGGCAACCGTTTCATTCGCTGCCGCGCATGGCGCAACTCCGACGACGCTTGGGATTTGTTTGAGACAGATTTTGATGTTGTTCTTGCCGAGTGCTGGGCGTGGGAATCTGGCAATGCTGCAGACCACTTGTGGGTAAAAGATTATTTTGATGGTTCTGCAAGTTTTTCAGGCAACGGCAATGGTATCAAGCTCGGCGGCAATGGTACAGGCGGAAGCAGTAAAGGTGTGCATTATGCCTACCGCTGCATTGCATTTGGTTGCGACATTTCAAGCTCTGTAAAAGGATTCGACTGCAATAGTCATAAAGACGGACATGTACTCGTCGGCTGTTTGGCATTCGACAATTCCTACGATTATATGTTTGAATCCGGCGGCTCTGACGCTAAGACATACTACTACAATAATGTATGTTTTGGCAGACAAGAGATATCAGTAGGTACAGACGACTATAATGCCTTGGGCACCTCGATAGCCAAACTTGCATGGACCAACCATCTTGTAACTGATTTTTCTCGCTCCGACTATGTGTCTTTAGACGAAGCCGACGCTATGGCCCCACGCCGTGGCGATGGGTCAATGCCTACACGCTTTGCACGCCTCAAAGCTGAATCTAATCTCGTTGATGCCGGTTGCGATGTTCCTGCATCTGTTATGCCTAATTTGGCACAACTTGAGGCTGATTTTCCGTTCCTCGTATCGCCGGTGTATGGTGCAGCACGCGACCTCGGACCATACGAATTGCATGTGGCAGACTCCGTCCAAACAGCAGTGCAACAAATCATCACACCCGAAAGCAATGGCGCACTTGCCGTTATGCTTGGCAACACACAGGCAGAACGTATAGTTCGTTTTTCTGTACCGACAGACTGCTCTGCAGAAATAACAATTTATGATATCTCCGGCAGGATGGTCAATAATATAGTGCTTTCGCACCTCACAAACGGAGTGGAATACTATCAACCGGTCAGCACCAATGGTATGAGCGGCATGTATATTGTTCGTCTTAATGCCGGCACATTCACAGCAACAGAAAAATTTATAATCCAATAAACTTTATTTTGCCTACATAATAAGTAAACTTTCTTTTCATAATCAGCAATCGCATTTAGCTCATCTTTTATGACTAAATGCGATTGTTACATTTTTTCAATAATCGTCAGAGGACATAACGAAAAAATCTTCAGATGGAATAAAATTATCAACAGAATTAAAGTTTAGTGATATATATCAACTATAAGAGGCTGCGTGTGTAGCCTCTTATAGTTGATATGTGAAATAAAATTATTTTTTCAGTCGTGCTCCTTCTGACTCATTGTCGCGACGACGATGTTCAGGACGTGGACGGCGCTCGCCACGCTCAGGACGCGGACGACGCTCCGGCTCTACATAGTCAGCAGGTTTGTCTTTCAACACACGGGCTGAGAGTTTATACTTACCGGTTTTCTCGTCTATCTCAATCAACTGGACGCGTATATGGTCGCCTTCTTTGATTCCTGTCTCGTCCATTGTCTCATAACGTTTCCAGTCAATCTCCGAGATATGAAGTAATCCTTCTTTGCCCGGCATGATTTCAACGAAACAGCCGTATGGCATGATAGACTTAACCGTTGCGTCATAAATCTCATTAACTTCAGGAATGGCAACGATGGCTTTGATTTTTGCAATAGCAGCATCGATACTTGCCTTGTCGGCTGAAGCTATTTCAACCAATCCACCATCTTCAACTTCATCGATAGATATTGTTGTATTGGTGTCGGCCTGTATGCCTTGTATGATTTTTCCGCCCGGGCCTATCACAGCACCTATCATATCTTTCGGTATGAGCATGGTCAAGATGCGTGGTGCATGAGGTTTAAGATCTGGACGTGGAGCAGGTATAGTCTCGAGTATCTTGCCAAGGATATGTTCGCGACCGGCTTTTGCTTGTGCAAGAGCGTTTTGCAGAATTTCATAGCTCAAACCGTCAACCTTGATATCCATCTGTGTGGCTGTGATGCCGCGCTCTGTTCCTGTCACTTTGAAGTCCATATCGCCGAGGTGGTCTTCATCGCCGAGTATATCAGAAAGGATAGCGTAGTTGGTACCTTTATTTTCTGAGATAAGTCCCATTGCTATACCTGCCACAGGGCGCTTCATCTGCACACCGGCATCCATCAATGCCAATGTTCCGGCACATACTGTTGCCATTGAGCTTGAACCATTTGATTCCAATATATCACTTACTACGCGTACGCAGTATGGATAATCTTCAGGAATCATGTTTTTCAATGCACGGCAAGCGAGGTTACCATGTCCTATTTCACGACGACCTACACCGCGTTGTGCTTTGGCTTCACCTGTTGAGAATGGCGGGAAGTTATAGTGAAGTATAAATCTTTCTGAACCTTGAATGAGAGCCTCGTCAACGAGTTTCTCGTCGCGTTTTGTTCCGAGAGTTACGGTTGAGAGCGATTGTGTCTCACCGCGTGTGAATATTGCACTACCGTGAGGGCCAGGCAGATAGCCTACCTCGCACCATATCGGGCGTATCTCTGTTGTCTTACGGCCGTCAAGTCGTTTGCCTTCGTCAAGAACGGCACGACGCATAGCTTCTTTCTCTACATCGTGATAGTAGCGATCGATAAGCGGTCCTTTGGTCTCGAGTTCTTCCTCTGTGAATTGTGCTTTATATTCGTCGCATACAGCTTGAAAATTAGCTTCGCGACTATGTTTGTCGGTGTTGGCTGAAGTGGCAAGAGCGTAAGCCTTAGCGTATGTTTTGTCGTGAACATCTTTGCGCAAATCCTCGTCATTTTCCTCGTGACAGTATTCACGTTTTTGTGTCTTGCCTGCAGCTTCCATCAATTCGATTTGAGCCTGACATTGTGGTTTGATAGCTTCATGAGCGGCTTTGATTGCTTCGAGCATCTCGTCTTCCGAAACTTCTTTCATCTCGCCTTCAACCATCATGATATTGTCGAGAGTAGCAGCCACAACAAGTTCGATGTCAGCGCGTTCGCATTGTTCAAATGTCGGGTTGATAACCATTTGTCCGTCAACACGTGCCACACGAACTTCTGAGATAGGACCTTCGAATGGAATATCACTGACAGCAAGAGCAGCAGAAGCGGCAAGGCCTGCAATGCTTTCTGGCATGTCTATACCATCAGCACTATAGAGAGTAACATTAACGAAAGTTTCAGCATGATAGTTGCTTGGGAAAAGCGGTCGAAGAGCGCGGTCGATAAGTCGAGCGATAAGAATTTCGTAGTCGTCAGCGCGTCCTTCACGGCGTGTAAAACCTCCCGGGAAACGGCCGTTTGAGGCAAACTTTTCTTTGTATTCAACAGTGAGGGGCATGAAGTCTGTGCCCGGAACAGCCTCTTTGGCTGAGCATACAGTGGCAAGAATCATTGTCTTGCCGAGTGTTACCATTACAGCTCCATCGGCTTGTTTTGCAAGTTTGCCGGTTTCGAGGGTAATAGTGCGTCCATCAGGCAGTGTGATGGTCTTTGTAATTACATTCATCTTGTTTTAACTATTTATAACCTAAAAAATCGTGCAAAATTACTATTTTTTTTGCACATTTCCAAATAAATGTGAAAAAAGTTGTCATAAGAAGTGAGAAGCAAGATGTGAGAAGCAAGAAGTGAGAAGCAAGATGTGAGAATGTTATTTTTTAACACGATTTGATTTATATTGTTTTTTTTTGTAATTTTGCATTTTGATTTGTAGGTTAAAGCGATGGCTTTAACATAAATTATTCCGAACACATAATAATTGATTAACTAAACTATTGTAAATAAGATGAGTAGCAATATCGTGGCAATAGTGGGGCGTCCCAATGTTGGGAAATCGACCCTTTTCAATCGCTTGACAAAGACACGTCGGGCGATAGTTAATGAACAAGCCGGCACTACACGCGACCGTCAATACGGCAAAGCTGAATGGGCAGGGCATGAATTTTCAGTTATCGACACCGGCGGCTGGGTGGTCAATTCTGACGATATATTTGAAGACGAGATATGCCGACAAGTTAATCTCGCTATCGAAGAAGCCGATGTAATTCTTTTCGTCGTTTCCGTACAAGAAGGTATAACCAATCTTGATGAAGATGTGGCCCAAATCTTGCGTCAGGCAAAGAAGCCGGTCATCCTCGCTGTAAATAAAGTTGATACTTTCGATCAGCAATATGGCTCGTCGGAATTCTATGCTTTAGGCCTTGGAGAACCTTTTATTCTTTCTGCCGTCAACGGCTTAGGCACAGGCGAACTGCTTGACAAAATTGTTGCTCTTTTCGACCCTAACAAAAAAGACGAGGACACCGAAGACCTTCCGCGTTTCGCTATCGTTGGTCGTCCAAACGCAGGCAAATCAAGTCTCTTGAATGCACTGATAGGCGAAGGGCGCACAATAGTTACCGACATAGCCGGAACGACGCGCGAC
This sequence comes from Paludibacteraceae bacterium, assembly GCA_017527495.1. Lineage (GTDB taxonomy): Bacteria > Bacteroidota > Bacteroidia > Bacteroidales > Paludibacteraceae > RGIG6639. Next base: position 39,871 of record JAFXPY010000024.1, read on the forward strand.
TCCATATACACCCGCTACAATAAATATGGTAAAGATTTCTTCCTTGTCGATACTGCCGGAATCAGAAAAAAAGCCAAAGTGAATGAAGACTTGGAATACTATTCTGTTGTCCGCTCAATACGCAGTATTGAAAACGCCGATGTCTGTCTGTTGATGATTGATGCCACACGCGGTATTGAAGCCCAAGACATGAATATTTTTCAAGTCATACAGAAAAACAAGAAAGGTTTGGTTGTGTGTGTCAACAAATGGGACTTGGTGGAAGACAAGTCGCAGCAAGCCGTGAAGGCCTTTGAACAAGCCATACGCCAGCGTTTTGCTCCGTTTGCCGATTTCCCTATAATATTCATCTCCGCTCTTACCAAACAACGTATCTACAAAGTGCTTGAAGTGGCAATGCAAGTGTATGACAACAAACAGCGCAAGATACCGACAGCAAGGCTCAACGAGGAGTTATTGCCGCTTATGGCAGCCTACCCTCCTCCTGCAATCAAAGGAAAATACATCAAAATCAAATACGTTACTCAACTGCCAAACACGCAAATCCCTACTTTTGTTTTCTTTGCTAATCTGCCACAGTATGTCAAAGAGCCATATCGCCGATTCTTGGAAAATAAGATAAGAGAGAAATGGGAACTGACAGGAACACCTATCAACTTGTTTATCAGACCGAAGTAAGGGAAAAGTGAAGGGTGAAAAGTAAAAAGTGAAAGGAGTCGGTATAACGAAATAACGATATATCGAATATATAAGTAAATCGTAAATAATAAAATAAGTAAATATCATCATGTATTACGTTCAGAAACGGATGGAGATTTCGGCTTGCCACCAGCTCACACTGAGTTATGAGAGCAAATGCGAGGCTTTGCACGGACATAATTGGATTATTGTGGTATATTGCAAATCGGAAACTCTCAATAGAGATGGTATGGTTGAAGATTTCACAATCATCAAACGCAAGATACATGGTTATCTTGACCATACTAACCTAAATGAAAAACTGCCATTCAACCCCACAGCAGAAAACATTGCTCGCTGGTGCGTCGAACAAATACCGACAGCCTACAAATGCTCTGTGCAAGAATCGGAAGGCAATGTGGCAGTGTATGAAAAGTGAAAAGTGAAAAGTGAAAATATGAGAACAGAAGAAGAACTGAAAGGTATTAGCCATTTGGGCAATCAACACACTCAATACAGAAACACCTACAACCCTGAGGTGTTGGAGACTTTTGTAAATAAATTTCCGGAATCAGATTATTTAGTAACTCTTGATTGTCCAGAATTTACAACTCTTTGTCCGAAAACGGGTCAACCGGATTTCGGACATATCATAATTCGCTATATTCCCAACGATCGTCTTGTGGAAAGCAAGAGTTTGAAACTCTATCTTTTCAGTTTTCGCGAGAATGGCGATTTCCACGAAGATGTTACAAACATTATATGTCGCGATTTAGTCCGACTTATGCAACCTCGCTACCTTGAAGTGCAAGGTCTGTTCAATCCACGCGGGGGTATATCCATCCTACCCTTTGCCAACTATGCCGATGAGGCACATAAAGATTTTGCCGACGCCCGAAAATTAGCCGTTTTGCAACGATGAAAGATTGTCTTTTGATATATTCAGGTGGCTTAGACTCGACCACGATGCTTTATGAGTATAAAGACCGTATCGCTTTGGCATTGAGTTTCAACTATGGTTCCAATCATAACGAAAAAGAGCTTCAATTTGCAAAAGAGAATTGTGAGCGATTAGGTATTGAGTGGCTTTGCATCAATCTGACTTTTATGCACGACCATTTTCGCAGCAGCTTGCTTGAAGGTTCGGACGCCATTCCCGAAGGTCACTACAACGCCGACAATATGAAATCTACCGTAGTGCCTTTTCGCAATGGAATTATGCTCTCCGTTGCATGCGGATTGGCTGAAAGCAGAGAACTGAGATATGTGATGATTGCCAACCATGGTGGCGACCATAATATCTATCCTGATTGCAGGCCGGAGTTTATCACTGCCATATCGGAAGCAATGCAAAAAGGCACCGACACACAAATTGAGATTTTTGCGCCTTACACAAACATATCTAAAGCTGACATTGTGCGCCATGGGGCAGAAATAGGCGTTGATTACAGTCACACATGGTCGTGCTACAAAGGCGGCAAAAAACATTGCGGAAAATGCGGCACCTGCATTGAACGACATGAGGCTTTTGAACTTGCAGGAATAAAAGACCCGACAGAATACGAAAACTAAACAAAATGCAAAAACAATACCCTATAAACGACATATTTTACAGTTTGCAAGGCGAAGGCTACCACACCGGATTGCCTTCAGCTTTCATTAGATTCAGCGGTTGCAATTTGAAGTGCCAATTTTGCGATACCGACCACAACCTGAAACAAATGCTTACCGCTCAAGAGATTATCAATCAAGTTAGACAATACGATTGCGAATGGTTAGTGCTCACAGGAGGCGAGCCATCACTGTGGATTGACGAAGAATTGCTTGCAGAGCTGCACAAGTACTTCAAGATAGCCATAGAGACAAACGGAACACGACAGTTGTCGGAACAAATCGATTGGATAACAGTGTCGCCCAAACAACATCTCTTTCCACAAGCAAAAGTTGTGGTCAGACATTGCAACGAGTTGAAAATGATTTGGCAAGAAGGCATTGAGCCAAATGAAATAATGCAAACATACTACAAAGACATACAATGCGACCACCTTCTGCTACAACCTTGCGACACCGGCAACAAAGAAAAGAATGCACAACTCATCAAAGAAACGATAAATTATTGCTTACAGCATAAACACTGGCGCATGTCAGTCCAACTTCATAAAATACTGAATATCAAATGAGAGATTTTACGCTTGAAACATATAAATTGCTGCTTGAGACATTGAAGCAAAACGACTACACAGCAATGACAATGCAAGAATACGCAGCCGTTCAGCCACTAACGGGCAAAGTTGTTGTCTTGCGTCATGATGTTGATCTGCATGCAGAGCGCTCTCTTCAAACAGCAAAAATCGAGTACGAATTAGGTCTGAAAGCAACATATTATTTTCGCATAGTGCCACAAAGCAATCAACCCGAAATAATTAAACAAATCGTACAATTAGGTCACGAGATTGGCTATCACTATGAAGACATGAGTATATGCAAAGGCGATACAGAAAAAGCAATAAAGCATTTTGAAAAACAGCTTGCCTATTTCCGCCAATTCTATGATGTCAAGACAATAAGTATGCATGGCGTGCCTGCATCAAAATACGACGGGAAAGACCTCTGGAAAACCTACGACTATAAAAAATACGGAATTATCTGCGAACCATATTTTGATATTGACTATTCAAAAACATTCTATCTTACCGACACGGGCAGACGATGGGATGGCTGGAAAGTATCGGTAAGAGATAAAATACTTGGATTCCAAGACCAATGGCAACAACAGGGATTTGTTTATCACTCAACGCTTGATGTTATTGAAGCGATTAAAACAGATCGGCTACCTCACCCGCTAATCATAACATCTCATCCACAACGCTGGGTAAGTGATTTTTTGCCGTGGACAAAAGAATTGATTGTCCAAAACATAAAAAATATTGTAAAGAGAATTATCGTCAGAAAGAAATAGAGGCAAAACCACCATTAGAGTTTTTGCATTAATCGAATTCCTATTTTGCCAAGTGCGTAACGCAACGGAGAGTTGACAACAAGGAAGCGACCATATTCTACGCATTGTCCGCCAAAACGAGCCTTAAATTCTCTTACGCCGTATGGCTGTTCAGGCGTTCCTGCCCCCATAAAATCAAACCATGGTATGCCATTATCACGAGCCCAACAGATTGCTTTATAAGTAGCGAAGACCTCAGGGTGAACTCCGCTTATTGCTCTATCACGACAACCATACCAACTATAAAGTGTTGAATTTCTCAACTCAACACACAATTCTCCACCGACAACCTTACCATTTTGCAGTGCCACGAAAAAACGTGCATCATCTTGACATACAAGTCGTTCAAAAAAATGTTGGCTAAACACCGGAAGGTGCAGATGGCGTTTGTACAAAATACTGAGCAGTGTATAGAAATCAGATATTGTCTGATTGAAATTTTCGTCTCGCGGCGTTACTATTTTTATTTCCAAACCATTACGGATTGATTGTCGGATATTATGATGCCGATCATAATACATATCACTTTCTATTGTTGCCGTTGGCTGAATGTAATTATAATGCGGCACATACTGAAAATCACACTGCTGAAACACATGTTTCCATTTTGAATAATCACAAAAATTGCGTGTTTCGATATATATCGCTTTGCGCCTTAATCTATTTGCAACAACATTCAACAATTCAGTCAGCTCATTGTCAGTGATGTTGCTATCTAACAATGGGCCACCATTGATTACGGCACGCGAAGTAAAAAATCTGCCAAATTTTGTTTTCCCATTGCCTACAACATATCCGACGCACACTCCTTTCAACCTGTCATCAGTAGCAACACCATAACAAAAAGGAATCAACTCATCCTGCACTTCACACAAAAACTTGTATGCTTGCGGTGTTTGAAACCATGAAGCAGTGGGAGAACAGTCTATAAGTCTCTCCCACTGCTGCTGATCAATATGCTGATATTCAACAATCACTATCTTCTCTCGTCCCAGCCAAACGGGTGTTTTGCAAGTGGCATTTTAGCCAATGGATGGTAGTCGCCTTTCAGTCCGATTGGAGTTGAATTGCGTATTTCGCTTACCATTTCGATGCATGGACGAGCCTCACTGATACGGAAGCCACGACCTTCAAGTATCTCTTGATAACTCTTAGTGTGCAACTCTGTAAAGCCCTGACTAAATTCAAACTCATCGCCGTCTATATTGAGTGTTCGATATGTTCGTTTCTCGCCCTCGACAGCATTAGGAGGCAAACACTGAGCATTGATGCTCAAGAAATAGCGCACACGCGCTTTCTCCAAGTCAAGATAACCCGCAACACGGTCGAAGCTCATAACATGAACAATGTTTTGACGCACCGGTCCGAAAATCCATTGCAACATATCATAGAAATGCACACCTATATTGGTTGCTATACCGCCACTCTTGTGAACATCACCTTTCCATGAGGTATAGTACCAATTTCCTCGCGATGTTATATAAGTCAGATCAACATTATACACTTTGTCTTTAGGCCCTTTGTCAACCTTTTCTTTCAGAGCAACGATAGAATCATGCAAGCGAAGTTGAAGAATAGTGTATGCTTGATGACCCGTCTCTTTTTCTAATTCAACAAGGTTGTCGATATTATAAGGATTAAGGACAAGAGGTTTTTCACAAATGACATTACAACCGAGGCGCAGTCCATAACGTATAAACGCATCATGGGTGTAATTAGGAGTACATATTGAGACCCAACTCAAAGGATTATCTGTACGCATTTGTTTTGAACAAAAGCGGTCGAATTGTTCATTTTCCGTATAGAACGAGCAGTCTGGAAAACTGCTGTCAAGACGACCTACGCTATCGAATTTGTCGTATGCAACGAGCAGGTTGTTGCCAGTATCTTTGATGGCTTTAATGTGTCGTGGTGCTATATATCCTGCAGCACCGATTAATGCAAAATTACTCATTTTATGATAGATAATTAATTATTTCATTCACTATTTTTTCTGCAGCGTGTCCATCGCCAAAAAATGGTTTGAACTCAACTTGTCTATTCACTATTTCACTATACGATTTTAGAATAGACTCACATTCAGGCTTTGCCAATACAGCAGCACCCGATTCAACAATCTCCACCCACTCCGTCTGCTCACGAACAATAACACTCGGTGTTTGATAGAAATATGCTTCTTTCTGCACCCCGCCGGAATCAGTTATCACAAGCTTTGCGTATTTTTCAAGCATGATGATGTCGAAAAACGATGCCGGCTCTATGATTTTGATATATGCTGAATTGTACAACTCATTGCGGACATCAGCAGGTAACTGACATTCAATCATTTTACGAGTGCGAGGGTGGACAGGAAAGACAATAGGTGTTTTTTCTGTTGCCGCTATTGACAATAAAGCTTTAAGTATTTCGCGCAGATTATTTTCATTGTCGGTGTTGCTTGGGCGGTGTATTGTGGCAAGAATAAAATTTTCACGCTCTAAATCTAATTCATGAAATATCATGCTGTCTTGCTCGGCTATTTGTGCAAAGTACATGCTATTGTCGTACATCACGTCCCCGCTTAGCACTGCACGGCGTTGATAATAATTTTTGAACACGGCCGGTGAATCAGTCAGCCCTTCATGCTTGAGATTATCCATCGCTGTTTGTGTCGGGGCAAATAGCAAAGATGATAGGTGGTCGCTTACAATACGATTTTGTTCTTCCGGCATATCCATATCATAAGAGCGCAATCCGGCTTCAACATGAGCAACAGGTATGTTCAGTTTTGATGCAGCAAGAGTCCCGGCGAGAGTTGAATTGGTGTCGCCATAGACAATAACCATGTCAAATTGATTTTCTTGCAACACCTTTTCAATACCTTCCATCATCAGTCCGGTCTGCAATGCATGACGTGTCGCTATATGGTCAAGCTGAAAATCAGGTTTGGGGATACCTAATTGTTCGAAAAACACAGCCGACATATTATTGTCGTAGTGCTGACCGGTATGAAGAATATATTCTTCCACCTGCTCAGAAAAATGATCGTCAATAGCCCTTGATATGGCCGCGGCTTTAATAATCTGCGGACGGGCACCCACTATTGTAAGTATTTTCAATTTAGACATTTCCTGATTACATTATATTGATAAAGCAATTTACTCAAAAGTTCAGTGCAATTTGCTCACAAGCCAAATTTAAAAGCTTTTATATCAATACATTACAATTTCACTTCAAATACGATTTAATTACACTGACAAAGTATTTTGTTACGTCTATTTTATCTTTAAGCATAACCTGTCGGCGTTGTTGGTATTCATCTTTTAAGTTGTCGGTTTGCAACATTTGATTTATAGTAGCAAAAAGTTGTTCCGGTTGGTCGGTTGTAACACCTTCCGCAAGGTGATATTTTTGTTCCACTTCATTGAGCACACCAATTTTTCCAACAAAGTCGTTAAATCTGACAGCCGGTGTTCCGAGCATGGCAGCCTCCATTGTCATCGACTGACTATCTGCAATTAGAATAGTTGCAAAAGCCAGTAAATGATGAATATCTTTGGGTTCGATATTCAATCTATATTGTTCAAATTGCTTTTGCAATGGTCGCTCTGATGAGATATACACATTGCCGTAAGGGGTCAGAGTATCTACAAGACGTTGTGCAATTTGATCGTTGATACCTTTTATTCCACCATCATGGTGAGCATTAAGTCGAGCAAAACGCAAAAGAAAATATGGTTTGTCAAGTTTAATATATTTTTCTACAATAGACCTTTTGGGGGTAAAATAATCAGGATGAAGATACGCTAACTTCATATACCCCTCATATCCTATTTTCTTTTTATTCCATTTGCCTAAATCACACACATTAGGTGAAAATATTTTTGTCGCAAACGGGTAAGTTACTCGCGCCAAATTCTGTATTACGGCAACATCATCTTCCCCAAAAATCAAGCATGGAATATCAAGCAACCATCCTGCTTGAGCCACAGAAGCGTCAGGACCGACTAAAATGTCCGGACAAAATACGCGACATTGTTTTACTACTCTACCGACCCTTTCAAAGGTGGCTATTGCGAGACTAAAGATATTGCTTTTATGTTTATTTGGCTGTATGTTGATATATTCTAATCCATCATCGCTAACAAGGTCCTCTAACATATCTTTTGTTTTTATCAATATGCAGACCTCATGACCATCATTTATCAATTGCCTAATTGCATTTTTAGCAAAATGATATTGAGCCGGATGACCAAAATAGAATAATATTTTTTTCATCTCAACTTTTCTATTTCTTTAATAATATATCAATTATTCTTTCTGCTGTGTGTCCGTCCCACAATGGTGGAATTGCACCTTTTTTCCATTTGCCTGCATATAAAGTTTGCAAAGCCGGCTTGATGTTTTTTGGATTAGTTCCTATCAATTCGTTAGTACCTATTGTGCATGTTTCAGGGCGCTCGGTGTTATCACGCAAAGTAATGCACGGCACTCCCATCACTGTTGTTTCCTCAGTTATACCGCCTGAATCTGTAACCACAGCTCGTGCATGTTCAACCAAATAGTTAAATTCCAAATAACCCATCGGCTCAACTATATGCAGATTAGGAGCACTTATTCCCAAATCGGTAAAAATACGCGCTGTACGCGGATGAATTGGAAATATGATTGGTTCGCCTTCAACATTGCTTATTATCTCATTCATCAAGTATTTCAGTTTACTTGCTTCGTCAACATTGGCAGGGCGATGGAGTGTCAAGACAATATATTTTTGCGGTTGCAAATTCAATGAATCAAATAGTTCTGTTTTGCGAAAACGATTGCGATTTTGCATGAGAGTGTCAATCATCACATTACCAACAAAATGAATCTTGCTTTCCTCAACACCTGCATTGCGCAAGTTTTGATTTGCCACTTCTGAAGTTGTGAAATAGAAATCAGCCAAGCAATCTGTCACCATACGATTTATTTCCTCAGGCATGGTCAGGTCCCACGAGCGAATACCTGCTTCAACATGCGTTACTTGTGTATTAAGTTTTTTTGCCACAATAGAGCATGCCATTGTTGAAGTTACATCGCCAACAACAAGTACAAGGTCCGTAGGGTTAGCTACAAGATATTTCTCAAAAGCAACCATAATGGCGGCTGTTTGCTCGGCTTGTGTTCCACCTCCGGCACCAAGGTTGATGTCGGGTGCGGGGATACCCAATTCCTCAAAAAAAGTGTCCGACATATTTTTGTCGTAATGCTGACCCGTATGCACAAGGCTGTAATGTATATTTTTGCCTTGCGCTTCAGCATGTTTGATGGCTTTTATTATCGGTGCCACTTTCATAAAGTTCGGTCTCGCCCCGGCTATAAGTGTTATATGCATTACTTCTTATATTTTTTAAATTATACAATGCTACAAATCTTTATATAAATCGTCCATCAAAACTTCTGACTGCACAATACCACTATGCGCATTTTGTTTTACGCCAAAGGACGTTATCATCACTTTAGACACTATTGAGACAATTTCAAGTGTGTCTAAATTTCACTTTTTTACCCACTTTTAGACACAATTTAGACAATTTCAGTTGTGCCTAAATCTCACTTTTTACCTACTTTTAGACATGATTGAGACAATTTCGGTTATGTCTAAATCTCACTTTTTTTACCCACTTTTAGATACAATTGAGACAATTTCGGCTATGTCTAAACCTCACTTTTCCACCCGCTTTTAGACGACTTATTCTATTTCTTTCAGTATATTATCAAAGATTTGCAAAACCTCGTCCAAAACTTTTTTGCTTCGCTCTTGAGATACAGAGGCACGATAGGTGTTTTTTTCTCTCACATATTGAGCAATTTCTTTGGGGTTGCGCGACTTAAATTCAATTCCCATTCTTTGCATTTCTTCATCTACAGACAGAAATACTTCACTTGGAAAAAAGCTCACCGCCGGACGACCTAACAAAGCAGCCTCACGAGCGAATGTGCCGGCACCGGTGAGCATTGCACTTGTGAAGTAGCAAACATCCAAGCCTCTTAAAGGACCATCAGGATACCACACATTATCGTAACCCTTTGCCATTTGCTTTTCCTCCTCATATCGTGGAAGGAACAAGATATTATAATCTTTGAGTTCTTCAAAAAGCTGAGGAACTATTGTTTTGCTATCCTTGGGGACATACGATGCCTTCAAATTCTCGGGACGAATGGTTATAAATCTTTCAAAAGGCAACTGCTTGAGAAAATTCTTGTCCGGCACATAATCGGCAATATATATATCTTCTTTAAAGCCGTTAAATGTCTTGATTTGGGAGTCTTTGATATGATATTTTTTCTGAATTTGCTGATACTTGAAATAGTACGGAAAAATAAAATAATCACCAAAAGCAAAAGAGAAAAACTTGAATGATATATCATTGTCGCTAAACACTATAGACTTTTTGCCTCTCAATGCAGCAATCATTGAAGTGTAATTTCCACCTAAAGAGAAAGCAACATCAAACTTTGGTAGTTTGAACAACAAACTCCACATTCTTGAGAAAAGTCCTATGGCTTTTTTCAATCTGCTTTTGCCTTTATGATCGCCATACACAAGTGGTTCTATTCCATTTTGGCGCAACAGAGGCAAGGTTTCTGAAAAATCACGAGCAGTAAATATCAAATCATGTCCATTTTTTTGCAAATGCTTGATTATCGGCATCAAGACATTAACATGTGGTGTGTTGGTTATGTCAATCCAAATTTTCATTTATTCTTGATTTTCTTTAGGTTCAAATGTTTTAATCACCTTGGCAGGAGCACCAACCGCAACGCAATATGGTGGAATATCACGCGTAACAACCGATCCTGCGCCTATTATTGCTCCTTCACCTATAGTAACTCCAGGCATAATAATACTTCCTATACCAATGTGAGCGCCATCTTTAATAACCACAGGCCCCTCTTTGAAAGGACAATGCATGGCATACATACCCGGCTTATAATTGGTCAGATCTCGTTGATGGCACAAAATCATTACGCCTGATGTTATGGCAACCCCTTTACCTATTGTTATCAACTCCGGATTGCGTTCGTCAAGCATCACACCTCGTGCAATATGACTCTGTTTCCCAACTTTTACTCCACGCAATTTATGTACAAACACTGTAACTTGATACGGAAATGTGAACATCGACAATATGGACAGCGCATGAGTCCAAATGCCTTTCAGCACAGACCATATACTTCTATGGCTTACTATTGACATACTATTTATTTTTTACAAATTTTTCTATATTTACCAAATGAACATCTGCCTTTTGCTGCAACAGATGGTATGCAGGTACATTCTTTTCCACCACACAGCCTGCTGAAACAAATGCATATTTGCCAATGTTCACACCGGGCAAGATTGTACAACGAACAGAAACCATCGCTAACTCACTTATCACAACCGGACGAATTTCGGCAACAAAAAGATTCTTGAAACGCGGATCGGGATTGAAATGTGTCAAAATCATCGTACCTGCATTAATATTCACATTGTCTTCAATATAAATATATTCAGGTGCGAAATTATCCAGTACACAATACATTCCGATATATACATTTTCACCAATATTCACCCCACGCCAGCGGTGAAGTTTTACACGCCAACGATTTATCGGACAACGATACGCCATAAAAGCAAGTATTGTATTGAATACCTTACGGACTTTCTCTCCTAACGTTCGCTTGGGAAAACCATACGGGATTTGTTTTGGTTCGCTAACGACCCATTTGTCTTTATATCTATTCATATTTATTGTTTGGTTTTAAGTATTCTAATTATATCATTATATGACTTCATTTCGCCTATCTCTTCAGGCTCAAGAGATATATTGAATTCCATTTCAAGTTCTACAACAATATTGAGCTGATTAATTGAATTCCATTTTGCACAATTAGCCTGCGAACATGTTTCATCAACTTGCACTCCTAACACGCTTGATAATATTTCTAAAATTTTCTTCTCCATATCAATATACATTATCTACAATCATATTTTTTGTATTGCAAATCGCAGCAAAGCACTAATTAATTGAGTATATATCAGAAATTTCCAATTGCATTTTTTTTGCGTTTCGGTAATATTTTATACCATCCTTTGTTTCATACAATTCCATTCCTACACTTTCGTAGAAATTCTCAACTTGTTTGTTTTTTTCAGTAGGGACATAAACTGCCGTTATATTCTCACTTTCCTGCAACTGATTCATTACATAACAGAAAAAGGCTTTCTCTATTCCCTTTCCCAAAATACGGCACGACAACAACATTGTGTCTATTTCATAATTTGGCTTAATGATCATACAACCGGTTATTCCACTATCGCCAAATTTGTCTGCCACCGCTAAGGTATATATATACCAACCTTGAGCAATAAATTGTTTTATATCACTTTCAGAGAATCTATGCGTCGTAAGATTGAACTGATTGGTTTTTTGAGTCATCTGAGCAATGCGAGACACAGAATATTCGTTTGCTCTCTCAATCGTCAAATGGAAGTTTAGACTTCTCAAATAATCTCCGAAATCTTTAAATTTCGTTAGCTCTTGCTGTCTTACTACATTGTCTTTATATTGTTTCGTCTTCAAAAGATCCTCATCGGTGAGTTGATAAACGCTGAAATATTTTTCAATAATTTGTCGTCCAAAATCAGGAATAAGATATGCATACTGAGGAAAATCAGGCACTTCCACTTGTGGTAATTGTTGTTTAACCCATTCTCTCTCGGTAGGATTATCATCAACAAAAACCATGCTCTCAAGTCCGATATTCAAATCTTTTGCTAATTGCTTGATGTTTGAAACTTTGTCATTCCAATTTATTCTCCATGCAACAAAATGTTCCTTGCGTAATACGAGATTAGGATTTTTCTCAAACAATTGCATGATTTCTTGTTCATCATTTTTTGAACATATCACAAGCATAACACCTTTTTTGCTCAATTCAAGCAACATCTCTTGCCAAAGATGGAAAACATTTCCGGGGTAATCACCACTGCAAACAATACCTTCCATACCATCTTCCTCAACAATACCGCTCCATATTGTATTGTCCAAATCAAGCACAAGACATTTCTTGCGTTGTAGATCTATCTGACTTATTTTTCTTTCAAACCAAATTTGAAAATCTTTAGCTAATTTAGGGTTATATGGTACTTGATAAGCGAAAAAGTATTTCCAGTCAATAAGTTGTTCAATCGAATATGATGTTGAAAATTCTGCGATATCTATAATCTTTAGATTTTTGTTTGTTCCACATTTGTCATATAAAAAGTCATTATAGTGGTTTATGGCTTTTGATAATCTATCGTCGGCTTCTACATATTTTAGACACCAACGATTTTCTATTGTAAAAGCGATTAATAGTTTTGATTCAGAAATACGATTAAGTACATAATCAAGATTTTTTTCATATTGCTCAATCATTTGAGCGACACGACAAGCATTTGCTTCTATTGGTAACTGATAGCACCAGACATAACGCATTGCCTCTTGCGGTATAACAGAGATATCATTATACCCTGAAAAGGAATAATCATGAGAAAAAAAACTCTCTATCGTATTATTTCTGAATACATACACTTGCATTATTCGCACTCTTGAAGTTTTGAAATATTTGTATTTGTCAGGTCAAGCAACACACTACCCCACGAAAGACCGGCTCCGAAACCTGAAAGTATAGTATTTTTTCTTGGGGTATATTTTCCATCATTCAGTTCAGTTACAATAGTGAGCGGTATTGAAGCAGAACTCGTATTGCCATAATATTTGATGCTATATGGTGTTTTGTCTTTTGAAAGTTTTAGTTTTTTTGAGAAAAAATCTGTCATCATACGATTAGCTTGGTGATAGATGATTAAATCAATATCATCAATAGTCATCTGCGTCTCGCTCAGCAGTTTTTTTATGCTCATAGGTTCAACACGCATTCCAAAATTGAAAACCTCCATACCATCCATACGAAACTGCTCATCACTCCGCATACTTCCATCGTCAAAAAAATGGGCTTTATGTGTTTGTTCTGATGTCTGATTGCGGCATCCGCCTGCAGGAATCATCATTACTTCTGCGCCACTACCATCAGAATGAAGCATAAAGGTACTTTGGCCAAAATTACCTTTGGTTATTAGCGAGGCTGTGCCAGCATCCCCAAAAAGCGGAGTACTCACTTTATCGTGCACGGAAACAATTTTAGACATTGTTTCACCAACCAACAGCAAAACATTATTTATTGTTGGCAATGACGCAAAAGAATAAGCCACAGACAATCCATAAACATATCCTGAACAGGCAAGATTAATGTCGAAAGCCATTGTGTCTTTGCTTAAATTCAAGCGATGCTGCAGAATAGGAGCTGTAGACGGTTGACGATAGTCGGAAGTCTGGCTTACAAAAATCAAAACATCAATATCTTCTGCCAATAGATTATTGTCCATCATTAATTGTTTTGCTGCATAATAGCATAAATCAGATGCACATACACCATCAGAAGCTATTCTACGTTGCTCAATGCCAATACTATTTATTACTCTCTCTAAATCATCTTCCGGTATTAGATAAGATAAATCTCTATTGTAAGCAATCGTTTGCGGCACACAAGCACAGACTGCTTTTATTCCTATGTCGTTGAATTTAAGTAGAGCCATTCCTATTATTTACTCAAAACCAAGTTGTAAAGTTCTTCTACGGTATTTACTTCACGAAATTCTTGTGCAGAAATAATTACATCCATTTCGTCACTAATCATAGCCATTATATAAAGTGCCATCAATGACGACCACTCCTCCAAATCTCTATACTTTGTAGAAGGAGTAATCTTCTTTGGATCAGTGTCGGTAAATTGTTCTGCAAATTTTTCTGTAAATTCTTCTAAAGTCATAGTTGTGTTTATATTATTGTTTTGTAAATATCAATTAACTTCTTAGCAATCTGGCTGTTGTCTAATTGCAGTTGTTCGATTCTTTTTCTGCCTTCTGTTCTGCCGTTAAATTGCAAAGCTTTTTCAATGGTTGTGGCAACCTCTTGAGGATTAAATGAACAAATATAATGCCCTGCAACCTCACCAAGCAGGTGTTTGATATCTGCCACATCAGTGGCCATTATAGGGCAATTACATGCCATTGCTTCTTTTAGAGCTTGGGGCGAGCCTTCGCTCTTTGTTGGCAAAGCAAATAAATCACAAGCACACATTGCAAGTGTAACCTGTTGGCGATTCATATTCCGCATTTCCAAAACTTCAATATCATCTCTACCGGTCAACTCAATAGCTTTCTGCAATAATGGATAGTTTTTTCTCAAATTAGAAAATGCTCCACCAAATAAGATATATTTTTTGTCAGGATTGAAATTGAGTTGCTTTCGGGCCTCTGATTGTGGAGTCAATACGATTTCACTCAAATTCACGCCACATGGCATTATGGTGTAATTGTCAGCTTTGAAAATCGACTTGTCTCTGATATGCTGTGCGACATAAATCACATGATTAGCACGACGCGAGAACCACGAACAAAGCAAATTGACATACCAACTGAGCGTCTCACCATTGTGGAAAGTAGTAACCACCGGTACTTCTTTTTGCAAGACAGCTGTTATGCCACTTAATCCATAGTGAGCATGTATCACATCAGGCTTAAATGAATGAATCTTATCTATGAGTCCTTTTGTGTTGAAATATGCACGCAAGCCATTGCCCTCAATAAGATAATAATCAATCTCAACTCCGCACTTTTCAAGTGCCTCTGCCTGCTCACGGACAAAAGGCGTAATTCCACCGATAAAATTACTCTTATGTTTTGCAACTATCAGTACTTTCATAATCTAACTTCTCACTCCTTATTTCTCACTTCTAACATCTTACTTCTAACATCTCACTTCTAACAGCGTCAGCGGTCTAACTTCTAAATAAGACCTTGCCCAGACAATTTAAATATATTCCAACCTAAACAAATCAGCACTTCAACAAGCAACACGGCATCAAACCAATTTTTCCTTCCTGTCTGTAACACTCGTTCCATACCGTATGCAGCAAACATCATTTCTAATGGTATTGCCGGAAAGTGGAAGCGGCCTGAGTGTCCGAAAGCGCTCAGTGCTAAAGCCGCCAAATAGCCTACTAACGATGCAATGATATATACATGCCGTCGCCATTCTCCGACAAAAATATTTTCTTTGTTGTATGGTTTGAGCATTGCAAACATTATGAAAATCACGAAAAACGACATAAGGTTTTTTTCATAATACCCCGGCGCCATCATCATCTGCATTTCTTGTCCTTGACGAGTATAGAGCATTGTGGGGAATGGGATGGTGAAAATCAGAGGTGCGAACACTGCTGCACCTGCGTATTTGGCATATTTATTTCCGTGCTCACGCCTTGTGCGCCACTCCATATTATTTTGCTGATAGTCAGAATTTGTTGCTTTTTGCTCCAAGCCTTGTAATTCATCACCCAAAAAGCCTGTCATCAAGACAACTATAAAACCTAATATCATCACTATACCAATAACACGTCTTTGAGTTCCGATAACGCGTTGAGACGACATCAACAGCGCTACCGCCAACGACAATACTTCTACAGCCAAAAGGGTTGTTCGCAGAAAACCCATTATTACCATAAATATTCCCGGTCTAATCCATGTTTTCCATGTCCATTTTTGATCTGACAAAAAGATGCTATCGGTATAATATATCGCCATTACCATCACAAATACCATCTCGGTTTCTTTCATCATTGAGCCACACCACCAAATCATATTGGTCTGCAACATACAAAATATACCTGTCAAACGAGCAACTCCTTCACTAAAATGATTTCGGGCAATACGCGTCATGTATAGGCAAGTCAATGCTCCAAATAGTGCTTTGAGCAGTAATGCCGGTATGATTGGGTGTATATCGCGAGTTAGAATTTTGACTATAAGCAAATAAATTATGTAACCCATGTCGGAATATTCGATTTTCCACTCAAGATATTTGGCATATACCATTTCCGGCGTGTAACCGTATGTAAACATAAAATTGTACGACACCTGCGATGTCTCTGTATAGAATCCTATGTCTGCCACATCACTCTCGTGAAAAGTTCCATAGTGTATCCAGTTGAAATTATATATAAATATCACATACGCCAATCTAATCACTAAGGCTATCCAAAACAAACGATTGTCAAATTTGCGACTTGAAAAATTAGACCATGCACGAGTAAAATAATAAGTTCCATAGAAGAATAACAATAGCCCGACAAAATCAAAAATAAGTAGCCAAAATGGTAATGCCAAGTTGAGCATTGATACTGACAACAATGCCATAATTACCATGTAAACCACTATGGATTTCGAGGTATATTCAGCCGGAAATAAAAATTTATTCATCGTACTGCTCTTTTAAATTTTCCACATGCCTCTCTATTGAATATTTTTGCCTTATCTGTTTTGAGATTTCATCCATTTGCTTTTTTAATTCACTGAGTCTATCAATAAATAGTTCTAAATAATGAGTACATTGTTCATGATTTTGTGCATCAAAAAGCGTAGCCCACTCGCCATCATTTGTTACCTCTCTTATCGCTTCTATATCAGATGCCATAACAGGTACTTTCGACACAAGAGCTTCAACAATTCCGATTCCAAAGGAATCCCATTGTGTAGCAAACACGAAGCCATCAATATGTTGCAATATTGCAGGCACATCATCTCGTCCGCCTACAAATGTAATATATCTGTCTAACCCTTTAGTACGACAATAGTTGTTGCAATCATCATACACTTGAGGCTCGGAGTGCGTTTTTCGTCCTACAAAATATAAGTGAAAATTTTTCCTCCCTTTTGCTACTAAATCAGCAACACACTCACTGAGCATTTTCTGGCATCGCGTACCTGTAAAATTGGCAACCATAGCCAAACGCAAAACTTTGGGGTCTTTTCCAATCAAAAAATCCGGTTCGGCATATTTGCAATCAAACTTACTCAAATCAATCCCATTATAAACAACAACCGACTTTTTCGACAAATGTTTCATCTTGTAGTTATCTATGAACCATTGCCGCTGAGAATTCGACACAAAAATCACTTTGTCTGCCAACGCCATCGAAAGTTTGACTATTGCTCTTAAATATTTATCTTCATCAGATATGTAACTATGTATAGTTTCTATAACTCTAATGTTTGTCCCTATTGTTGCTATTTTTGCAAATACGCAATCAGCAAATTGCTGTGCATGCACAACTTTAACCTCTTGCTCTTTGAGCAATCTGCGCAAGCAAAGAAGATAAGTTATGATATGCTTTTTCTTGTATGGTAAACAAAAAATCTGCTTGTTTGTTGCATAATAATCATCCTTCAAATCTCCGCCACTGCGATGAATAACTATAGCCTCAAAGGGTAAATTCTGCTTCAAGACATCAAGGACAAGTGTTTCTGTTCCACCTCGATTTAATCCTCCTAAAAGATATGCTACTTTCAAATGCTCCATTCTTACTTCTCATTACTTACCCAACAATTTACTTATTGTTTTGTTTCTCAACAGGAGACGTGCCAGCGAAATTTTAAATTTCTGCCACATTGTGTAATGCTTCCACGAGCCAGCAAAATGGTGTATACAATATGTGTTATCAGTCAACTTCAATTCTCTTGTTTGAGTGAGTGGACAGAAATATTCAACAGGAAAAATATGCATATCATTCTTATACACTCGATACTGTCCATCATTAACAAATCCGTTGGCTGCCATTATGTCTCTAATGGTGTTGGTGTTTGGAGTCATGTCAAGCGTACCATCGGGATTTTTGAAATGCTTGCCGTCATAGTAGGCAAGTTGCTCTTTCACCCACACTCCACCGGCTGCCGATGCCATCAAACCCGTTACCGGGTAAAGGTTTTTACCTGATTCATAACCAGTGAATGCAGGTAAGTGCAAGAGGTCGTCAAGCGGCTTGAGTATCTCAACATCCGTGTCCATATACACACCCCCAAACTTGTCTAATGCCCATAGTCTGATATAATCAGTAATAAAAGCATATTTTCGCGCCTCGTATGCCTCTTTGACATACGGAACAGAATTGACATCAAAAGTGTCTTCATTCCACAAACGAAGCTCATAATCGGGTAAAAACTTGTGCCAGCTCTCAATACATTTGAGTGCTAACTCCGGCATCTGTCCGCGACCAAACCAACAATAATGTATTATCTTAGGTATCATCACTCTACTACTTTTACTGATTCTTCTAATGCATTTCTATTTGATTGCACATACTTAAATCTCTCGTTCGGATAGCCCGCTGAGATAAGTAATACGACTTCCTCATTGTCGCCTATGCCAAGCCATTGTCTGAGTTTTTTGTCGTTTTCTTTTCGTTCGTTCCATACCAACGGACATGCTCCAATCTGCCTGTCATGCAAGGCATAAAGCAAATTCATTGCATACATGCCGCCAGACTTGAAAGACTCGCATATCTCTTGATACGAAAACACCTCAACGCGTGTTGTAATCACCAACATTGCATTGGCTCTGTCTGCAAAACCACGTCCACCACCCTGCAGATTGGCGATCTTGCGTATCAAATCTTTGTTTTTTACAATATACACTTTGTTCGGCTGACGATTACAACCGGTAGGTGTTGTGCGAGCCACATCAGCACAATGCAACAATTCTTCTATAGGTATCTCTCTCTCTGAATAATCTCTAACAGAGTGACGCGACCGAGCAAATTTTTCAAAATCTATATCTCGCTGAAAGAACTCACTACATGTTGTTTCCGGCTGGTTATGAGGCTCGAAATCAACACCCGCCAATGCTTTATCTATCGCCTCGCGCAGTTCTGTATCTAATTTATAACCCGCCTCATCATGAATGCGTCGATAAGAATCAACAGCCTGCAATGCACTTTGATACTGAACATTTTTTGTATCGAACCCCAACTCACGATACTTCACTATATCGCCACAAACCAATAACACACGATCGCGAGTATGTCCAAGTTCAAAATTTGGCATGGCAAGTCCTTTTTCTATCACATGATAGTTGGAGATAAACATTGCCAAGAAACGCTCTTGCGAAGCATAATAATCATAGTTGCCATTACGGACAAAACGGACATAATGACGCCACATATTGACAAAGCCGTAAAATAGTGTTTTTATTTTGCGACGAATCTGTATGCCTCTATCATTCTTTGTCTGTTTCATTCTAATGCTTTTTTTAGCCAATCTAAGGAGCGTTGTCGATAGCGTTCAAGCAACGAGCCACCACTAAGATTTATTATGTCTTTGCTTGCAAAGACATAATCGCTATATAGCGATTGCAAATTTTCAGCCCCATAACATTGCGTCAGCAAATTCTCTACTCTCACGTTATTTTGCACACGCCCGCCTTTTGTTGCCTGACAAACAATAAATTCTTTGCCGTAAATAATGGACAAAGCAAGTCCGTGAAAACTATTTGTACAAACCACATTCGCATGGTGTATTAAATACAGCCATTGCTGTGGCGTCATAACCTGACAATTGGAATCAGCCCACGACTTAGCATTTGTGCTAATGTTAAGTATAGGCAAATGGCGTTCTGCTTTTAGCTGCAGAGCCTTTTGCTTAATCAGTTCATCACCCACCAAATCAAACACCAAGATATATTCTTTAGGACATCTGCATTTTTGCTCCATTCGCTCATAATCTGATGCGGTAAGTAGTAGCGTCGGGTCGCAGACATCAGTTGTAGTAACACCTGATATATTCTCAACCTCACCAACAAAAAGCGGCTCACGCAACGAAATAGTCTTAAACGTTCTGCTCTCTGCTGCGAATACTTCTGTTTCTAATGCTCTCTTGTCACCGCCCAGAGACGCTGCGTATGCAATGCGTTTTGTTGTTTCCGGCGCAAAATCAAGCATATAAGAATTCAAGAAATCACCCACTGTTGCTTTGCACCATACTGTGTCGGACCCAACAATATAAAAATCAAAATTTGGCGCATTATCAACAATCCATTCATGCGATTCGGTGTGCTGAGTCGGGTCGAGTTGCTCATCTACAAAGCGATTGAAATTACGAAAATTGAGTATTTTCTTTGCCGATGCCAATAGATTTTTACGAATAAAATCAGTGTATTTGTAATGACCAAAAGGGTTATAGTCAATCACATGGACTTCAAAACCCAATCGTTCACAGATAGTTTTGAGAGCCCATGTCTGCCATACCGCACCATAATTCAAAGCGCGGTGCAGAGTCATTATCCCTATTGTTCTTTTTTTTTCGGTCAAATCTGCTTCAATTTGTTTATTATTCTCTCGCAAGCCTTGCCATCACCATACGGATTGACAGCCTCGCTCATTGTTTTATACACTTCTTTATTTTCAAACAACTCAATCAAAGAGTTTTCAATGACTTGTTGATTAGTGCCTACTAATTTTACCGTTCCTGCCTCCAACGCCTCCGGACGCTCAGTAGTGTCGCGCATAACAAGCACGGGCTTACCCAAGCCGGGCGCCTCCTCTTGTACTCCACCGGAATCAGTCAGTATCAAATACGACTGCTGCATCATATATACAAAAGGCAGATACTGAAGCGGTTCTATCAGAAAGATATTTCCATTTCCGGCATTTGCCAAAATATCCAACACAGGCTTGCGCACATTAGGATTCAAATGCATCGGATATACAAAATCAACATCAGGATAGCGCAGTGACACATTTTTTATAGCATGACAGATATTCAAAAAACCTTCTCCAAAATTCTCACGACGATGTCCTGTGATAAGCACCATGCGACGACCTTCTGTCTGCAGACGTTGTGTGTCATAGCCATTTTGCAAAATTTCAGCGCACACTTCTGTTTGAAGTTTTTCATCCTCTCTCAATCGCTTTGTTACCATCTGCAAGGCGTCAATAACCGTATTACCCGTAACAACGATATGCTCCGGATTGACATTTTCTTTAAGCAGATTTTCTCTTGCCAAAGGCGTCGGAGCAAAATCCCATGTTGCAATACGACCGGTCAGCTGACGATTGATTTCCTCCGGCCACGGACTATAGATATTGTTTGTTCGCAGACCGGCTTCAACATGGCCTACAGGAATCTGCTTATAGAAAGCAGCCAATGCAGCAGCAATAGAAGTTGTGGTGTCGCCATGAACCAAGACAATATCAGGCTTAACCTCTGTCAGTACATCACGCATACCTAAAAGGATACGGCTCGTAATGTCGAACAAATCTTGATTAGGTTTCATGATGTCAAGATTATAGTCCGGCACGATATCGAATAATTGCAATACCTGCTGAAGCATCTCACGATGCTGCCCCGTGACGCAAACCACAGTTCTGAATTCGCTTTGCAACTGAAGTTTCTTAACCAATGGAGCCATCTTGATTGCCTCAGGACGAGTGCCAAAAACAACTAATATCGTCTGCATTTTTCAGGATTAAAATATATTTTATTTCTAACCTACAAAATTAATTGTTTTTTCTTTTATACACAAATTTTAACCAATTTTTATACTAAAATAGACGCGAACGAGACAAATTTATACAACGAATTAAATCAAATACAATAACTCGTCAAATTTTAGAATACGAATTTGACGAATTGAAGCGAATACAAAAACTCGTCAAATTTTAGAATACGAATTTGACGAATTGAAGCGAATTATTGTACAGGGCAAATGAGCTTATTATTGTGCAAGTCAAATAAAATTAATGGATGCGTAATTTATCCCAATCGCTTGTCGAACTCGAAGTAGTTGCGGTCGGGGCCTGTAGGACCACAATAGACAGCAAATTCTATTTCTTTGAAGTAGTGCAAAAATTCAGGCAGTATGTTTTTATACGCTTTTGCCACAACTGCCGGGTCATTACGAAATGCGCCGCAACCAAAAGCTCCTAAAATCAACACATCAACGCCATGCTGCGCAGCCACACTGATTATTTTTCTTCCACGCTTCTCATGAATAGCCTGTAATTCTTCTGGTGATACAATTTGGCGTTTCCCCTCTCCGAAATTATAGCGATTAGACGGATGCTCACGAAGGTTGGGAGCAGCACATGTGATTATGTCAAGTTTGTAAGGTTGCTCAAGCATCTGATAGTTATCGTCTTTGAGCACGACAACATCAGGTGTGTAGATTATGTCATCATTATGCAACGAGTTATGAGCATTTATGTGAGGAGTATAGAATTTAGCCTCCATTTCGTCAGTACTGAGGCATTGGAAAAGCGTTGAAACACGGCATAACGATTCTTCTTGCGCTCTTGAGCCACTCTCAACTCCCCCTCCGGGTGTTGTGGCTGAAGCAAAATTCAGCACCCCCACTTTGTCGGTTCCGCGTGCATACTCTATAGCCGCTTCAAAACTTCTATTACGCGTTATATGCACTTTTGCCGGTTGGTCGAATCGTGGAATCGGCAATTCTATCGTCTGATCTTCAGGTATGAATTGCTGAATTGCACAACTCGCTTTAACTGCAGCAGATAGCAGTTCGCTTTGTTTAATTTTCTCGCATGTGTCTTCAAAGACATCAATAAGATAGTCTCTTGTTAATTCAAAATGATCCATAGTTAGTGTTATTTTAAGTTGTTTATATATTCCATATATTCATCGTAGGAAATATATCTGCCTCCCATAGATTTGAGGTGCGGTGTTTCCAATTGGCAATCTATTATTCCCCCGCTGCCCTGCATTGATTGCGCAAGAGTTATTAGTGCTAATTTTGAGGCATTGGGAACTAAAGAGAACATACTTTCTCCAATAATATTTTTGCCTATAACAATTCCGTACAAGCCACCGACTAACTGTTCTTTATCCCAGACCTCGACACTCAATGCATATTGTAGCCGATACATTCTTGTATATGCTTCGATGATTCGTTCTCCGAGCCATGCTCCCTCTTGTTGATCGCGTCCTTGCGCTTTTCCACAGTTGCGCATAACTTGTTCAAAAGCTTCATTACAACTTACTCTATAGCGTTTTTGATGCATCAATTGCTTCATTGAATGGCTGATATGTATCTCTTCGGGAAAGATAACAAATCTCTCGTGCGGGCAGTACCACACGGGCTCAGGCATTGTCATGTCATACCAAGGAAAGATACCATAATGATAAGCCAACTCAAGCCATTCGGGTGTTAAGTCGCCACCGATAGCCAACAAACCATCTTCTTCTGCCAAACGCGGGTCTGGAAAGCCTACTATTGATTTGTCTAATGAAAAAACCATTATTCAACTTCTAATTGTTCGTTTTTGAGAATAAGTCTCGCCTTTCCTCCATTTTTAAGTTTTCCGAAAAGTATGTTTTTAATCAGTGGCGTGTAGGCATATTGTCGGATGACACGATCCATTTCTCTTGCTCCGTACTGAACCGAGAAACCTTTATCGAACAAGAATTTATTTGCCTCTGCCGACAGCTGCAGTTCTACATTTTTGGCTTTCAGTCGCTCGTTGAGCAGATTGATTTTCTTGTTGAGTATGAGTTGTGCCATTTGCTCATTCATGTCGTTGAACACTACGATGTCTGTCAAGCGGTTGATAAACTCCGGTTTGAATGTTTTCTTCACAGCCGCAAGCATTGCATCGCCGCGTTTCACTGTGCTGCCGAAGCCTATTGACGCCATCGAAGCATATTGAGCACCGGCATTACTTGTCATGACAAGAATCACATTTTTGAAGTCTGCCTTAAAGCCGCGATTATCGGTCAGTTTGGCATAGTCCATTACTTGAAGAAGTATATTATACACATCTTGGTGAGCTTTTTCGATTTCGTCGAACAGCAGTACACAATTAGGTGATTTGCGTATTGCGTCGGTCAGCAAGCCGCCGTCGTCGTAACCTACATATCCTGCCGGCGAACCAATGAGTTTGGCTATTGTGTGTTTCTCTGCATATTCGCTCATGTCGAAACGCACGAGTTCAACACCTAATTCTTTTGCTAACACTCGGCACAACTCTGTCTTTCCCACTCCTGTCGGTCCGACAAACAAAAGACTTGCAAGGGGTTTATCGGCTTCATTCAATCCGGCCTTAGCTATTTGAACGGCTTGGACGACATTCTCAATGGCTTTGTCTTGTCCGTAAATTTGCGACTGCAGTTTGCCCTGCAACCCTTCCAACGATGCATTGCCGCTATCTGTGGTAC
Source organism: Paludibacteraceae bacterium (assembly GCA_017527495.1). Classification (GTDB taxonomy): domain Bacteria; phylum Bacteroidota; class Bacteroidia; order Bacteroidales; family Paludibacteraceae; genus RGIG6639. Next base: position 64,659 of record JAFXPY010000024.1, read on the forward strand.
TCAACATCTCGTCTGTCAGTCGGCATATACGTTTTAGTGTCTCATTGATCATATTGCGGTCAACAACCATGATTTTCTTTTTGCGTGGCTGCATTTGGCAATAGGCTCCGGTTTCGTCAATCAAATCGATGGCTTTGTCGGGCAAGAATCGGTCGGTTATGTATTTGGCACTCATCTCCACAACATAACGCATCAACCCATCCTCATATTTTACTTCATGGAATTTTTCGTAGTGCTCTTTGAGTCCCTCAAGTATCTTCACGGCATCGTCTATTGAGGGCTCAAGGATATCAATTTTTTGAAAACGCCTCACCATAGGCTGCGACACTTGGAAATACTTGTTGTACTCCTTGTATGTTGTGGCACCAATAAATCGAATGTCACCTGACTCAAAATGCGGTTTGAGCAGATTAGCTATATCTGTGCTATTGCCTTCTACAGCACCGGCACCGATGATGTTGTGTATTTCGTCAATATACACAATTGCATTTTCTTGATTTGCCAAGCTGTCAATCATTTTCTTCACATGCTTTTCCATTTCACCGCGAAATTTGGTACCTGCCAAAATCTGCGACAAGTCGAATTGGAAAATCTTAGCTCCGAGCAATTTCTTTGGCACACGCCCCTCGTTGATTCTCTGCGCAAGACCATAGATGAGAGCTGTCTTGCCCACACCGGCTTCACCAATATGCAAAGGATTGTTTTTGTCTTTACGACAAAGCACTTGTATGGTTCGGTCTAATTCTTTTTCTCTGCCAATCAACGGATTATGTTTATCAACCTGGTCATTGATACAAATCATATTTATTTCTGCCGGCGATTGTTCCTGCTCCGGTTCCTGCTCTTCATCAAAAAAGTCGCTTGCATCGGGTTCGAAGGCTCTATATCTGACAAAAATATTGGTTGGACGATTCGGGTCAAATGAGGCATCAATCATGTTGAGGAGCTCTTGCTCATCTTCAAATCTATTTGCAAAAAAAGAATGAGCATAAGATTCTTCAAACGACATGATTGCATGGAATATGTCCGGCACATCAATGTCTTTTCCTTCTTCTTTGTTTTGATATGCAAATTCGAACATCTTAGCAAATTGCTCTGAAGGTTCGAGAACGTAATCTTCAACCGTTGCCGGGACTACAGTATTTGCAAGAAGTGCATTATCTTTCAAATCATCATAACCAATATTATACCTATTGCATATATTGATAAATTCAGGTACAGTGTTGTATATTCCGAGCAAGAGAACTTCAGGTGTGAGAAATTCCCAGCGATTTGTTGTTGCAAGTTGGTCGGCAAATATTATGGCGTTGTTTAGTCGTTCAGTGAAATTCATATATTGAGTATAGTTTGAATATTAGAAAGGTTTATCATCAAGTTCTGTTGTAACTACGAGCGGGAAACCATTGTCACGAGCCATTCGCATTGCTTTGTCTGCTTTGCTTTTTGCTATGTCATAGGCATATCTTCCGACAATAGCTTTTCCCGTGTTATGAATATTGAGCATCAAAGTTGTTGCTAATTCAGGAGAATGAAAAAAAACTTGTCGCAAAACCATAACAACAAAATCCATTGTTGTGATGTCGTCGTTATGCATAACGACATTGTAGAATCTTGGTTCTATATTTTTGTCTGCAATCAGAGACGATGTTTTTTGGCTGTTTTCAGGCATAAATAATTAAGGATTAATCAAATACTAAAATTGAAACGAAACAATTAAAATGAATTGCAAAAATAGATTTTACAATCAACAATCCCATTGAATATTGCAAAATATTTTTTTTATTCCTTTGAGACAACTACATGCGGGTATGCAAATGATATGCCTTTTTCGTTGAAAGTCTTGTAGGCTATTTCGTTGAACCAAAAATAGTTGGTCCAATAGTTCTCACTTTTTGTCCATGCACGCACTGTGATGTTGATACTGCTGTCTGCCATTTCGCCGAGATAAATGTTGTAGGCCGGGTCTTTTAGTATCAACTCATTGCTGTCTAATAAATCCTTAACAACTTTTTTGGCATTGTCGAAATCCTGCCCATAATCAATAGTCAAGACCCAATCTATTCGGCGTATTTCCTGGCGACTATAATTGACAAGACTTGATGTCGTGAGCGAGTTGTTCGGAATAATTATCGTTTTATTATCGACGGTAAGCATCACGGTATGGAAAATCTGTATTTCTTTCACTGTTCCGGCTTGCCCTGATGTTTCGATATAGTCACCGACCTTAAATGGTCGGAAAAGCAAGATAAGCACACCGGCTGCAAAGTTGGACAGCTGTCCGCTCAGTGCCATACCGATTGCCATACCGGCAGCAGTAAATAAGGCTGCAAAAGATGATGTCTCTATACCTAATGTGGAAATAATCGAAACGATGAGCAAAACATTGAGCAACACCTTCACCAGACTGCTTGTGAATGATTGAACTGTCGGATCGAGTTTGCTTCGCTGCGAACGCTTTACCAATAATTTATCTACCCACTTGATTATAAATCGACCAATTATGTATACAATTATAGCTGCTAAGATTCGTTTGCCTAAATCAATACTCGACGCCGAAATTGCGTCCCATAGTGTTTGCCACGAGTCACGAACATCGCCACCATTTTGCATGGCCTCAATCACTCCTTGTCGAGCCTCACGCACGGCATTTACTGTGCTGTCTATCTTTTCGTTAACAGCTATTTGCGGTTCTTGGGTTTGTAACATAAAATGATTTTCTTATTTACTTATTTACGATTTACTTATTTACGATTTGCTTATCTATTTACTAATTTACTAAAGTTTTCCACTAATGTTCAGTAGCACTTTTATTGAGATTATACCCCGTAGGGGTTTCCTTTTAATAGCATTGATATTGATAATCAGCGTTATTTCCCGTTAGGGAATATCTTTTAAATTCATTTTACGCCATAGAAATTCCCTAACGGGAAATCAATGGATAAATATAATCAGCTATCCTATTAAAAGAAAATCGCTACGCGATAACATTGAACCAAGCGCGAAACTTTGTTTATTTATTTACGATTTGCTTATATTATATTTTGAGATTTTCGATTTTTTGCCGTTTGACATTGAAAAAATCCATACCCACGGCACGAGCTCCGGCACCATCCGTATCTTCACGATCTCCTATCATCAGTGTGTCTTGCGGTGTACTGCCAAGCATCTCTATTACTGCCAGAAAACTGCGCTTACAGGGTTTCAAACCGCCCAATGCAGGTGAGTCTATTATGACATCAAAGAGTGTCTGGTCGATACCTAATGCGGCAAGTTTCTCACGCGTCCAAGCATAATCAGAAAACACAGCCAATTTCATTCCCCGTTCTTTGAGTTGCCTAACCAAAGGCTCTACCCATGGTCGGACAGGATGTTTCTCGCCAATAATTCTAACCATTGAAGGCATATACGACTTTTCGTACCACTGACGAGCTTGTTCGGCTGTGGAACCATGTTTGGCACCTATCATGCGATATTGCGTACGGCGAAAATCTTGCTCCGACTCAAATTCTTTTCCCATCAAACGCTTGCGCGCGAGACGCTCCGACAACATCCAAAAGGCTTTGAGCGGGTCGCTCAAAACCAATTGGATAGGCAGATGACGGTTGTCGTAAAGTGTTCCGTCAAGGTCGAATATTACTGCTTTGTATTGTTTCAATAGTTATTCTTTAACTAACTTTTTGAATTTTGCATGACGCTTCTCGTCTTGCATCAAAAGGTTCATTTTGAACTGTCCGTCACGACTTCCTTCTGCAATGCAGGCAGCCTTGAATTGTTCAAATGAGTTTTCAACCATACGATGTGTGATAGGGTCTTTAACACGGAACGATGCACGTTTTGCGTCATACTCGATATTCATTTCTTTAAGTTTGGCATCGACAGATTTGGTAAATTCTTCGGCTTGCTCTTGCGTCACAGACTGGTCCTTGAACTCATAGTAGAAATGATATGCTGATTTCTCCATATCGGCAAACCCCACAAAGAAAGCAACAGGGAGTTTAAGCTCTTTTTCCGTTTCGCGCACAGCATTGATAAATTGGCGTTCGTGCAACTTCTCACCTGTCATGGTAACTATACCATTGACTTTCTGTATCATGTGAACGGTTGGGGTATTCTCAAATTTTGGTCCCACCTGCAAGAGGTCGTTCATATTGTAGCGATACAGACCGGCGTATGTTGTTACGAACGGGCAGTAGCGCTTACCCTCTTGCAATTCATGAAGTTGCAAATAGCGAGGATTTTCAGAGTCTAAATCCTCCTCTGCTATAAACTCATAATAGTGAAAATGCGGGAAGAGTACTGAATTGTTAGTATCGTCAAGTACGAGACCAAAACGGCATTCTGACGAGAAATAACCAAACTCTTGATGAAGCATCTGCTCAGGGAACCAATCTTTGAATTTGTCGAGATAGACAGCTGTATTGCCACACTTCCATGTGTTGAGGATTTGCAGATTTGGCCAATAATGCTTTGGCAATGGGCGACCATATTTCTCTTTCAACTTGCGCAATTCTTGTGCTCGCTGAGGATTAGGCTTGAGATATGGCTTTACTGCCTCACGAATTTCAGGCTCTATATTGACTTTGTCAGACAATGTTCCGTTCTCAATATCTTTTACATATTCGTCATACCACTCGTCAACATTCTTTTGAATTTCAACAATTGTTGAAGGATTGGCCGTTACAACGAGCGTAACACTATACTCAATACCCATACGCATGATTGTATAGTAGCGCGCAGTATAGTCTTTTATTCCGAATATATCGGACGGTGAACAATAAAGTTTTTTTACAAAATTAGGGCAGTCGCGTTGCGTAACACCTGACACAGAGCCATAGAAAGTGCCGTCGGGCGCTTCGCCTTCTTTCACCTTACCTACTATAGAAACAATTTTTCCACGGAAGACATTGTGGCGCATACGAATAAAATTATAGAGCCATACTTTTGTTTCCTTGCCATATACATTGTTCAAATAGATATCTGTGATTGGTATCCATTTAGGTTCTTTTGTCGTGCCTGATGTTGTGGCATATAATACCGGCTTGCCGGGGAAAAGGATATTTGCTTCGCCATGTTTGTGTTTCTCCACATAGGGGCGAAGGTCTTCGTAGTCATTTGCCGGGACATATTGTTGGTATAAACGATGAAGCTCTACCCCATTCTTGGCTTTCAATATATCTGCAAAATGATGCTCTTTACCATATTCTGTGTCTTTGGCATATTCAAGTATTCCGCGCAATGTTTGCTCACTTGTCTTTTGTGGGTCGCGACTTGCTTTTTTTAATTTCAACCATTGTATTCCTCCTGCAACTGACAAGAGGAAATTTGGAACAATCGGTGCTTTTTCTCCGTTCATATTATTATCTAAATTAAAAAATTAGTATTCTAATTAATCAAAGTACAAATTTACTACTTTTTAATTAGAATACTAAATGAAATGTTAATTTATTAACATTTTTTACACTTTTGTGCAGTTTTTCACATTTTTTAAGAAATACGAGAATTAAATTTTTATTTTATCTCTAACTCTTTGAATTTGGCACGGCGTTTTTCGTCTTGCAACAAGAGATTGAGTTTAAACTGTCCGTCGCGCATCCCTTCTTCGATACATCTCTTTTTGAATTTGTCGAAAGCATGTCTGACAAGTCGATGAGTTGCAGGGTCTTGCAGACGAAACGACTTACGCTTGCCATGATATTCCTCATTGTTGTCTTGCAAAAACTTATCCACTGCATGTGTGAATGTCTCGGCTTGATCCTGAGTTATATTTTGGTCTTTGAACTCATAGTAGAACTCATAGCGTGAATTTTCAACATCGGCAAATCCTACAAAGAAATTGGTTTTCATCTCGGTCAGCTCCTCTGCTTTTGCCACTGCATCTACAAACTGTTTTTCGTGCAGTTTCTCACCTGTGAGCGACACTATACCATTCACTTTCTGCACCATGTGGACAGTAGGTGTGTTCTCAAACTTTGGTCCTACTTCAATCAAGTCGTTCATATTGTAACGATACAAGCCCGACAATGTTGTTACGTATGCATTATAGCGTTTGCCTTGCTCTAATTCATAGATATTGTAGAAATGCGGATCGGGTGAATCAAGCTCTGATTCCTCAACAAACTCATAGAAATGGAAGTGAGGAAACATAACGGTATTGATTGTATTGTCAAGCACCAGACCAAAACGGCACTCGGTTGAGAAATAGCCTAATTCCTGATAGAAGGTATGATTAGGGAACCAATCAGCAAATTTATCGACATATATCTTTGTATTACCGCATTTCCAAGTACTCATCATCTGAATATGAGGCCAATAGTGCTTTGGCAATATGCGGCCATATTTTTCTTTGAGCTGGCGCAATTCGGCTGCCCTGGCCGGATCGGGTTTTATCTTGGCAAGAAGCTTTTTGCGTAAATCACTGCTTATCTCAAAATTCTCACTTATGGTGCCTTTTTCTATATCATTGATTATCTCATCAAGATTTTCGTCAACAGTCTTTTGCATTTCAAGTACTGAAGACGGATTGGGCATAACGAAGAGAGTTACATTACGCTGCATTGTGATGCGCATAAGCGCATAGTATTTTGCGGCATAATTGGTTATCTCAAATATCTCAGGAATAGAGGCATACATCTGACGAATAAAATCAGGTGCATTATGTTGAACAAAACCACTTGCTGAGCCAAATATCGTTCCGTCAGGGGCATTACCCTCGTGATACTTGCTGACCATAAACACTACGGCACCTGAGAAGGTATAACGGCGTTGTTTGATAAAGTTGTAGAGCCACAACTTTGTCATTTTGCTATACACATTGTTGAGATACTCTTTCGACATTGGCACCCATTTAGGCGCATTTGTTGTTCCTGATGTAGTGGCATACATCAGCGGTTTGCCCGGTATAAGTATATCGCTTTCGCCATTCTTGTGCTTCTCTATATATGGACGAAGTGCTTCATAATCATTTACCGGCACATACTTTCGATAAGCTCGGAATAATTGTTCAGGACCGCGAGCTTTGAGTATTTCTTCGAAGTGATGCTCCCTGCCATACTCAGTGTCTTTGGCTTCACTGAGGATTTTTCTCAGAGTCATATCACTTGCAATACGCGGAGCAAGAGAGGCGCTACGCAATCGCATCATTTGTATTCCGCCTTGCATGGCAAGAGCCAGATTGGGCAGAAAAACTTTTCGTTCAGCTTTCATTCAATTTTGTTTCGTTTTGTTTTGCCGCATGCGACAATGGGTGTTAAATAAAACTTATACTGTATCCATAAATGAGCGTTGCACCTTGTTAAAGGTTATTATACCGAGGAACAGCAACACTACCATAAATGCAAAACTATATCCTAACATCCACCACTCATGCACACCAACACCCAACATACCGTATTTGAAAAATTCAACAATACCGGTTATAGGGTTTAACTGCATAAGAAGGCGTAATTTTTCATTTGTTATGGTGCTCAGCGGATAAATTACCGGTGTGGCATACATCCAAAGAGACACAAAGAAAGACAAGAGCAACTGAAGGTCGCGATATTTTGTGGTGAAAGACGAGAACAAAATACCAAAACCTAAAGCCAAACCTGCCAACAACAACACCAATACGGGCAGCAATAGCGCATACCAATTGGTTTGAATTGTTACATCAGTGAATATAATATAATAAAGATAGACAAGGAAAAACAACGAGAGCTGAATACTGAAACGCACCAAATTGCTTGTTACATTGGCTATCGGTACAACAAGGCGAGGAAAATAGACCTTGCCAAATATGCCGGCATTATCAACAAAGGTGTTGGAAGTCTTGGTCAGACAGTCGGCAAAATACTGCCACATTGCTATACCGGCAAGATAGAATAATGGTTGCGGAAGTCCGTCGGTTGATATTTTGGCTATGCCACCAAACACAACCATATACATTATTGTTGTCATGGCCGGTTGAATCAAGAACCACAACGGGCCTAAAATGGTTTGTTTATATTGAGTTATGATGTTGCGTTTTACGAAGAGCATACACAAATCGCGATAGCGCCACAACTCTTTGAAATCAATCTCCAACAAACCTGATTTAGGCTTGATTATAGTTGTATATTCTTGTTCCTTATTTTGTTCTATTGCTTGTTCCATATCTTATAATCCTATGCTTTGTAGATACCATTTATACAATTTTTCTACTCCTTCTTCTATTTCTATCTTATGGTGCCAACCCAAACTATGCAGTTTGCTGACATCAATCAACTTGCGCATCGTCCCATCAGGTTTTGATGCATCAAAGATTATTTCGCCTTCAAAGCCTACAGACTTGACTATCAATTGTGCAAGTTCAGCTATTGTCAGTTCTTTGCCTGTACCAACATTGATATGACAATTGCGTATTTCGCCAAGTTGCGGAATTGCTCCGCCCCGACCTTCAGTATTATCGCGGTCGGAAGCACCATCGATAGCAACGCCACACAATGCTTTGCTATATTGTTTTGTTCCGACTATATCGCAGAAATCAACATGTTCGAGCACATAAACCGACGCATCTGCCATTTCTTCACTCCACAAAAACTCACGCAAGGGTTTGCCTGTTCCCCAAAGCACTACTTTGTTGGCAAATATACCATATTTCTCTAATTTTGAGGCTATTTGCTCGTTGGTGTTTTTGCCATTAACACCTTCAACAGGCCGTAAATCCATATCTTTTCGAATGGCTTCCCATTTCTGCTCGGCAAGCAATTTGGAAAGAAATATCTTGCGCATCATGGCCGGCATGACATGCGAGTTTTCAAGATGGAAATTGTCGTTTGGCCCATAGAGGTTGGTAGGCATAACGGCTATATAATTTGTTCCATATTGAAGGTTGAAACTTTCGCACATCTTCAATCCCGCTATCTTGGCTATTGCATACGGCTCATTGGTGTATTCAAGTTCAGAAGTAAGCAGAGCTGTTTCGCTCATAGGCTGCGGAGCATTCTTAGGATATATACATGTTGAGCCTAAGAACAAAAGCTTTTTCACTCCATGACGGAAACTCTCACCTATCACATTCTGTTGTATCTGCAAGTTTTTGTAGATAAAATCAGCACGATACAAGCTATTTGCCATTATTCCTCCCACAAAAGCAGCTGCAAGTACTACATACTCAGGCTTTTCTTCATCAAAAAATTGTCTCACAGCTTGTCCGTCGAGCAAATCTAATTCAGCATGTGTTCTGCCAATGACATTAGTATAACCCTTTGATTTGAGGTTATTGTAGATTGCCGAGCCCACAAGTCCGCGATGTCCGGCAACATATATCTTTGCGTCTTTTTGTATCATCAAGCTTTCTCCAAATCGTGTTTCATCATTATTTTAATCAGTTGCTCAAATGAGGTCTTTGTCGGATTCCAACCCAAGAGTGTTTTTGCCTTTGTCGGGTCGCCGAGCAACTGCTCCACTTCGGTTGGACGGAAATACTTAGGATCTACTTCCACAAGCACTCGTCCTGTTGCCTGGTCAATACCTTTTTCGTCAACACCCTTTCCTTCCCAGCGCAATTCAATGCCTGCTTCACGGAATGCAAGAGTACAAAACTCTCTGACGGTGTGCATCTCGCCTGTTGCGATGACAAAATCTTCTGGTGTCGGGTGCTGCATAATGAGCCACATGCACTCAACATAATCTTTGGCATAACCCCAATCGCGCTTAGCGTCAAGATTACCCAAATAGAGTTTGTCTTGTTTGCCTTTACTTATTGCCGCTGCTGCAAGTGTTATTTTGCGTGTAACAAAAGTCTCGCCGCGACGCTCCGACTCATGATTGAACAAGATGCCATTCACGGCAAACATACCGTATGCTTCACGATAGTTTTTCGTAATCCAAAAAGCATATTGTTTTGCCACACCATACGGACTGCGAGGATAGAAAGGCGTAGTCTCTTTTTGAGGAATTTCCTGCACCTTGCCAAACAACTCAGATGTTGAGGCTTGATAGATTTTTGTTTTCTTTTCCATGCCAAGCATGTGAACAGCTTCAAGCAATCTCAGTGTACCTATAGCATCAGCTTCGGCTGTGTATTCCGGCACATCAAATGACACTTTCACATGGCTCTGCGCTGCAAGGTTATATATCTCATCAGGTTGAATTTCCTGAATTATTCTGATGAGCGACGACGAATCGGTCATATCGCCATAGTGCAGATTGATTGCCCTACTCTTTTTCATGTCGCGCACCCACTCGTTGAGATACAAGTGTTCGATACGACCGGTGTTGAAAGACGACGAACGGCGCAATATGCCATGAACCTCATAGCCTTTTTGAAGCAAAAATTCTGCTAAAAAAGAGCCGTCTTGACCTGTTATACCTGTTATTAAAGCAATTTTCATAACTCCGTGTTTTTTCTATGATATTCCGATGCCTTCATAGGTGAAGCCTAACGACTGCAACTCATTTTTGTCGTATATATTTCTGCCGTCAAGAACAAGATTTCCTTTCATTGTTTTCTTTATCACACTCCATGTCGGCATACGAAATTCTTTCCATTCTGTCACTAAAAGTAGAGCATCTGCCTCAAGCGTTGCATCATATATATCAGTTGCAAAATAAACTGAATCTATTTGATTTTTTGCTGTCAATATACGCTTTGCTTCATTTATTGCCACAGGATCGAAAACTCTGATGTTACACTTGCTCTGCAACAACTTATCAATCAGCACAAGCGATGGTGCCTCGCGCATATCGTCGGTATTGGGTTTGAAACTCAGTCCCCAGATTGCTATAGTCTTGTTTTCAAGTGTTCCAAAATGTTTCACCAACTTATTGTAGAGCACTTCTTTTTGTTTGTGGTTGACTTGTTCTACCGCCTCAAGTACCTGCATATCATAGCCATTCTGTTTGGCTGTATGAATGAGTGCTTTCACATCTTTGGGAAAGCATGAACCTCCGTAGCCTATACCGGAATAAAGGAATTTCGTTCCTATGCGCGCATCTGTACCTATGCCTTTTCTAACCATATTGACATCAGCTCCAACGAGTTCGCAAAGATTGGCAATATCGTTCATGAAACTGATTCGTGTGGCAAGCATTGAGTTGGCTGCATATTTGGTCATTTCGGCTGAAGGAATATCCATAAATATCACTCTGAAGTTATTGAGCAAAAAAGGTCGATACAATTTTGTCATCAATTCTTTGGCTTTCTCGCTTTCCACACCGACGACAACACGATCAGGACTCATAAAATCGTTGATAGCATCACCTTCCTTCAAAAACTCAGGGTTTGAAGCCACGTCAAAAGTTATGTCAACTCCTCGTTTGCGTTGTTCTTCTTTGATTACTGCCTTCACCTTTTGCGCCGTACCTACGGGAACGGTGCTTTTCGTGACCAAAAGGATATATTTGTTCATTGTTTGCCCGATTGTTTTAGCCACTTCGAGCACATATTTCAAATCAGCAGAGCCATCCTCATCAGGCGGTGTGCCTACAGCACTAAACACAACCTCTACATCATCTATCACCTCAGCAAGAGATGTTGTGAAATGCAATCTATCGGCCTGTTTGTTGCGTATAACCATATTCTCCAAACCGGGTTCATAGATAGGGATGATATTGTTTTTGAGATTGTCAATTTTGTTTTTGTCAACATCAACACAAGTTACATCAACTCCCATCTCGGCAAAACATGTTCCCGAAACCAAACCGACATATCCTGTTCCAACTATTGCTATTTTCATCTTTGAGAGTTACTGTTTTTTATCATTATCACTGCCGTATGCTGATTCTGTATCGTCATCATCGTCGTCTGAATAATAATTATTATTGCCACTTCCATAGCCATAACTACTTCCATAGCCGTAGCCATAGCCATTTTTCTTGCGTCGTCTGCCGTATCTACCATACAAACCATAACCATAGCCGAAGCCATAACCATAGCCATAGGTTCCATAACCTCCATAGCCGTAACCATAGCCGTAACCATAGCCCTTGCTACCATATTTGGTACTTGACGCTGTTGGCAAGTCTGACAAAACGATATAAATATTCTGCTTATTGTCGGCATATAATTGTTCAAGCACTGTCTCTGCAAAATGTTTGTTGGTAACATGTGCGCGAACAACAAAGAGTGTGATGTCAGTTATATCAAGCAGTGCGTATGCGTCCGACACCAAGCCAAGAGGCGAAGAGTCTATAATAATATAGTCATACCTTTCTTCAAGAATATTGAGCATTTCCACCACTTTGTCCGAACGAATTACTTCACCCGGGTTAGGTGGTACAGAACCGGCACGAATAAGATCAAATTGGAAAGGTGTATCTGTGTCAATCACCTCATCGAGTGTGCAATCTCCAATAAGATAGTTTGTTACACCATTGCCATTGTCCAAACCTAATTTCTCGTGAATATTAGGCTTGCGAATATCCATATCTATCAGCAATGTCTTTCTGCCTGTCATCGCATACAGAGCAGCAAGGTTGGTAGAAAGGAATGTCTTACCATCGCCCGACTCGGCAGAAGTTACGAGGATACGCTGTTTGTCTTTTTTCTGCACCGCAAAACCTATACGCGTACGCAAAGCACGCAACATCTCGGCATACGACGAACGCGGCCTTTTAGCAACAAAAGTAGGATTCTGGCTCTGAACATGTCGCAACGAACCGATGAGCGAATATTTTGAGAGTTTTTCCGCTTCTGATGGTGTGCGAACAGAGTTGTTGATTATCTCGCGAACAATCAGATAGACAAGCGGAATGAGAATACCAAAGAGCAAGTACATGATTGTTGTACGTCTTTTGGCTCCGGCATTGGTTATTGCTGTCGTTCTTGCGCGATCAAGTATGGTATTGTCCGGCATGTTTGATGCCTTCTGTATCTCAGCCTCTGCACGTTTCTGCAAGAAGAAAGTATAGTAGTTGTCGTCAATACGATAGTTACGCTCTATCGCTACCATTTGAAGTTCTTTCTCCGGCAGATTTTGTATGTCGCGCTCTACATCAGCATAGCGGGCATGAAGGTCTTGACGCTCAATATCGAGTGAAGCACGCATGCTCTTGACAACCTCTTTGATTGCCATTTCTACATTCTGAATGTCTTTGGTATATTTGGCATAATACACATTCTTTTCGGTTACTTCATTACGCTGAAGACAGAGGTCGTTGTGCTGTTGAACAAGAGTCATCAACATCGACTCGTTGAGTCCAAGACTTGAAGGAGCGATTATTGTTCCTGCCTCGATATGGTCATCGAGATATTTCGACAAATAATCAAGATATGTCTGGCGCAGATTGAGAGCCATCTCTTGTTGGTCGTAGTCTGCCATCTTACCCATCAATGTTCCTGCGTAAGAGGAGACATCAATAAACTTGTTCTGCTGGCGGAAATTGGTCATTGCACCTTCCGATACTACAAGTGATTCTTGCAGGTTGGCGAGCTGTTCGTTGATAAACTTGATTGAGTTGTCGGCAACATTATTTTTTCTGGCGAGGTTGTCTGCCTGATATACATCAACCAATTTATTGATGAAATCGCAGTCGCGTTGCGGCGTTTCACTCACCAGAGTCAGAGCCAACACTGATGCTTGAGCGGCGCCAATCCAGTCGAGCGTCAGCTTACCCTGAAATTCGCCGACCAAATCTTCGTGCGAACGAAATCTTAGATATATCCTGCCTGTTCGTAAATTGGCTGTCGGCATAAACACACCTTTGAAATAAGGACATTCAAACCAACGGCCGAAATAACCAGATTGCTTGAATTCCGTTTCGTCAATGGATATGTCGAATGTTCCATCCGCCAAGATGTCCATTGTGAAAAGCGTGCCATAAGTGGCAGGATGAGTTATCTCAAAGTTGTCGAGTACAGTAGGTGTTTCATTGTAGAGATTACGTTTTTTGAAACGTCCCTGAGTGATATATTCAACATTGAAGAAAGGCAAACTATCAACCACTCTTGACATAAGGTCGTACGACTGCAAGATAAGCACTTGGTTCTTAGCGTTGGTAAATCCGGCATCTACACCGAAACCGGTCATCAGTGCTTGTGAGCCGTAAGTACTTCCATACTCTTGAATAATCATTGTTCCGCTCGAAACCCATGTTGGTATCCATTTGCGGTTTTGAATATAAGACAACACAAAAGCCACAATCACACCAAGTACAAACAAGTACCAGTGTTGCATAATACGGAATACCCATTCAAGCAAGTTAAATCCTGAGTCATCCTCCTGCTGCGCATTTTGTTGCTGAGTAGGCTGACCGTATGGATTGCCGTATGGGTTGCCACTACCGTATGGATTTGAACCGTATGGATTGCTACCATAAGGATTTGAACCGTATGGATTGCTACCGTAAGGACTTGAACCGTATGGACTACTCCCGTATGGACTACTCCCATAAGGGCTTGAACCATAGGGACTATTTCCGTATGGACTATTTCCATATGGATGTTCTCCGTAAGGATTTTTGTTTTCTGTACTATCGTTTGCCATAACTTAACTATTTCACGAAAGAGAGCACTGACACTAACAATGATAGCGACGAGGTGATGAGCGAGGTAAACGCTGTGTAGTTAGCCACTTTGAAGAAGCTGTTTTTATCACGCTGCACATAAATCACATCATTAGGCAGTACATAGTAGTATTTTGAATCGATAATTGTGTTTGTTCTGAGGTCAAATTCAAGCACTTCAGGTTTTTCGTTTGTTCTTGGACGAATAATTCTGACATGACGACGATCACCTGTTTGAAGCACATCACCCGTCATTGCAAGTGCCTGATAAATCGTGAGTTTCTCTTTATATATAGGGAAAGAACCTGATTTCAAATCGCCGATAACGGTGAAAGACTTATTGTACATATCAAGACGAATCTCTGCATCCGGAATTATCTCACGCACACGGCGTTGCACTTCTTCACGCGCCTCTTCTATCGTCAATCCCCCTATCTTAATTCCATTCACAAAAGGTATGTCTATCGTACTATCTGGATATATTCTGTAGAACATATTTTGCGAGGTAGTATTTCCAGAGGTCTGCATCACCTTTGATATCGTCTCGTCCATCGTGATGAGACGATAAATAATTTGGTCGTTGACTTGCAGTCTGTAGTGCTCATATTCAGCCTTAGGATATTGCGGCAGGTCTGTACGCTCTTGCAAATATCCTATATTACGATGAGTGTAACAAGCAGCATTAAGCATTGCCACCAAAACTATAATAACTATATGTAATACTTTCTTTTTCATTCTTCAGAGCGGGTATTTAGAGGTTTTACAATATAGTTATTTACAAACGCATAGATAAACACACCGAACGATATTGTCGAAGCGGTGAGCGACAACACAGCCGGTGCAGATGTCAGGCCAAACGAATAACCACGCACATTGCGAATGTAAATCACATCGTTTGGCTCGATATAATAAAATTCTGAATTGATAATGTCTTTCGACCTAATATCAAATGTCTTAACCTTAGTCTTTCCTTCTATCTGTCGGATGATTTGTATTTTGTGTTTATCTGACAAATCAGAAATATCTGACGCTACGGCAAGAGCCTCAAAGATGTTTAGTTTTTCTTTCGAGATTTGGTAACGACCGGACTGCTGTGGTCCGATAATACTGAAATAGCGGCCGACTATAGAGACATCAACAGATATATTTCTGAAGCCTTCGTGCTGTTTGACCACTCCTGTGAGTTCGTCCTCTATTTTATATTTTATTTCACGAGTTGTCAGTCCGTGCACTTTCACTTTGCCGAGTGTCGGGAAATAGATTGTACTGTCTTCATGCACTAAGTAGGTGTATAGTTCTCTTCCTTCTTGTTCGGCATTGCCCATGAAACTTCTTTGCTGATCGACACCCAATCCGCCATTGAGCAATGATTCTGTTTTCTCGTCGGTTGAATAGACACGAACATACAAGCGGTCGTCAATTCTGACACGATATTCTTCGAAGTCAAGTGTGTCTGTATAGTTCGGGATTCCATATTGCCCCGGCTCTTGCATATAATTGATTTTCTCGTATGTTATACACGAATTGAGCGTAAGACATACAAGAGCGACTATAAATCCTATGTATTTGAAACTATAGTGCATTTTTCAATTGGTTAGTTTGTCTTATTTTATTCCATCTCTACGCATCAGTGCGTCTATTGTTGGTTGCTGTCCGCGAAAACGGACATAGAGTACCATCGGATCTTCTGTTCCACCACGTTCGAGTATGTTGGTGCGGAAACTATCTGCTGTTGCTTTGTCGAATATTCCGTTTTCTTCAAATTTTGAGAAGGCATCGGCATCAATCATTTCTGCCCATTTATAGCCATAATATCCTGCAGCATAGCCGCCAGAGAAGATATGCGTAAATGCTTCTGCCATACCGGTGTTAGGTATTACAGGGAATAATTGTACAGGTTGCATTGCTTCATGTTCGAAGGTTACAGGGTCGGCTGCAAATGGTTGTTTGATTGTGTGGAACGCCATATCCAAGAAACCGAACGAGAGTTGGCGTACACAAGCGTATGCTGAATGATAATTCTTTGCTCTTTGCAGCTTGTCGAGCAGTTCTTGAGGTATCTTTTCGCCTGTTTGATAGTGAACGGCAAAACCATCAAGGAACTCTTTTTGGTTCATATAATTCTCGTTGAATTGCGACGGCATCTCAACAAAATCGCGATACACATTTGTGCCGGAAAGACTTGCATAGTGGCATTTGGTCAGCAAACCATGTAGTGCATGTCCGAATTCGTGACAGAAAGTATTGACTTCGTCAAAGGTAAGCAGAGCAGGTTTGTCTTTTGTCGGGCGTGTAAAGTTCATCACGAGAGTGATGTGCGGACGACTATCTATTCCGTTTTCAACCCATTGTGCTTTGAAGTCATTCATCCATGCACCGCCACGTTTTCCATCGCGAGGATGGAAATCGGTGTAGAGAACACCGAGATACTGACCTTGCGGGTCGAGGACATCAAAAGCTTCTACCTCAGGATTGTAAACTTGTATGTCCGGATTTTTCACGAATGTGAGTCCGTAGAGTTTTGTTGCCAAACCGAACACGCCTTTCTTTACATTTTCGAGTTCAAAATACGGGCGAAGCTCATCGTCGTTGAACGCATAGCGCTCGTTTTTGAGTTTTTCGGAATAGTACGACCAATCCCATGACTGCAATTTATCGTTCAGTCCGAGGCTGTCGGCATATTGTTGCAATTCGTCATATTCTTTTTGTGCAACAGGCATATAGGCATCTTTGAGTTGGTTGAGCAAACCATACACATTGTCAGCTGTTTTTGCCATACGATTTTCGAGAGCATAGTCGGCATAAGTCTCGTAGCCTAAGAGATTGGCTATTTCAAGACGAGTATTGACGATGTCTTTGATTACTTGTGTATTGTCGAACTCGCCTCCTATTGCCTTTGTATTTGATGCCGTCCATATTGCCTTTCTAATTTCACGATTGGCAGCAAATTTCAGAACCGGGAATGTTGTTGTCGGTTTGAGATTAAGCAACCAGCCTTCCTGTCCTGCTTTCTCTGCATTATCTTTGAGCATCGCTTTTATATCATCCGACAAGCCTTCAAGTTGGGCTTCGTCGGTAATCAACATTGTCCAAGCATTTGTTGCTTTGAGTGCGTTCTGTCCAAAAGTAAGTGTGAGTTGGCTGAGACGGGCAGAGAGTTCTTTGTATTTCTCTTTGTCGGCAGGTGAGAGATTTGCACCATTGCGTGCAAAACTTTTATATGTGTCTTCGAGAAGTTTTTTGTCTTCGATACTGAGATCGAGCGAATCGCGTTGTTCATAGACGGTTTTGATTCTCTCGAAAAGTTTTTCGTTGAGCATGATTGCGTCTTCGTGCTCGCTCAACATAGGAGTGAATTGTTGTGCAAGTGAGTCTATCTCGTCGTTAGTGTCAGAATGATTGATATTGTAAAAAGCAGATGTTACTTTAGTAAGCAATTTACCCGATTTCTCAAGCGCAACAATAGTGTTTTCAAATGTTGGTGCTTCCGAGTTATTGACAATTGCTTCGATTTCAGCATTTTGCTGTTTCATGCCCTCTTCTATAGCAGGCTGATAATGACTTAGTTGAATACGATTGAAGGGGTAAGTTTCGTGAGGGGTGTTCCATTTCTCTTCAAAGAAAGGATTGCTCTCTTTGTTGCCTGAACAGGCTGCAAGTATTGTTGTTAGTGCCATAAGGGCGAGAATTTTGTGTTTCATAATATAAATAATGCTTACTTTTCAAGTATGCAAAATTAATACTTTTTTTCAGTATATCAAAATTATTAACATAAAAAGCGTTTAATTTTGATTATTGACTAAAAAAATATGAGCCAATATTAAAAATGTATGAGCCAATATTGGCTCATACATTTATTTTCTTTGCTCTTTTGTTTTCGCTAAAAGAGTTGTTTTATTGTTTTTCCGTTTTTTGTTTTGATTATGTACACACGGCCTTTTTGTGGGCAAATAATTTGTTGTCCTTGTAAGTTGTAGATTTTTTCAACTTTGTCTTCCACTTCATTAGAGACTTGCAACGCTGTTGGAGTATGCAGGTCTATTGCTCCCATTATTTCGGTTGATGTCTCGCCTATCCATCCGCAGGATTGACTGACTCCGGTCTGTATTCTGACAAAGTGAATACCATGCAGATTGGCGGGATTACCTTCAGCATCGACTGCCCAATCAAGATTGATTTTTGAGCTATCGGATGTGTTAGGGTGATTGTCGGCATAACCATAGTCGTAACTGCTGAGCCAAAAGATTCCTGTCTCTCTGTTGAATGTGGCATTTTTGGCGAGCAGTGTGCCGACAAATACAAGCGAATCGGCTTCAATCCATTGTGGATAGTAATCTTGCGTATGATAGGAGTTTTTCTCTATATATCCGACATTTCCTTCTGCGTCTGCATATTTTATGTATTGTGCATCAACGATAGAGCCGTTGGGAACGGGCTGATGGTCGGCAGGTGTCCGGTAGTATGTCAGTGTGTAGTTATGTTTTGTTGTTGGTTGATTATACTCGCTTCCGGCTATTTCGAACCATGTGTCGTCCGGTAGTCCGTTGTCATTTTCGTCGTAAGAGACATAGACTATCCCCGGTTCTGCTCCGCCATCGTGCGTGTTGCCTAATATCTGAAGGTCGTAGGCACCGGGTTGGTTTGTTATCATGTGGTCAAAGCCGAAGGTAATACTTCCGCCCCACCCTCCTAAGCAGACGAGATAGCGTTTGTTGTTGGCTATTGCCTCTTGCGCTTTTTGGTTCATTTGTTGCTGAGTGTCGCCTTGCTCGTATTTGGGCAGGACATTAATAAATTGCCCGGGCGCAGGACTATAGTCAAACACTGTTGTGATATATGGCGATAGCGTTTGTGCTGTGGCAAACGTCGCAAGACAAAGGAATAGTAATGTAATATTTTTTTTCATAATCTGCTGCGATTATTTTTTGAGTAGCTATTTGATTTTGTATAGTAATGCAAAGTGTGCCGGAACATCTCCTGTTCGTATTGTCCAGCGTCGTTTGCCTGTGCTGTCGTAGCATGAGAGTGAGCCCGGTACTACATAGTTTTTTGCGTCGGTAATATATAAATCTTTGTTTTGCGGATTGACACATATTCCGTATGGCATTTCGATTTCGTTTTGTGTTCCATCGGTGATTATGTTTTCTGCGATTGTTTCTTTTGTCCTCACATTGATGATTCCAAACGATATGGCGTTTTTATTTTCTATATAACTCCATGCAGTGCTATAAAAATAAAGAGAATCACCACATAGATACATATTGCTTACCGGCATTTCTATTTTTGCGAGTATATTGCATGTTGAGGCATCAACACAATAGAGGCACGATGGTCGGTCGTAATAGTTGCCTTGTGTATTTATCCACAAATGGTTATACTTGTCGGCTATGATATGTTGCATATTTATATCCACAACTACTCGTTTTATTTCTTCGAATGTTGCAATGTCTATAACCGACATTACACTGTCATATTTTGGTTGCATATATCCACCTGAATTGACAACGAAAAGTTTATTGTCCACTATAACCAAACCTTCCGGTTGGTAGCTCACGAGACAGGTGTCAATAGTTTGCAGTGTGGCTGTGTCGAATTTGAGTACATAACCCTTTTGGGCATGACTTTGGTCTAATGATATTGGTCCGGCGTATGATGTTACATATCCATATTGTCCGCTGAAAGCAAGACAACGGCAGTTGGGTACATTGATTTGTCCGATTCTTTTTGCTGTTTGAGCATTCATCACTTCAATTTTGTTTGAAGCATTAATTACAGCATATAGTTGTGAGCCGTAAATTTGCAAGTCATTGCCCACATCACCTAATTCCATAACTACATTAGGGTTGTTTTGAGCATATATGTTTGAATGATAAACGCCTGTGGTAAAGTCGTAATAGTCGAGTGTGGCTTTGTTTGAGCCCATATTACCTTCATTGAGCAGGTAAAAACCTTGCAGAGTAGTGGTGTCGCTACCTGTGGTGATTTGTGTTTGCTCGGTTGGGGTTACGACAATATCTTTTCTGCAAGAAATTAGGGCTAAAAGTGCCAAGAGGATGATACTTGTTTTTTTCATGATTATAACATTATTTTTGCTACTGCGCGAAAATTGCGTCCGGGCATCGGATAATTAACGATTACTTCATATTGTTGATTGAGCATATTATTCATTTCGAGGCTCAATTGCATACCTATTTTTTCCCATTGGTGAATATAGCTCAGTGCCATATCGTGTGTGTACCATGGCTGCACATAGTTGACAGGAATGTTGGCACTATTTTGATAGCGCTCACCCACATAAACAAAACTATAATTCACGCTCAGCCCTTTCCATGACATATTGACAACAGCCGAGCCGCTGTGCCATGGTATGTAGGCTATTTGCTTTCGATATGTCAATTCGTCATTAGGATTGGAAAGATCTATAGCTTGCTGATAGGTGTAATTGACATTTACTTTCAAACCTATATGGTACGGGAAGGTGAATTGTATGTAAGCATTGGCATCCATTCCTTTTATTTCAACATGACCAAGGTTTATCATTTGCCAGCGATACTGACTATTGCCTTTAGGTATGGCGATTATTTTGTCGTCAACAGAAATATAGTAGGCATCAACTTTTCCACCCACATCACTTATAGTCATGTTTCGCCATTGCTTGTCGTATGACATCCCGATGTTGTACTGGTTGGTATATTCAGGCTTGAGCGATATATTTCCGACATCTGTGTAATAGAGGTCGTTGAAAGTAGGCATGCGAAATATGCGTTTATAGAAGGCGCGAATATACCAATTTTCTTTGAGCAAGGGTTGATAACTTATTGCTGCTGTTGGTGTGAAATGCTGTGAATTAGCTGACGCTTCGGGTGTGATTTTTGAAGGTAAGCGCAATTTGTCCCATACAAAGGTGCCGAGAACAGACGCTTCGGCTTTTATCCATTTCCACTTGAGTGCTGTGGCTGCGGCAAGAAGGAAAGTATTGCGCAAAGGATTGACAAATTCCGGCATATTTGAGTTGAGCCAATTGAGTTGGTAATCAGCAGACAATGCCACTTCCCAAATAGGGAATATATAATAACGATTGGCGCACGAGAGGTAAATTTCTTGTTGTGTGAAGCGGTTGTCGAGATACATAAGTGTGGTGTCGGGGTTGAGGTAGCGCATTTGATCGAGACTGTATTTGGCATTAATTTGCAAGTCGTATTTCTCGAAATATGTTTGTTGCCAACTTGATTGTACAAAGAAATTTCTGTCCCATTGCCGCTGACTGTTTTTCCAGACATTATTAACTATTGCCCCCGGTATGCCTTTTTCTGAATCGTAATAGTAGGCTTTGGCGTGCCATTTACCTCTGTCGGATGCTCCGAAAACGCCTGCTTCAGCCCTCCATGCCTGAATATCGCCATTTTCACGAACCGCTGTTGTGTCCCATGCCACTGTGCCACTTGGCAGAACCCGACGATAACGAAAAGGATATTTACCTGTGGCAAATGTGTATTCGAGATTGGCTGAGGCAGATATGTTGTCGTTGATTTTTTGTTCGTAGAGTACTGACGGATTAGCCAATCCGAACGAGCCGCCTTTCATTGCCACTTCGACATTATAGTCTTTGCCTTTTTTGAATCGCGGGCGGCGTGTTTTGATGTATAGCGTTCCGGCAGAGCCAAAGTCTTTTGCGGGTTGGAATATCTCACTTTTCTGCCCATTGTAGAGAGAGATTTGCTCGATATTGTCCATCGAGAATTTTCCCAAATCGACCACTCCGTTTTGTGCATTTCCGATTTCTATTCCGTCGTAAAACACTCCGAGATGGTTTGTTCCCATACTTCGGAGGTCAACCGTTTTCAGTCCCCCCACTCCACCATAGTCTTTGATTTGAATACCGGAAAAATAGCGCACCGCATCAGCCACACTCTGCACTGCAAGGCTCTGCAATTGTTTGCCTTCAAGGTGTTGTACGGGTATTACCTCGGCGTGACGATTGGCTACCACACTGATTTCACCTATTGTCTGTACGCTGTCTAACTGTCCGCGCCAGCCAACAGTGTCGGTCAAATAGGTTACTGTGGTTTGTGCTGAAATAGATAGTGAAAAAATGATTAGGAGTAATATGTTTGTGAGGCGAGAGTTCATTTAATATCAAATTCTCCATTATCATGCTTTAATCTGCATAATAATGGAGAATATTGAAGTTTCTATACATTAGTCATTTGTGCGACTTCGTCATTGATTTTCTTTGCAAAGTCGTCTATTGTCATTTTGCCTTGGTCGCCTTCGCCTTGCTTACGCACAGCCACCATTCTGTCTTGTGCTTCTTGTTCGCCGACAACAAGCAGATAAGGTATGCGTTTCAACTCATTATCGCGTATCTTGCGACCTATTTTTTCGTTTCGGTCGTCAACAATAACGCGTACATCTTGTGCCTCGAGTTGTTTCTTTACCTCATAGGCATAATCATTTGATTTTTCAGAGACAGGCAATACAACGACTTGATCCGGCGTGAGCCATAATGGGAATTTACCTGCTGTATGTTCAATCAGCACTGCCACAAAGCGTTCCAGGCTTCCGAATGGTGCTCGGTGAATCATCACAGGACGATGTTTCTGGTTGTCCTCGCCGGTGTATTCAAGTTCAAAACGCTCAGGCAGGTTATAGTCAACCTGTATTGTTCCTAACTGCCAGCGGCGTCCGAGTGCGTCTTTTACCATAAAGTCGAGTTTCGGCCCATAGAATGCGGCTTCGCCATATTCAACATGTGCTTCCATGCCTTTTTCCTCGCATGCCTCAATAATTGCACGCTCGGCTTTCTCCCACACTTCGTCAGAGCCTACATATTTCTCGTGGTTATTAGGGTCGCGCAAGGAGATTTGAGCCTCGAAATTGTCGAAATGCAATGCCTTAAAGATGATTTGGATAATCTCCATTACCTTGATAAACTCGTCTTTCACTTGGTCTGGACGGCAGAATATATGTGCGTCGTCTTGTGTGAATGAGCGCACGCGTGTCAGTCCGTGAAGTTCGCCCGATTGCTCATAACGATAGACCGTTCCGAATTCGGCACAACGGAAAGGCAGGTCTTTGTATGAGCGCGGTGAGTTTTTGTATATTGCGCAGTGGTGAGGGCAGTTCATTGGTTTGAGCAAATATACTTCGCCTTCTTCAGGTGTGGTGATAGGTTGGAAAGAGTCTTTGCCATAGTGATCCCAGTGGCCGGAAGTTACATAGAGATTTTTCGAACCGATATGCGGGGTGATTACCTGCTGATAGCCATAGCGTTTTTGTATTTTTTTGAGGAAGTCTTCAAGACGCAGACGCAGAGCGGTACCTTTTGGCAACCAGATAGGCAGACCTTTGCCCACCATGTCGGAGAACATAAAGAGTTCTAATTCTTTACCTATCTTGCGGTGGTCGCGTTTCTTGGCTTCTTCGAGCAAGGTGAGATACTCATCCAGCATTTTTTGCTTCGGGAAAGTGATACCATAGATACGGGTCATCATAGGTCGTTTCTCGTCGCCGCGCCAATAGGCAGCACTGACAGAGAGAACTTTTATTGCTTTGATTGGTGCTGTTGAAGGAATATGTGGTCCGCGACATAGATCAGTAAAGGCACCTTGTGTATATGTGCTTATTGTTCCGTCTTCAAGGTCGGCAATGAGTTCGCATTTGTATTCTTGACCACGCTCACCAAACCACTTCAAGGCATCGGCCTTGCTTATCTCGCGGCGTTGGAGTGTTTCTTTTTTCTGAGCCAACTCTTTCATCTTAGCCTCAATAGTAGGCAGGTCTGATTCTTTGATAACTTGTCCGTCAGCAGGATAGACATCATAGTAGAAACCGTTTTCTATTGCCGGACCTATACCAAATTGAATACCGGGATAAAGCTCTTGCAATGCCTCTGCCATAAGGTGAGAACTTGTGTGCCAAAATGCATGTTTTGCTTCTGCGTCGTCCCATTTGTGCAAACGCAATGTGCAGTCTTGATTGATAGGTAGTGTGAGGTCTTGTTGAACACCATTTACTGTTGCAGCCAACACATCGGCTGCTAATCGCGGGCTAATAGATTCAGCCACTTCAAGGGCGGTTACGCCCTCTGCGTACTCGCGTACGCTTCCATCTGGAAAAGTAATTTTAATCATGATTTATTTACAAACTTACAAATGTTTGATTGAATTTTTACAATTAGCATGCAAAATTACTACATTTTCTTAACAATACCAAACACAAATTGAAACGAATACCCTAATTTGAACAAATTTTGAGAAAACGAACTGAAAAGAATGATTTTTTTAGAAAACGAATTGAACGAATTGAAGCGAATAATTGTCTTTAATTGATGATAATTGATGACAAAAAAAGAAAACGAATCGAACGAATTGAAGCGAATTCTCTGCTTTCTCTGTTTTCTCTGCGGACAACTTTTAGAAAACGAATCTGACGAATTAAAGCGAATAATTGCTTTTAATTGTGCATAATTGTGGGCTATTCTTTTTATGTACAAAATTGAGAAAAATTAAAGAAAAATTTGACTTATAGGTCAAATTGCAGGCTAAAAAAAGTTGATATAGTGTCAATAGGTCATTTTGCAGGCTGAAGTATGGTTTATTCGCTGATTATGATTATCTTTATGGCTAATTGAAAATCTAA
>JAFXPY010000004.1 GCA_017527495.1 Paludibacteraceae bacterium
CTTGCTTTGGCAAAAGGCTTAAATGTTGGTTTCCAATCCTTTTGATTCAAACGGTACGGCACTTCAAGGTGTATTTGGACTGTCTCAAACAAATCCAGTTGTAAGGAGGCTTTGAGATATCCCTTGTCCCCGATGATGGTATTTTGCTGATACTCATATTTGATGTCTTGCAGCCAGTATCTGTCATCAACAGACGCCTTTGACAGGTCATAGGAGTGTATAACACCTTTCAATCCGCATAGCGCGTGTAGTTTATAGCCGTAATAGTTCGTGTTTTGAGCTGCACAGAAACCATAATTACAATATTTAAAAGTGCAAAATGGCCCTAATGGCAATTATTAATTATCCCTAATTTTAATGGAACACTAATGATGTGATGTTACAAAAAAAGCGGAATCGAATTCCGCTTTTTCTCTTATATCCGCATCGTTTTACATTATTCCGAGTATGTCGAGTGGGTCGTTAGCTGCGCTATCTGCGTTTTCTTCAGCTGCCGTTTGTATTTCTGTATCATCAGCCGGTTTGGCATCATCGCGTTTCTCGGGCGGACGACTCAAAATCTTAACTGTCTCAACGATAATCTCAGTGTTATAACGCATAACACCATCTTTCTCGCTTTTACGTGTTTGAAGCTTGCCTTCAATGTAAAGCTGTTGACCTTTGCGAACATATTTGTCAGCCCATTCTGCAAGATTGCGCCACATCACGATGTTGTGCCATTCTGTGCGGTCCGGAACTTGTACGCCACTTTGTGTTGTGTAACCACGCTCTGTTGTCGCTAATGGAAAGGATGTTACTGCCACACCACGATCTAAATAGCGAACTTGTGGATCTTTTCCTACGTTACCAATGAGGATAACTTTGTTGATTGTTGCCATAAAATTGATTAAATGAATTGTTACAATAAGCTATTTGTATAAAAACGCACAAAATTACATTTTTTTTATTATTATTGCAAGCATTTGTGAAAAAAATTTTATTTTAGTTAAAAAAAATAGTAATTTTGTACCCGAATTGTTATTTTTTTTATATTTTTTTTAATGAAGCGATATGAGATAATGGCGCCGGTCGGCTCTTGGGAGAGTCTCGCTGCTGCCATAAATGCAAAAACTGATTCTATCTATTTCGGTATTGAACACCTGAACATGCGTAGCCGCTCGTCGGCCAATTTTACTACTGCTGACCTGCACACCATTGTCGAAAAATGTCGTGCTGCAGGTGTGAAGACTTATCTCACTCTCAACACTGTTATGTACGACAACGACTTGCAGCTCATGCGAGAAATTGTTGATAACGCCAAGCAAGCCGGCATATCTGCTATCATCGCTTCTGACATTGCTGTTATGCAATATGCGGTCAGTCAGGATGTTGAAATTCACCTCTCTACACAATTGAATATTTCCAATGTCGAGGCTTTGCGTTTTTATGCACAGTTTGCTGATGTCGTCGTTTTGGCTCGTGAGTTGAACATGGAGCAAGTAGCTCAAATTCACAAAGCTATTGTCGAACAAGACATCCGTGGCAGACGTGGTGAGTTGGTGCGCATTGAGATGTTTTGTCATGGTGCGTTGTGTATGGCTGTTTCCGGTAAGTGCTATCTGAGTCTTCACGAACATGGTTATTCTGCCAATCGTGGTGCTTGTATGCAGGTGTGTCGTCGAGCTTATACAGTTAGAGACAAAGAGTCGGAGATAGAGCTTGACATCGACAATCAGTATATCATGTCGCCAAAGGACTTGAAGACCATACATTTTATTAATAAGATGCTTGATGCCGGTGTCAGCGTGTTCAAGATTGAAGGTCGTGCTCGAGGTCCGGAGTATGTCAAGACTGTTGTCGAGTGCTATCGTGAGGCTATCGAGAGTTATTATGACGGCACTTTCACTGCTGAAAAAATAGCCGCTTGGGACGAGCGTCTTGCACGCGTTTTCAATCGTGGCTTCTGGAATGGCTATTATCTTGGTCAGCGTCTTGGCGAATGGACTCATACCTATGGCTCACGAGCAACACGCACCAAAGTATATGTCGGGCGTTGCACTAATTACTTCAAACAAATAGGTGTGGCAGAGTTTCATGTCGAGTGCGCCGAAGGCTTCGCAAAGGGTAGTGAGTATCTTGTTACCGGCGAGACCACCGGTGCATACGAAGATACTGCTCTCGATATACGCCTTAATGATAGAAGTGCTGATTTTGCGCCCAAAGGTAGCTATTTCTCAATCAAAACATCTGAAGTGTTGCACCGTGGCGACAAACTTTATGTTCTAAAAGATACATCTAACAATTGATTTTTCGTTGTGAAAAAGATATTTACACTCTTTCTACTAACCATTTCTTTTGCCCTATCGGCACAGATTACAGGGCGTGTTGTTAATGACTCAGGCGAACCTCTTGAAGGCGTTGATGTCTATTGGGCCAATACAACACAAGGTGTCGCCACCGACAAACAAGGTGCTTTCTCAATTGGTGAGAACTCAACGACTGATTCGCTCGTTTTTTCATACGTAATGTATCATTCCGACACGGTTCGTGTGGATACCAACTATCTAACTATTGTTCTTGTTTCCGATGCTGTTCTCGACGAAGTTGAGGTGGCACGCCGCAAAGCTTCTGTGCAGCGCGACCGCTTTTCTGCTCTCGACATTCAAACTATGTCGGAAGGTGAGCTAATCAGGGCTGCATGCTGCAATCTCTCGGAGAGTTTTGAGACCTCTGCCTCCGTTGATGTGGCTTATTCTGACGCTGCCACAGGAGCAAAACAAATTCGTATGCTCGGTTTGGCAGGAACATACGTGCAGATACTGACTGAAAATACACCAAGTATTCGCGGTCTTGCCAACAATTTTGGACTGACTTATATCCCCGGACCATGGATGCAAAGCATACAGATATCGAAAGGCACATCGTCGGTTATCAATGGCTTTGAGGCTACTGCCGGACAGATAAATATAGAGTTTCTTAAGCCGGACAACTCACCCAAAATAGCCCTTAATGCTATGATTAATTCGCATCTACATACCGAAGTAAATGCTATGGGAGGCTGGAAAGTTGCCGACGGAGTACATACAGGACTGCTTGCTCACTACGAAAATGGTTCGATGGAGATGGACGATAACAAAGACGGATTTCTTGACATGCCAACCGGACAGCAGGCTAATCTATTGCATCGCTGGTCAATAGACAAAAATGGTTTTACGGGCAGGTATGTCATCCGGGGACTATACAACAAACGCCATTCAGGGCAAACAAAAAAATATGTCAGCGACAATCAGATTGACAATCCTTATAGTATAGATTTGAATATCTATCGTGCCGAAGGCTTTTTCAAAAATGGTTATGTGTTCGATGCTGTTGATTACAAGAGTCTCGGCACAATACTCTCTGCTTCTTATCATCGTCAAACAGGTCATTTTGGCAACAGGCAAGTAAACACACAACAAATCAATCTATATCTGAATGTTCTTTATACGCAAAACATCAATGATGCCAATTCGGTTACAGCAGGCGTGTCGGTTAATTACGACTCTTATCTGCGTGATTTGATAGAGCCTGAACGCACCATATCAATGCCTGCCGATGAAGTAACCCCCGGCATTTTTGCAGAATATTCATTCAAACCATCTGACAAGTTGTCGTTGCTTGTCGGATTGCGTGAAGACTGGTCGAATAAATACGGCTTTTTCACTACTCCGCGAATCAACGCCCGTTATGCACCATTCGAGTGGTGGCATATTCGTGCATCTGCAGGGTTGTCCTATCGCACACCTAATATCCTAACCGACAATGCTTTCTTGTTCCCCAGCAGCCGACAAATAGTATTCGCCGACAGCACCTATTATCAAGAAAAAGCAATCAACACAGGTGCGAGTATGACCTTTTATATCCCCATCGCAACTCGACAACTCACTCTAACTGCCGACTATTACTACACTCGTTTTATTGATGCCGTAGTAACCGATCTCGACCAAGATGCCCACAAAGCAATAATCTCTAATTTACAAGGGCTTTCGTATTCTCATGCAACTCAGATCGAGGCACAGATGGAGGTGTTGCGTGGTTGGACTATAAGTGCGGCTTATCGTTTTACCGATGTGCGCACTACATACAATGGTGTGTTGCGCATTCAACCTCTTGTGCCGCGCTGGAAAGCACTCGTATCAACTTCATATCAAACGCCGCTTCATAAGTGGCAATTTGATTTCACAGCCCAATTTAATGGTGGCGGAAGACTTCCTGACCCGGACAAGAATAACCCGCTGTGGAACGCTAACTATAAGTGGTATCCGCAACTTTTTGCGCAGATAACACGATTCTTCCGCACATGGAGTATCTATGTAGGAGCAGAAAACATGACCAACTATAAGCAAGACACCCCTGTCATCGCAGCACAAGAGCCTTTCGGCACTAATTTCGATGCCTCTATGGTATATGCTCCGCTGAGCGGATGGAAAGTCTATGCCGGTTTCCGCTGGGCTTTAGAATAGTTTTTGTTTAGAACAATGGTTGCATATTAAAAATACTATGCAATAAATCTGAATATTAGACCATGTGCAATCACTCAGTGGTTGTTGGGTTTGTAAACTTTATTATGTCTATTAATATGCAACGGCTAACGCCGTAATTTTTGAAGTGGGTAACTTAAATAATGTATTTTAAGTTACGCAGAAACTACGATGTATTACATTGTAGAATCTTGTTTATGTCATATTAAGGCAACAAAACACGCCAATGGTTTGCGACTTGAATGTATTACTCAACGCAATGTTGGAAACTTTAGTTACATAACAATTTTCAGTGTCCTGCTTCTTTGCTGATTTGATATTTGTACAAGTATGATTCCCTTGCATTGTACCGGAATTACGAATTCTTCTGCAGTGTTGGTGTAGTGTCCGATTAGTTGTCCGAGATTGTTGTATAATCTTATCTCACTGTTTGGCTCAAGTTCATACAAATGTAAATTGCCTTCTTCTGTTATGTATTTGATTCTGTCGTATTCCTGACTCTCAACATTGTCGGTTATTCCTTTCCATACGGCTATTTCTTCCGACTCATGTCCGCCTTGCGGGGTGATACGATAATAGACAGTATCATTGTCAATTATGTAATCAACATAATGACTTGTTCCGGCAACCTCAATAGGGTAGCCCTCAAGGCTTTGTCGTTGCGGTGTGCGATGGCAAGTTTGCAGACGCAGATAGCCTATTGAGAGTCGTTTGGTTGTGTCGCCCTGTGCAAATTTGATACTTTCTACATTATTCGGCAGTTCAAGCGAGTATTCGGCAAGTGTGGTATCAACACGATAAGTGGCCAATGTGTCTTGATTGACAATAACAACAAGCGAGCCTAATGAGTCGCGCCGGTCGTATTGTGTTACCGAAAATTCGAGCAGGTTGTCTTCTCTGAGGTCGAAACTGCTTATTGTGAAATCGCCGTGTCTGTCGAGACTGCCAAGCTTGAGCATCGATTGGTATGTAATCACCGAACCTGTGATGTCGAAGTTTTCTTTATATTGTGCGTTGATATTTGCTATTGTGATTGGGTTGAGGTCGAGGACGATAGAGTCTTTGCAAAGCAATGGATACTGATAGACATCAAGCGAGTAATTTGCCACTTCTGCATCGCTCCAATTGGCTGTAAACCCATTGCCGCTAATGTTTGTGGGTTGGAAAGCATGAAATACTGTTGTGCACAAACCTTCCAATTCAACTATTGCATCAATTTCGTTGCTTTTCAGGTGAAGTTGTGCCTTATGTTCGCCGAGTGTTTTCGGACAGAAACTGAGGTCAATGCTTGTACCTATGTTGGTTGAATAGGCTTCTATATTATTTGTACTGAGCGTAAAAGCCGAAGCGTCTGTTCCTTCTATACTTAGTGTTATGTTGTCTGTCAGTTGTGCTGTCAGAATAGGTAGGCTGATGGTTTGTGTCTCATTTCTACTCAGTTCGTTGAAATGTATTGTGCTGTTGTTGAGTGGGCGTACGAGAGTTGGTTGAGTGATTTCACATGTGCAGCCCGATTTATCGTTCATTGCAAGATATTTAATATCTGATGTAGATAGTATATTGTTTGTATTGAGTGCAGTACCCTTTTTGTTGCCCCAAATCAATTCGGCAAGACAAGGGTAGTCGATGAAAGGATTGCGATTGCCTTGTATCTTATATACTTCTTCGTGGCGGTTGATTTCTTTTTCTGAAACAGGGTCTTGTCGGTGCCAATTGAGCAGCACCTCTATTTCCCAGGGCTGAAAAGTGAGATAGTTGTTGGTCAGTGCATAATATGATCCGTAGCGTGTGTTGTCGAGCACCCATGCATAGTCTTGGTAGCATGTGGCGACATAGAAGAATATGCGTGCAAAATCGCCTTTGTATTCGTCGGCAGGTTCAAATATCTTGAAGTCGCCATAGTCAGGGTTTTTGCCCACTTTGAATGAGCCGTTGTCAAAACTTGCTTCGCTCACTATTCCCATTGCATTATTGCTTTTCGAGCGGTTGGCTGAATAGTCGGCAGGAGTGAGCAGGTGCAGGTCTTTATAGCCGTCATTGACAGATCCTCCCCACCAACTCTTAGGGAAGGTGTGTTCGATGTCTATCCCGGGAATAGAGGCAAAAGGTGCTCCAAAATAGCGTATTTCGTCTGAATACATATCCCAGACGGAGTTGTCTTCTTTGCGGTCGGTGTAGTAGAAACCTTCCCAAGTGTGGTGCGCTCCCGAACCGAAGGTGTAGCGCACACTATTGGCTGAAATGATATTGTGCAGAGCTGTTTTAAGCTCAGAATCTGATTTGTTTTCAGCAGCTTGATAGTAGTTCTGTGCGCTGATAGAGCT
The DNA here is from genome assembly GCA_017527495.1 of Paludibacteraceae bacterium. GTDB lineage: Bacteria > Bacteroidota > Bacteroidia > Bacteroidales > Paludibacteraceae > RGIG6639. The sequence continues at coordinate 6,824 of JAFXPY010000004.1, forward strand.
GTAGGCAAATACGCAACTCAGTATGATAATAATTCGTTTCATAGTGTTTCTATGTTAGTATGTGGAAAATAATGCATTAAAATTTGTTGATAATTGTAACCTTGATGTGCCATCATGGCAGCACCTATCTGGCAAAGTCCGACTCCGTGTCCCCAGCCGGCTCCGTGCAGAATAAAATCGTTGTTGTCGTTGCGTTCTACTATAAATGCAGAGCTGTATAGGTGTGTAGACGAGAGCCAGCGGCGTATTTCGAGTTCCTTACCTATGGTCATTGTGCGTTTTGTGCCTACAATTTCCAATTCAATCAGTCTGCCTGATGGTCCGCGTTTTATAGGGTTGAGAGCTGTTATTGTGCCAAAGTTGATGCCTGATTTTTTTTCAATCAGTGCAGATAATTCGTTTTGTGAGTAGCGAATAGTCCAGCGGTAGAAATCGGCTGTCTCTTGGTCGTAGTTGTTGAGCACTTGTGATAGCACAGCCTTGTCTGTTGTGTTGCAAAAAGCTTCGGGACTTGACATAATCCATTTGCGTGCTTCGTTCTCTTTGGTTAGGTCGGGTAAGTCTGTGGTTTTGTAATCTCGCAGAGTGGTGAGATAGTCGAAATCTCTATTGTCCCATGCGTTGCTGAAGTGTTCGGTAGCTCCGCCGCAGCACTTATAAAAACGAGCGTCAGCAATATGTCCATTGTATTTGAGCACTAATCCGCGTGTCTGCTCGATGGCTTCACTGACGTGCTGAGAAACAATGCGCGTAATGCCTTGGTAACGCTGGCAGTGGTCGTCGGAGCAAACGTCGAAATTCCGGTGCGCATCGCGTTCGTACCATTTGATGAGTCTGTCTCTTGTCGCTGTTGGGTAGTGTTGTGGAATAGGCTTTTCAACAATAGGGTAGAGTACCCACGAACGTGAAATGATGGCGTGTGCTTTGAGAAGTTCAAGCGAACTCGTGGCTGACATTTCCGACGAGATGACGCTTTTCAGGTATTCCTCAATGTCGAGTATATTGATGGCGCGAACCTGATTGTTTTCGACGATAAGTCTTAGTGCGCCTTTGAATCGTTGTGTTTCTTGGCGTTGCCAGTGAAAATTGATACCTATCACTACATTATGAATCTCGAAGAAATCGTTGTCGGAAGTAGGCGTGATTAGTAGTTGGCTTTGCGTCTGTAGGTCGTCGAGCTTCAGACCGACAGCACTGCAAGAGCAGGTGTGTTTGCCCGAAATCGTATTGCCATTGTATTGAAATAAACCATGCAGCTCAAAGTCGATTTGCTCAGCCAACAAAATGCCTATATGTAGTGAATAGGTGTTTTTCATAAAGTCTCACTTCTCACTTCTAATGTCTCACTTCTCACATCTCACTCTTGCCATAAGTTCCCATGTGCGTATGCGGTCTTTGTAGAGGTTGTTAGCGTTCATGGTAATGATGTCGCAGTTGGCGTCGGAATTATCTTCCCAGCGGCGGCAGTTGTAGAGAACATCATATATTCGTCCGATTTGATATTCTCTGCTTATGCGTAAGGCAACGGCATAGTCTTCGCCATATTTAGTGGTGGGGAAATTGATTTGTCGGAGCAGTGGGGTGTAAAAAGCGCGTGGGGCACCGAGTCCGTTGATACGCAAAGCGTTGTTGCGTCCGTTCTCCGGTGTCCATTCTTTATGGTCAATAACTCCGGGAGGAATAGGATTGGAATTGAAATCAGTCAGTTGGTAAGTGCCAATAACCATAGCTACATTTTGTTCGTAGAAGGCATCAACTATTTTCTGTATAGTGTCGGGTCCTGAATAGACATCGTCGGAATCGAGCTGAATAGCAAAGCGTCCGCATTTAGGGTGATGGAAAGCCGCGTTCCAGTTGCCGCCAATGCCGTGCCATGTACGGTCTTGAGCAACATAAATCAGTCGTGGGTCGTTGGCAAATGACTTGATTATTTCCACAGTGCCGTCAGTTGAATTGTCGTCAACAACAATGACATTGAATTTATATTTAGTTTGTTGGCTTAGAGCAGAGCTTATGGCATCTTTTATTGTGCGTGCTCTGTTTTTGCAAGGAATAACGACCGATGCGTCATACTCAAACTCGCCGTCGTTGCTGAAATCAATCTGTTTGAATTTTGGTTCTAAAAAGCCTCCGATATGTTTTAGATGGTCGGTACAGGCTTGTTCCATTTCGATTTGTACACTACGATTTTTAGGATCAACATAGTCGAAAAGTTTCTCACCTGATTTACGGGTGTCGAGTTCAACATCGTAGTAGATAAATTCGTTGATATGTACAAAGGCTCCCAATCTCGATAGGTGCAGGCGCAGGTCGTATAATCCGGCGGCGTTGTAGTCTTTGTCCATCTGTGCAGCGGCTTGTTTGAGGGCATCTGTGCGCAGGAGCAGTACTGAACCGAAATCGAAATCGTCGCGAAGTGAACCGAATTGATAGTCGATGACGGGTGCGTTGCTGACAATGCCGTCTTTTTTGTTGAAATGGTCAGCGTAAGCCATGACGCTGTCGCTATCGCGGAGAATGTCGCACATGCGCTGCAAAGCGTAATGAACAAATTCCGTAGTGGTGTATTTAGTTAGCAGGAGAGTATATGGAGCGGTAGCACATTCGGCAATTTGCTTCATAGTGCGTGTGCTCTTTAGTGAATCAATCTGAATAGTTGTGTAGTTTGCATTTTGGCAATTCTGACTGAGTAAGAAAATTCGGTCAATCAGAGGTTCTTTGTTGAGATTTTCAAGCGTGAATTTGGCTTGCTCAATGTTTTCAAAAGGTACGAAACAATCAATCATAATGCAGGTATTTAGAAGATTAGATTTGCAAAGATACAATATTTTGTTAAAACATGCAAATTTTAGTGAAAGAAGTTGGAGCAAAGACCGCTATGTTGAAAGACAAAAAACAATTATTTTGTTTGGTCAACAATTACACGAAACAATTTATCTACTAATTATTCGAATTAACACGAATTTTGTTTAGTCCACAATTAAAGACAATTATTCGCTTTCATTCGTCAAATTCGTTTTCTAAAAAAGGTTCACTAATTAATCGAATTAAACTAATTATTTGCTTTCAATTCGTCAAATTCGTTTTCTATGTTGTCAGCAGAGAAAACAGAGAAAGCAGAAAATTCGCTTTCATTCGTCAAATTCGTTTTCTAAAGTTGTCCGCAGATAGAGCAAATAAAGCATTATTCGTTTTCATTCGTCAAATTCATTTTCTAAAAAAGGTTCACAAATTAATCAAATTAAACTAATTATTCGCTTTCAATTCGTCAAATTCGTTTTCTAAAAAAAGGTTCACTAATTAATCGAATTAAAAACTAATTTAAGTACTTAATGTGTTACATTATAAGAACTTGTTTATGTCTGATTCAAAGGCAAAAAACCGCTTTAGCGGTTTCATATTAATAGAAATATTATATACCCATTCCATCTCTCCCTACCGCGTTAGCGGTTACATATTAAAATGCTATGCTTTAAATTTGAATAATTGACAATGTGCAACCACTACGTGGTTGTTGTGGTTGTTGTGTTTGTAATTTTGATTATATCTATTTATATGCAACGGCTACGCCGTTGAGTGCCGAGATTATATAAATTGTAGTAATATGCGAAACTTAAAAAACTAATTATTCGCTTTCATTCGTATAATTCGTTTTCCCCACAAAAATGTACATATCAGTATTACAAATTCGTTGTATTTGCGTATTTTTTTTGATTTATTTGCATATTTAGTGTTTTTTTTGTACTTTTGCGTATCTAAAAACACAACTAATATGAAACTTATAGTAGATAGTGGGTCAACCAATGCGCAATGGGTGCTGTTGGCTCGTAATGGCGACTTTACCAAAGTTCGCACCGATGGTATCAATCCTTTCTATCAGACTCGTGAGGGAATGAAAAACACCATTCAAAATCAGTTACTTCCTCAGATAGCTCATTTGCTTTGGGTTGGGCCGATAGAGAATGTGTATTTCTATGGTGCAGGATGTACGCCCGAAAAAATACCTTTTGTAGCCGAAGCACTTCAGATGTGTTTTCGCAAGGCAGAAGTGAGTGTGGAAAATGATGCAGTAGGAGCATGTCGAGCATTGCTGGGTGACAGAGAAGGCATAGCTTGCATCCTCGGAACAGGCTCAAATTCGTGTCATTTCGATGGCGAAAAAATAGTGAAAAATGTGTCACCTCTCGGCTTTATATTAGGAGATGAAGGTAGTGGTGCTGTACTGGGAAAACTCTTAGTCGCTGATGTGCTGAAAAATCAGTTGCCAAAAGAAGTGTGCGATATGTTTCTCAATGAGTACAACACCAACAAAGCCGACATACTTGAGAATGTCTATCGTCGTCCGTTCCCCAATCGCTATTTGGCAAGTCTGTCAGAGTTTTGTGCTCGTCACATTGAGGTACCTGAGCTTCGGGCTCTTGTATATCGCAATTTTGATTCATTCGTAAAGCGTAATGTAGCTCAATATCCGCAAAATCTCCCAATAGGTTTTGTGGGTTCAATAGCATATTACTATCGCGAAATACTTGAAGAAGTGTTGAACGCTAATGGCCTACAGCTTGAAAACATACTTCAATCGCCTATTGATGGATTGACACAATATCATAAAGAAAAAGAATAATCTATGGCATCATTTATCGTTGAGGGAGGACATAAACTTCACGGTTCAATCAAGCCGCAGGGTGCAAAAAACGAGGCATTACAAGTGTTGTGTGCCACTCTGCTCACGCGAGAAGAAGTGATAATCGACAATGTGCCTAACATCCTTGACATCAACAACTTGATTCTCTTGCTCCAAGACATGGGTGTGCAGGTCAGTCGTTTGGCAAAAGGCAAATATCGTTTTTGTGCAGCAGATTTGAACACTGATTATCTTGATTCCTCTGAGTTTCTCAAAAACTGCTCGCGTTTGCGTGGCTCGGTGATGATTATCGGACCACTCCTTGCCAGATTGGGACATGTCTGTTATGCCAAACCGGGAGGCGATAAGATAGGTCGCCGCCGTTTGGACACTCATTTTGTCGGATTGATGAATCTTGGAGCACAACTCAACTATGACAATGAAAAAGGTGCATATATCTTTGATGCTCAACAGCTGACAGGTGTATATATGCAACTTGACGAAGCGTCGGTTACAGGTACTGCCAACATCCTTATGGCTGCCGTTCTTGCCAAAGGAACCACAACAATCTATAATGCTGCCTGCGAGCCTTATGTGCAACAACTCTGTCGTCTGCTCAACAACATGGGAGCCAAAATCAGCGGAGTGGGGAGTAACCTGCTGACTATCGAAGGCGTCGAACAGCTGCATGGCGCACAACACACTATGTTGCCCGACATGATTGAAGTAGGTTCATTCATTGGTATGGCGGCAATAACAGGCAGCGAACTGACAATAAAAAACACCTCGTATCGCAACCTCGGCATCATACCTGATGTGTTCCGCCGACTCGGCATAAAACTTGAACAAAGGGGCGACGACATTTATATTCCGGCGCAAGAGCATTACGAGATAGAAACATTTATGGACGGAAGCATACTGACCGTCGCCGATGCGCCATGGCCCGGATTTACCCCTGACTTATTGTCGGTCATACTTGTCGTGGCAACGCAAGCAAAAGGTTCGGTACTCATACACCAAAAGATGTTCGAGAGTCGTCTTTTCTTTGTCGATAAACTCATAGACATGGGGGCACAGATAATACTTTGCGACCCGCACCGAGCTGTCGTTATCGGTCATGACCATAAAATCAACCTCCGCAAAAACAATATGGTCTCGCCAGATATCCGTGCCGGTATAGCACTGCTCATTGCTGCCATGTCGGCAGAAGGGACAAGTCGTATAGACCATATCGACCAAATTGACCGAGGATATGAAAATATTGAGAAACGCCTCAATGCAATAGGGGCAAAAATACAAAGAGCTGAGTAAATATATGATAATCAACGAATACGACAATTACTCATTATTGCAATGGAACACTTTCGGACTTGATGTCAAAGCCCGTAAGTTTGTTGAATACGATTGTATAGCAGCGCTAAAAGAGGTGTTGCGGAAATATAAAGGAGAACCCTTGTTGCATATAGGTCGGGGAAGTAACCTTTTGTTTCTCAATGATTTTGAAGGTGTAGTGCTTCATTCAACAATGAATCATGTCGTTGTGATGAGAGAGACTGCCAAAGATGTGTATGTGTCGGTCAGTGGTGGTATGGTGTTCGACGATTTTGTGGCAGAGTGTGTTCGTCGCGGTTGGTGGGGAGCCGAAAATCTGTCGTATATACCGGGTGAAGTAGGGGCAAGTGCAGTGCAGAATATCGGAGCATACGGAGTGGAAGCAAAAGATATAATCAGCAGCGTTGTAACAATGAATGTTAAGACCCTTGAATTGCGCACATTTACCAATGCAGAATGTCAATATGGCTATCGTGATAGTGTGTTTAAAGGGCGTTTAAAAGGTAAATATATAGTGTTGAGTGTGCTTTTTCATTTGAGTAAGTTGCCTTGTCCGAAATTGGATTATGGCAATGTTCGGGCCAATCTCTCAGAAAATCCTTCACTCAGTGAGATACGCGACACGATAATTCGTATTCGCCGTCAGAAATTGCCCGAAGTGAATGAGTTGGGCAGTGCCGGCAGTTTCTTCAAAAACCCTATTGTGAGCGAACGCAAATTCAAGTCAATTCAGAAAAAATATGGTGAAGTACCTCATTTCCTCACCGACAAAGGAGTTAAGATACCCGCAGCATGGCTGATTTCACAAGTCGGAATGAAAGGTGTGTACCATGGTGGAGCACAAGTGTATGAAAAACAACCGCTTGTCATAGTTAATGCCAATCATGCCACATCAGACGATATAGCACAATTAGCAGCGGAAATAGTAGAAAAAGTCAAGACAACATTCGGAATAAAGATTTCACCTGAAGTCAATTATATATAAGAGGTGAGAGGTGAGAGGTGAGATGCAAGAAGGCTACGCCGTAATTTTAGAAGTGGGGAAGTTTAGTTATTTACTATAAATGGCGTACAGAAATGTACGCCATTTTTTGTGATAGAAATCTTCAAATCTTGAAATCTTGAAATCTTCACATCCTATTGGTGCTGTGGTCTGAGGAGGTCATTGACAGTCTTGACCGGATTGAATGTCTCGATAGGTACTTCAACAAATATCGTGTTCCAATCGCTCATCGCGCCATTCCATAAGCCTGGCAACTCAAGTGCTTTCAAATCGCGACCATTCTTTGATTTCGATGAGATAAAACCTGTTTTCTTATCTACATATTTAGTTAGATCGAACTGATTGCCTTTATAGTCGCGTGTGGCGCAAACGAGGTCAACAGGATTGAAGTGTGTGGCATTGCGCATCCAAGAAGGGTCGGCAATTTGTGAACTCTCTAAAATTTGCGGACTAACCGAGCCGTCGGCATTAACGGTCAGATACGGACCGCCGCCAGGCTCACCCTCGTTCTTCACCATACCGCAAACACGCATCGGGCGGTTCAATTTTCCAATCAAATACTTGCGCAACTCATCGTGTGACATAGCTGAAGTGTCAAAATCGTTGAACAACTTAGATTTGCAGAACTGATTGATGATAGATAGTTTGGCATCAGAGATATTCTCGTTCTCTAATTCGCGAAGGTAGGCAAATGTTTGTTGTTGCAAGCTGACTAATATGCCGGCAATTAATTTCTTGTACTCCACAGTAGGTTCTTTGAGACGGTCGGGCACAACATTGTCGATATTCTTGATGAATATAACATCTGCTTTTTGGTCGTTGAGGTTAGCAATCAATGCGCCATGTCCTCCGGGACGGAACAGAAGTGAGCCGTCATCGTTGCGGAAAGGCTGATTGTCGGCTGTGCCGGCAATGGTGTCTGTCGATTTCTGTTGTTCAGAGAAATTAATCTTGAACTGAACACCATAGCGTTGTTGATAAGCTTCTAAATGCGAACGCAGATGTGTAGCAAAAAGAGTCCGGTGCTCAGGCGAGATGGTGAAGTGGAGATTCACAATATTGTCGGCACCTTTTGCATACTGAACGCCCTCAACAAGATGTTCAAGTGCCGGAGTGCGGTTCTCGTCAGGGTAGGAATGGAAAAGAAGCAGTCCCTTTGGCAACTGACCATAATTCAAACCGCGAGCAAAAAGCAGTTCTTCAACCACCAAATAGTCTTTGCCGTCGGCAATGAGTTGGTCAATAGACGCACCTTCGTTCTCAACACATTTCTTGTTTAGAACATCAAAGAAGGCAAATTTGTGGATAGAAGCAAAGAATTGTTTGATGAAATCGGTGTGCTCATGATTGTCGGCAAACTCAAACAAGTTTTTGAACATGCGACTTGCAGCACCTGAGGCAGGAACGAATTTCAGCACCTTATGGTTGGTGTCTTGCAGATAGGTGTCCCATGTGTTGAGAAAAGCTTTTTTCTCCTCATCGGTAGGTTTGAGAATACCATTACCTATAGTTGCTGCACCGCGAATTTCCAAATCAGGGAAACCATTTTTGAGGTCGGCGAGCTGTTGCTCTACTTGCTCCACGCTGATGCCGAGGGAGGCTAATTGAGCCAAGTCTTTTTCGGTAAATTGTGTTTTCATTGTGTATGTGTTTTTTTTAATTCTTTTTGTCAAGTACGCAAAATTACTTAAAATTTTCTAATTATCACACAAAATTGACACAAAAAAAATATCAAAAGCAAAAATCTACAAAAAAGTGATAAAAAATCTACTTTTTATTTTGCAGAAAATATTGTGTTATTTCTAAAAAACTATTAATTTTGTAACCGAAGAATTAATAAATAATTCGGAAAAACACAAAAAACATTAAATTATAACTAACAAAAACACAAACCATGGGAACAAAACGCTCTCGATTTGAATATGCTCGCTCTTTTGTGTGCATATTGTTCTTGTTGGGTTCGGTATTTGCATTGAATGCTCGTACCATTCAGGGTACGGTTGTTGATGCATTAGGAGACCCTGTTATTTCAGCAACGGTGCTTATCAAAGGCACTACTATCGGTACAGTAACTGATTTTGACGGTAATTACAGCATTGATGCTCCTGACGATGCCACCACCATTGTATTTTCGTATGTTGGTATGCAGACACAGGAATTACCTATTTCAGGAAATGTGATTAATGTAACTCTTAAAGAAGACAGCGAAGTGCTTGAAGAGGTTGTCGTAACCGGTTATGGTACAACCAAGAAGCGCGACCTCGTAACATCTGTTGCATCTGTTAGCTCAGAGCAGTTGAAAGATATGCCTGTATCTACAGCAGCTGAGGCTATGCAAGGTAAGATGGCGGGTGTGCAGGTAACCACAACAGAAGGTTCTCCTGACGCAGATGTTAAGATTCGTGTTCGTGGCGGTACATCACTTACCCAGTCTAACGACCCATTGTATATCGTTGATGGTTTCCCTGTTGCAAGCATTTCAGATATTGCTCCGTCCGACATCGCTTCGATGGACGTATTGAAAGACGCTGCCGCCACTGCAATCTATGGTGCTCAAGGTGCTAATGGTGTTATCATCATCACCACCAAAGACTCCGACAGCGACGATGATAAGATGACTTTCCATTTCGATTATTCAGGTTATATCGGTTGGAAACGCATGGCAAAAAGCTATGATATGATGGATGCCCGCGATTTCGTTTTATCGCAATATGAATGGGCTTATCTTGCAAAAGGTAAAGATAATTTGAAGGGTAATTTCAACCAGTATTTTGACAAACATGTAGAACGCAACGCCGATGGTACAATCAAAGGAGACGATATTACTGGAGTTTCGACTTTGCTTGATGAATTTGCAAATGTTCCAATCAACGATTGGCAACGACGTACATTTGGTCCTACATGGGGTCAGAAACTTAAAGATGGCGATGAAGTGGGCTATGCACAACATCAAGGTTTCAGCTCAAATCATAGTTTCAGTGTTAGCGGTGGTAATAAAAATGCTTCGTTCAATCTCTCTTACAATCGTATTGACGAGAAAGGCATTATGTACGGAAGCGATTACTCCCGTAACAACATTGCGTTTAAATCGAAATTCAAACCTTTCAAGGATTTTACCATTGGTATGACTGCTCGTTTCAGTAATACTAATGTACTCGGTGCCGGTGCTAATACCTCGGAAGATGCAGGCTCAAAATCAGAATCACGTGTTCGTAATGCTATCGCCTATACACCGGTTGACTTGGTTGCAAAAGACAATAGCACATTAGATGAATATGATAGCTTTGGTTCTCTTTATGACCCAATCACAACAATTGACCACAATTACAAAGCAAAGAAAGACAACAAGTGGACTCTGAATGGTTATGCTTCATATAAGTTCTTGAAGAAATTCACAATCAAGACCGAATTAGGTTATGAAGGACGCTATCGTGACACAGATCGCTTCTATGGTCCTACTTCATACTATTCGCGCGATGGTGAAGGTTTTAATAAAGCTGGGGCCACAGGTTTGGGACATGTTATTGTACAAGATCAGCGTGATACAAAACTGCGCAACACTAATACCTTTGAGTATAAAGATAAGAAGAATAATCACAACTGGAGTTTGCTTATTGGTGAAGAACAACAATGGAAGAAAGGGTCTTCTGATTACTTCTACGGATATGGCTATGATGCCCATACTTATACGGGGGAAAATGTGTTCAATTTCTTGGGTGCTGCTAAAGCAACCGACTACAAGAATACGATAAACGATGCCGACAATATGCTTTCATTCTTTGCTCGTGCAAATTACGATTATGCAGGTCGCTACTACGTAACAGCCACATTCCGTGCAGATGCTTCAACTCGTTTTGCTAAAGGCAATCAATGGGGCTACTTCCCATCAGTGGCTGCTGCTTGGCGTATGTCTGATGAAGAATGGATGTCAGGAGCAAGCGATTGGCTCTCAAACTTGAAACTCCGTTTCTCGTATGGTACTGCAGGTAATAACAATGTTGCTACCGGCTATCTTTTCACCACATATAACATCACGCCAACGGGTGCAGCATATATGGACAATGCAACATTCCCTACAAGTGTACTATATGTAGGTGGCTCAGACAAAATTGCTGCTAATAACAAACTTAAATGGGAAACAACTGTAACTCGTGACCTTGGTATTGACTTCGGTTTCTTCAACGAAAGATTAACTGGTGTAATCGACCTTTATTGGAATACAACAAACGACTTGATTATTCTTTATAAAACAAGTATGGGTGGCTACAATTATCAATATCGCAACATCGGTTCAACTCGTAACCGCGGTATAGAATTGACTCTCCGTGGTGTGGCACTCGACAAAAAATCTAAAGAATTGAGTTATGGTTTGACTCTTGATGCCAACATCAGTTTCAACGAAAATATTGTAACAAGTCTTGGCGGTATGGCTAATTACCCTGTAAGCACAAGTTGTTTCTCTTCAAACTATAAAAATAGTGATTACGAATTTATGCTTGAAGAAGGCCAGTCTGTAGGTCGTGTTTATGGTTATGTAAGTGACGGCTGGTACACAGCTAACGATTTTGCTTCGTATAAGCCAGATAATGTAAGTGGTGGCACATGGTATGACGCTGACGGCAAAGTTATTGCTACCGTTCTTGAACCGAATGGTGCTCGTCCGGGATCAATAAAACTTAAAGATCTTAATGGTGATGGCGTGATAAATGAAGAAGATCGTACTGTAATTGGAAATACACTGCCTTTATTTACAGGTGGTTTCAATATTACAGGCTATGTTGGTGGCGACAAATGGGGTAAGGTCGATTTGACTGCAAACTTCACTTTCAGCTATGGTAATGACATCGTAAATATGTCAGCCCTTGACTATTCTACCATTTTCGAAAAATCAAAATTGCGTAACTTAACAGCTAATGTAGCATACGGAAGCCGTTACTCAATGTTTATGCAGAATGGAACTTATGTTCCTGCAAATGCCCAAGTTGTGGATGGTGTAGTATCCGGTGAAAACTATGCAGCCCTTGCAGGTACACTGAATAATATGAATAGCGGAGCAAAAGTAGCTAACCCTGTTACTTCAAATATTGCTTTGACCGACCAATATGTTGAAGATGGAAGCTTCTTGCGTCTCTCTAACCTTACTATAGGTTACTCACTCTCTCCAAAATGGATTGAAAAAGCTAAAATGACCAACTTGCGCATTTTCTTCCAAGCTTCCAACTTGTTCTGCATTACCAAATATAGCGGCGCAGATCCAGAAGTTGATACTCGCTCGAAAATCAATCCTCTTGCTATAGGTGTTGACTATTCAGCTTATCCTAAAGCTCGTGGTTTCAATGTAGGTCTTAATCTTTCATTTTAATTAATTAACAACAATGAAAACAAATAAGATATTAACAATTTTAGGTGTTGCAACTTTGGCACTGAGTGTGTCATCTTGCAAAGACTTTTTTGAGCCAAAGTCGCCTTCATCGATTGAACCCGATTTTGTCTATACCAATCTTGAGCGTGTAGAAGGTGCAGTGGCTGGTATGTATGTGCCATTTGGCGAGAATAATAGTTATCGAAATCGTCTTGTATGTGGCTATCAAGGAATGAACACTGATGTCGAGCATAACACAAAAAACTCAGGACTTGCTGATTATGCAATCTATGCAATGACAACAAGTCAAGGCGATCTTTCTAAATCTGATGGTAAAGATCCATGGGGATATATAAATACCATTATTGAGCGTGCCAACCTCGTTATTGAGGGAATAGAGCAATATGGTGATTTTGAAGGTTCAAATGCTGCTCTTTATAACTATTATTTAGGCGAAGCACTCTTTATCCGTTCTTTTGCTTATTCTGAAATGGTAAAATTATGGGGTGATGTACCTCCTCGTTTTGAGTCTATGTCTAAAAATCCTGAAGGTATGAACATAGCAAAGAACGATCGTAATATTATATATGCGCAGTTGCGTGTTGATCTTCGTCGTGCTGCAGAACTTCTCCCTTGGTCTGCTCAATGCCCTGGCAAGATGCAAAACTACACAGGTCGCCCTTCAAAGGCAGCTGCTCTCGGACTGCTTGCAAGAATAGACCTCACCTATGCAGGGTATGGCATGCGTCCGGATTATATTCAAGTAGGTGGCGGTGTTCCGGCACGTGTTCAACTCAACACAAAGGATGAGGCACTTCGCAAAGAATTGTACGAAGAAGTTCTTTGGGCCACAGGCGAAATCATCGCAAATGAATCGTTCAAATTCAAATCTGACTATGAGCGTATATTCCGTGATCTTTGCGAGGATGTTGAAAGCTATGCCGAATCAGAATGGATTTGGGAAATCCCATTTGCTAATGGCACTCGCGGACAATTCTTAAATTACAATTGTCCAAAGGGAACTGATGCTTTTAAGGCTCTTAAAAACAATACATCAGGTTCAACAAACTCTGTTCAAGCACTTGTTCCTTCGTTTGTTTATGATTTCGAAGCCGGCGACAAGCGCAAAGATGTTATAGTTATGCCTGCTGTTTGGACAAATGATAATGGAAAAGGTATAACTGAGAATGAAGCAGATAGAGAAATTTATTTTCCGGGTGTTGCTGCAAAGGATAACCGTTTGTATCAAAAGAATCAAAATATTGCATCATTCTATCTTGGCAAGTATCGTATCGAATGGATGAGCCGTGAGCGTAACGGCAATGACGATGGTATCAACTATCCGATCATTAGATACACCGACATAATGCTTATGTATTGCGAGGCTGCTCTTGGCGGTATAACAGGTACTGCTGTTGATGGTGCAAATTTGACAGCTGCACAAGGCTATTTTGATCAGGTTCGTTCTCGTGCCGGTTTGGCTCCAAAAGCTCTGAATATGGAAAATCTTATGAACGAGCGTCGTTTCGAGTTCGCCGGTGAATATGTCCGCAAGTATGACCTCCAACGCTGGGGTAAACTGAAAGAAAAACTTGTTGAAGCACAAAAACAAGTATTTGAACTTGCTGCTCACACCGGCAACTATGCTCAAACAGGCGATACTCTCTATTTCAAATATCGTGAAGATAATTCATTCCTCTATCAAGGCGATGATCGTACAGTAGAACACGCTTTTGTTATAGATAGTATATGGGGACTGAATAAAGGTGAGGTTGGCCCTCCTGCAACATTCAGTAAAGAGAATGGTTGGGTGGCTAAAAATATCTATAGTAGTGAAGAAGGTGCTCGTCTTACACCGGATACCTACAAACTCTATAATAACGAAGAAAATATTGACAATCGCCAATTCTATCCTATATTTGGTAATAATTTAGGTAGTTCAAATGGCACCCTTTGGAACGACTACGGATATTAATTAATTCTAATCTATAATTAGGAAAGCGGCACGCCGCTTTCCTAATTATTTTTTTTACTTTTTATATGCGAAAATTAGTTTTACTTCTTGCCATTGTTTTAGCTTTTATTTCATGCAAAAGCAAAGAGTCAGAGCCAACAACTCCTACACAACAAGAACAAGCCCTTGCTTTCCCTGGAGCTGAAGGCGGCGGGAAATATGCAACCGGCGGCCGTGGTGGAACAGTCTATGTGGTAACATCTCTTGAAGATGACGGGCAGAAGGCCGGAACATTGCGCTATGCTCTATTGCGCAATGAAGTTCGTACGATAATTTTCAAAGTGTCAGGACGTATCGACTTGAAGTCCGAACTTCGAATTACTCGTGGCAATCTTTCTATACTCGGACAATCAGCACCCGGTGATGGAATATGTATTTCAGGTTATCCTGTTATTGTCAATGCCAATAATGTTGTAATTCGTTTCCTGCGTTTCCGCATGGGTGATGAAAAAAAAGTTGAAGGCGATGCATTGACAGTAATCAACTCCCAAAATGTGATTATTGACCATTGCTCATTCTCTTGGTCAACAGATGAATGTGTGTCGTGCTATGGCAATGAGAATTTCACTCTGCAATATTGCTTTATCACTGAGTCGCTCAAAAACTCAGTGCATGGCAAGGGTAGCCATGGCTATGCAGGTATATGGGGCGGAACAAATGCTTCGTTCCATCATAATCTGATTGCTCACCATGACTCGCGTAACCCGCGTTTCGACCATGACTATGTTGACGATACGCACCGTGGACCTGTTGATTTCGTCAATAATGTTGTTTATAATTGGGGCGGTAATTCGGCATACGGCGGAGAGTCGGTTGATGCTCAACGAACAATAAATTTTGTTGCCAACTACTACAAGCCCGGACCTGCCACTAATTCAAAAGTTAAGTCGCGTCTTGTCAATCCATGGACTTCATGTAGTAATTGTACAAGCGTCAAAGCAGGAACAGTACTGCCTCCTCTAATCTATCTTGCCGACAACTATATGTATGGTTCAGCAGAGGTAACAGCCGACAATTGGAAAGGCTCTACAGAGACAAGTCAGTCAGTGTCAAAAGAACGCTTTACTATGTCGTATGATGTTACAACGCAAAAAGCCGAACAAGCATTTGAAACTGTGCTTAATGTGGCCGGTTGTTCGCTTGTACGCGATGAAAACGACAAAACTATAGTCAGTGATGTGCGCAATGGCAGCTACACACATAAAGGAAGCAATGGCTCGAAAAATGGACTTATTGACACGCAATCCGATGCCGGCGGCTGGCCAGATTATAAAACTTATAATGAAATAACTGATGCCGATCGTGATGGAATGGATGATGAATGGGAAACAGCACATGGACTGAATACATCGTCCGGACTTGATGCATATCAATTTACAAATTCGCCACTCTATACCAACCTTGAGGTCTATCTTAATAGTTTGGTAGAACACTTGTGGAAGTAAGAAATCGATTATGTAAACATCAAAATATTGTTTCATACATTTGAATTTTGTCGCTTGTGATAATATGTGAGGTTAATTGTATAGATGTTGTAGAAATGCAAAAAAAAATACACATTTTTTGACGATTTCTTTACCATATATTGAAAAAAAAATACTAACTTTGTGATGTTGAAAATAAAAACAACAAAAATTAAATATTGTATAACTTAAAACATTTTTAGAGTATGAAAAAACTTTTACTTTTTGGTGCAGCTCTTTTTGCTGCTTTCACAGTAAACGCTGCTTCTTTCCAAGGCTTTGATGGTCGTGATGGAACATTAGGTCAGCAAATTTATGATGGTTTGATTCAAAACCAAGTTAACATTACAATGAACGAAACCGATGCCACTGCTCACAAGTATGAAATTATTCTTACAACCGGTGGTGAAGAATGTTCATTTACGCTGGGAGGTATCACATTCTGGTATAAAAATTCAAACGACAACACCATTGCTTTCAAATCTTACGGCACATACATTCAACCTAATGGTAAAGAACGTAAAGTTGTAATTCCAACAGTAGCTGGTGAAAAAGTTAGAATTTACGTTCAAGATGCACTTGAAGGTGTAGGTGTAGAAGGTGTATCAGAAGGTGCTAATGTTAATTTAGTTGCATGGGGTGAAAATAAGGACCTCTATACAGAACTTACAGCTACAGGAAGCGAAATCGTTCTTTGGTCAGACAAACGCGACGATGCACATACAGCAACAAAATTCAAATTAGGTGCTGTTTTACCAGCAGATGGTACCGGTCTTGTAAATCTTGAAGGCGAAAATGCTGTTAAAGATGGCAAATTCATGCAAAACGGCCAAATCTACATCCGCAAAAACGGTAAAGTATTCAATATCCTCGGCGCACAAGTTGCTGAATAATTGAATCAACATATCAAACAGAAAAAAGAGTTGCTCAACCGAGCAACTCTTTTTGTTTCTAAGCCAATTGACCTTTTATTTGCTATTATTAGTGTCCGACAAATAACATATATACATCTATATATTACTGAAAATAAGTAGAATATAACTATATCAAGTTTCGCTGTATTTAATTATTGGTGTCCGATAATAAACATATATCCATTGATATATTATTGAAAAATAAGCTTAATATAACAGATATCAAAAATAGGGGCTTGTTTTTTTGAAAATATCGCGTAGCGATTTTCTTTTAATAGAATCAGATTAATTACAAATTTATATCCCGTGGGGATTTTCTTTTAATATCTTATTATCAATGATTTAAAAGAAATTCCCTATAGGAAAAAATATTAGGTAATGTGTCAAATTTCTATTAAAAGAAATTCCCTAACGGGAAAACAAAGATTAATCGGACACTAATATTTTCAAATATCAAAGCGAATGTGTCGAAATGTGGTTTTATTTTTGAGATTCTACACAAATGCGATACTGAATGTGTCAAAATGTGGTTTTATTTTTGAGATTCTACACAAATACGATACTGAATGTGTCAAAATGTGGGTTATCTTTTAGATTTTGACGCTACTGCTTTCTCAACTTATTTCTTGATTAGATTAAGAAACTCGTTGCGTGTCTCTTGGCGGTTGAATGCACCTGTGAAATCGGATGTTGTGGTGAATGAATTAAGCTTGCCTACGCCACGCATTTGCATGCACAAATGCTGTGCCTCAATAACTACTATAACGCCGAGCGGTTGGAGCGTGCGCTCTATACATTCTTTGATTTGTGTCGTCATGCGTTCTTGAACTTGTAGCCTTCGTGCATAGACATCCACTATACGCGCTATCTTGCTCAATCCTGTGATTTTTCCGTTTGGTATATATGCCACATGTGCCTTGCCAAAGAACGGCAAGAGATGGTGCTCGCATAGCGAATAGAACTCAATGTCTTTTACTATCACCATCTGGCGGTAGTCTTCTTCAAATAATGCAGAACGCAGTATGGCATCTGGGTCTTCGTTGTAACCTTTGGTGAGATATTGAAATGCCTCTCCCACTCGTGCCGGCGTGCGCAAGAGTCCTTCTCGGTCAGGATCCTCTCCTATGCTTTGCAATGTATGACGCACATCTTTGGCTATCTCATCGGTTGTCTCTTGCTGTGGGTTGAATGTCTGGAGGTTCATGCGGCGGGGAGATTTGGAGATTTGAAAATTTGAAAATTCAAAAATTTGAAGATTTGGAGATTTGAAAATTCAAAAATTCAAAGATTTGAAGATTTCTGATTTGAAAATTTGAATTTTATTCTTGATTTATTTGTCCTGCTTGTTGTTCGATTTCAATATTGTCGCGCACAATATATGTGTCGTCCTGCAGGTCAGGCATCAGCTTGATGACTTGTTCGCGTAGCAGTTGTGCTTCGGCTTTAGTGCGGAAATCACCAAGTCTGACTTTCCAGAAGGGTGGGTTATAGACTATATGTGTCTGGGTGTCTATCCCGCTTTCTCTCACTCTTGCTTGCAGTTGAAATGCCGAGGAGCGTGCTGTGCGCTGGTTGTTGCTCGAAAATATCTGTACGCGAAATCCCTCAATGGGTTTGTCGTCCACTTGCGGTGCGTTGTAGCCTGCTTTTTTTAGTGCTATGAGTTGCACAATGCGTTGATCTTGATTGATTTTTGCATTGCCTTGCGCTTCTATTGAATCAAAAATAGCAGGTGTGGATAGGTTCAAACTATCCACTACCTGACTATATGCTTTTAGTACGAACAGACTAAGCAGCAGTACTATTATATATGTTTTGTTATGACTCAAGTTTAGTAGCGTACAATCTTATTGCCGTAGTTGCCTTGTTTGAAGCGATAGGTTAGTGTGAATTGTACGTCAGCAACACCATCGCCCCAGCGTTGTGTTGAGCCGACATATCTGCCATTCTCGTTGATGAAAGGATAGGCATCCATATTCCAGCCCGGCTCGTCGATGAAGAGGAAGCGCATACTTGCTTCGAAACCGAATTGCCATGCCGGTGTGGCAAATATCTTATAGCCCAAACCTACAGCAGCACGCGGTGAGAAACCTAATGTTGTTCCTTCATGTCCATAATAATTCTTGAAGTTGATCACTCCAACGCCGAAACCTACACCACCAAAAATATAGAATCCATAGTCGGGCACGATATGTGCTGGGTAGTACTCAAGGAATACCTCAGGTGCTCCGTTGTAGGATTTATAGGTACGACTTCCCCATTTCGGATCTTTATAGCCTTCGCCGCGAAGGTAGTGGTTTTGGAGTTGAAAACGAACCGAGAGGTGTTTGTACACCGGCAATTCGTATGCAATGAACAAGTTGCCACACAAACTATTGGTGGTTAGTTTTGTCGTCTGCATAAATGTCTTGCCTAAGTCTTTGGCTTGGTTTTCGCTATCGCCGAAATAGTAGCTTGGTCCGAAACCTACCATCAGGTTTCCGGCTGTTGAACTACGATATGTTCCTCTATAGCGATGAAAAGGGGAACGAGCATCAACATTTTGTACACTTGCTAAAAATGCTAAAATTAGCAATAAAATAAATGATTTGTTTTTCATTTTTGTTAGCATTAATTCTTGTCGGTGCCTTGCGCATAGGTTGTCGACAAGTGAAAAATAACAGTTATTTTTTTTAGTTTTTTTCTTTGTTTAGTATCTGAACGAGCTACCTCCCACGAACTCACGGAGCACTGATGTCGGCGGTATTTCTTTTTCTGGAACAGGTATGAAGTATTTGAGCAGTTTCAGAAGTCGGTGGGCTTCGGTGTATTCGTCGCTGAATTTTGGCACTTCTGAAAGTATCGGCTCGGCATGTCGTTTGATTACAGCGAGTTCAAAGACCAATGCACTATTGAACATCACATCTGCGTTTTCTTGGAATGGGAATATCCATTTCTCTTCTCCTCGTCTGACGCTTGCCATGCGTGCTATTGTTTCTTGTGCTGAATAGTTGCGGTAGCGGTAGTCGCGTATGATTCGGCGGAGCAGTCGGGTATCGGTTGTCGCTATCCAGTTGTGGTTGTCGAGGTTGATTGATGTCAGCGGGCTTACGTATATCTTGAATATCGCTTCGGGTGCAAGTCCTTCGCTCACTTTGGGGTTGAGTGCATGTATGCCTTCTATTATTACAACATTGTCTTTCTCCAATTTCAGCGTGTTGCCAAGGTAAACTCTCTTGCCTATTTCAAAGTTAAATGTCGGTAGATTGACTTCTTTACCTTCGAGCAAGTCGTTGAGGTTTTGATGAAACAGGTTGAGGTCGAGCGCGTCAATATGTTCAAAGTCCCAATCGCCGTTTTCGTCCTTTGGTGTGTCCACACGATTGACAAAATAGTTGTCCATCGAGAGAACGGCAGGCGTCACTCCATTGACCATCAGCTGTATGCTCAAGCGTTTCGAGAATGTTGTCTTTCCTGACGATGACGGGCCCGACACTAAAATAAACTTTGGCATTCCGCTCTCACGATTGGTTATCATGTCTGCTATTTGAATCATCTTTTTTTCGTGCAGAGCTTCTGAAAGTTTAATCATGTTGAAGGCTCTATTGTCTTTGCACATAAGGTTGAATTCTCCAACATTGTTTATGTGCATCAGTTTGTTCCAGCCTTTATTCTCGTTCAGTATTTCAAACATCTTGTTTTGCACGAGAGGTTCTTCGTGCAATTCGGGATTGCTTCTGTTTGGTCCCATGAGCAACATACCATCGTGGTAGGGTTGCAAGTCGAACACATCGGCGTATCCCGAACTCGGCATCAGCACTCCGCTATAATAGTCGATATAGTCTTCTCCGTTTGGATTGACCATCCTGAAATAGCGGCAGTAACGTGTGCCCCACGCGTCAAATAGTGTGCTTTCGCCGTCGCGTCTGTCTTTGAAGAGCTCTTTGACCAATTTAGTTTGTTTTTCCTCACTGATGATTGGTCTGTCTTCCTTCACTATTTGTTCCATGCGCGCCTTGATTTTTGCTATCAACTCAGGTGTCAAAGGCTCCTCTAAATTGAGTATGTGGCAATAGTAACCGCGCGAAATGGGGTGCTCAATTCGTAAATCGCAATTAGGCAACAATTCGTTAATTGCAGCCGCCAAAACCATATTGAGAGTTCTAATGTAAACACGCATTCCTGACGGACAGCTCGCATCTATAAACTCAATATCTTTTGGCTTGTAAAGATAGAAATCCAATCCTTCAACTTTGTAGTTTACTCGTGCTGCAACAACTTTGTATGGAAGTTGAATGCCTTGCGATTTGTAGATTTCAAGCAGATTGCTTCCGCGCTCTACATCAATGTATGAGCGATTGTTCTTGCAGTAAATAGTTACTTTTGATGACATATATTTCTATCTTTTGTTGTGTTTACTCTCTGATTTTGTTTGCTTTATAAGGCTTACTTCGCTCGTTTGTCTATATGTTTCGGAAAAATATAATAAAGCAGTTGCAAAGTTAATAACTTTTTTCGACCTAAAAAAATAAAAAGACAAAAAAAAGTTAATTTCTCAAAGAAAAGACAATTTAGTAGCCTTTTTTTTCTCTTGTATTTGAAAAAATGAAAATAATTTGTAATTTTGCAACTACTTGTTAAGTTAATTTTTTATGCTTTTTTTTGAAAAATCGTTATCTCGAATTGTTTTGTTTTTTTGCGGTTTGCTTTTTTGTGTTGTTTCTGTTGCGCAAAACAAAATTGTCAAATTGAAAAGTGGAATTTCCGTCAGTGGTCAGATTCAAGTTCAAAACGATGATATTATTGTTATCCGCACTGCGCAAGGCAGGGTGTTTCAGTATCCTCGCAGTGAGGTCTTAGAAGTTCAAGAAGAGTCTGTTGTTGAACAAAAGGACTCCATCCGTTCGAAGCGTGTCGGATTGAGAATACAGGTTAATTCCGGATTGGCGTTGCCTCCTTCATCTGCCACTTATGGCATTGGTGCCGGTTTGCAGGTCGGTGCTGTCGATTTATTCAATCGACATATCTATCTTGGTGGTGGATTGGGCATCGATATGGTCAGCTTTGATGGTAATAAGTTTTTCCTTCCTCTGACTGTCACTCTTTCTGTTCCTTTGATGCAGACCGAGCATGCACCTTTTGTTCAGTTGGATGGTGGTTATGCTTTTGCTGTGAGAAACTCGCTCAGAGGTGGTGCGCATTTTGCTTTCCATTTAGGCTATCAGTACAGATTTGAAAATCAAAAAAGTATTCTTCTCTCTCTTTTTGCCAAAATACAGCAAGCCACATGGCAATATACCGAAACTATTGAAAACAACAACTATACTTACCCCATGCGCTGTGTTATTCCCCAAGCAGGGTTGATGCTGGCTGTGGTATTATAAAAAAAACGAATGTATATTATGAAATCGCTTTCTCAACTTATTCTCAGTATTCAGCGAGTATTCAATCAAAATCCGAATAAACCGCTCAATTATCGTCAGGTGTCGTCTGCCGTTGGAGCCAAGACATCAGACGAACGCTATGCTGTTCAGCATGCTTTGCAGCAACTTGCCGATCAGGATGTCCTCTCTGTTCAGCAAGCCGGAAGGTATAAACTCAATCAGCGTTCAGGTTTGGTTGAGGGAGTTATAGAACGACGTGGGGTGAAGACATATCTCGTTCCTTCCGACAAAGGCGAAGAAGTGTTTATCCCTGAGCGCAAGACCAATCATGCTATGGATGGTGATTATGTGAGTGTCTATCTCTATGCTCGCAAAAAGCGTCAGATGCTCGAAGGTGAAGTGGTTGAGGTGATTAAACGCAAACGCGACACTTTTGTCGGCGTGATAGAGAAAAATCGTGATGCGGCTTTTTGCATTGTTGACAACAAAATAATGACTTCCGACATATTTATTCCACGCTCGAAACTCAACGATGCCCAAGATGGAGAAAAGGTCGTTGTCCGTTTGCTTGAATGGAAACCTAATATGCGCAATCCTGAAGGCGAGGTTCTCGAAGTGTTGGGCAAAGAAGGTTCCAATGAGGCTGAGATGCATGCCATCCTTGCGGAGTATGACTTGCCTTATTCCTATCCGAAAGAGATAGAGGCAGAGGCAGAAAAAATAGATGCCGGAATAACGCCTAAGGAAGTGGCACGACGCCGCGATATGCGAAAAGCAACCACTTTCACTATCGACCCCGCTGATGCCAAAGACTTTGACGATGCATTGTCGTTTGAAGTGCTTGAAAACGGTAATTATCAAGTTGGTGTTCATATCGCCGATGTAACGCATTATGTGCTCCCAAATACACCATTGAATGAAGAGGCATATAAGCGCGGCACTTCAATCTATTTGGTTGACCGCACTGTGCCTATGTTGCCCGAACACTTGTCTAACGGTATTTGTTCGCTGCGCCCCGACGAGGATAAACTGACTTTCAGCGTCGTCTTTGAGATAGACAAAGATGCCAAAGTGCTCAACTATGAGATTTGCAAAACCGTAACGCGTTCCGACCGGCGTCTCGCTTACGAACAAGCACAAGAAATAATCGATCAACAAAAAAATGAAACGCCTGTTGAGCAAGCAATATTGAAACTGAATGAGTTGGCAAAACTATTGCAACAAAAGCGTTTTGAAGCGGGGGCAATATCTTTCGATCGTGAGGAGGTGCGCTTCAATCTCGACGAACAAGGTAAGCCTGTCTCAATCTATTTCCGAACAGCGCAAGAGTCGAACAACCTTATTGAGGAATTTATGCTTCTTGCCAATCGCACTGTGGCAAAACATGTCGGTTCGGCAGGCAAGAGAGCAAAGACTTTTGTCTATCGTGTGCATGATGTGCCTGATGTCGATAAAATGAAAAACTTGTCGCAGTTTGTAAAGCGCTTTGGCTATCACCTGCGCACAACAGGCAAAGAAGCACCGCAGTCGCTCAATAGCTTGTTGAGTTCGGTAAAGGGGCGCGTGGAGCAAAATCTGATAGAAACACTTGCTGTACGATCGATGGCTAAGGCTGTCTATTCAACCGACAATATCGGGCATTATGGTCTTGCTTTCCAATATTACACTCATTTCACTTCTCCTATTCGTCGCTATCCTGACATGATGGTGCATAGGTTGTTGGAAATGTATCTGCCTGTATATCAAAATCACAACGAAAAAAGCAAAGACTCTGTCGATGCTGATATATATGAAAACTATTGCGAGCATTGCTCTAATCGCGAGCAGCTTGCAGCCACTGCCGAGCGTGCCTCTGTGAAATACAAACAAGTCGAATATATGTCTGAGCGACTTGGTGAAGTCTATGAAGGAACGATATCAGGAGTTACAGAGTGGGGTTTGTATGTTGAGATAACTGAAAATCATTGTGAAGGAATGATTCCAATGAGAGAACTCAACCAAGACGATTATTTTATTCTTGACGAACATGAGTACTGCCTGATTGGTTATCGGACAAAAAAACGCTATACACTCGGCGACAAAGTGAAGATAAAAGTTGAGCGTACCGACTTGCGTAAGAAACAATTAGATTTCTCTCTCGTCAGATAAAGACAGCCTTTCCCCCAAAAAAAGATTGGAATCAGCCGCGAAAAAAAAGAATGAAATCAACCGTGGTAAAAAAGAATGGAATCAGCCGCGGAAAAAAAAGAATGGAATCAGCCAATATTGGCTGATTCTCATTGTATTATGTGAGCTTGTCTGGCGTTTATCTGCTCGTTCAAAAACAGATGTGCATTGGCATTGAATTTCTCGGTGTTCTCAGTCGTGTAGTAGAGGCATTGGCTTTTTGCGTCTTCGCTGATTTTTGCATCTAACACTTGTTGAGCAAGCTCTTTGTGGCGGTGCAGATAGTCGTCGAGCGAATGAGCCACGATATTTCCTTGTGCCACGATGTTCATGTCGTGTTGCCAAATCTGTCTTGCAAAGAATTCAATCTTGTCTTTAATCAGTGGGTAGTGTGTGCAACCTAAAATGATGGTGTCTATTTGCGGGTCCTGACAATAAAGCTCATGCAGGTATTTTTCAATAAAGAAGTCGGCTCCTTGTGTGTTGTGCTCGCTGTTTTCAATCAGAGGAACCCAGAGCGGACATGCTTGTTGTGCCACGACTATATCAGAAAAGAGCTTGCTGATTTCGGCGATGTATGACTGGCTCTGTACAGTTCCTTCTGTTGCCACAATGCCGATGTGCCGTGTCTGAGTGAGACTGTCGATTATCTCCACCGTAGGACGAATCACTCCAAGTACGCGGCGGTCAGGGTCAATAAGCGGAAGGTCGTGCTGCTGAATGGTTCGTAATGCCTTTGCAGAAGCTGTGTTGCAAGCCAAAATAACCAGATGACAACCTTTGTCGAAAAGAAATTTGACACATTGCAGAGTGTAGTCATAGACAACATCAAACGAACGACTGCCATACGGAGCACGGGCATTATCGCCAAGATAGATATAATCGTATTGCGGAAGTTGAGCTCTAATGCTTTGTAGAATAGTCAGTCCCCCATAGCCTGAATCGAAAACGCCAATCATATAACAAAATGTATTGAATAAAAAACTATCGCAAAGTTAAAATAAAATTATTATATGTGAAAATTTTTAAGAAAATTATTTGCAAAATTACGAGAAAGTGTGTAACTTTGCAAACTAATTAGGTAGTAGCGATTGTTTTATACCAACTGATTAGCAGTGTTAATTGAATAAAAAAAACTACAAAGATATGAAATTTAGTGTATCAAGTACTAAATTGTTAGTACAACTTCAAACCATCAGCCGTGTTTTGGCATCAAAAAACACTCTTGCCATCTTGAGTGATTTCTATTTTGAATTGAATGACAATCAGCTGACAATCAAAGCATCAGACTCTGAAACGACAATGTTCACAAGTATTGAAGTCTTCGATGTTGAAGGACAAGGTAAATTCTGCGTTGGAGCCAGACTGCTCACCGACACTCTCAAGGAATTTGCAGAACAACCATTGCTGTTCACAATCGACGACGAGAACCTTAGTGTTATAATCAATTCAGAATATGGAGAATATAAATTTATAGGTGAGAATGCCAATGAATATCCGATTCTCAATCCACTTGAAGAAGACAGCCATACATTCGAAATTATGTCGGAAGCACTTCTGCATGGTATCAACAAAACATTTTTCTGCACGGCAGATGACGACATCCGTCCGGTAATGAATGGTATAGATTTCGACTTGAAAGAAGATTCAATCACCTTTGTTGCAACTGATGCTCATAAATTGGTGCGTTTGGTCAATACCTCAGTGAAATCTGAAGTGCCATGCTCGTTTATCTTGCCCAAAAAACCTGCCAATCTTTTGCGCAATATCTTGCCAAAAGAAGATGAGCAGGTGCAAGTTACATTCGACAGCAAGAACATCATTTTCAAGAGCACCAATTACACACTTATATGCCGTCGCGTTGAGGGTCGTTATCCAAACTATAACGCAGTCATACCTCAAAACAACAGCCATATAATTTTTGCAGATCGTCTTTCTTTGCTCAATGCCTTGAAACGCGTACACGTGTTCTCAAATCAAGGAAGCAACCTGATCAAACTTGAGATACGCGAAAACATGATTATCGCATCGTCAAAAGACATCAACTTCTCAACATCAGCCGAAGAGCGTATCCCGTGCCAATACGACGGCGAGCCTCTCATCATAGGTTTCAAGTCATTGTTCTTGATTGACATCTTGGCAAATATAGAATCAAATGACGTGAAACTTGAGATTGAAGATCCTTCAAGAGCCGGACTTATCCTCCCTGCTGAGAATAATGATTCAGAAGACCTTTTGATGTTACTCATGCCAATGTTGATTAATGAATAAAACTGCCAACAACGGTTAACTCCATAGTTAGACTGCCGAAGCGTAAGACAACGCTTTGGGTGGTCTAACTTTTTTATTTGTCAATATCATGAACCTACAACTCACCCGACCAATAATTTTTTTCGACCTTGAAACAACAGGACTCAATATCATTACCGACCACATTGTTGAGTTTGCCTATATCAAAGTCTATCCTGATGGTAAGGAAGAATCAAATGTGATCAGGATAAACCCCGAAATGCCTATCCCTCCGCAATCAACCGCAGTGCATCATATTACAGATGCTGATGTTGCCTCATGCCCGGTATTCAAACAAGTAGCTCCGCAGATTATTGAGATTTTCGAGAATTGCGATGTGGCGGGCTATAACAGCAACCATTTTGACGTCCCTATGCTTGTTGAACAACTTAGTCAAGCCGGTTTCGATTTCGAGCCTCACAAAAGAAAATATATTGATGTGCAAACCATTTTCCACAAACTCGAGCAGCGCAATCTCTCTGCTGCATATCGCTTCTATTGCAATCGAGAACTAACCGATGCGCACTCTGCCAATGCCGATACACAAGCAACATACGAAGTACTCAAAGCGCAACTCGAACGCTATCCGCAACTGCAAAATAATGTCGATTACTTATCTGATTTTTCATCGCAAAACAATAAAGTCGATCTTGCAGGGAAAATAATACGCGACGAGCAAGGACAAGAGAGATTCGCTTTTGGCAAACATAAAGACAAACTCGTTGAAGAAGTGTTTGAGCAAGAACCATCCTACTATGCTTGGATGATGAACGGACAATTTGCCGCCGACACAAAAAATGTCATTACGGAAATTTACAATCGCGTCAGAGAAAAACGCAGACAGCCTAAACCGCCAACACAGGCTTCGCTGAACTCATTGTTTGATAAATTTAATAACAGATAATAAAATGAGAAACTTAACTCAAGCAGAAATCACCCAACTGCAAAACCAATACTGCTCGGCAGACTCATGGGATAATATCACTGTTGCCGACGATTTCAACCCTCTTTATGTCAAAGAGAGCCATTTCTCAGGTAAGATAGAGATAGGTAGCCTCAATGCGGAATACTCTCTTCCCGGAGGTTTCAAGATACACAGCGGTATTTACAAAGCAACGATTCACAACTGCAAGTTTGGCAATGATGTGCATGTGTATAATGTACAGAACTACATGGCCAATTATGTGATAGGCAACAACACTTGCATCGAAAACATCAATTCGCTTGTTGTTGATGGAACAACACGATTCGGTAATGGAGTACGAGTGCCGGTCATGAATGAAGGCGGCGGACGAGAAATACCTATTTTCGACCACCTCTCGGCTCATCTTGCCTATATGCTCACTCTCTATCGCCACCGCCCTGAGATGATTGAACGGCTCACGCAAATGATCGACCAATACGCCAAAGAGCAAGAATCAACAGTAGGATTTGTAGGTGATAATGTCAGAATAATAAATTGTGGCAGTATCAAAAATGTGCGCATTGGTGACTATGCCAATATAGGAGGAGCCTCAGTGCTCAAAAATGGTTCAATCAATTCAAATCAATATGCTCCGGTCAAGATAGGTTCGGGTGTGAAATGCAATGATTTCATCATCTCATCAGGTGTTGAGATAACAGACTCGACGCTTGTAAGCACTTGTTTCATCGGTCAGGGATGTATAATGGGCAAGCACTATTCTGCTCTTGAGTCATTGTTTTTCTCCAATTGTCAGGGTATGCACGGCGAGGCAACAGCAATCTTTGCAGGACCATACACCGTGTCGCACCACAAATCAACACTTCTGATTGCGGGTATGTTCTCTTTCCTGAACGCAGGATCGGGAAGCAACCAGTCGAACCACATGTATAAACTCGGACCTATTCACCAAGGTATAGCAGAACGTGGCTCAAAGACAACTTCTGATTCATATATCCTCTGGCCTGCAAAAATCGGCACCTTCACACTCGTGATGGGACGTCATACCAAACACCCCGACACATCAAACCTGCCTTTCTCATACCTCATTGAGAACGCAACAGAGAGTTATCTCGTACCTGCCGTCAATCTGCGCTCCGTCGGAACAATTCGTGACGCACAGAAATGGCCGAAACGCGACAATCGAAAAGACCCTAATAAACTCGACCAAATCAACTATAACCTGCTCTCGCCTTATACCATTCAAAAAATGTGGAAAGGACGCGAGATACTTGAACAAATACGTCAGATTGCAGGCGAGACAACAGAAGTATATTCCTATCAAAATTGCAAAATCCGTAATTCATCACTGCGTAACGGATTGAAATTCTATACAATAGGTATTCAGAAATTCCTCGGTAACTCGCTTATCTCTCGATTGAGTAAAACACAATGGACCAATCTCGACGAATTGCGTCAAGCCTTGAAACCTGATTCAGAGGTTGGGGTAGGTGAGTGGGTTGATTGCTCAGGACTCATTGCCCCGAAAAGCGAAATAAATCGCCTGCAAGACGAAATAGAAAACGGAACAATAACATCTCTTGAGCTGATTCAGGAGCGTTTTGTTGAGATGCACAAAAACTACTATTCCTACGAATGGGCTTGGGCACTTGAAAAACTACTCCTTGTCTGGAATAAAGAGCTTAAGGATGTTACTCTTGATGATATTTGTAGGACTATAGAAGAATGGAAAACAGCTGTTGTCGGACTTGACAAGATGGTTTATGAAGACGCCAAAAAAGAGTTCAACCTCAATGCTCACACAGGATTCGGCGTCGATGGCGACGACCAAGAAAACACTCTTGACTTCGAAAATGTACGCGGAAAATTTGAGAGTAACTCCTTTGTTCTTGCTGTCTTGCAACACATCAAGAACAAGACAGAGCTTGGTGATGGCATGCTTGCGCGTCTCGCTGCAATAAAATAACCATCAGCTATCAGTCATCAGCCATATATGGCTGATACTAAACTACTTCTCAAAGACATCTGCTCCCTTTTCTGCTGCTTCAAGATTTGCAGCATGCAGAATAGAATGGAAAATATAGTCAGTGCGATAATGCCGAAATGCGTTTGACTTCAAAGCGTCAACCTTTTCGGCATTTTCTTGTGCATAGCGGTCGGAATACCATATCATGGCAGCCGGGTATTTGGTCTCTTCTGCACCGCCGGCATGAAGCCAATGATTGTCCTCACCCAACGACTCACCATGATCGGATTGATAGACAATCAGAGCGTTGCGGTCGGAAAACAGGCTAATCAAACTATCTAAGAAAAAATCTAAATAGAGTGCAGTATTGTCGTAGGAATTAACAACCTGCTCTGCTGTGTTGGAAGTAACAACACGATTGCTTGTTATGGGTTGGAATTTCTGAAACTCTTGTGGTACATGATTGTTGTAGTACCAATGCGAACCTATGGTGTGAATGATATACAAATTCTTTGAGTGTCTTTCTTCTTGCATTTGAGCAACAATAGGCAACAATTGACCGTCGGTCCATTCGCTGAACACAAACACTGTCTTGCCTGAGTTGGCAAACACCATCGTGTCACATTCTCCAATGAATGGAGCAAAAGCTTCACCTAAGTCCTGATTTGAAAGCCATGCAGTGCGAAAACCTTCTTGTTTGAATATACTAATAAATGATGTTTCTTCGTATGTTGATGCATGGTTGGTGCTATCTGCACGAGTGAGAATATGAGGTACGCTGGCTGCGGTGTGAGTGTGCTCCGAATAGATGTGTGGCAATGAAATCAGGTTGTTGCGTTTTTCAAGACGCGGTGTTGTTGGGCGTTCATAACCATTTATGCTTAAATGGTCTGCTCGCATTGATTCTCCTATCACAAGCACAATATCCAATGTGTCAGGAACAGATGCCGTATTGTATTGCGGCATGGTGCGTTCTGCTTGCATCAAGTTACGCAAGTGGATATAGTCGGCAGTGCTCACAACAACATTGAACGGATAACGCTGGTTGGCGCTACGGTGTAGTCGGTCGTTACCCCAATAAAGAGCAGCAAACAAGGCTATTGCTGTAATGGCATGAAGAGGGGCTTTGCTAAAAGGAAAATCCATGCGCCAACGCCAAAAACAAAAAGCGATAGCGATGATTAGATTTAGGAAAACCCATAAAAAAAGTTGAGGAGAGAGAACGCCCATGGCTTCCTCTGCGTTAGTTTGCAGTGTGGCTTCAACAATCATAGGAGTGATTGTAACGCGGTAAGCCACGCGATAGAATGACACAGCTGAGCCGATAAGGGCATAGAGAGGAAGGACCACAGCGCAGACTTTCCGCCAAAGCAACATCAAATAGACAAGCAATAATTGAAAGATGCCTAATGCACCAATATATGCTGCAATACTGAAAAAACTTCCGGCGCTATCAATCGGATTATCAATAAAGTCGGGAACAATGAAGCATGCTGTAGCCCATAGCGTACAGCATGCAACAAGTAATATGTATTTTCTACTGCTCACTTTGTTCAGCGCAGGAAATTCATTGTTGTCGGAAAATCGGGAAATCGAAATGTCGTTAAATCGTTAAATCGAAATGTCGAAATATCAAGATCTCTCACATCTCACTTCTCACTTCTAATCTCTCTTTACACTACTTGTTCTATATTCCACACAAAAGCTTTCACACCCACAACAGGGTTGCGTAAGTCGAGTTTTTGTACGGCTTCAAGTAGTTCTGGAACTTTTTCGTCTTCAACAACGCACATCATGGCAGAGTTCATCTCCGGCCAAGCGTGTGTGCCGCGACGAGGCTCACCACCATTAGTTCCACGACCTTGTACTTGTTCAAAAAATGTGAAGCCGCGCACTCCAAGTGTATCAAGCATGTACTCAACACGCTCTGTATTGGCTTGATTATAAACTATAAATACTGATTTCATAAAATTGTTTTTTTTAATAGCTTTCTATAGAGGTCTATAGATTCTATAGACCTCTATTCAACTCTATTTCTTCACCTTGATATTCATAAATATGAATTTCTTGCGTAGGTCTTCAAGTTTGTTGCGGTCGCCATGGCGTGACATAATACCATACAATACCGGCACAACATAAAGTGTAAGGAATGTACTAACTGTCAAACCACCAATAACTACTATACCAAGCGGTTGCCACATCTCCGCTCCTTCACCATTTGATACAGCCATCGGCACCATACCGAGAATAGTTGTGAAGGCAGTCATCAACACAGGACGAATACGGCTCTGTCCCGACATGGCTATGGCGGTGTTGAGCTCGTAACCACGCTCACGCATCAAGTTGATATAGTCAACAAGCACAATACCATTCTTCACCACGATACCAACCAAGAGCACAAGACCTAAAGCACCAATCATGTCGAGAGTTGTGTGTGTCAGCCAAAGAGCAATAATCACACCTGAGAGAGCGAAAGGCACACTAAACATAATGATTGCCGGCATACGGAGCGACTCAAACTGACTTGCCATAACGATATATACAAGCAAGATAATGAGTGCACCAAGCAAAATCATATCGCCGAACATATCTTGTTGATCCTCATAGTTACCACCGATATGTGTTGAATAGCCAACAGGTATGTCAAGCTGCGGAACAACTTGTTCCTCCACTTGTTGAGCCAATTCACCCAGTGAGGTGTTGTAAGGTGTTACCTTAACCGTAACAATACGCTGGCGTGACTTACGCTCGATGGTAGGAGGAGCCCAATATTCACCTACTTCTGCTATTTCGGAGAGTTTAACCATCTTACCCGTTGCCGTCGGTATAGACAAGTCCATAATGTCGGAAATAGAGTTGCGGTCTTCTTCTTCAAGGCGCACAAGAATGTCGTATTCAGAACCATCGTCTTTTAGATAACCGCACGACATACCTGTTACACGGTTGCGTAGGTAGGTTGATATTGTGGCTGATGACAGACCAAGTCGAGATGCTTTCTCTTTGTTTACAGTGATTTTTATGTCAGGTCGGTCGTCTTCACGCGAGATATTTACGTCGCGTGCTCCATCGAGTTGTGAGCATAATACGCGTGCTTGTTCGGCGAGTTGTGAGGTCTTGTCGAAGTCGTAACCGTAAATCTCTAAATCAACAGTGTTGTTTCCTCCTCCGGGACCTCCACCTGAAACATTACATTGATATTCAATAATTTCAGGATATGTAGCCATCTCTTGACGCAGTTTTTCTGCTATCTCCCATATCGTCTCGTCACGATACCATTTTTTAGGTACGCGGATTGTCATTGAAATCTTGTTGTTCATCGTAGAGGAGAACATAGCAGCAATTGTTGCGTCGTCGTTCGAACCTGCTGATGTATTGATCAGTTCAATATATGGAACGAGTTCAACAAAACGCGTTTCGAGACGGCGCGCTGTCTTGAGCGTTTCCTCAATACGAGTACCGCGTTGCAATTTAACTGTTACTGACAAACGGCCGTTGTCTTGTTGCTGCATGAAGTCTGTTCCGATTTTGCCATTGATGACAGGCAAAAGTGAGAGAACAAACAAACCAAGCAGTATGGTAAGTGTCAGGGCTTTATGGTTCAAACACCAGCTTAGAGAACGAGCATAGAGAGCATCAACTTTATCGAGGAATTTAACCACAGTCTTGTCGTACCATGTCTTTTCTTTTGCTTCGTCGTCAATAAGGTCGCCATTCTCGTCAACATGTACTTTACGTGCCTTGAGCAGTTTTGAGCAGAGCATAGGAGTTAGAGTAATGGCCACAACAGTTGAGGTGCAGCAAACAACAGTAACAATCCAACCCAATTCGTGGAACATAATACCTGCCATACCATTCAGCATGGTCAGAGGTACGAACACTGCCACAAGAACCAAGGTCGTGGCTATGACGCTGACCCAAACCTCGTTGGTGGCATAAATAGCGGCCTCACGAGGGTTCTCTCCGCGCTCAACATGTCGGGTAATATTCTCCAACACCACAATGGCATCATCAACCACCATACCAATAGCTATGGTGAGCGAACAGAGTGAGATAATGTTGAGGGACGAACCTGCTATACCTAAGTAGATAAATGCCACGATAAGGGCAATAGGTATGGTGATACCGATAATTATTGTTGCGCGCCATTTGCCAAGGAAGAACAAAACGACAAGCACAACGAACAATAGGGCGTAGAGAATACTCTCTTCAAGTGAGTTGATTGAGTTTTGAATGTTTTCTGATGAGTCGTAGATTTTCTCAATCTTCACGTCGGATGGCAATTGCTTTCGTATCTTTGCCAATTCTTTGCGCACATCGCGGCACACCTGTACGGTGTTTGCTCCGGTTTGCTTGGCAACAATCAAACGAACCGCTTCACGACCATTTGTCTTTTCGTCGAGCGAGAGGTCTTTGATTGTGTCTTTAATCTCAGCAATATCACGAACAAAAACTTGCTGGCCTTGTGGCGTCATAGTTATCATCAAATCACCTATCTCCGATGATTCAATATATTCTGAGCGCACTTGCATCTGATATTGCTCTTGAGGCATCTTCACTGTACCCGACGAGAGGTTCAAGTTGTTAGCTGCAACAACATTACCTACTTGTTCAAGAGTAAGACCGTATGCGTCAAGTTTCTGCTGGTCGATGTTGACATATACATAGCGGTCGGGAGCACCGGAAAGCGACAAGTTACCTATACCGTCAATTTGGTTCAGTTGCGGGATAACCTCGTCATTCAAAATTTTGTCCAATCCTGCGTATGTCTCATCTGCTGTAATTGAATATTGACAGATAGGCATCGACGAGGTGGAGAGCTTGAAAATCATCGGTGTCCCGCAGTTGTCGGGCAGATTATTCTTTGTCATATCAACAAACGAACGCACGTCATTGACAGCCTCGTCCATATTGCTTCCCCATTCCAACTCAAGCACAACCATTGAGAGGTTGTCTTTTGATTGTGAAGTGATATGTTTGAGGTGGTCAACAGAGGTGAGCGCATTCTCCATCACTTTGGTGACGTTGGTCTCCATCTCAGAGGCTGAAGCTCCGGGGTAGGTGGTCATCACGGTGATGTAAGGAGGATCCATCTCAGGGAATTGATCGATAGGCAGTCGCAAAAAACTGAACACACCGATCACTATGATGGCAACGAAAATAAGGGCTGTCGTTACCGGTTTTTCTATCGCGGTTTTATATATTGCCATAATTCCAATATATTAAATGATGAAAAGCAGGAAATCTCGTAAATTCCCGTATTATTGTTGTGTTGTCTTAACTACTTCAATAGCCACACCGTCAACCAATTTGTGCTGACCGGTGGTAACCATCTCCACGCCTTCTTTGATTTCTGGTGCAATGATTTCTATGTCTTGGTCGAAACGCTGTCCGAGAGTTACGGCAACGCGTTTGGCGCGACCATTCTCATTGATAAACACATAGCGGTCGTTGGCTCCGACAAGTTTCTCTACTGCTTGATATGGAACAACAATGGCATGGTCGCGACCGATAGCAAGAGTGGTGGTAACATACATACCGGGGCGAAGCAATTCAGCTGAGTTTGGAATAACTATCTTTGCCTCGAAGGTGTGAGTCTGAGCGTTGATGGTAGGATAGACAACTTCTATTGTTGCAGGGAATGTCTTGTTAGGATAAATCTCAGAAGAAACAGTCAGTGCCATTCCTGCTTTGATTTGCGGGAAATACGTTTCAGGAATAGAAACAAGAGCCTTGAGCTTGTTGATTTGTGTGAGAACCAGAATTGGTTGCCCGCCGTAAAGCTCGCCATCTTCATAATTCTTTGCAGATATAACGCCGGAGAAAGGAGCCTTAACGTATGTGTTCTTTTGCAAGAAATCTAAGTTCTCGGCTGTCTGGTCGTATTGGAGCTTAACCTGATCATATTGTTGTTGGCTGACACTTCCGCTCTCGCGCAAGGCACGCATACGCGAATATTCAATCTCTAAATTGCCGTATGTCAGTTTGCTTGTGTTGAATTGTGTCTGGTCCATACGCACAAGCATATCGCCTTCTTTCTTGCGGTCACCAACCTCGCAATAGATATGTTCAATACGCCCCGTAATTGAAGGTGCAACATTTTGGGTCAAATAACCTTGCAGGTTGGTTGAAACGGAAATTACACGCTCAATCTCGCGTGCTTTGAGCTTTGTTGTGCTCACTTTTTCAACACGTTCTTGTGCTTGCTCTTGTTCGCTACCTGTAGATGTGGTCTCTTTGCCACCACATGCTGCAAGCATCAAGACAGATAAAAATAAAATCGATTTGTATTTCATATATTTTATGTTTTTTTAATTCTAATATCTTACTTCTCACTTCTCACTTCTATTATCTCACTTATATTTTCTCACTTCTCACTTCTATTATCTCACCTACTCATTCATAAATTTCATGAACTCAACTTGTGCATTCACCAGTGAGAGAACGGCTTGCACGTAGGTGTTTTGAGCTGCAATCAAGTCGTTGCTGGCATTGGTGAGTTCAAGCGACGAAGCAACGCCATATTGATATTTGTTGGACATGCTGTTGAATACTCGTTTGGTTACCTCTATATTCTTTACTTCATTGATATATGTCTCGTATGAATTAGCGAGGTTGAAACGGAGTTGTTTGTCTTGAACTCCAAGAGCGTCTTGTGTATAGTCAAGTGTGTTGAGTGCGCGCTCGTAGGCAAGCTTCTTTTCTGTTATTGATGCTCCCGATTTGAAGCTTGTGAAAAGCGGTAAAGACAATGTTAACCCTACTGTATTAGGCGCTTGCATATTCATTGTACTCTCGTTGGAAAAATATTTACGAGCAGAATACTGATAGTAAGCACTCAGTGTCGGAGAGTATTCCATTGTGGATAGAATCAGTTGTCGTTTTGCCAATTCTGTATTTTTCAACTGCAAGCGATAACTGAAATTGCGGTTGATGTCGAAATCTTTGCTCAGCATGGTTAGTGCAGCCTCAGCACTCAATAGCTCTTCGAGCGTCTGTGTGAGGTGAAGCTCAGTGTCGGAATCAATGTCAAGCATCAGGCGCAGTGCATTGTAGGCCACTTGTACAGAACGTTTGTTGGCATTAAGCGAGTTTTTAATTGCTGAAACACGAACCAAAATTTGGTCGGCAGCTGTTTGTTCCGACACACCAACTTCAACAGAACGTTGCGTCATGTCTGCAAGTGCTTGGAGGTTAGACAAACTGCTATCTAACAAAGCAACGATACTTTCGGTCACAAGCACAGCCAAATAACTTTGCATCACATTGATACGCAAGTTGTGTTGTGTTTGCTCAAAATTGATGTCTTGCATGTCTTTTGCCGTTTGTTGGAGCAAGACAGCCAAAACAGTCTGACCATTTATGGTAACTGCTGTTTGAAGCCCGAAATTCCCGTATGGAGGCATAGCAATGTTGGTTTTCATCGGGCCCATACCAAGTTCCATAGTGTAACCACACATGTTCATGTATTGGAAATTGGTTGTAACCTGAGGCAACATTGTAGCAATACTTTGCCATTCTTTGAGTTTGGCCTCGCGTATCTGCAACGACGAGTTGCGCAAATCAACATTATGCGCAATAGCGTAGTCTTGTGCTTCCTGAAGACTCAAAGACAGACTTTTAGGAGCCTCTTGAGCCGTAAGCCATAGTGTCGCAAAAACACACGCTAATGTTAGTAGAATCTTTTTTTGTTTCATATATGTAATTTTAATTTTAGACCGCTTTGCTGTAAGAAGTCATACCGCTTTGCTGTAAGAAGTCATACCGCTTCGCTGTAAGAGTTTAGAGATCTCTCACATCTTGCTTCTCACTTCTCACTTTTCACTTTTCATCCTGCTTCTCACTTCTTCTAACCCTTTTTCTGTCATTATTGAACGAATTAAGCTGTTAGTTATAAATTTGAGTAATCTTTCTTTTGTGATATATTGAGGGTTAAAGGCCTCATATACCCAGCTCTGATTTACCAATGTCACATACGACGCACAAGCCTCTATATCTAAATCATCCCGATAAATCCCTTCTGCAATACCTTTTTTGAGGTGGTTGCTGATATGCTCGCGTACTATATCATTGATTTGGGCATCGTGCTTGTTCTTTATGTCAGGATAGTACTTTCGCAAATCGTAGATAAATGGAGGCTGATTCTGTATGTCTTTCAACTCATTCATTGAATCTACAAATATGCGCACACATTCAAGAGCCGACTTGCCGGATAACTTTTCCGTCATGTAGGCAGAAATACAATTGTCAATCAACTCAAGCACGGCAACAATAAGATCTTCTTTCTGCCTGAAATAGAGGTAGAAAGTCTTTTTCGACATATTAAGCATTCGGCATAAATCGTCAATCGATACACTCCGTATGCCGTATTGTTTGAATTGTTGAGCCGCCAACTTGACAATTTGAGTTCTTGTTGTGTCTGCCATAATTTTCATTAACAAATCGGCAATTATTTTAACAAAAAATGTGCCAAATATGTTAAACAACATAAATAATGGAAACTTTTAACACAATTTAAGTTTCCAATTAGAAGACAAAAGAAGACAATTTGCTTTCAAGACAATATCAAACAATAGAAGACAATATTGGACTAATAGATAAAATTGGCATTCAAAATGTCCTCAACCGCCGTTTTTATAATTGCGGCAATGATATTGCCGCAGCAGTTCTTTTCGCCCCAAATCATCTATTGCTGTTATTACACTTTCCCATTTGTTAAATTACTGTGCAGCCGTTCAGTATTAATAAAAGTTAAGTATCGCAAGTAGTTTATACTTAATAAACAACACCTGTTGTAGGACCTTTCATTATTTATCCATTAATTTCACGATTATTGTTATCTACTAATTCCACAAATTCAACGAATTAAACAGAGATTTTATCTACTAATTCAACGAATTAAACGGAAATTTTATCTACTAATTCCACAAATTCAACGAATTAATACTTTATGATTGATGATAATTGATGACAAAAAACAGCACCATTCCATTTGTTGGAAAATAATACCAAAACTTGAGGTACTGCCGCCGCAAAAAATAACTATCAAACACGAAGATAATTCGAAGATAATAAGAAGATACTCTACAGGTAAAAAATCCCCCCCAAAAAACGTAAAACGACAACTAACTTTGTGCAAAATTATTGACAAATAAGGCAATTATATATCTACTAATTACTCAATTTATTCAAGTTTCGCACATGGTAAATACAACAGATATATGATTATGGCAGTTATTTAATGCCTATCGCGTAGCGATTCTCTTTTAATAGAATAACTAAACTTTCCCACTTCTAAAATTACGGCGTTAGCCGTTGTATAGTAATAGATATAATTGCTAAACACCTTAATTTCAACCACGTAGTGGTTGCACGTTGATCAATATTCAAGTCAATCGCATAATAAATAAATCAATTTTCGCAAGTATTTAATGTGTCAAATTATAGGAACTTGATTATGTCAGATTCTAATCCCATTGTTTATTTTAGTTTCAAAGGTAAAAAAAAGCTTTAGTGGTTTTTTATTAATAGAAAATTTATATTTATTCCATCTCTCCCAACCGCTTTAGCGGTTGAAAAGCGATTGATAACTCTATATCTCTTACTCCTAATAATGTGGGAAACTTTAATAGAATAATCAGGTTAATTACAAATTTATATTCCATAGGGATTTTCTTTTAATATCTTAATATCAATGGCTTAAAAGAAATTCCCTACGGGAAATTTTTAAAAAAATGAAAAGTGAAAGATTAAAAATGAAAGGTTCCTTTCAATTTTCAACTTAAAAGATTTTCCCTACGGGAAAACAAAGATTAACCGGACACTAATAAAAATAAACCCCAAATCGTAAATAAAAAAAGTACCCACAACGGGTACTTTTTTATTTAATATGTAAAATGTGTTACTTCTTGTCGAACATATCTTTGAAAGAACCGACAGAGCCCAACATGGCAGATGCTTCGTATGGCATATAAACTGTCTTGCTGTCTTGTCCTGATGCCATTTCTTTGAGTGTGTTGATGTATTTTTCTGCAAGCATATAGTTGGCTGGCGACATGCCTGAGCCTTTTATTGCTGCTGCAATCATTTGTATTGCTTGTGCTTCAGCTTCTGCTTTGATACGTTTTGAGTCTGCCTCACCTTCGGCTTCAAGAATCTTGGTTTGTTTGTCGGCTTCTGCTTTGTTGATTATAGCTGCTTTCTTACCTTCTGATTCGAGAATGAGAGCTTCCTTGTCACCTGTTGCTTTGAGCACTTGTGCACGGCGTTCGCGCTCGGCTTGCATCTGGCGTTCCATTGCATCGCGTACGCTGTCAGGAGGGGTGATGTCTTGCAACTCAACACGTGTAACCTTTACTCCCCATTTGTTGGTAGCATCGTCAAGGACGGCGCGAAGCTTGGAGTTTATCGTGTCGCGTGATGTAAGTGTCTCGTCGAGTTCCAACTCACCGATGACATTACGCAGAGTGGTCTGAGTCAGTTTCTCAATAGCGTTCGGGAGGTTGTCAATTTCATAAACAGCCTTGACAGGATCAACGATTTGGAAGTAGAGCAGGGCGTTTATGGTGGTCGTTACATTATCTTTGGTAATAACGCTTTGTTTCGGGAAATCATAGACTTGTTCGCGCAGGTCAATACGGTCGGTTGTCTTGATTGTAACGCGCATGCGTCCGTTGAGGTCGTTGGATGCATAACGAGTTGTGATTTTGCGAGCACTATCGATGATAGGCCAGATGATGTTGATACCTGATTCAAGTGTGCGATTGTACTTTCCAAGTCGCTCAACAACTTTTGTCTCGGCTTGTGGAATAATCTTAAAGCCTTGGATTACGAAGATAGCTACAAGTAGTGCTATTACTCCTAAAATTACATAAGATCCCATAATTAGAATAAATTTAGGTGTTAATTATTTTTTTACTGTTAGAATGATGCTGTCTCGGCTTATGATTTCTACCGTCTCACCGATTTCTATCGTCTGTCCGTCAGCTGAAACAGCTTTCCAATCGTCGCCGTCAATAGCCACACGACCTGTGTTGGCTGCGTTGTCAATACGCTCCGACACGCGTGCTTTTCTGCCTATGATGGCATCGGCATTTGTCTTGACCTCATTACCTTTGAAAAACATTTTGATAACTAATGGCCTGACGAATACAAAAGCGAGTGCTGTTACGACAGCAAAGACTATCAGTTGCCAAAGCATACTGAGTCCGCATGCTGCGCATATTGCTGAACCAATGGCTCCAAAGGAGAAGCACATTACGGCAAAGCCTGATGTGAAAATTTCGAGAATGACAAAGAATAGAGCCACAAGAGCCCATATATGCCATAATTCTAATCCAAACATAGTAGCATAGTGTTTAATTGTTTATCTTCTCGTGCTTGTACCTGCACTTCGTGTGTTGGTTTGTGTGTTTGCTGAACGCGAACCTGCAGAAGTTGTGTTTGTGCGAGTGTTAGTATTTGTTGAGCTACTTCTTGTGTTTGAGCTATTACTTGAACTGCGTGTGTTTGTAGAACTGTTTCTTGTGCTTGAACTATTGCCTGTCGAGCGTGTCGTGTTGGTTGATGTGCGCGTGTTGGTTGAAGTCGGGGTGGTATTGGTTCGTGTTGTGGTGGTTGTGGTGCGGTTGTTGTTTGTTGTGGTTGAGCGTTCGGTAGTGTTACTTTTTGTTGTGCGCTCGCCTGTCGAACGATTGGTTGTTGTGGTAGTTGTTGTTTTGCGCGTGTTGGTTGAGGTCGGGGTCGAAGTGGTTGTTTCTGTTATTGTTTTGGTTCGCGTGGGTGATGCTGTAGTTCGTGTGTTGGTCGTTGTGGTTGTGTTGTTTTGTGTGGCGCGTGTGTTACTTGTTGTTCGTGTTGTTGTTCCGCTCGTCCGTGTCGTGGTTGTTGACGATTCGTTGGCTGCACTTCGTGTTGAGGTTACTGTTCCGCGGTTGGAACTTGTTGTGGCACTTCGTGTGTTGCTTATGTTGCGTGTTCCTGAAAGTTGACTTGCATTGGCTGCTCGTGTTCCGTTTTGAGCTGTAGAGGCACGCGAAGAGAATGATTGGTTAGGATGTGCCCTGCCATAGTCGTTGCGTTGATAGGTCTCGTAGTAAGTTGTGTAGTTGGTGTAATGGTAGGATGTGGCATAACTGAAATTGGAGCAGTAGTAGTGGTTGGTGATGTAGATGTCGATATGTGTTGAGTAGTCGTTATATGGTTTTGGCTTCCAATATTGGTGGTGAGCAGGGTAGTGTTGCCAGTAGTAGGGCGACGACCATGGTGTATAATAGGTGTTCCAATAGTTATACACTGTTGGACGATGAACGAAAGTTGGCTCAATGATGTATTGAGTACCATAGATAAACGGGTGTCCGATGATTTGAGCGTAGTAGTTGCTTTCAACAACTATTGTTGCCACATCTTGATAGGCATTCAAAGCGTACACGTCTTGAATAATGATGACGTGTGTTCCGCCGGTGATTTGCTCGACAACGCGCAGGTAATCGACATATCCGTCGCGATTGAGGTCGAGGTTACTGATTTGGCGGGTGTAGTCGTTGAGGAACCATTCAAATTCTTCCATTGTGCGAGCTTCGGCAAAGGCTACTGCCACGGCTTGCAGGTCGAGGTCGTAACTCAGGTCGTTTGTTGAAGTAACATAAACGGTTTGAGTGTTGCGTGGTTGATTGACAACAACAGTTTGTGTTGTTGTAGGTTGCGAAACAACAACAGTCTTTGTCTTGGTTTGAACCGGAGTTGTTACCACGCAGGCTGTCATGATAGCGACCATAGCAGCACAAATAATGTATTTCAGTTTCATATTTTTGAGTTGTTAAGTTTTGATATGCAAAAATAACATTTTTTTTGTATTTTGCAAAGAATTAAAGCATTTATTTGTGTTAGACTGAGTTTTTTGGTTCTTATCTTCTTGAGCTTCCGCCTCCTGAGCGTGAGCCTCCGCCACCGGAACTTCCTCCTCTTGAGCCTCCTCCGTAAGATCCTCCACCGCTGCGTGTTCCTCCTCCGTAAGAACCGCTACTTCTGGTGCTTGAGCCCCCGTATGAGCCACTACTGCGTGTTGAAGAGCTTCCGCTATATGAACCGCTACTGCGTGTGCTTGTGCTTGACGAGCGAGTTGACGAACTTGAAGAACTCCGTGTCGTTGTCGGGCTGCTTGCTCTCGTTGTGGTGCTCGAACTTGAACTGCGTGTTGCTGAGCTTCGTCCTGATGTCCCACTGCTTCGTGTCGTTGTTGCGGTTGTGCTTCGTGTTGTTGCACTGCTTCGTGTTGCATTTCCGTTAGATGTGCTTCTTGTCGTTGTGGCGCTTGTACGATTACCGCTTTGTCTTGTTGTGGTAG
This sequence comes from Paludibacteraceae bacterium, assembly GCA_017527495.1. Taxonomy (GTDB): domain Bacteria; phylum Bacteroidota; class Bacteroidia; order Bacteroidales; family Paludibacteraceae; genus RGIG6639. The sequence goes on from JAFXPY010000004.1 coordinate 49,581, forward strand.
TGCTTGTAGCCGAACTGCGTGTGTTGCCATTTTGTGCTCGTGCTGTTGTGCTGCGTGTCGTCGATGCTGTTGAGCGTGAGGCTGCATTTCCTGCACGTGTGCCGGTGGTGCGTGTGGTGTTGCTCAGGCGTGTGTTGGTTCTGACATTGCTACTATTGAATGTGCGCGAGTTGCCTTGTCTTGCTGCACTATGACCTGAGCGTGTTGCTGCATTGGCTGCACGAGTGTTGGTGGCAACTCTATTGCTTTCGAGATTTCTTGCGTTGCGCACTCCTGTGTTGCGACTTTGGAAACTTCTTTCCGGATGACGTGTGGCATAGTCGCGGCGGCTACTTCCGTTGTGCATGCTCCTGAAACCATGGTGTAACTCCTTTGGATGACGATAGGAGCAATATGGACGATGGTGATGCCATGTGTAGATATGGTGCCAATAAACATCATACGCCCAGCAGCTGTAAGGATGCCACCAAACTGGGTAATATCCCCAGTAGTATGGTGAGTACCATGCGTACCATGTCGGACCCCAGAACCAATCGTAAATGACAGGTTGTACAACATATACAGGTTCAATTATGTAGTTGGTTCCATAGATGTACTCATCGCCAACAATCTGAACTGTAGTTTGTTGTGTGGCTTCATCTTTTTCTACATATATGCTTGCAACATCTTGGAATATGTCTTGAGCGAGAACAGCTTGTATAACAATAAGGTGTTTCTTGCCTTCAGCTGTTTCAATCACTCTCAGATAATCAACCTGACCATCGCCATTGAGGTCGAGATTGTTGATGTGAGCACTATCATTATTGATTGTTCGCTCAAATTCCTCGAGGTTCTTTGCTTCGCCGAAGATGTTGGCAACTGCTTTCAAGTCAAGTTGTTCGGCGATTTCGTTTTGTGTGGCAGTAACCGTGATAGTCTCATCCGCCCATGTGTTGAGGGTTAGTGCCAAAAGCAGGGCAATCAGGGTAGTTACTTGCGTTTTCATAAAGCATAAAATGTTTGAGTGTTATACAATTTTTAGGCATAAGCCTTTTCTTGTTAATTTTACTTTCAAATATCGTGCCAAACATTGTTTTATATCAAATTTATGCAAAAAAGCAAAAAATACTTGCAAAAGGTTGGCTTTTTGGAAAAAATGTTGTAACTTTGCGCGTTTTATATGCTTTTTAGAAACAAATTATTTAAAATATGAAAAAATTTTTACTTTTTTCCCTGCTATTCTTTATTTCATGTAGTGTTTTTGCCAATATAGCAACTCCTTTCCCTATTGAAGTAGAGCAACCGGATGGAACAACGCTGACGATTCGCTTGCATGGTAACGAACATTTTTCTTACAAGACTACTCTTGACAATCATTTTGTTGCACGTAATGACAAAGGAGAGTATGTCTATACAAAGTACAATACCGATGGCTCGCAAAATCTTACGTCTGTTGTTGCCCACAATGCAGATTTTCGTGGGACAGCAGAGCAAAATTTTGTGGCTACTCTTTCTACTGAGTTGCCCTTCGACCAAATCGCTGTAACGCAGCGCCGTGCACCGCAACAGAAGCAGTTGTCACGTGGTTTCCCATTGTTAGGCTCTCCACGCAGTTTGGTTATACTGGTCAATTATAGTGATGTTAAGTTTATCACTGAGAATGCGCGTCAGGAGTTTGACGATTTGTGCAATCTCTCGGGATATTCAAAAAATAATAACCGTGGTTCGTGTCGTGATTTCTTTATAGCACAATCTGACAGCCTTTTCCAGCCTGATTTTGATGTAGTAGGTCCTTACGACCTGCCTCGTGAGCGTGCTTATTATGGTGCAGATGATGGCGACAATCACTCTACTAATTCCGACCAAATGATTATTGGTGCCTGCGATTTGGCAGATGCTGCCGGCGTGGACTTTTCAAAATACGACTACGATGGTGATGGCGTAATCGACAATGTATTTGTGTTCTTTGCCGGACACGATCAGGCGCAGTCCGATATAACTGATGCAATATGGTCGCATAGATCAAACATCAGCCAGAATGTAGAGTTTGATGGCAAAAAATTGAGTGGTTATGCATGCTCGTCAGAGTTGCGCGGTGGCTCGGGAAGTACAGGAATGGCAACTATAGGAACTTTCTGTCACGAATTTGGACATGTGCTCGGTTTGCCGGACTATTACGACACATCTTATAAATCAGGCGAGACAATCGGAACATGGGACATTATGTGCAATGGCTCATACAATGGTCCTGAAAGATATTCTGGTGCCACACCTCCGTCTTATTGCTCACATTCACGCTGGTGGTTAGGCTGGAGAAAAGTTGAGCAACTGACTATGCCGGGTAGCTATAGCCTTTTGCCTGTTGCATTAGAAGGAACTACAAGTTATATGATAGCTCAAAACCGACACTCGCTCGACCCAACTGCAAAAGCAGAATATTTCTTGCTTGAAAACAGACAAAGAGTGGGTTGGGACAACACGACAACAAGTGTTCCAGGAACGGGCCTATTGGTATGGCATGTGATTTATGACGACGGAATATGGCTCGCAAACCGACCGAACACATCTCCTAATTTGTTGTTCTATGTTGAGTCGGCAACAGGCAATAAACGAACAGCAGGTAGTGCCAATGATACCTACGGAGCACAAAAAAATGTTTTCATTCCTATGTTGGTTGATGGAACAAATATCAATCAACCTATCTACAATATCGCTCAGACAGGTGTCAATATGACCTTTACATACAAAGAAGAAGAATTCAATGTAGTGCCACAACAGCTCAATACTTTTGTAACAGATATATGGTACGAAAACAAAAAAATCAATTCTTCAAAAACTGATTATGCTATACAAAGCATTACTCTGAAAGCTGATTCACTCAGTCTTGAGGATTCTGTAATTACCATTACATCTAACAAAGAGCAATTTAGATTCTCTGCTGATTCGTCTATAAATAGCGTATCAAGATCATATTCAATCAAACTCACAGAGGCAAAACTAAATCATAAGTTCTATGTTGTGTTTGCTCCAACAAAACCATATTGTGAAGATAAAGCAATTGACGCAGTCCTGACTTTCCGTCATGGCTCAAATATGCAGGTATTGGCTGTTACAGGCTATGCCCCGCAGAAATCTTTAATGTCTGTTCCTGCGGCACTCAATCCTACTTATGTAACCCCTTATTCGGCTGAATTGAATTGGAAAAGTGTCAATGATGCAACAGATTATTATCTCACACTATATCAGATGAGCGACAATGCTTCATCGCAAACGCAGAGTTTCGAGGATTTTGCTGATGCCTCAAAGGTGGCAATTGCAGGATGGAAGAGTAACTTCAATCGTACAACTCGTACCTATAAACAAGACGGCAACTATAGCTTGTATTTCAATAATTCAGGTGAATATGTCGAAACCGAAACATATCCGGCCAATGTAAATCAAATATCATTCTGGGTTGCACCTTACAATGTATCACCGAGCGATGCCGTCATTGGCAAACTCAAATTAGAAGGTTACAACGGCAAGAAATGGGTAAGTGTGGTGAATGAAATAACCATCCTCGCAAAAACAGAAAAAGGATTTTTGACTTTCGATGTTGATGAGAGTCTCGGTTTGTCGCAGTTCCGCTTGACGGCAACAACAGTTAACGGAAAAGGATTTGTCATAGATGCCTTTACAGCCAATATGGCAAAACAAATAACATACGTATTCCCTAACAAAAATGTGAGAGTTGAATCAACTACCCTCAAGAGTGGTCAAATTGAGACTTATCATGTTGGCAATCTCAATCCTAATGCCAAATATTATTTCTATGTTGCAGCATCAGATGAAGCTCGTGCCTATTGCAGAACCCACCTGACAGATGCTTCGGCAACAATAGAATTTTCTACATTAGAAGGCAATACCGGCGATCGCGATTTGACCTATGGAGTTATGGAAGTTGAGGTCGAAGAAGGCGGCATGTACTATAACAAACAGCAACGAATGATTTATGTTCCTGTTGCTGACGGCACATCAACATTGTATTTCTACGATGCCTTCGGTCATCTTGTTGCTTCTGTTCCTGTGCCTGCTCAGCAAAATGCCGTTCCATTCCCTGCAGGCAATTTTGAAGAAGGTCATTGGTATGTAATCAAATATTCGCCTAACGACAAAATGAAACGCAAAGACCGCAGAATAAAGATTCTGTATTAAATTTGAAGATTTGAGAATTTGAAGATTAATCTCTTGCGTAAAATTATCATTGTAGGGGCGTACCAGAGTGTACGCCCCTACATTTTATCCCCACACAAATGTCTAAATGGTAAATAGCAAAATATTGGTGTCCGATAAAAAAAACATATATGCATTGATATGTTATTGAAAATAAGCATAATATAACAAATCCAAGTTTCGCAAGTAGTTAATGTGTCAAATTATAGGGACTTGTTAATGTCTGATTTAAAGGCAAAAAACCGCTTTAACGGTTGCATATTAAAATTATTTACTATGCTATTAACTCGAATGTCGAGCAATGTGCAACTACTATATATCTGAAATTAAGAGGGTTGGCATAATTATATATATTGATATTAAACGGCTATGCAGTATTTTTTGGGGAGTGGGAAAATTTAGTCACAAAATTAACAATGATTTGGTTGGAAAAAAATGCCAGATTTTTTTTGTATTATAGGACAATTTACCAAAGAAACACGAAGATAGTTCGAAGATACTCAAAAGGTAAGAAATCACAAAATATCGCATTATAGCTCAAAAAAAGCAGTGACATTAGCCACTGCTTTTACTCTATATGTTCTACAAATTATTTCAATTTGCGATAGCCGTATTCAGCGCAAGCACCAAGTTGTTCCTCGATGCGGAGCAATTGGTTGTATTTTGCCATACGGTCGGTACGCGACATTGAACCGGTCTTGATTTGTCCTGAGTTTGTTGCTACTGCGATGTCGGCAATTGTTGTGTCCTCTGTCTCGCCTGAACGGTGTGAGGTAACAGTTGTGTAGCCGTGGCGGTGAGCCATCTCAATAGCGTCAAGTGTTTCAGTGAGCGAACCTATTTGGTTAACCTTAATCAAAATAGAGTTGGCAGCACCCATCTTGATACCTTTTTCGAGGAACTTAACATTAGTAACAAACAAGTCGTCACCTACCAATTGGCAGCGGTCGCCAATGCGTGCAGTCAGTTTTACCCAGTTGTCCCAATCGTTCTCATCAAGACCATCCTCGATTGAATCGATAGGATATTTGGTGATGAGTTGCTCGAGATAGTCAATTTGTTCTGCTGCTGTAAGGCGTTTGCCGTTAGGATCTTTCTTCTTGCCGTCTTTGAGTTGGCGATAGTCGTAGAACCACTCGCCATTCTCGTTGAATGCAAACTCAGAAGCAGCGCAGTCCATAGCAATCTTAACATCTTTTCCCGGTTCATAACCGGCGTCTTTGATAGCTTGGCAGATGCTGTCAAGAGCGTCTTCAATACCATCAAGAGCAGGAGCAAAACCACCTTCGTCACCTACGGCTGTGCTCAAACCACGTTTTTTCAAGAGTTTAGCCAAAGCATGGAACACTTCAGCACCCATGCGGATGGCTTCGCGTTCGCAGCATGCACCAACAGGACGAATCATGAATTCTTGGAAAGCAATAGGAGCATCTGAGTGAGCACCACCATTGATGATGTTCATCATCGGAACAGGAAGAACATGACCATTAGCACCGCCAATGTAACGATACAAAGGTATCTCAAGATATTCGGCAGCAGCGTGAGCGGCAGCAAGGCTGACACCAAGAATAGCGTTAGCACCGAGTTTTGATTTTGTTGCAGTGCCGTCAAGCTCAAGCATCTTGTAGTCTATAGCGCGTTGGTCAAGAACACACATACCTTGCAATGCAGGAGCGATGATTGTGTTGACATTCTCAACAGCTTTCAATACGCCTTTACCAAGATAGCGACCTTTGTCACCATCGCGAAGCTCAAGAGCCTCGTTTTCACCAGTTGAAGCACCTGATGGAACACTTGCACGACCCATTACGCCGCACTCAAGAGTAACTTCTACCTCTACGGTAGGATTGCCGCGTGAATCAAGAATTTCACGAGCATGAACATTTTGAATTAACATTTCTGAATTTATTTATAAATTGTTATTTGTTTTCTGTCTCTCTATATTGTTGGTTTTGCAAAGTTAATGTTTTTTTTCATATCATGCAAATCAATTTTTGAATTGTTAAGTGCACATTGCAAATTTTTAAACACAAAATAGCAAAAAAAATTGAAATAGTTTTGTCGGAATAAAAAAAAGTGTTAACTTTGCAACCGCAAATTTGGGGCAACCCTTGTTTGCCGTAATTTTTCAGCTACGGAAGGATGGGTGAGTGGCTGAAACCAACAGTTTGCTAAACTGTCGTACGGGTAACCGTACCGGGGGTTCGAATCCCCCTCCTTCCGCAAAAAGAGAGCTTCCTGCAAGGAGCTCTCTTTTTTGTCGATTAGCGTTGTTTCAGTTGCTCAACTAATTCATCGCTTATGTTGTTGCCTATCTGTTGGCATACATCTTGACTCCAACGTTGCGCCATGTCTATGCGTACATCTTGGCTCGTTATGTCGTGCAGAAGGGCGTAAATAAATCCTGCGTTGAAGTTGTCGCCGGCACCTACGGTGCTTACTGTCGTTATCTTTCTAACCGGGTAATGTCGGCAGCCTTTTGTAGTGTAGAAAAGTATTCCGTTTGCGCCATCTGTTAGAATGAGATTAGGACAGAATGGTCTTACTCGCTCATAAATGGCATCTGTGTCTTGCAAATTGTAAAGATAGGCAAAGTCTTCCATTGAGCCGCGTACAAGTGTGGCAAGACGCATGTTTTCTTCAATATTACTCATCACTTGCGGGATGTCGGGGATATGTGTCTTGCGAAAATTGATGTCGTAGTAGAGCCATGCACCGGCGTTGTGAGCTGAAAGCAACATTTCCCTAACTTTTGGACGAATAGTAGGGTTGATAGCAAAAAAAGAACCGAACAGCACTATATCTGTAGGCCGGAAATCAGGCGTCTTGTTATCTAATGTAACTGAAGCATGGTCTTTGTAGAAAACATATTGTGCGTCATTGTTTTCGTTCAGAAAAGCAAGAGAGAGATGCGACTTGATACCTTTGTGGTGACAGACATATTCTGTTGATACTCCGTTTTTAATCAGGTAGTTGCATATCATGTCGCCTATATGGTCGTCGCCAATCTCTGTCACCATAATGCATTGCGCACCGGCTTTCCCGAGCGAGATAATACTATTAAAAGTCGAGCCTCCGGGAATGGCTGTCTGAGGTTCGTCGTTCTTGAAAATAATATCAAGCACTGTCTCTCCAATGCCTATAACTCGCCTATTCATTTTTATATTTTCATCGTTTGTTAGCTGTTTTGTTGCTCTTCAGTGCAAAATATGTCACTGATAGATATAGTCCATCAGCTCATTATAGTTAGAAGAGAAAGTGAAGCAGTTGCGCAGTTTAGGATAATTTTCTTTGTCAAGGCAATAATTATAAGCATATTTCAAAAAAGCCAATCTATTGTCGTCGAAAGAAAAAGTATTAGCCATTACCGCCATATCGTCAGTGCAAAAATAACCGATAGTAACGCATAATTTGGCTATTTCAAGTCTCTTGTCGTCAAACGATTGCGCTTTAAGAGTCTGTATCACCATTTGCATTTGTTCAGCTGACGCACATTCAATATAATATTGTTCAACCGGTGGGCGGTGGTGATAGCCGTGATTGCTGTGTCCCCCGTGGTGCCTGTTGTGAGGTCCTTGAGCCATAGCTCCAGTTGCAAGCATAGCAGCTGCAAGAATAAAAAAAAGTTTTCTCATAATTATAATTGTTTTTGAGTGTTGATATATTCCACTTTGTTTCCAACGCTGTTGAGGAAGTGTTGGAAGGCGTCTTGAGAGATTACCACTGTTCCGCGGCAGTCATTAGGGTGGAAACTCAGTGATGCGGCATCTTTCAGACGACTGTCGAGAAAGAGAATCACATGGTGGTCGGTGTCGTTGATAAGTCCGAAAGGGCTTACGCTACCGGGTTCAAGACCGAGATAGCGCATCATGCGTTCAGGTGAAGCGAAAGATAATTTCCCCGGAGCGCGGTGTCCTTGTGAGACAAGAATATCTTTGAGCCAATGTTCAATGTCATGAATGGCGAGGTCGTCGTCGCAAGGGAAACAGATGAGATAGTGTTGATCGCCTTTATGGTTGCGCATAAAGATGTTTTTGCAATGCACCGAGCCATCGTCTTTCCACCACCGCTTAGCTTCTTCAATAGTCTTACCTTCGGGGTGATTGTAGGTTGTGAAAGGGATGTTGTGCTCTGTCAGGTAGCGCAACACATGTTCTTGTCTGTCAGATATAATTTCGTAGTTCATCATAATAGTAATACAAAATTAATTTTATGGTTTTGCATTATTTTATCAATCTTAAATTCAAATTAATAATGCAACAATGCTAATTTTTTGCAAAGTTACATTTTTTTTGCAAAAGTGTGAATATACTTTATTTGAATTACTAAAAGTTTTCTTTACTTCTCTCACTTTTGCAAATCTCCTCCGCCATTGTATTCAGCGCAATACAGTCAGCACGGCTGATATGTTTCTTTTCAGCATCATGCTCCCATGGACTAAGAATCAACACTCGTCCTTCTGCTACAGCATCAAACAGACTATCCTGAGGCTTATAATATTCCAGAAAACCATTGTTGGCGAGATAGCTAAACGGGAGTTTCTCTTTTAAAAGCACAGCCATCACTTCTTTTTCTTTTTGCGAGATAAAAGGCGAAACCATAACCGTACCATGCCGTGCTGCTATTACACAGCTGTTCATATAGTCACGCAAAGGCAGTATCTCGCCGTGTCCTGCTGCCTCTAACATCGTTCGGCGCACATGTACGGGGCGGTATTTCTCTTCTTGCAGCAATGCTATATTGACCACACCGCTATATTCGCGTCCTGCTATTTTGATGTTATGCTGAACGCGAAAGAGACCGGGCATAAGACGTTTGGTGGCTAACCGCTGTGGATTCATTTCGACGTACCGAATCATAGCCTGCAGCTGCCCTCGTCGCGACATGGGGCGAATAAAAGGCATCTCAGAAAATATCGGTTCACAAGGCTTATTTTGGCAAACTGAATCCTCTCCACTTAGGCAACGTTGGTTGTACCGAATAGTATTCGGGCTAATTGACGTTGTACATTTTGATATTTGGTTGATTGATGCTGAGTATTCTCGCCCTGCTTTCTTTGCCCCTTGCCATAATCCGCGCACCAACATTTTGATGCTTACATCCATGGTCTGAGTCACATAAAGGATAACATGCACATGGTCGGGCATCATTCTCAGTTTTATTATTCTTACTTCCTTATGCCGTTTCGGAATCTCATTCACACAGGCTTTTACACGAAGTCCCAACTCGCTAAGTTCCACTCTCGCTTGTTCCGGATCGTTATCAGGAATGACGAGTTCTCCGAGTAGCGGTTCTCGGCTTGACACCACGAGCGTCACATGGTAAATGCCGATGCCTTTCCATGCCGTACCAGGCTCCTGCCAATGCCATTGTTCGTCTGCCATGTTTTGTGTTCTAATGCTTATTTAAGTTTGTTTTTTATCTTAATGCTAACTTATCAGCGTTCGTTGTCCCGAATAGTATTCGAGCTAATTGACGTTGCCGTTATTCCGAATTATCTTTTTTGCAAAGTTACTCTTTCTTTTGTATTTATGCAAATTTTAGTTTCCTTAGTTATCTCATTCTCTTATCACAATCGTTTCGCTTGGTGCAGTGGTGCGGAACTCATGAGCGTAGCAGCATTGTGCGGTGGCAAGTCCTAACTGATAGGTTCCGGGGCGAGTAAGGAAATACTCGGTTTCGATTGCATGAGTGCCTTCGCTCAGACCTAAGTAGGAATAAATGGTTTCGGTGTCGTGCGGTGCTATATGAACGAAACTGTCGTTCCTTGTCAGTTGGTTAACAGGCTCCATACATGCGGCACGGACATCACGAATCTCGACCATGTCGAAGTTGCGTTTGCACTCCAACTCAAGTCGAATACGTATGCGGTCGCCTACATGCAGGTTTTCCGTATCGGTGAGTATTTCTCTTCGGAGTATCATATCGCCGCCTTGCGCCGTAACGTCTTGCAGCGGTTGTATGAACTGAGCGCTCACAACACCCCATGACAGACCTTGAGTGAGTTTGTTGAAAACAACCTGTTTGGTGTTGTTCTCCAAATCGACATGTGCTGATTTTTCTCGCCCTTGAAACTCTATAGACAGACATGCGTTATCTGCATAAATCTGAACAGCATTGAACATGTTCTCTGCCGCAAGATGCTCTTTATTTGTGAAAAGCAGTGCATGAACGGCATTCACACTATCAAGCGGTGTCTCCCATTGTTGAGTTCGCTTTTCCTGCAAGAGCCATATCTGCATCTCGCCAAGTGTTTGGCTGTCGTCAGGGCGAAGTGTGTGCAACACTTCCATGACTAAGACATGTGTAGGAATCTTATAACTCATCCATGAATACGAAGCGCGCGGCGTGTCAAACCAGCGTCCTTTTTGTGGCTCAAATGTGGTATATTGATAGAGACTTTCTGCATAGATAGCAGCACGACGATGTTCACCATTATATTCCAAAATAAGTGCTGTCATGGCTTTCTCGCGAATAGTCTGAATGTGAATGTCTTTCTTGAGCAGTTGCACCAAATAATCGTACGCTTCCTTCGTTTCACCGGTTAGTTCTCGCTTCTGCAAAGCACAGTTATAGAGATGTTGCAGGCAGGTATAACTCGGGAAATATGTCGTCTTTCCTTCTTTCTCATGTTTCTTGAGTTCCTTTACTTCTTTGCACATTTGTATGTCTAAATATGCATTTGCACTGCTCATGATTTTTTCTAATGCACTGCTATCTTGTGTGATATGAACAAGTCTTGACAGATGCATCATCACTTCTGCGGTTATGAATGAAGATGAGTGCATGTGGATATACCATGCAAAGCTACCATCTTGCTTTTGCAACCGCTTTAGTTTGCTTATCAGGTCAAATGTTTTATATGTCTCACCAATATCAGTCATCGCAAGCAGGCGTTGGATATGCTTGGTAAGGCAGCTGCAATATAGTGCTATGACGATAGATATAACATTCTCGGGATTAGGTTCTACTATCTGCGGTAGTGCCTTGTAGGCGAGCCAGAAAGGATTGGCTGTATAGTCAGCTGAAAGCCTTCGATGTGTTGACGACTGAGGCACAAGGTCTTGAACGGGAAACGCATATTTGCCAACTTCCGTCTGCGAAAAAGTATGGGTAGCAACTACTTCTTCTGTGTTCGACAAAACAGGTATTTGATGTCGTTCGCCATCCGAGAAGTCCTCACCTATAACTACTATTGTGCAAATCAATGAACTATATTCTGACGATACTGCATAATTGAATGCCACATTTTCAGTCTGGTTAGCAGATATTTTAACCTGTTGTTCAGCGCAAAAAACGACCTGCTCTGATTCTGCATCTTGAAGACTGATTTGCACTATGCCTGCAAGATCTTTTCCTGAGAGGTTTGTAACTTTTGCGGAGAGCACGACTGCATCACCAGCTCGCATAAATCGCGGAAGATTAGGTTGAAGCATCATCGGCTTCTGTGCTATTACTTCGTCAGTGATGAAAGCATGGTGCATCTCTCGGGTGTGAGCAAAGCCCTTGAAACACCAAGTGGTAAGGGTGTCAGGCAGGTCAAACTCTATACTTATATCTCCGTTTTCGTCAGTTCTCAGTTGAGGCATAAAGAAAGCTGTTTCAGCGAAATTGGTGCGGAGTTGTACCTTTTTGTTTGTTTGATCATTTTCCTCGTCATCATCAGGACATCCACTTGGAGAAGCCGCACTACAACATGCCTTCTCTAAATTATCTGGAACAAATTCATATTTAGGACATGAGAGGTAATACTCGTAATATTGGATATTATTGTCATGAATATCATAGGTATTCCATTTCGTGTCGGGTATATGCCACGAAATGTCAGGAATTACATGTTTCCAAGAGTGCGGTATCAGTTGCTCGAGCGATTTATCATAGAGTGTGGCAATGAGGTTGGTGGCAATTGGCATGTCGTTTTCTGTTATTCTGAGTCGCCATGTCTCGTGCGTTCCTGGTTTAAGTCGATTACGGAAAGTCTCCCAATGCATTTGCAGGTCAAGTTTTTCTTCGGGTGGAAGAATAGAAAACTCGGCATGATGGAATTCTGCATTTTTAACCCAAGCAAAGCAAGCACGAATACCATATTTATACTCGTCTTTGAATTGCAGTTGTAGGTTGAGCATACCGTCTGAAGCAACAACATGTCCACGCTCAATCACCTCACGGTCGGATAAAATGCAATATAGGATATAGGTGTCAGAACTGCTTGTGCCGATTTGCAGATATATGGGTTCGTCTTTTGTAAATCGCTTTGCGGAACAATAGTACCAATCGTCTGTCTTAATCGCAGGCTTAAGACTTTGTTTGTCAACCACCAAAACAGAGCGCTCCAACTTTTCTTCCTTGTAACTGATCTGAATAGTATGTTGGCCTATGCCTAACTGCGGAAGCAGAAGGTCGGTATTAGGAGAAACAAGAAGCGGCTTATTATCGTCTATTTGTACTTGCACTTGAGCTTGGATTTCCTCACCCCCGACATTGGTCAGCACGATTCGATATTTTGATTGCTCGTGCAGTTCTTTTTTCTCAGGCACATTGCAAGAGAGAAAATATTCCCTATTACTCAGCGGAAGCACTATCTCGGCACTATGTGTCTCACCTGTATTGTCTGCCACATCAGCAATAACAACAAAATCGTAGTAACCATACTCATCTTTTTCGTAAGGTAATTCCAACTTAACTTGCATTGAGAACGATCCGTCTGAGGCGGTTAGACAAGTACCATTGTCAATATATTCTCCTTCTCGTTCATATTGGCTGCCTTCGTAGTCCCAATATCGGCTATAGAACCACCACCAGTGGGCGCGACGGCGAACGACCTTATACTTGACCATAGCACCGCTTATAGGTACTCCGGCATAAGATTGTGCTTGTCCCGAGAGTTGAATTGTATCTTCTGCCTTATAAGATTGATGATACGGATTCAGAGTAACCTCAAAAGTAGGGTGTTTATACTCTTCTACACGAGCCGAGTAGTTGGCGGTATTGCCAGCATTTATATTAAGTTCGCCTGTTGGAATATCATCAGGGATAGAAAAATCGACATGCGCTACTCCGAAGTCATCGGTTGTGAGTGCTTTTTTGAGCAGTGTCTTGTGTTTAGCGTCGGTGATGATTAGTGGAAGCATTTTAGCCACTGTATTCAGCTTATTGTCGTCTGTTTTGAAATAGGTCAAGACGGCGATGTGAACACATTGTCCGGGGCGATAGATAGAGCGGTCGGTCAGAATCTTAACGAGATTCTCTTCTCTGTTCTTATTCCAACTGACCCAAGAATATAAATTGTCACATAAAGCCGACTTGTCAGTTGGAGTATAAGCAACTATATCATCGTAATGATTATATCTAAATAGAGCTTCCGCATCTTTATTACAGAGATTCTCGGTATAAGTTTTATTGTTTTTGCGATGACTATACCTTTCCACTTTCCGGATAACTGCACCTTCAACCGGAAATCCGCTCTTAGCATTAAGAACGGCAAAACGTGTCTTTTTCTCTGATTCCTCATTGGCAACAAGCATGAGATTGCTTACTTGCTGGCGAATGAATTTTCTGACCTTATTGTTTATTCTCAGCTCTATAATATATGTCCCTATCGGAAGACTATCTAAGTTGAACTCGCGAGTTTCAAAAAGATATGGTGCGATGTCGTGATTCTCAGCCTCAAGTTGCAAAATAGGTTTTTTGTTGCCAATAATCTTTTCTACTTTATCTTCATCATCCATATCAACAGCGTCCCAAGCGGTTAGAGCTGTTTCATATACAATAAGGCTGAGTTCTTGAGCATTACGACATTTTAGACATATATGCTTGGGTTGACTCTCGTACCAAACTTGTTTAATATCATTGATATTTTCTATAGAAATGGAGCACAATTCTTTTAGATAGTCTTTCAGTTGGTCGGCATGACACCAATCGCCCCATCTTTTAATAGCATCCGTCAAAAAACGATATTGTGACTGAGCTATTTTGTTTTCTTCGTCTATGGATTCGGCAGCACTATCACTCCATTTTTTATACCTATAGTATTGGATGGCCGCTTCACCTGCCACCGGCAAATCTCCATAGTCGTGCATAACATTCTCTAATGCTGCAAGGTCAGGGTTTCTATAGTTTTCTAAAGCTATCATGGTGAGCAAATAAGCTTGTGCAGCACGATTATTGGTTTGAGAATAGTGGTCGTAAAGCAATTGATATTGTTGCATTTCAAGTCCGATGACAGCATAGAGTTCATTGTTGAAAAGTTCTGTCATTTCCGATTCTTTTATAACCCACGAATACTTAGTTAAATCGGTTGACCATATCTCGCTATCCACATTGAATAGTTTTTTCCAATCTATCTCCTCATTGTCTATATAAAGCGTTTTCTTTGTATGGAAAAGAATAAGCGAAAACACTGCTACCATTGGAATATTATTATCATTGATAGCAGAATTCATTCCGTCAACAATAGATTGCAGCACCATTTTAGACATGTCTCTCAAGACATAGTATCCTTGCTTATTAGCAAAAAGAATGAGTTTGCCAAGCGCTTTCAAGTTATGCTCCTCTAAATAATGGTTGCATAAGTCGTTGTATAATTTTGCACTATCTTGTGGCAAGTCGTTTTTCCATGCTTTGTGCAGTTGGAAAAGTTGAATGAGTGTGTTCATAATGGTAAGAGAATTAAATTTGTTTTCCTTTTAGTACATCAATGCAGTCTGGTGGCTATTCTGCAATCTTCCTAATACTCGCTTATGTATATCAAATCCTCGGGATAGTTTTTGTCAAGGGCGTTATCAAATAATGATTTATTCTTTGACAAGAACGCAGTCCATACTTCTTCTAATTTCTGTGCCTGTGCGTCGGTGAGTACTAAGCCTGAATGACCGCGTGCCCACTCAAAGTCAGGAATGGCTTGCTCTAATTCGCTGCAAATCAATATCGGCAACGCATCGGGATTCAACAGCACATCGGGCAGAAAATCTACATAATACGTCTCGCGACCTTTGCCTGACCAATCTTCTTCTTTGTATGGCTCTGAGGTTATTGTATCGGAAGAAACGATACCGGTCTGACCATACATTCCGACTTTTACCATGAAGAAACGGTCGCCCTTGTGTATCTCACGCCAGTCCCATACCAACCAGTTGTAGTCGAAATTATCTTCTTCGCGAAGACGATACATGTCCTCTAAATAATGCATCATCGAATAAGACGAAAATGCAGGGTTCCATTTCAGTATTACAGTTTTCATGATTATAAAATTTTATTCGTTTTTGCAAAATTATTGGTTCAAACTGCCAAAAGTGGTCAGTAATACTTTTTTGTTATAGCAGAGTTCCGGTATCACCTTTGAATAGTTCTTCAAGTGGCATCGCATTGCCTCCAACTACCAAAGTGTGTTGAGGATGATAGTGCTGTAGAAATGTTCCTAAACCGGTGTTGTCTTGTCTGAAAAAAATCTGCGATTCTTGCTGAAAAAATCTGCGATTTATTTAGTGTAGTGATTGATTGTTAGAGTTTTGTGCGGTGTTTTATTTCTTATTATGACGGCCGATAGAATTTCCTTCCACTTTTCACTTTTCACCTTTCAATAGCTCCTTTCACTTTTCACCTTTCAATAACTCCTTTCACTTTTCACATTGTATTCACCTTTCAAAAAGTTTGAGCATTCGCATTTTTTTCTTACCTGCTTCGCCGCTATATGGGTGTTCGCGCAGTGGTAGGTTGAATATCGTACTGCCTTTCAATACTGTTTGAGGATGGGTGAATTCTCGAAAACCCCATTCACCGTGATAGGCACCCATGCCCGAATGACCTGTGCCGTTGAAGGGTACTCCTTTCACCATGATGTGAATACATACCTCGTTGATACATCCACCACCGAATTGTTGTGTTTGCATCACTCTGTTAGCCCAGCGCATGTCTTTGGTGAAAACATACATGGCAAGAGGGTGCTCACGCTCAGCAATGACATCCATTAGATTGTCTATTTCACTATCTTTGAAAGGCACAATAGGCAACAATGGGCAGAATAATTCATGTTGTACGATAGGTTCGTTGATATCAACGGGGTAGATTATTGTTGGGGCATATTTGCGAGTCTCTTTTGTGCCTCGACCGCCGAAAACAATCCGCTCACGATAGAGTTCTGCCTCTTTGGCGCATTTGTCGTATGCCTGATCGGTAATCATTTTTGGATATTCATCGTTGTTTTCCGCATGTTCGCCAATCTGTCTGATAAATTCGCTTTTGAGATTTTCAATGAAGGTGTCTGCAACTTCCTCAGCGACGGCTATCTGGTTGATATTGATACATATCTGTCCGGCATTGGTAAGTTTGAAAAAGGCTATTTTGCGTGCTGCGTCACGCAGGTCGGCATCTTTACGCACAATACACCAATTGCCAGTTTCTCCACCTAATTCCAATGTTACAGGTGTCAGGTTTTTTGCAGCCTCGGCAAGTACATGCTTGCCAACAGCCGGTGAGCCGGTGTAGAAAATTTTGTCGAAGCGTTGCGCGAGGCACATATCAGCCACGTCGTGACCTCCATCAATCAATGTGATGTATTCCGGTGGAAATACTTCGGCAAAGAAATGCTTTAATGCGGCAGTACATGCTGTCGTTTTCGAGCTCGACTTGATTACCACCGTGTTGCCGCCTGACATTGCTGCAGCCACAACGCCGATAGTCAGCAAGATAGGAAAATTAAACGGGCTGATAACAAGCGACACACCATAGGGCATTTTATAAACTTTTGTTATGAGACTCGGGAAACACATCAGTCCGCTCCAGTGGTGTTCTGGTCTTGACCAACGGCGCAGACCGCTCAATATCTCGTTTATCTCCACAATGATAGGGCCTACATCGCAGAGATAAGCCTCTACTTCGCTACGTCCTAAGTCCTCAGCCAAAGCAGCGGTAAAGTCCTCGGCATGTGCAATAACGGCTGCTTTGAGTTTCTTCAGTTGCTCAATACGCCATTTGACGGGTAGAGTAGTGCCCGTGCGGAAAAAACGGCGTTGTGCGGCAACAATATCTCGAATATCTTGTTCTGAATAAGTTTGTTTCATTTGTTATGAGTGTTATTATGTGATTTAATGTATTTCAGGGTGTTGAATTGTAACCTCTACATCGGGTGTTGCAACATAGAACATATTGAGTATAACAGGTTTTTTGCCTCTGTTCTCACCTCGATGAATAGTGCCAACGACTTCCACAAGGGTCTCTCCTTCATGAAAAGTTCGCTCGGTGCCATCTTCGCACACGATGGTCAGGTCGCCTTGTTCGACAATTCCAAAATTAATTACTGTGTGATGGTGCCAACCGGTTTTCTCTCCAGCAGGGAATACCATGCGGCATGCTCTTATCTCTGATTTTTCTATTGGGTAATGGGGCAGTAATGCTCCGTCCCAGCTATGCGATGTGCATAGCAATTCAGTTGTTTTGATGTTCATATTACTCTATAATAATTGATAATCGCAAAGATACTACTTTTTTTAAATATTTTTGGCATATTTTTTGCATTTGTTAAATTAAATTTATAATTTTGCGTTGCAAAACTAAATATAACGACAATGAAAAAATTTTATTTTCCGATTCTAATGTTAGTGTTTTGTGCTGTGGTTAATGCGCAAAGCAAGTATGATGTTTATTACACCGACTTGCCATTTGAAATAGAGCACGTCAAGCCGGTAAAGTTTCCAACAGCAACAGTTAAGTTGCCTGATTTTGGTGCTGTGGGCGATGGTGAGACACTTTGTACCGATGCTTTCAAAGCCGCTATCGACAGCTTGAATCGTATAGGAGGTGGTCATCTAATCGTGCCCAAAGGCACATGGAAAACAGGTCCTATTGTATTGAAAAGCAATATTGACCTTCACCTGAATCGCGGTGCTGTTATACTTTTCAGTGAGGATAAGACTCTCTATGTAATTCCTGACAAGAGCGGAAAACCCAAAGACCGTGCAGATGCTTGTATCAAAGCGTCAAAATGCGAGAATGTAGGTATCACGGGTTACGGAACTATCGATGGACAGGGATTTTTCTGGCGTCCTATAAAGCATAAAAAAGTGATGAAAGACCCTAATGGTGCGCAGATATGGAATGATGCTCTCGCACTTGGCGGCGTGGTGAAAGATGATATATGGTATCCGTTTAACCTCAACAACGGAATTAAAAACATCGGTTCTAACGCAGAAGAACAAGGCAATATGCGTTACCACTTAATCAATATAACCGATTCAAAAAATGTTATAGTTCAAGGCGTTACTCTCAAGAATAGCCCTAAATTCCACCTTGTACCAACTCGTATCCAAAACTTGATTATAGATGGCGTCACTGTTGATTGTCCGTGGTGGGCACAGAATGGCGATGCTATGGACATTGGTAATACGCAAGTTTGCTTGGTTGTTAATTGCAAAATCAATTGTGGTGACGACGGAATATGTATGAAGGGTGGTGTTGGCGACCGTGGTCGCGATGCCGGACCTAATCGTGATTTCTTGATTCAGAACGACACCGTCTATCGTGCGCATGGAGGATTCGTTATCGGTTCGGAATTTAGTGGCGGTATGCAGCGTATGATTGTTCGTAATTGTTTGTTCGATGGCACCGATATAGGTTTGCGCTTCAAATCAGCCCCGGGTCGTGGCGGTTGGTGTGAAGACATTATTTGCAAAGACATCATCATGAAAAATATCCGCGAGAACGCAATCTTTTTCGAGGCAGGTTATGCCGATAAGGCCGTTGGACGCAGCGCAACAGCAGGCGACAATAAAGAGAGTTATTTCCCAGATTGGGCCAACTTTACTTTCCAAAACATTACATGTGTTATGTCAGTAGGTGCGGTGCAAATCACAGGTATGAAAGGTTTTCCGGTTCATGATTTGAAATTTGATAATGTCAAGTTCATCGGAATCAAGAAAAATGGCTTGAACCTGAAATATGCCGAGCGTCTTACCTTCACTAATTGTTCAATTAGTGGCAGCGCAAGCGATGATATTCACAGGTCGTGCAAAGATATTATATGGGACGGCAAAAACAAAATGGAGGAATAAGAAAAATATATTTGCTAAAGTGGCGACAATGTTTGGTCGCCACTTTTTTTATGCAAAAATAATACATATTAACAATCAATTTGGTATTGTGAAAAAAAAGTTGTAACTTTGCGTGTTATATTGGGAAATTGTGATGATATGTTAATATATTTTTTGTTAGTTCGTATTGCGGCATTGTTCAACGAGAAGGCACGCAAATTGTCAGAGGGCGAAAGTCGGGCTCTTGACTATTTGCGCAAGCATATAGACAAAACTCAGCAATATGTCTGGTTTCATGTAGCTTCGGTAGGTGAGTTTGAACAAGCTCGTCCTATAATGGATCGTCTTCGCAAAGAGCAACCTGACAAAAAAATCTTGCTCACCTTTTTCTCTCCATCGGGTTACGAACTCAAAAGAGGGTATAAAGGTGCCGATATTATCACCTATCTGCCATTTGCGACAAAGAGTAACGCAAAAGAATTTCTTGATATAGTCAATCCTATACAGGCCATATTTGCAAAATACGAGTTTTGGCCTGCATACCTCAAGGAACTTCACAAACGCAACATACCAACATTCGTTTTCGCTTCTATTTTCCGCCGTAGTCAGTTGTTTTTCAAGTGGTATGGCAAGTCGTATCTGAATTTGCTCAATTATTTTACAAAGATTCTTGTGCAGGACGAGAATTCAAAATCATTGCTTGCCGAGTTCGGTGTAAACAATGTTGTTGTCGCCGGCGATACGCGTTTCGATAGAGTAATTGAAATAGCAGGTCAACCAAAATTCAATACCATAATCGAGGAATTTAAAAATGTAGATGACAAACCGATGCTTATTGCCGGAAGTACATGGTGGCCAGACGAAGAACTGCTAATCAGATATTTCAATAAACACCCTGATTTCAAACTGCTTATTGTCCCGCATGAGATAGATAAAGACCATATTGATTTGCTCAGAGATGTGCTTGGAGGCAAAGCCTTGTTCTATACCGAGGCAACAAATGAAAATATTGTGAACTATCGTTGTTTAGTGCTTAACACTCTCGGAATGCTCTCAACGGCATATCGTTATGGTAATGTGGCGTATGTTGGTGGCGGTTTCGGTGCCGGCATACACAATACTCTCGAAGCTGCGGTGTATGGCATTCCGGTCGTCTTCGGTCCGAAATACAAAAAATTTCGTGAGGCAAGAGGCCTGATTGAATGTGGAGGAGCTTTTTCAATCAAAAACAAGCAAGAACTC
Source organism: Paludibacteraceae bacterium (assembly GCA_017527495.1). GTDB lineage: Bacteria > Bacteroidota > Bacteroidia > Bacteroidales > Paludibacteraceae > RGIG6639. Next base: position 70,037 of record JAFXPY010000004.1, read on the forward strand.
AATAATATCTTAGACCAACTACTTGCCGACGGCGAGGCTGAAGGCGAAAAAGCCGGACAATATGTCGAGCAACAAAGAGGTGCTGTCGAAGTAGTTTATAAAGAACTTTTTTCATAAAAAAACAATAGAATGAAACCATCAATTCCAAAGGGTACGCGCGATTTTTTGCCACTCGAAATGGCAAGACGAAATTATATATTCAATACGATTAAAGACGTTTTTTCCCGCTATGGCTTTTCTCAGATAGAAACGCCGGCAATGGAAAATCTTACCACACTGATGGGTAAGTATGGCGAAGAGGGCGACAAACTGCTTTTCAAAATACTCAATTCAGGTGATTGGGCAGGAGGGCTTACAGACGAAGAAATGCTTGCAAAGAATAGTGTGAAACTGACAAATCGTGTTTCTGAAAAAGGTCTGCGTTATGACCTGACTGTGCCTTTTGCGCGTTTTGTCGTTCAGCATCGCGACCAGATTCAATTCCCTTTCCGCCGTTTTCAGATACAGCCCGTGTGGCGTGCCGACCGTCCGCAAAAAGGTCGCTATCGTGAGTTCTACCAGTGCGATGTCGATATTATAGGTACCGACTCATTGCTTTGCGAACTCGAATTAATACAAATCGTACAAGATGTGTACGCTGCATTGGGTATCAATGTGTGTCTCAAACTTAACAATCGCAAGATACTTGCCGGAATAGCGGAGATTATTGACGAACCGGACCGACTGATTGACATAACGGTTGCTATAGACAAACTCGACAAAATAGGACTTGAAAATGTAGAGAAAGAACTGCTCGAAAAAGGACTGACACAAGACAAAATTGACGCTCTCAAACCAGTTCTCTTGCTTGAGGGTAGCAACGAACAAAAATTAAACTCGTTGCGCACCATTCTTGCCGAATCGGAAATCGGATTGAAAGGTGTTGAAGAGGTTGCTGCAATTCTCAATTATTGCAGACAAACGGCTGTAGAACTAAATATCGAACTCGACCTCACGCTTGCGCGAGGATTGAATTATTACACTGGTGCTATCTTTGAAGTTAAAGCTCTTGATGTAGAGATAGGTAGCATAACAGGCGGTGGACGCTATGACAACCTAACCGGTATATTCGGTCTCAAAGACGTGAGCGGTGTGGGCATAAGTTTTGGAGCCGACAGAATATATGATGTGCTTACACAACTTGATGCTTATCCTCAAAGCTTGCAAGCAACAACACAAATCTTGTTCATACCAATGGGAGAACAAGAACAACTCTTCGCACTGCAATGTGTTAAACAGACGAGAGAAAAAGGCATTGCGGCGGAGATATACCCAGAGCTCGGAAAAATGAAAAAACCAATGAATTATGCCGACCAAAAACATATCCCGTGGGTGGCAATAATTGGTGAAAACGAATTGCAAAACCAAAGCGGCATGCTCAAAAATATGACAACCGGCGAGCAAAAAATGGTGAGCGTTGGTGAGATAGTAGAATATTGTAAATAGAAGTTTAAGATATGAACGACACAACAAATAAACAATATGATGAGGTGATCAAACAATGCCGTACAATTTTTGTTCAGAAGATGGGCGATTACGGTCCATCGTGGCGTATTATGCGCCCGGCAAGTCTTACCGACCAGTTGTTTATCAAGGTAAAACGAATTCGCAAGATTGAAACTACAGGAGAAAATATAGTTGGCGACAGCATAAAAAGCGAATTGATGGCGGTAGTCAATTACAGCGTAATGGCTATCATTCAAGGTCGTGAAGGCTATGCCGACCATGTAGATTGGAGTGCAGCAAAAGCAGAAACAGAATACAAAAAAGTCATCGAGGAAACTAAAAATCTTATGTTTGCTAAAAACAACGATTATGATGAGGCTTGGCGTGATATGCGCTCAACATCACTCACCGACATCATGATGACTAAAATCAATCGTATAAAGAAGATTGAGGACAACAACGGGCAGACACGTGTTTCGGAAGGATGTGAAAGTAATTTTCAGGATATAATCAACTATGCCGTTTTCGGCTTAATCAAAATAAGTGAAAATGAAAAAGTTAACCTCTAAACAAAAAGAAAATATATGGTATTGGATAGCCACAGTAGCTCGATTACTTTTGGCTGTTACATTCATATTCTCAGGTTTTGTCAAGGCCATTGACCCGCTCGGTACCACCTACAAGATTGAAGACTATTTGAATGCCTTTGGCGGGTGGTTCACCAATTTCTTACCGGCGGCACAACCTCTTGCTATGGCTATGATTGCATTTGAATTCACGCTCGGTGTGTTGTTGCTTTTCAATGTGTGGATAAAGTTTGATTCAATCATGGCATTGCTCTTTATGCTGGTCATGACCCCACTGACACTCTATCTCGCAATTGAAAACCCGGTAACAGATTGTGGCTGTTTTGGTGATGCTGTAGTACTGACCAATTGGCAGACATTCTGGAAAAACATTGTCTTGCTTGCGCTTGTAATCATCTTGCTGATTGGCAAGAAATATCTGCGGCCGCGTTTCGTTCCGATGGCAGAATGGTGCATATTCTTCATCGGTGTTGTCGGAGCACTGGGCATCATGACTTATTCGCTTCTTCACTTGCCGATGATAGATTTCCGACCATACAAAATCGGAAATGTCATTCGCGAAGGCATGGAGATACCTGACGATGCTGAAGAGGATGAATATAGCGTAACTTATATCTATGAGAAAGACGGAGTGCAACAAGAATTTACGCTTGAGAATTATCCCAAAGATGATTCTACATGGACTTTTGTTGCGCAGAACAGCAAGTTGCTCAAACAAGGTTATGTACCACCTATTCACGACTTTGTGATATACTCTGATTTGAACGGTGATATAACCGACGAAGTTCTTGACGATCCCGGCACAACAGTTTTTGCAGTGATGTACGATTTGAACAAAACAAATCGCAAGCAAGCCGCAAAACTCAACAAAATATATTACGAAGCACTGCAAAAAGGCTATAAATTCTATGCACTCAGTGCTTCAACATCTGACGAAGTAGAGGCTTTTATTGCAGAAACTGATGCCCAATATGAAATATGCAACATGGACGGGACACAACTCAAGACAATAGTTCGTGCCAATCCGGGTGTCTTCGTCATAAAGAACGGAACAATAATCGACAAGTATAATGTCCGTCAGAAAAATGTAGAAGGCATAAGTGCCCCGCTCGTCTTGCCTCAATTGCAAGAAGAAGTCGTTGAAATTCAAGACACACTTGTTGAGGAGGCAGAGGATGAAGATATGTATATGATGATTGAATAAGAAATTGAATAATAACTAAAAATATAAAAATTACAATGAGAACAAAAATGGTGGCAGGTAACTGGAAAATGAACAAAAACCTGCAAGAAGGCGTGGCTCTCGCCAAAGAATTGAAAGAAATAGTTAAAGCCCCGAAATGTGAAGTAGTTATAGGCACTCCGTTTATTCACCTTGCCACAGTGGCAGAATTGCTCAAGGGAAGTCCTATTAAAGTGGCAGCCGAAAACTGCGCTGACAAAGAAAAAGGTGCCTTCACAGGCGAAGTGTCAGCCGAAATGGTTAAGTCAACGGGTGCTGAATACTGCATTCTCGGTCACTCAGAACGCCGTGCCTATTATCATGAAGATTATGCCATACTGAAAGAAAAAGTTTTGCTTGCTCTTGCCAATGGTCTGAAACCTATTTTCTGCATTGGTGAAGTGAAAGAAGAACGCGAAGCAGGTCGCCAAAATGAAGTGGTTAAAGCCCAACTCGAAGGCTCTGTTTTCAATCTCTCTGCCGAAGAATTCTGCAACATAACACTCGCCTACGAACCTGTTTGGGCTATCGGTACAGGACTCACAGCCACACCGGCTCAAGCACAAGAGATGCATGCATATATTCGCTCTTTGCTTGCTGAAAAATATGGTAAAGAAGTGGCAGAAGACACAACCATACTCTATGGTGGTTCGTGCAACGAAAAGAATGCTGCTGAACTATTTGCCAATCCTGATGTAGATGGCGGACTTATCGGAGGCGCATCGCTTGTTGCAGAAAAATTTAAAGCCATTATAGACGCAAGATAAAACTAAGTACCAAGTACTAAGTACTAAGATACTAAGTACCAAGTACCAAGTACTAAGATACTAAGTACTTAACCCCTGAGTACTTAACTTATTTGTTCTTATTATGGCTTTAGTTAGACCGGTTAGAGGTTTTGTGCCTCAAATAGCAGATGATGTATTCCTTGCCGACAATGCCACGGTGGTTGGCGATGTCGTTATAGGCAAAGGATGCAGTATATGGTTCAATGCAGTGTTGCGTGGCGACGTGAACAGTATTCGTATAGGTGAGCACACCAACATACAAGATTGTGCAGTGATACACACGCTTTATGAAAAAAGTCAGACACATATAGGCAATTATGTATCTGTAGGTCATAATGTAACTATTCATGGTGCAACGGTACACGACTATGCTCTGATTGGTATGGGTGCAACAGTGCTCGACCATGCAGAGATAGGTGAAGGAGCAATAGTGGCAGCAGGTGCATTGGTGCTCAAAAATACAAAGATAGGACCTTACGAGGTGTGGGGTGGCGTGCCTGCCAAATTTATCAAGAAAGCAGACCCTGCGCAGACCGAAGAAATAAACAAAAAAATTGCACACAACTATGCCATGTATTCATCATGGTATAGCGAGGAAAAATAATTGTCAGCCCAAAGGCTTGACACATAAACAACTGAGATTATGTTTAAACGAATTTTACTCAAGCTCTCAGGAGAATCGCTTATGGGCGAACAAAATTATGGCATTGATGCCAACCGCCTGAATGCCTATGCCCGCCAGATAAAGCAGATTGCTGACAAAGGTGTACAGGTTGGAATTGTTATTGGAGGTGGCAATATATTCCGTGGATTGTCCGGAGCAACAAAAGGTTTTGACCGTGTCAAAGGCGACCAGATGGGAATGCTTGCCACTGTGATTAATTCGCTTGCCCTAAGCTCGGCATTGCAAAGCATAGGCCAGAAAGTGCGTGTGCTCACAGCAATCAGGATGGAACCTATCGGTGAGTTCTATTCAAAACAGAAAGCAATAGAAAGTCTTGAGAGTGGAGCCGTAACTATATTTTCCGCCGGAACAGGTAATCCGTATTTCACTACCGATACAGGATCGGCACTTCGTGCTATAGAGATTGAGGCAGATGTTATGCTCAAAGGAACACGCGTGGATGGTATCTATACCGCCGACCCGGAAAAAGACCCTAATGCAAAGAAATTTACTGACATAACATACGACGAAATATATAATCGCAATCTTCGTATTATGGATCTTACAGCCACAACAATGTGCAAAGAAAACAATATGCCCATATATGTTTTCGACATGGACACCGAAGGCAATCTGCTCCGCGTTATCAATGGTGAACCTATTGGCACATTGGTGCATAATTAATCGACAATGTGAAAGATTATTGATTCAAAATTTTTTATCTTATGGAAGTACTTGTTGAAAATAATATCTATATTCAAGCACAGCAATATGCAGAAAAGCAAGGGACAAGCATAAGTTCGCTTGTTGAAAACTTTTTGTTGAATTATATTTTTCAAAATGAAAAACATAAAGCTCAAGATATTCCTGATATTGTTGTCAGCTTGTTGGGTGCTTGTGAATATGAAGGGGTGAATGAAGTTAACGAGAAAGATGAGTATTATCAACATTTGGAGAAAAAATATAAATGAAAAAACTATTTGTTGATACCAATATAGTAATTGATTTATTGGAGCGTAGAGAACCTTTTTGTAATGATGCTATTTTGTTGTTTACAATGGCATATAATAAAAAAGTCAAACTATTTGTTTCCCCTATGACGTTTGCAACAGCATCGTATTTATTGCGCAAACATGGAACTCAAGGCGTGAATGCACTACTATCAAATCTTCGTCAACTTGTTCATATCGCAGCAACAGACGAAAAGGTAATAGATAATTCAATTGCATCATCTTTTCCTGATTTTGAAGATGCAATGCAATATTATACCGCTCTTTCAGCAAAGGTAGATATAATTATTACTCGCAATATTGCTGATTTTGAAAATTCAAGACTTCCTATTATGACTGCAGAACAATTTTTATCTATGAGTGAATAAATAATCATTTAAACAACAAATAATTATGGAAGACCCAAAAATCTATCAAGACCAAGCGCGTGAATCAATGGAAAGTGCAATAATGTTTCTTGACGACACATTAGCACATATTCGCGCAGGAAAAGCAAGTGTGCGTATCCTGGACCCGATACGTATTGAGTACTATGGCCAGATGTCGCCTCTTTCTGCTGTTGCAACTATCACCACTCCTGATGCTCGTACCATAGCTATTCAGCCATGGGAACGCAAAATGATTGGCGAGATAGAGCGTGCCATCATCAATTCTAACATCGGTTTTGCTCCTTCTAACAATGGTGAGGTAATTCGTTTGACTTTCCCTCCTCTGACCGAGGAGCGTCGCCGCGACCTTGTAAAACAATGCCGTGCAGAAGGAGAGAACTCGAAAGTAAGTATTCGCAATGCTCGACGCGATGCAATAGAGAAGTTCAAAAAACTGCAAAAAGATGGTCTGCCGGAAGATGCAGAAAAAGATGCCGAAGCAGAAGTACAGAAACTTCACGACCAATACATCAAGAAAGTTGACGAATTGCTCGCTGCCAAAGAAAAAGAAATAATGACGGTATAACAATATAAGCCGTTACCCAACAAAAGGAAAACACATAATCGACAGCGATTATGTGTTTTCCTTTTGCGTGAGTTTTCCCGCACTTACTCTGAAATGTATGAGGCGTTCAGGCTATTATTATATCAACTTGCTTTATGGCATACTACGCAACATTTTGTTGCTTTTTCTGCATTTTGAATAAGGCCATTAATCAATCCGGTAGGTCTTCATACATTTTCATCATGTTGGTTGAGTCGGTATCGTAAAAATAGAGGTTCGTTTTTTCGCCTTCCCACTTGAATTTATATACGGCCATTTGTTTGAATCCACCATCAAAACCGGCAATGCCTGTATAATAAGTGTGTCCTTCTTCAAATATAAGGTGCGAGTGTATGCCATCGTTTTCTATTGCACTCACTCCGTAGAGTACATTGGCTTCTTTGGGATTAATTAGTAGATCCAATACATATTCAAGGAAATAGGTTTTCACTGCGGTAATTTCAGTTAATTCAACGCCATATTCTTCTTGTCTTGCTTGTATATATTCAATTAGTTCAAGACTATCTCTTGTTGTGGCAATGTATGGGAAGCGGGCGAAGAGGTTGCCTTTTGTGTCCATGGGATATATATAGTCCCAATCGTTTTTTACTCTATATTCAAAATTTATGTCTATCTCACTTTCGTCTTTTGTATTTATTGTTATCAACTTCAGTGTACCTATAGGCTGGAGCGTTTCAGGATTAACTGCAAAAGCATAGATCCAATATTTTTGTGAAGGTAGCAAGCCGGTGAAGAAATGATTTATTTCACCATATTGTAAGGCATGGCTTGCAAAATTGGCGATATTATACTCCCCATTTTTGAGCAACTCATTTCTCCAAAAGAGGTAGTTAAGATTAGCAGAGTCAAGAGCAAGCATCATGAAATTTTTTTTGTTTGTCATAGGGTCGTAGTCGTCGCGTGCTTCTTCGATAGCAATGAGATAATAAGCATCTTTGTTGGTAGAGAAACTACATTCTGCAAAGCCGGCAGACACTGTTTCCAGATTGATTGTTACTTCCACTTCATTGTCAGTCCATTTTGCTTCTGGATTGCAGCCGATTGTTAGGATGCCGAGTAATAGTATGAGTAGATAATTTTTATTCATATTTCTGCCTTTCTTCTTCCTCTTCTTTCAAGAGAGTTTGTACTGAATAGATAAACCTCAAGCATGTTGGTATGTGTCCTCCATAATGCCCGAAATTATATGTTATGTTGGCTGATTTCCAACGCGATTTGGCATTGGTGGCATTGGTGTAAGGTACTGTCTCGTCGTCCATGGAGTGCATGATATACACACTTGCCTCGGGCTCCCAGCTGAATGAGGTTATAGAGTTGAGTGTCATGGCGCGATAGAGCTCTGCCACTTTTGTTGACGCTTGATTCATACTTTCTTCAGTGAGTATTTCGTGTGTTACTTTTGTCCCGATTAAGTCGTTGATTTGCGACGAGGTATAGCGTTTGCTGTTAATCCATTCGTCCATTTTGTCGCACATCCATGGTTGCATCATATCTTCCATCTTGATGTCGAGGTTGTTGCCTTTAATCATGCCTTGGAGCACAAGAGGAACGGCAACCGGATAGCCTGCCACGTCGGTTGTTACAAATCGTTCGTAGGTGGCTTTGACATCGTATGGTCCGCCTCCGGCAAAGACGCGATGTATCTTGATATAGTCGTCGAATTCTTTGAAGCAATACTCTGTTTCAATCAGATGTTCAACCGCCATCGTATTTGCACCGCCTTGGCTGTAACCCATGAGGTTGATGTCGTCGTATTCTGGTTCTCTGCCAATGGCTTTGAGCCATTCTCGAACAGCAAAATACATATCTATAACATTGCGTGCCGTTTGATCCATAACGAGATATGGGTGAACTTGGTTTGCTGTTATGCCATAGCCCATATAGTCAGGAATGATAAGTCCATAACCTAATTTGACCAACACGCCTTCAAGCGAGAAACAATTGCTTGGAGCTTCTGCGTTAGAGCATACCGTGTAATGGCTCACGAGTATTAGCCGTTTAGGCTTGCCGTCTTTGGGCAACATGACTTTTCCTGACAGCGTGATCGGATTCCATTCGCTGTCGTAGCTTGGATATGTTCCCACAATCTCTATCACTTTGTTCTGATTACCCCATTTGAGCAGACTCTGTACCACGTTGGTACCTGTTGTACTATTTGTGCGGCGTGGCAGCTCGGCATCGTTTGCGCTCTGACCTTCATCTTCGGCAAGAATAGCATCAACATCAACATCATTCACCGGCGTGCCATCAGGAAGATAGCAGTTGACTGGAATACCATTGTTGAAGTCGAGCTCTCCTTGCCCTATCACTTGGAACTTAAGCCCTTTGGCTGCCTCCATATTGATGAAATCAACAAATTCCTCATCTCGGAATTTGCAGCCTGCCAATGCCAACAAACTAAATACTAATATAAATATCTTATTTCTCATATCTCACTTCTAATTTCAAAATCTCACACCAAAACCGGCGTTCATCATTCTTGATTTAGCCATAAAAATAGTGTCTCTGTTTTTGAGAGCATACATTCCGCCGTAATCGAAAAACCAGAACCAGCGGTTGTAGTTGGCACTGACACCTAAGATGGTAATATTCACCGCTGCTGAAAGGTCTGTTTTATGGCCCTTGGCATTTGATTCTGTACCGCCATTGATGTCCATGCCTATCCCCAAACCTGAATAGAGATTAACATATTCGTGGTGGAAATAGGTGAAATTAATGGTTGGCATAATGGTGAGGTTGTAGAAAAAATGATTCTTGCTGCGACTCATTTCTTGTCCTCGTCCGTTGCGCATGATTTCATCCCATGCCACGGCTCCAAAATCAACCATTACACCATACGAAAACCACGATAAATAGCGATTTTGATATTCAGCCCAGATATGTTGGAAGTAGCGGTGATTTTCGTTGTATTTGTAGCGATAGCTTTCCGGCATGGTCTTGATGATATTGGTCGGATTGTGCCAAATAAGAGTTTCAAACAATTGGTCACCCCAGCCCAACCGCACCTCATGTTTCATGAGTTCGCGGGCTTCTTTAGTCTCTGCCTGCACATATAATCCTATGCAGCAAAGCGCAATTAAGATAAATATTTTCTTTTTCACGCCCCAAAAGTACAAAAAAAAATACAAATATGCAAAAAAATGTAATGATTTATTCAATATATTATTATTTTAAGTTACGCTGGTACTTAATGTGCCACATTATATGACTTATTTATGTCAAATTCAAAGTCAAATAACCGCGTTAGCGGTTGCATATTAAAATACTATGCAATAAATTTGAATATTTGACAATGTGCAACCACTTCGTTGCTGTTGGTTTTGTAATCTTGATTATGTCTATTAATATGCAACGGCTAACGCCGTTGAACGCCGAGATTTGAAATTCTATTAACATGCGAAAATTACATTATTTTTAATTTTGGATAATTTTTGACAATCATATAAAATTCTTAATAATCCGTTTAATTAGTAGATAAATATTTTTGTGTAATCTGCTTTATAGTACTTGAGAAACTTGAATTAAATTATTTTTAATACCTGTGAGACTTTAAATAACTTTGATTTGTTGGTTTGGCACTATATTATTAATATAGGGGTATAAAAATTGTGTAACATGAAAGAAAAAATCATTAACAAAGTGCTGTCGGCAATGCAGGGAGTGTAGGATTGCCGGCAAATGAAGCTCTTGAAAGTTAGTTTACAAGAGCTGCTACAAAATTTCGCTCAAGGTTAAAAAAAGTAAGGATTTGATAGTGTTTATAGAAACAAAATTATGGGATATGATATTGAAATGAAGAAAATATTTTAAGGGGATTGTATTTTCATTGCCTAAAAAAATTGCATTTTTCAATTATTTTTTGTATTTTTGCGGTGTTTTTTAGAAAGGAGAAAATTATGGAATATGTATTTCGGCGCAAAGTCTATCAGAAGATTCTTCAGTGGAAACAGGCGAATAACGGCAAGAGTGCCTTGCTTGTAGAAGGCGCAAGGCGTATCGGTAAATCGACTATTGTAGAGGAGTTTGCCAAGCGTGAGTACAGGTCGTATATTCTTATAGACTTTAACAAAGCAGCGAAAAAAGTGCTGTCGCTCTTTGATGACCTAATGGATTTAGATTATATTTTCATCTATTTACAAGACATATATAAGACTACCTTGTACCCTCGTGAGTCTGTTATCATCTTTGACGAGGTGCAACAATGTCCCTTGGCACGTCAGGCGATTAAGTACCTTGTACAAGATGGACGGTATGATTATATTGAGACAGGCTCACTCATTAGCATTCATAAGAATATAGAAAACATTACTATCCCAAGTGAAGAAGACAAGATTGAGATGTTCCCGATGGACTATGAAGAGTTCCGTTGGGCAATGGGAGATACTGCCACTATTCCTCTGCAAAGACAGCAGTTTGAAAATCGTATGTCTATGGGCGATGATTTGGCACGCATGAAGATGCGTGATTTGCGGTTGTATATGCTGGTAGGCGGTATGCCTCAAGCGGTTAGTACATACCTGCAAACCAAAAACCTGCGTGTTGTGGATGCTGCCAAACGAAAGATTATTGAACTATACATGGAGGATTTCCGCAAATTAGACAAAAATGGAAAGATTGGCAGACTATTCAAGGCGATACCTTCCATGTTAGCCCGCAACGTGTCTCGCTTTCATCCCACTTCTGTGCTTAAGGGAATCCCGTCTGAGAAGATGGAAGACATGTTGATTGCTATGGATGAAAGCAAAGCAGTTAATTTTTGCTATCATGTGTCTGACCCGCAGGTTGGATTGCCGTTAAGCGAAGACAGAAGTCGGTATAAATTGTATGTTGGTGATACCGGGTTGATGGTTACTTTGGCATTTTGGGACAAACAATTTGCAGAAAATGAGTTGTATAGTAAATTGTTGGCAGATAAATTGCCTGCAAACCTTGGCTATGTGTATGAAAATTTAGTTGCACAAATGTTACGAGCAGCAGGGAATACATTATATTATCATACATGGCCGAAAGATGAAAAACACAATTATGAGATTGATTTCTTGCTGTCCAGAGGTGTTAAGATTTGTCCCATTGAAGTCAAATCATCAAGCCATAAGAGTCACGCCTCATTAGACGCTTTCTGCAAGAAATACTCGTCAAGAGTTGGTAATCGGTATTTAGTATATACAAAAGACTTGCGCAAAGACGGTGAGACCTTGTTGGTACCGGTATATATGACAGGATTATTGTAAAATATTAGTGTCCGGTTAATCTTTGTTTTCCCGTTAGGGAATATCTTTTAAGGTGAAAGTTGAAAATTGAAATGATACTTTCACTTTTAATTTTTCACTTTTCATTTTGTTTGAAATTTCCCGTAGGGAATTTCTTTTAAACCATTGATATTAAGATATTAAAAGAAAATCCCTACGGGATATAAATTTGTAATTAACCTGATTATTCTATTAAAAGAGTATCGCTACGCGATATATTCAAAAAATAAGCCCCTATTTTGACATTTGTTATATTATGCTTATTTTCAATAACATATCAATGGATATATGTTTTTTATCGGACACCAATAGTTCTTTTCAATTACTAATAATCGGATGGAGAATCTTTCTCTCATTAAGCAGCGCAACGAGTTGTTGCCTCTCTTGATGAATGGTCAGGTAAATTTTGATTTAAAGTTCAATAAAAAGACGAATTGTATAGATTTTTTTTGATTATATTAAGTGTTAAAGTTGGTGCTTGTGCATATCTAAAAATGGGTTGTATCACTTTGTTGACACAACCCATTATTATATGTTTCAAATTTTCAAATTTTCAAATTCTCAAATCTTCAAATCTTCAAATCCTCAAATTTTCAAATCTTATTTCAGTACTTCAACACTTCTGTTTACAAATTTTGAGAGTGCTTCGCCTTTCAATAGACCTGAGGCAAGAAGAGCAATATCAACCAATTGGCTTACTTTGTTATTTCCCTTAGCCCATGTTGCATATATGTCTTTGCGTTGTTGTTTGAGGTCGGCAACGGCTTTGGTTACATTGCTTACTGCATCTTTTTCTTCTTGTGTGAGTTCTTCGTCTTTCTTGCCTTTTTGTTCCTCACGAAGTTTGTTCTCTTCGGCTTCTTTTTCGGCTATTTGGCTGTTGAGTGCCTCTACCTGTTCTTTGTTGGCTTCTACTGCTTGTACAAGCAAATCCTTAATCAAAGGGTGGGCTGTGTTGACTACAAGATTGTAGTTGTCAGGCATTTGTCCATAGAAACTCATCATAGGGTTGCCGCCAACCTCCTGCATGTCTTTCATTCGGCGCATAAACTCATTTTGCGTCAGGAATACAGGCAGTGCATCGCCTGAAACGCTTTCAAGATTGACATAGTAATTGGCTTTTTCTCCCGTAGGTTTGACAGCATCAAAGGTGTCGGTCAGTGCGGCACGCTCGTTCTCTGTGAGTTCTACCTTCTCAGCATTGTCTTTGCGGATAAGGTTTTCTATCGTGTCGGAGTCGATACGCACAAAACGCACTTTTTCTTGTTTTTGCTCTTGCTGACTGACTATATGCATATCTAATTGACTATCCATCAAAAGGACATCATAGCCTTTGTCTTTGGCGCGTTTGATGTAGGCATATTGTTCGTCAACTGATGTAGCATAGAGATAAATCAATTGACCTTCTTTGTCGGTTTGATTGTCTTTGACAGCATCGCGGTACTCATCATAGGTGAAGTATTTGCCTTCGGTGTTTTTGAGTAGTGCGAAACCTTTTGCACGGTCGTAGAATTTCTCGTCAGACAACATTCCATAGTGTATGAAGAGTTTTATGTCTTCCCATTTCTTTTCAAAATCGGTACGGTCGTTTTTGAATATGTCTGCCAGCGAGTCTGCCACTTTTTTGGTTATGTGGTTAGATATTTTCTTCACGTTTTGGTCGCTCTGCAGGTAGCTACGGCTTACATTAAGCGGAATGTCCGGACTATCAATTACGCCATGAAGTAATGTCAGATATTCAGGTACGATGTTTTCCACTTCGTCAGTAACAAACACTTGGTTGCAGTAGAGTTGTATTTTCTGTCGGTGCAGATCCATGTGGGGTTTGATTTTCGGGAAGTAGAGGATACCTGTCAGGTGGAATGGATAATCTACATTGAGGTGAATATGGAACAGAGGTTCTTCAAAACTATTTGGATACAAATCGTGATAGAACTTGGTGTAATCTTCTTCGGTAAGGTCGGCCGGTTTGCGTGTCCAAGCCGGAACGGTGATGTTGATTACATTGTCCTCATCGGTCTCAACTTGTTTGCCGTCTTTCCACTCTTTTTTCTTTCCAAATACTATTTCAACAGGCAAGAACTTGCAGTATTTGGTGAGTAGTCCTTCAATCTTGTTGTCGTCGAGCAGGTCAAGATTTTCGTCGTCGATATGAAGTACTACATCTGTTCCGCGTTCGGCTTTGATGGTTTCTTCTATCTCGCATTCAGGGTCGCCGGTGCATGACCAGTGTACCGCTTTGGCGTCTTCTTGGTAGCTCAAGCTGAATATCTCTACTTTTTTCGACACCATAAAGGCACTATAAAAACCGAGTCCGAAATGTCCGATGATGGCTTCTGTTTTGTCTTTGTATTTATTTACAAATTCTTCGGCTCCGGAGAAGGCTATTTGATTTATGTATTTGTCGATCTCTTCGGCTGTCATGCCCACACCATGGTCTGACACGGTGAGTGTCTTCTTGTCTTTATCGTAGCTGATACGCACTTTCAGATCGCCTATGTCGCCTTTGGCTTCACCTACAGAAGATAGTGTTTTGAGCTTTTGTGTTGCATCAACAGCGTTGCTGACCAACTCGCGGAGGAATATCTCGTGGTCGCTATAAAGGAATTTTTTTATTACGGGGAAGATGTTGTCACTTGTTACCCCAATCTTACTTTTTGCCATAATTTCTGTGTTTTTAATTTTTATTTGCAGAAATTAAGGCAATACTTGTGCCAAAGTTGAAAAAGTGTTATTTCTCTGCCAAATTGTCAGTGTGATGTGTCGTTCGTTCAGTATGCTGTTGGCGGAAAGGCGTCTTCGATATGATTTATTTCTTTGCGGTTGTCGTTGAGTATGATTGCGATAATGTCAAATCGCGGCTCAAGATCAACTCTGTAGTAGTTGATGTAGGCATTGGCAGCATTGGTCATGCGCCGTTGGCGCCGATAGTCAACGGCATCTTCGGGTTGCATAAGATAGTTGTCGGAGCGTGTTTTCACTTCAACAAAGATGATTTCGTTTTTTTTCTGTGCAATGATGTCTATTTCCCAATTGTTGAGTTTCCAATTGTGCTGTAATATTTGATAGCCTTTCTTTTTGAGGTATTCAATAGCCATCATTTCGCCTTTTTTGCCGAGTTCGTTGTGTGCTGCCATCAGTTGTTGTCACTTATTTGTTCTCTGATTACACCATGTTCGTAAGCTTCGACAAGTTTTTTGAGGTTTTCCACTTGTTCGCTCAGTGTCTTGCCGAGGTCTGTGTCGCGCACGAGGATACGGTTGTTGGTGAAGTCTTGAAGTTGTATGCGTGTGTGTATGTCGGCACCTGATTTGATGGCCTGTTGGCGCGACTCAAACATCTCGTGTTCAACGAGTTGTATGCCGTGGCTGTTGTAGATGAGTGTGTAGCCGGCAATACCTGTTTTTTCCTGATAAGGCTTGCTGAATCCACCATCAATAACGAATCGCTTGCCTTCGGCGCGCATAGGTGTCTCGCCTTTGATTGTTTTGACGGGTATATGACCATTGATAATCCTGCCTTTTTCTGGGTCGATACTGAATTCGCGGAGTATCTTTTCGCATATATCGCGTCTGTTGGCGAGTTCGTAGTAGGCTCCTTTGACTTCTTTGTGCGTTGTTTTGTCGGCAACAAAATAGCGTTCGAAAGTGGTCATTTTGTCTTTGTTGTAGAGTGGAGAGCCTTCTCCGCACCATAGATACCACATATAGTCGAGTGAGTCTTTTGCTGTTTGTGTCTTGCCGCGTCCGTAGTAGGCGTCGCGTATTACTTCGTTGGTGCGCACCATGAGTTCTTTGCCTTTCACTTTTTTCCCGCATACATCGACTTCTTGGAACTCGCCTTTTTGCGTCATTGGTATGGCTGCGTGGTAGAGCAGGAAATTGTTGTGGCAGAGAAAGAGTGAGCCGTGTTGGTATAGACAGCGGAGGTGCTTTTGAAGGCGTGCTGATTTGCGGAACGAGCGTGCAAGCTGTTCCATCAGTGCTTCTTCTTCGGTTGAAAGGCGATAAGGGTCGTTAGGGTCTATTGTAGGTAGGTAAGTGTCAAGTAATTTATGGTCTTTATGTCCTATGCGTATCGTTCCGTTGTTGTAGTCTATTTTGTCAAGCAAGAGTCGGTCTTGCATGTTGTATTCGGGGTGTCGGAGAATGGTTTGTCCTTCGAGTTTGAATTGGATGATAGAGATGGCTTTGTGCATTTTAGCCATCAGTCCGGCAGAGCGTGTGAGTCGTGGGTTGTTCTCGAAATCTTTGGTTTGGAACACCGTACAAGGGTCGTCGCCGTAGGTGTCGAGTGCAAAGGTGGCAAGAGGCAAGAGATTGATGCCGTAGCCTTCTTCGAGTGTCTCGATGTTGACATATCTTATTGACACTCGTACTACTGTGGCTATAAGAGCGAGATTACCAGCTGCGGCTCCCATCCATTCAATGTCGTGATTGCCCCATTGGATGTCAAAATTATGGTAGGTGGAGAGTATCTCCATGATTTTCTCTGCTCCCGGTCCGCGGTCGAACACATCGCCTACAACATGCAAAGCGTCGATAGCAAAAGAGTGTATGAGATAGCATATTGCTATGATGAGTTGTTCGGCGCGTCCTGTCTCAACGATAGAGTTGATTATGGCGTTGAAGTATTGCGAGCGGTCTTTTTCTGTTATTGATTCGTGCAAAAGTTCTTCGATGACGTACGCGTAGTCGCGTGGTAGGAGCTTGCGCACTTTGGAACGTGTGTATTTGATTGTTACGGCGCGAGCCACTTCCACGATTTGGTGGAGGCGTGTCTTGTAGAATTGTTCGAGTTGTCCGCTTTCGGACAGAGCCGGTCGCTCCATGTCGAGACGCTCGTCGGGGTAGTAAATCAGTGCGCAAAGTGCGCGTTTCTCGTCCTCGGTAAGGCTGTCGCCATAGAGGTCGTCAACTTTGCGTCGAATAACACCCGAAGCATTTTTCACCATGTGAATAAATTCAGAAGATGCTCCATGAAGGTCGCTCACAAAGTGTTCGGTGCCTTTGGGAAGCGACATAATGGCTTGCAGATTGATGATTTCCGAAATGGCCATGTTGCTATTAGGAAATTTTTCTGCTAAAAGGCGTAGATAGCGCTCGTCTGATTTGATTTGGTCTAAGTTCATTGTCTTTGATGGTATTATTGATATAAATAGTTTTCTTTAATATAGTTGAGAACTCTTGGATTCAACCATTGTTGTGCCGTATCGGTGTGCTGACTGATAGAGTTGCGTATGTCAGTTGACGAAATAGGCAAAAAAGGAGCCTCAACAAATCGTACTTGCGGGTACTGTAGTTGTATTTTTTTAATGTCGTCACCTTGGCGGGGGTAGGTGATGATTGAATAGTCGGCAAGTATGGTTTGATAGTCTTTCCATTTTGTGAAGTTGCTGAGGTTGTCAGTGCCGATAATGAGGTAAAATCGTGTGTCGGGGAATTTGCTTTGCAATGATCGAAGTGTGTTGATTGTGTATGAAGGTTTTGGCATGGAGAACTCAATGTCGCATGCTTTTATGTGGGACATATCGGCTATGGCCAACTCAACCATGTGGAGGCGTTGCTGCTCGGTGATGAGAATGGAGGCATCTTTGAGCGGGTTGTGAGGTGAGACAACAAACCATATCTCGTCAAGACCGACCTGCTCATATATCGTTTGAGCAAGTTGGGTGTGCCCTAAATGAATAGGGTTGAACGAGCCGAAAAAAAGTCCAATCTGTCTCATCGTTTAATGAATTTTGTTGCTTTACTATTGCTCCTTATTATGTAAATTCCATGACGCAAGTTGTGGATGTGTATTGCCTCGTCATTTGATAACAACACTAACTGGCCATTGATATTATAAATACAAATCTCAAGTTGTTCAGGATTGAATATAGTGTTGTTTGTTATCGTAATGAAGTCAAGTGATTGTGTTGTTTTTAGGGCGTCCTGTTTCTTTATCGGGTACAATGTGAAGTATTTTGTGCCTATGTCGTGTGGAATTTCATATAGATAGAAATATTGCACTGATTGATGATTAGAGTCGATCAGTCGAAAAAAATCTTCTGAATAGTCGTAGTAGAGTTCGCCTTCTTCTTTGCCTGAAACATATAAGTGAAGATGGTTATTGCTGTCTATCGCATAATTCCAAGAAAAAGGAGTTGATTGTAGATAGACACTTTGGTTTTGATATTGCAGATATTTATTGTTTTTTGTAATATAAAGCGTTGAGTCTGTCAAGAATTTGAAATGGAAAAGATAATCAGTATTGTAAGTCGGTTCGTTCTGTAGGCTGTTTAATAGAATAGTCTCATTTTTTAGGCTCAACATATAGTCTGCTTGTATTGTGTGAAGAGCAATGATATATTCGGCATCGGTATATTGTTCTGTTATAGTAGGCGCTGATTTGTGCCAATAGACGGCATAGAAAGTTGTATTTTCTGTTACTTCATACGCGTAGTCGGCAGGAAATGTAAATGGAGAGAGTGTAAATATGGAATCATATATTGTCGTGCTCCAACCAAAAAACGACCAATAGTTATCTTTATAGTTGTTGCGGGGTAGGTTGATTATTGTGCCGTTTTCCACTTTGGTTGAGTAGTCGTCAAAAGTTGGTATATTGGCAACAAAACTTACAGTGAAATGTGTGGTGTCTGTTGCCGTAATGTCGGTTGTGTCTGTGCCTTGTTGGTCATCGTCTTTGTTGCTTTCTCCGCCTGAATAGACTATGCTGATTTTGTTGAGATAGATTGAATTTTCAGTGCTTTCGATGTAGAGGTTTATTTCGTCTGCTTGCGGTATGTCTTCGAGATAGAGCATTTTGCTTATTTCCACATAGTTGGTTGTGAAGTTGCCATACCATCCGCCTGAGCTGAACGACTGATTGTCTATAGTCCATACCGTTTGGTCGCCTATTGTCATTCTCAGCCATCCGCTGCCGCTCGACTTGTTTGATTTCATTGAGAGACTGACAGCAAGTATCTCTGAATTGCCATAGCCTGTTAGGTGCAGTTTTGTTGCTGTTCCGGCTGTCATACGCTCTTTTTGTGCTCCTGTTTGTTCAAATTCGTATTCTGAATTAGCAGGAGCATTGCTCACCGTGAGCGACTGTCGGTCTTTGACTTGATAGACAGCCACAGTGGCATTGGTCATGAGACAGACAAAAAGGGTTAGTATGACAGACGGGAGACGTTTCATTTCAAGAAAGCATTGATTTTGTTCTCTGTTTCTTGTTTGGCTTCGTCGAGGTTGTCGTTGACAATGATGTTGTCGAATTGGTTGGCATAAGTAAGTTCCTCGGCTGCTTTGGCAACGCGTTGGTCAATCATTTCGGGTGAGTCGGTGGCTCTGTTTACAAGACGATTGCGCAGTTCTTCAATGCTTGGAGGAGCAATGAAAAGCGCAAGAGCTTTGTCGCCAAAGATTTTTTTTAGATTCACACCGCCTTTCACATCCACATCAAACACCACATGGTGACCATTGCGTTCTATGCGCTCAATTTCTGATTTCAGTGTGCCGTAGAAGCAGTTGTTATACACTTCTTCAAACTCAACAAATTCATTGTTTTCGATTTTCTTGCGAAATTCTTCAGGGGTCAGAAAATAGTATGCCACTCCGTTTTGTTCTTGTCCGCGTGGCGGACGACTGGTGGCAGAGACGGAAAACTCAAGGTCGTCTCTCTGACTGAGCAAGTGATTGACAAGTGTGCTCTTACCTGAGCCTGAAGGAGCAGAAAAAATTATAATCATAATTGTAAGTGTTTATCATTAAATTTGAAAATTTGAGAAGTCAAAAATTAGGAAATTAATGTGAAATCTTCAAATTTTCAAATTTTCAAATCTTCAAATCTTCAAATCTTCAAATTCTCTGCGAGTTGGTTGATAATTGCAGCTGTATTGCATGCCACGACGCCGGCAGTCTCTGTGCGGAGGCGTTGTTTGCCGAGGGTGACGGGAACAAAATGTTGTTCGATAGCCATCTTGACTTCTTTTTCGGAGAAATCGCCTTCCGGACCGATAAGTATGAGAGTTGATTGATGTGGTCGCAATTCATTGGCGAGGTCAAGGCGCTTCGTCTCGTAGCAGTGTGCTATGAAGCGTTGTTGTTCGGTAGCGTTGTTGATGAGTTGAGAGATGTCGGTAAGCGGGTTGAGTCGGGGAAAGAATGTTTTGAGTGATTGCTTGGCTGCCGAGACAACGATTTTCTCTAACCGTTCTTGATTGACAACTTTGCGTTCTGAATAGTGGCAGAGTAGTGGAGTAATTTGGTCGATACCTATTTCTGTACATTTCTCTATCATCCATTCAAGTCGGTCGATGTTCTTTGTTGGAGCTATGGCAATATGCAGATTGTAGTTGAACGATTTTTGTTGCGGTTCTTTGCTTTGTATCTCAACGAGGCATTGGCGTGGGTTTGGGTCGGTGATTGAGGCTTGAAAGAGATTTCCTTTGCCGTCGGTTATGGTGATTATGTCGTTTTTTTTGTGGCGCAACACTCTGACGCAGTGCTGCGACTCTTCTTGTGGAAGAGCAAAACTGCTTTCTATGTCAGGAGCATAAAACAGAATCATATCTCGTCTTGTGCTTTGAGTCGCTCAGCATTTTCAGCGATGATGAGTTGGTCGATAACGCCTTGAATGTCGCCGTCCATAAATGCCGCGAGGTTGTATATCGTGTAGTTGATGCGGTGGTCGGTGATGCGTCCTTGCGGGTAGTTGTAGGTGCGTATCTTTGCAGAGCGGTCGCCGGTAGATACCATTGTCTTGCGTCTTGCTGCTATGTCGTCGATATATTTTTGGTGTTCGCGGTCGTAGATTTGTGTGCGCAGGCGTGCGAGAGCACGCTCTTTGTTTTTGGGTTGGTCGCGCGTCTCTGTACATTCAATGAGTATCTCCTCCGACACACCTGTGATAGGGTTTTTCCAAACGTAGCGCAGTCTGACGCCTGATTCCACTTTGTTGACATTCTGTCCGCCGGCACCGCCGCTTCGGAAGGTGTCCCATTTGATTTCACCTTCGTTGATCTGGACATCAAACTCATCGGCTTCCGGCAGAACAGCCACTGTGGCTGCAGAAGTATGCACACGGCCTTGTGTCTCCGTGGCAGGAACACGCTGAACGCGGTGCACACCGGATTCGTATTTCAGTGTACCATAGACATTCTCGCCCGTAACATTGAAAATGATTTCTTTATATCCGCCAGATGCACCTTCTGAAAAACTTGAAATACTTATTTTCCAGCCTTTTATCTCGCAATATTTGGAGTACATGCGGAAAAGGTCGCCGGCAAAGATGGCTGCTTCGTCTCCTCCTGTACCGCCACGAATTTCCATCACCACATTCTTGCTGTCTTCAGGGTCGGACGGAATGAGCAACAGCTTGAGTTCTTCCTCCATATGTGGCACTTGCGGTTCAAGAGTGTCGAGCTCTTCTTTTGCCATTTCACGAATGTCGGGGTCGGTCTCTGTATTGATGATTTGCTTGGCTTCCTCAATGTTGGCAAGGAGTGTCTTGTATTTTTTTTGAGCGTCCATGACGCGCTCAAGCTCGTGATATTCCTTGTTGAGCTTGATGTAGCGTTGCATGTCGGCTATCACCTGTGGGTCGGTGATTTGCAACGAGACTTCCTCAAATTTGTGCTGTAGTCCTTCAAGTTTTTGCAGTATATCCATAATTGTGTGGTTAATTAGCTGTCAAAAAATTCGGAGTATTCGGAAAATTCGGAGTATTCAGAATATTCGGAGTATTCAGGCACTTTTCACCTTTCTAACGTGTTGTCGTGGGTCGCCCTCAAAGCGCCATTGGCTTTCCTCTTTTATGTTGTCAATAAATTGTCCGATTCGCCATTCCATAACGTCTTTATAACGCTTTTTGGTGATGAAGATATTGAAAAACCAACCGAATTTGATGTCTATAGTCAGTTTTATGTCGGTATGCGAGTCGTCTATTTTGGTGAGCAAAAACACTCCTTTACCTTTTTTCAACAATGAGCCGGAATAGTAGAAATCAACAGTTATCTCTCTGGTATTATCGGCACTACTGTCGTGCACATAGCTCATCAAGTCTTTGTTTCTGATTGAAAAGCCGTTTGGCATAATGAAATCGGCGTTGATAGTGCTTTTCATTGCTTCTGGGTCGTATGTAACGCGGTTCATCACCAATATGACATCGTCGCTTCCGTCGCCATTATGTGTCTGTCCTGTTTTTTTCAGTGCCCAACTGAAAAGCAGTTCGGGGTCGGTCTGAAACTCATAAATAAAATCGTCTATAGCTTTGCTGCAAGTGCTGAAATCGGCATCAACGCTTGCTGTCTTGACCGTGGTGAATGTTCCGCGCTTGTAAGTCGTATGCAGTTGATTGTTGGCTTGTAGCGCGAAAGAGATAAGTAGTATTGCTGATATGAGTATGTGTCGTTTCATTTCTGATTTTGTTTATAGGCATGCAGTGTATTTCGCAGGAGCATAGCTATTGTCATCGGTCCGACACCGCCGGGGACAGGCGTTATGTATGAACATTTTGGTGCTACATTGTCGAAATCGACATCACCGCTAACACGATAGCCGTTTTTCTTTGTCGCGTCCGCAATGCGTGTTATGCCCACGTCAATAACTACAGCACCCTCTCTGACCATCTCGGCTGTAAGAAAATGCGGGTGTCCGACAGCCACTATAATGATGTCGGCACTAAGGCATATCTCACGCAGATTTTGGGTGTAACTATGGCAAATCGTTACCGTGGCATTGCCGAGAAAGTCTTTTTGTATCAGTAGATTAGCGACAGGCTTGCCTACGATGTTGCTTCGTCCTATAACAACCACATGCTTGCCTTTTGTCTCAATGCCATAGCGGAAAAGGAGCTCCAATATACCCGAAGGTGTTGCTGAGTGTATGCAGGGCAGTCCGAGTACTGCTTTTCCTATATTGACGGGGTGAAGACCATCAACATCTTTGTGGTAGTCGATGGCTTCCATCACTTTATGTTCGTCGATATGTGGCGGTAGAGGCAGTTGGACGATAAATCCGTCAATTTGCGGGTTTTCGTTCAACACTTGTATCTGCTCAAGCAGTTGCTGCTCGGTAACGTCTTCCTCAAAAGCTATCTTTGTAGAAACAAAGCCTACTTGTTCGCAGGCTTTCATTTTGTTGGCAACGTATGTCTCGCTGCCTCCGTTGTGTCCGACAATGATAACAGCCAATCGTGGGGGACGCTTGCCTTGCATTGCCAGATTAGACACCTCTTGTGCTATCTCTTGCTTGATCTGATTTGATATGTATTTGCCGTCGATGATTTGCATGCTGATTAGTGTCTGCGTGGTTTCAATTTGCCTGTGGCTACCATTTTCATCATCTTGCTTGTCTGCTCAAATTGTTTCAGAAGGCGGTTGACTTCAACTATTGATGTGCCGCTTCCTTTGGCAATACGGTTTCGACGACTTCCGTTCAGTATGCTCGGATGTTCACGCTCTTCCGGTGTCATTGAGTAGATTATTGCCTCAATGCTTTTGAAGGCGTCGTCGCCAATCTCAACATCTTTCAGCGCTTTGCTCATGCCCGGAATCATACTCATCAAGTCTTTCATATTACCCATTTTCTTCACTTGCTGGATTTGCGAGAGAAAATCGTTGAAATCGAATTGGTTTTTAGCCAAACGCTTTGTTATACGGCGTGCCTCTTCTTCGTCGTATTGTTCTTGGGCGCGTTCAACAAGTGAAACAACATCACCCATACCCAAGATACGGTCGGCCATACGGTCGGGATGGAACACATCGATGGCTTCCATCTTCTCGCCAGTACCGATAAACTTTATCGGCTTATTGACAACTGAACGAATACTCAATGCCGCACCACCACGAGCGTCACCATCAAGTTTGGTCAGTACCACGCCATCAAAATCAAGACGGTCGTTGAATTCTTTGGCTGTGTTGACAGCGTCCTGACCCGTCATGGCATCAACAACGAACAATGTCTCATGTGGGTTGATAGCTTGTTTGATGGCCGCAATCTCTGTCATCATCTGCTCGTCAATAGCCAGACGACCGGCAGTATCGACAATAACCACATCATAGCCATACACCTTGGCATACTCTACTGCTGCCTTTGCTTTCTTGATAGGGTCTGTTGTGGCTTCGTCGGTATAGACATGAACACCGATTTGTTCGCCGAGGACGCGCAGCTGCTCTATTGCGGCAGGACGATACACATCGCAGGCAACTAACATAGGCTTCTTGCCCTGTTTGTTCTTGAGCATATTGGCAAGTTTGCCGGAAAAAGTGGTCTTACCGGAACCTTGAAGACCTGACATCAAGATGATGGCTGGGTTACCTTTGAGGTTGATTTCTGCGGCTTTGCCACCCATCAATTCTGCCAATTCGTCGTGAGTTATCTTGATTAACAGCTGGCCGGGTTTGATGGCATTGATGACATTTTGTCCAAGGGCTTTGTCCTTTACTTGGTCTGTGAATTGTTTAGCTGTCTTATAGTTGACATCCGCTTCAAGAAGTGCTTTGCGAATGTCTTTCATCGTTTCGGCAACATTGATTTCCGTAATGCGCCCTTCACCTTTGAGTATTTTGAACGAGCGTTCTAAGCGTTCAGTTAGATTTTCAAACATTGATTGCTGATTTATAATTAGTTGTAGTTAATAAACACATCCAAAAAGTCTGCAAAAACACAATAGCAACAAATCTATCATGTCT
Source organism: Paludibacteraceae bacterium (assembly GCA_017527495.1). Classification (GTDB taxonomy): domain Bacteria; phylum Bacteroidota; class Bacteroidia; order Bacteroidales; family Paludibacteraceae; genus RGIG6639. The sequence continues at coordinate 94,711 of JAFXPY010000004.1, forward strand.
CTGCAAACAACATCTTTTCAATTCTATTGCAAAATTAGTGTTTTTTTTTAACATATAAAAGCACACAGCCATAAAAATGTTATGACAACTGAATTTTTAGTTGCTTTCTTTATTTGCAATATAATGAGCCATCTCGTTTTTTTCCACAGCACAGCGGTCTCACTTCTCGCAGCTTTGCGGTCTAATCTCTCACTTCTTTTCCACAATTTCTTTTGCTCTTTCAAGTGCGGCATTTATGTTGGGGCATATATTATCCTTGCCTATAATATTGTTGAATCCCGCATTCTCAAGTATGTGTCTGACATTGTCTCTAACGCCTGACAGAACAACAATTGTCCCACTTTGCTTGCTTCTCTGGCACAGTATTTCCAAGTTATGCAGGCCAGTAGAATCAACAAATGGTACTTTTCTCATTCTGATGACGCGCACTTTTGGGGTTTTGTCAACAAGGCGTACCATATCATCGAATTTATTGGCAATACCAAAGAAATATGGTCCGTCGATTTCATAAACTTCCACCCCGTCAGGTATATGCAGTTTTTCGTCATGCAGATACATATCCGATTCGGTGTTAGGGTCGATGTCGCCATGAAACATTTGTATTGACGTAGATTGACTTATGCGTCGGAGGAACAACATTACTGCCAAAAGCATACCTATTGTTATAGCAACAGTCAGATCGAATACAACAGTGAGCAAGAATGTTACGATCATAACGGCAAAATCTGATTTGGGATTCTTAATCATTCCAACTATAGTACGCCAACCGCTCATGTTGTAGGCAACCATAATCAGTACAGCCGCTAAACAAGCCATCGGAATCAATGAGACTAAATGACCGAAAAGAAGCAGTACGAGCAGCAAGACTAAGGCGTGTATTATGCCGGCTATTGGAGTGCGTCCGCCGTTGTTGATATTGGCCATTGTTCGGGCAATAGCACCCGTTGCCGGTATGCCGCCAAAGAAAGGAACGACAATATTGGCTATGCCCTGACCGATAAGCTCTGTGTTGGAGTCGTGGCGGTCGCCCGTAACACCATCTGCCACCATTGCTGACAAAAGTGACTCTATAGCTCCAAGCATTGCTATTGTAAATGCTGACGGAAACAGGTTTTGAATGAGTTGCATGGGTGTCTCTCCGTCTTCCAATTCCATGTGTGGCAAGTGTGGAGCCGGTATGCCTGAGGGTAGAGTATAGATGTCGCCAATAGTTTGAATATTAGTTATTCCGGCATAGCGTTTTACAAGCCACACAGCCGTTGTCATCAAAACGATAGCGAGCAGTGATCCGGGAATTTTCTTTGATATTCGTGGTGTGAGAATGATAATCGCCAAACTCAAAATTCCAACACCAAGTGCCCACCAATTGATATGGTTGGCATTTTGAAAATAACATACCCATTTGTCAATAAAATTGGCTGGGACATCTGTTAGCCCGAAACCAAAGAGGTCGTTCATCTGAGTAGAGAATATAGTCAGAGCAATACCGGCAGTGAAGCCCACAATAACAGGGTAGGGAACAAATTTAATCACGCTACCCATCTTGCTTATACCCATCAAGATAAGTATCACACCTGCCATAATAGTGGCTATCATAAGCCCTGACAGACCATATTGCTGTATGATGCCGTAAATGATAATGATAAAAGCGCCTGTCGGTCCGCCAATCTGAACGCGTGTTCCTCCAAAAGCAGAGATGATAAATCCGGCTATGATGGCTGTAATAAGTCCTTCAGTAGGGCCTACACCGGATGAAATACCGAAAGCAATAGCCAATGGAATAGCTATCACGCCTACGATAATACCGGCCATGAGATCGTTAGTGAAACGAGTGCGGTCGTAGTCTTTGAGCGCACTGAAAATCTTGGGACGGAAAGTCCCTTTCAATTTGAAATCCATAAAAACAAACTAATACCTTAAAATGGGGTTAAACCCTTCTCGGTCTAAAGACCTGAATTAACTAAAAAACAGCAAAAACAATCGTGTTTTTGCAAAAAGAGCGCAAAATTACAAAAAATAATTAACATACAAAGCACATAGTGTATTAAAAAAACTTAATTGCTTGTTTTGGGCTACTAAAGTTTCTCATATTGTTCATAGTAATAAAGATAACTTTTCAATTGCTCTTCAACCGCGTTAGCGGTTGCATATTAA
>JAFXPY010000025.1 GCA_017527495.1 Paludibacteraceae bacterium
ATTTGAATATCCCAATCTTTTAGAGGTGTTCCGATAGACTCGATTTTGTTTTTGATTGATTGTTCTATCTCTGACAATATTACCCAACTATCTGAACCACTAAAATCGCAAACAGATGAGTGCGACCGAACAAAATCGCTCGATAGAAATCAGCCATTTTCCATAAAAGTATGGTAGTACTTGCGAACCGTATCTTTGTTCACTTTTAGTAATTTGCCTATCTTAGCAAACGAAACTCCCTCTGCAAGCAAACCACTTATCAATTCTTCTTTCTTATGCAATTTATATGTGCATTGCCTTGATTGCTTCCCTTTAGGTCTTCCTAACTGCACTCCTTCTGCACGTTTCCTTGCCAATGCTTCTTTCGTCCGTTGACTAATGAGATTCCTCTCAATCTCTGCCGACAGCCCGAACGCAAAAGCCAATACTTTACTCTGAATATCATCGCCAAGCCGGTAGTTATCTTTAATCGTCCAAACGCGGCACTCTTTCTTCATGCAGATACTCAGTATCTCCATGATCATAAATAGCGACCTGCCCAGCCGGGACAACTCCGAGCAGATTATCACATCCTCTTTCTCAACTTTCTTCAGGAGCACGCCTAACTGCCGTTTGTTGTAAGCCTTTGTGCCGGAAATGGTTTCTTCAATCCATCCGTCAATAGACAACTTCTCTTTCTCGCAGAACTTCTGAATCTCAAACCGCTGGTTCTCGACTGTCTGCTTGTCGGAACTTACGCGGATATAACCATATATCATATTTTTTAGGAATAAAAATATTCAAGTTTCGCAAGTACTATAACGCAGATTACACGAAAATATTTATCTACTAATTAAACTAATTATTACGAATTTTGCTCAGTCAAAAATTGAAAAAAATTACTATTTCAAGTTTCGCAAGTACTGTAACGCAGATTACACGAAAATATTTATCTACCAATTAAACTAATTATTACGAATTTTATTTGGTCAATAATTATCCAAAATTAAAAATAATTTAATTTTCGCATGACAATAGAATTTTAATAACATGCGAAACTTAAATAAATAACTATCTGTTTTCCGAAATTATGTCACTTGTGCCATTTATTCGGAAATAAAACTTATTTTTAGACCGAAAGGATACGATAAATTCGGTAATTTACCAAATAATTCAAAGATTATTTCGGAATTTTACATTCTTTCGTATAAAATACGTGATATGTTACATGTGAATGAAACATTATCACTGAAAATAATTGCGTATATACGCAATTATTTTCATTTTATCTCAATATAACCTACTTGCTTGCGCTCTACGGAGGTGAGGTTATATAAAGTAAAGATTTCTTTATCAATGGCTATTGCCTTATCTTTAGAGAATTCACGCTGTATATCATCCACTAAATCTTTAAATCACTTTTCAGTATCTTTTGTGAGTTGTAATACGGGTATCTTATCAAAGAATATCTTATTTAGTTCACGCCCTTGTTCTCCTAACTTTGGAAAATTATCAATGAAACAAAATTTGAATAATAATGAATTAAGAAATGCAGTTAGAAAAGCTGTATTTGAACCTGTAATGATGAAACATTTTGGGTTGGTCATAAACTTCTGTGTGTCCCAACCAAAAGGCATATATTTTGTCATATTCGGATATATGATTTTGGGCTTACTAAAATCATCCTTTTAAAGTAAAGAAACTGAAAGAATTTGCCGATATCGGCAAAAAAAATGTATCTTTGCAGCAATCTTTCAACTAAACTTGCCGATAATATGAAATACATTTCCGTAATACAATTTGCCGAAAAATATGGTATCAGTGAGCGTACCGCGCGTAATTATTGCGCTACGGGCAAGATTGAGGGAGCTTTTCTCACAGGCAAAACTTGGAAATATTGATAGACTTTACTTCTATTTTTTTTTGCTGTTTTCAAAAAAAAATATTAATTTTGCAGCCGATTTGATATTTGGTACTATGTATGGCGGTTTCCGCTTGCCGGAATTAATAGGGAATCAGGTGAAAATCCTGGACAGTCCCGCTGCTGTAAATCTCAGATATACACATTATTATATCATTTTTCTATGATACACCACTGTTTTAATACGGGAAGGTATAGAAAAAGAGATAAGTCAGAAGACCTGCCACCATACACAATTCAGAAAACACCTCTCGAGGAAGAGACGCTGAAAATTGTATTAGATATTTACCACACAAAATTAGTGTGCCATTGTGCAATGCTGATATGTGTGAGTATGTATGTGTACATTTAAGCAGGCTTTTCCGAAAGGGAAGGCTTATTTTTTTAACACATACAAACATGAATTTTCAATTTAATGTAAAACATTACATTTTGGCTCCACTTGTTATTGTGGCAGTTTTATTCCTGTGGTTTGTACCCACATCGTTTTTTGGTATCGAGGGTCTAACAGTCATCCAACAACGCACAATAGCCATTTTTTGTTACGCTGCTTTGATGTGGATGTTTGAAATCATTCCGGCTTGGGCAACATCAGTAAGCACAATAGTTATGTTGTTGCTTGCTGTTTCTAAAAAAGGATTTGTCAACGATACGCTTGGCACATTGGTTGATCATCGCGCCATCATGGGAGCATTTGCCGATCCTATCATTATGCTTTTCCTTGGCGGATTTGTACTTGCCATTGCAGCAAGCAAAGTCGGTCTTGATGTCTATTTGGCACGCATCATGCTCAAACCGTTCGGCACGAAGCCAAAATATGTACTATTAGGTTTTCTGATTATCATCAGCGTGATGTCAATGTTTATGAGCAACACAGCCACGGCAGCAATGATGCTTGCTTTTCTTGCACCCGTACTTCGCACTCTGCCTGAAAACGGAGGTGGTAGAATAAGCCTTGCTATGGCAATACCTATTGCGGCAAACATAGGCGGAATGGGAACACCAATCGGTACGCCACCAAACGCAATCGCTATCGGACAATTGTCGCAAATGGACATACACATCGGCTTTGGAACATGGATGCTACGCATGGTTCCGGTAGTTATTGTGATGATTATCATTGCATGGCTATTGCTTATGAAACTATTTCCTTTCAAAGCAAAGAGTATTGAAATAAACATTGATGGAGAATGTAAAAAAGATTGGCATTTCTGGACAGTTACAATAACCTTTATTCTTACTATCCTACTATGGATGACAGGTGAATTGACCCATTTAGACTCTAATGTTGTTGCGCTTATTCCGTTTGCTGTTTTTTCACTAATCGGTGTATTCAAGAAAGACGATTTTGCAAAGATTGACTGGCATGTGCTATGGATGGTTGCCGGTGGTTTTGCGCTCGGCACAAGTCTGAACCAAACCGGTTTGGCCGCCACATTAGTTGAGGCAATACCTTTCGGACAATGGTCGGCCGTTGTTGTACTGATTGCTTCAGGTTTGTTAGGTTACCTTTTGTCTAACTTCATTGCCAACTCATCGGCTGCCAACTTATTAGTACCTATTCTTGCAGTGGTTGGTACGGCTATGGCTAACAATCTTGCTCCTTACGGTGGTATTAGCACACTGTTAGTTTGTGTTGCTGCTTCAACATCTTTTGCAATGCTTTTCCCGATTTCCACACCGCCAAATGCTATTGCAAGTTCAACAGGACTTATCAACACTCACGATATGACCAAGGTGGGACTTATTATCGGAGTTATAGGCCTATGTATTTCATACACCGTTTTGCTTCTGTTTCCAATGTAATTTTTCAGAGATATCATAACACACAATGTTTTCTGCCAACAAATACCTGTGTGTTATGCAAAAGAGCAGCTTAGAGTTGGGGGCTGCTCTTTTTTCTGAAAAAAACTTAATTTTCTTGATTTAATGAAAAATTATAACTAATTTCGCAAACAACATATCACATATAGCCATGAACAAAAAAAGCACTATTCTAATTTTGCTTCTTGCATTATGCTCATTGTCTTTTGCGCAAGACAACAAAAGCGAATCAGTCAAGCAACACCTTCAAAACCATTTCAAACTCTATGGTTTTGTGCGCAACTATTTTTCTTACGATAGTCGAGAGAATGTTGCAGGCACCGGCGACTTATTCAATTATCTGCCTAAAGACAACAAATGGAATCAGACAGAGGAAGAAGCACTTCAATCCGGTATTTCTCGCGAGGACCTAAATGCCCAGCCTTCATTTCGTTTCCTCACGCTGACTACGCGTGTCGGTCTTGACATATATGGTTACAAGCTAAGCAACACGCGCTTTGGCGGAAAGATTGAAGCCGATTTTTATGCCGGTCTGACAGGGGTTACGGGGGTTGCACAATTCCGCTTACGTCATGCTTATATGACACTTGCATGGGACAGTCTGCAAATGGGAGAAAACAACTTGGCACACCTAAATTTGCTTATGGGCCAGACATGGCATCCAATGGCCTCCGATTTATCTGACGTTATATCGCTCAACAGCGGTGCGCCTTTCGGACCTTTCAGTCGAACGCCTCAAGTGCGTTTCGATGCACAGCTGGGTAAAATTGTAGGGCTCACAGGTGCTGCAATATGGCAAATGCAATATACCTCAGCAGGTCCTGAGGGAGCTTCGGCAAATTATATTAAGTATTCACTCACACCCGAAGCCTATTTAGGTCTGACAATCATGCCTACAGAAAATTTCTTTTTCCGTATAGGCGGAGATATGCTCAGCATTAAGCCACGAAAAACAGGGACACGGATTGCCAACGATGGCAGTGAAGTGGAAGTTAAAGTGAAGGACAACATCACAACTGTAAGTCCGTTTTTCTATTTGCAATATCAGAACGAGATATTCTCGTTGAAATTCAAAACAATCTACGCGCAAGCCGGCGAACATGTCAACCTAAATGGCGGATATGCTGTTAAGAAAATCAATGACGATGGCTCATGGGAATATACACCTTCGCGCAACTCATCGTCATGGATATGTATGACAATTGGCAAGAAAGTAAAAGGTATTTTATTTGCCGGTTATGTGCGCAACTTAGGAACGAAAGAACCTATCAGAGATGCCAAACACTACTATTTCAGTAAAAATAGTTTCAAAGAGATGAACCGGCTTTGGCGTTTGTCTCCAACAGTGCTTTGGACATGGGGCAAATTCCAATTAGGCTTAGAGTATGAGATAACATCCGTTCAGTACGGAAGCGGAGAAATAAATCTAAACAACGGGTTATACCAAGACAATCTGCATTGGGTAACAAATCATAAAGTGCAACTGATGACCAAATATAACTTTTAAGTTTGTTTTTGGCACATATAACTTTGCTTTAACACTGTTTTCTAAATTGTTTTGGAGTCAGGCCTGTAATGCGTTTGAAAAATCGGCAGAAAGAGGCTTGCTCGTCAAAGCCCAATTCGTTGGCTACTTGTTGAATAGTCAGATCGACACGAGTGGCGAGCATATTTTTGGCATTGGTGATGACAAACTCGTCAATCCACTCACTCGCCGTAACTCCTATTGTATCGTAAATAATTTTGGAGAAATATTTAGGCGTCAGATTTAGCTGCTTAGCATAGAAAATTACTTCTCGCGACTCACAATAATGTTTGGCCAACAAATCACAAAAATCATTGAACAACACATTATTGCGTGTTGCAAATTTATTGGCCACATCTTGATTGTGTCTAAATGAGTTTATGAACTCCAAAGCAATATCCGACATATACATCAACATTTCATGTCTGTTCGGCATTGCTTCGACTGTTGATTCATAAATCATCTCTGTCACTTCAAGAACCCGCATGACTTGCATTATCTGTTGCTCTGTAAGCTGCGTTTGTGGCGAGAGATGGAACTTGTTGTAGTCGTGACTCAGAGTGCGGCGTTTGAGTTCGTCAACAAATTTGCTTGACATAACGACCATTGAAATACAAAAATCGTCGCTACTTTCAAGCGGACAAAGCAGATGATGAGGTAAAACGACTGCTACTTGATTTTTTTTGAAAACAACTTCGTGCTTGTCGTACAGCACACGTGCACTGCCTCGTTCGTTGATGAAGACTGCCAAATTGGGCAAGGCATATTCTTGGTTATAAACAGGAAATTTTGTTACATTACGCAGGACTGCGACTTCAGATTCATCAATGTTCTGAATTCTATCTTGATGGTTCATTATGTTGTTGTTATTGTGTACTGCAAAATTAACACCATTTATCCAAATATGCAAGAAAGTATGTAAATAAAAACAAAATTATCTTCCCAAATACTCATCTACAGTGTAGTCAAGGAACAGATTGAGTGGCATCGCCGCCCTTGCCACATCTACCACTTTGTCAAGAAAATCAGGTGCACAGGCTTCTTCCAAAGTGAAATAGTGCATAATAGTAAATGATTTGCGTTTCAACCAATCAGGATGTGCAAAGTCTTTCGGGAAACCTGTCGGCATGGTTTTGATAACATCAAATGTGGGGTCAAACTCACCATTGAAATAACGCATAAAATCTGGTTGAGTCATTATGCTGTTGAGCTCTTCTTCGTTGTCGAAACAGCTCTGACGCATCATCTTTGTAAGTTTGCCATCCGGGCACCACACTCCACCACAAAACATTATGTTCCCGGGTTGAAGGTGAAGATAATAACAAGCATTCAAACTTTTGCGACCGCCATAAGGGGCAAGAAGTGTTCCAAAATGATTTTTATATGGGCTTTTGTCGGGTGAAAAACGAATGTCACGATAGAAGCGATAGACACAATCCTTTACTGTCAGACCTTGCAATCGCTCGTCAATCTCAATCATACGATTGAGATATTGACGGGTGAAATCATCAAAATCGTCTTTACATTCATTGAACCAATCGCGATGTTCAGCAAACCATTGGCGATTGTTGTTTTCAATCACTGCCGAAAGAAAATTAATTATGTTTTGAGTATTCATTATTTACAATGCTAAATATGTGTCTGTTACAAATGTTTTGATATAATAATAAGCGATAAATCCGCATGCAATAAGTTTGAGTATTGTGCCGGACATTATTCCGAGGAAGGAACCAAATCCGGCTTTCAGCGCTTCAGAAGAGTTTTTATTGGCAATTATCTCTCCTACTACAGCACCAAGAAAAGGACCGATAATTATACCCCATGGACCCAAAAATAGACCAACAAAGACACCTATTGTTGCACCCCATGTACCATATTTAGTGCCTCCAAATTTCTTCGTTCCCCAAGCAGGAACGACAAAATCAAGCACTGAAATAATGATTACAACAGCCAACCATATCAGCAAAAACTGCCAACTATATTGATATTTGTCTGTTATGTGCATCATTAAGAGAGTAAGATAGGCAACCGGTATGCCGGGAATACCGGGAACTATGCTGCCGATAATTCCTATCAGCAAAAAAACGCCCGCAAGAATGTATAAAACTATATCCACAATTTATTTACGATTTAATGATTTACGATTAACTTATTTGCGATTTGGCAATTTTAAAATTTAAGTTTCGTATATTAATGAAATTCTAAAGTTTCGCACATTACTTTATGTAGTTTAAGTTTTGCATGTTATTACAATTTATAATATCTCAGCGCTCAACGGCGTTAGCCGTTGCATATTAATAGATATATTCAGGATTACAAAACCAACAACCACGTAGTGGTTGCACATAGTCAAATATTCAAATTAATCGCATAGTATTTTAATATGCAACCGCTAACGCGGTTGGGAGAGATGTAATGTGTAAATAAATTTCTATTAATATGAAACCGCTAAAGCGGTTTTTTGTCTTTTAATCAAACATAAACAAGCTCCTATTGGACACATTAACTACCTGCGAAACTTGAATTTTAGAATTCCAAATCTACTTTTGGAGCTTTTTCGGCACCTTGTTCCGCTTTGAAATATGGTTTCTTTTCAAATCCAAATATTCCGGCTACAATATTATTCGGGAAACGACGAATCAAAGTGTTATATGCTTTTGCTGCATCATTGAAAGTATTTCGAGCAATAGCAATTCTGTTTTCAGTACCCTCAAGCTCTGCTATCAATGATTGGAAATTGGTGTTTGCTTTCAAATCCGGATATTGTTCGACAGTAACTAACAGTCGGCTCAACGATTGTGATATCTCAGCTTGTGCATTTTGGAATTGCGCGAGCTGTTCTTCTGTCATATTGGACGGATCTATTGTAAGACTTGTTGCTTTAGCGCGAGCCTCAACAACTGCTTCAAGCGTACTCTTTTCGTAGTTTGCAGCACCTTTAACAGTGTTAACTACATTAGGAATCAAGTCCATACGGCGCTGATACTGATTCTCTACTTGTCCCCAAGCTGTTTCAACATTTTCTTGTTCTACTACCATTTTATTGTAGCCACCTGCTAACCAAAGCACTACGATTGCTACAACGGCTATTACAGCCACCCAAATTAAAGTTTTTTTGTTCATAATTATATTATTTAGTTGTTATTTATTAAAATCTGCCTGTTGCTCCTCCTCCAAAGCTATGTCCTCCACCCCAACTGCCGCCTCCACTACTTCCGAAGCCGTCACCTCTGCCGGAGCCGGAACTAACTACTATCATCGGTATGACATAATGCTTTTGTACCACATGTCCGCACGAGCGACACGAATATGTCCTCACCCCTTCACCTGCATGACGAGTTGTAGCACGAACAAGAATTTTATCACTCTGCTGCGCATAACTTCTCACACCACAAACGGGACAGGTCTTGTATGACGATGCTTTATTGACATAAGGCAACTCAACATGCTCACCACAATCAGGGCACAACCACACATCATAATTAACAGACCTGATTTGTTCTTCTCTCTGCTGCGCGACGCTAAGATATTTGTCTTCCTGCATCTCACTGAGTTTTTGCATCTCATGTCCACAATGCGGACATTTCAAAGGCTTGTTGCGTATTTGAATAGGGACATTCGCATATTTCTTTGCAAAATAATACAGATGAAGCGGGAAAAGTAAAGTTGGTAGAAATAGCAGATAATTGACTATGTTGGCAAATTTATAACGCTCGTTGTTTGGAGAATTGGGTTTTCGTACAATGGAATATGCAGCCAACAAATCGACCAATAGTAAGACTATAAAACCTAATATCAGATAGATAACAATGATATCAACCCAAGTAGTGGTTTTTCTCTTGTAATTCAGCAATAGTTCGGCTTTGGCTTCATCAGTTGTCAGAGTGGCATATACTTCTTCTGCACCCGCAAGCAGTCCTTCTCCATATTTATTTTGACTTAAATATGGGTACATTGTGTATTCAATAATTTCACTACATAATGCATCAGGCAATAGTCCTTCACATCCTCCTCCTATCTCAAACCTAACCACACGTTCGTCAACATCAAGCAAAAGAAGCACACCTTGATTTTTGTCGGCACCGCCTATTCCCCAATGATTGAATAGCTCGTTAGCAAATGTTTCTATATCGTAACCATCCATGCCATTGATAGCAACAACGGCAAGTTCCACATCGACTTCCGACCGCAACTGAGCTGCAATAGTGTTGATTTGCTGCTCTGCCTCAGAATTTATTATGCCGTCAGGATTGCTCACAAACGAATCTGAAAAGGCATTTTTCGGATTAGGCACCGATTGAGGAGTGTAAGCAAATGTGCTCACACACAATACTAAATTCAATAATATGAGAATAAACCTTCTATTCATTTTATCATTTTTTCATTTTACCATCTAACCATTTTAGCATTTTATCATTTGTTCATTTGACTTTGTGTAAATAAGTAAATAAATCAAATAAATACGTAAATTGTAAATAGTCAAATAGGTAAATCAATTCATTTTCTTCCGAAATCGGCAGGTATCTCACCCCAATTGTCCGTGTCCCATTTTATGATACTTGTCGAATAAGTATTGGTTTGTAGCCAATGTTCGGCTCTACGCACCAAATCGAACAATTTAGCATTTGCCGGAGTTTGTTCAAGTTTGGTCTTACATTTTTTTTGCCTTACCCAACTTTGTGCTGTCCGGCTGTCTGAATATATCGGATAGTCGTAGTTATGTTGCTGCATATAAGCCAATCCATGCACAAGAGCAAGAAACTCGCCAATATTATTTGTTCCTTGTTCAAATGGTCCTTGATGAAAAATGACTTGCTTTGTTTTTGTATCTACTCCTTGGTATTCAACCAGACCCGGATTACCACTACAAGCAGCATCGACAGACAGGCTCGGATATATCACAGTCTGCGGTACTTGAACAATCTGTTCCTTTTTCTTACCTATACACTCAACCGGATTACTTTTTAGAGCCTGCTCGGCTTCTTCGTAGGTGGGGAAACTCTTGTATTTGGCTCCGGCAAAATTATCGACCTGCGCTTTGCACATATCCCAAGTAGAGAATATTCCTGCTTGTCGCCCCACCCAAACTACATAATATTTTGGTTTTGATTTTGCCATTTCGTTATTTTTTTATAATTTTGCAATCCGTTTGCGAAGGTCCCGTAGTTCAATGGATAGAATCGCGGTTTCCTAAACCGTTGATCCGAGTTCGATTCTCGGCGGGACTACCACAATGCGAGATTTCAAGATTTGAATATTTACATTTCTATCAATTTTCCTCGACAATAGCGGTGCATGATTTGTCGGTCGTCTCCAATATAAATAAATCTTTCCAATCTGTGCAGCAACGGATAATTGTCGTGATTCAATTCCGCATCATCAATCACAAGCGCATCAAATTCATATCCTTTTTCAAAACTGCCTACTTTACCAAAGAACGAACCTGCTGATTTTGTTGCAATCCAAAACACCTCAGGCAAGGTCAAGAAAGGTTTTGTTTTGTCTTGGCAATAATGCATTTTACTCACCTGAATAGCATAAACCATCATCTTGAATATACTCAAGTCGTGCCCACCGCTGATGTCACTTCCCAAACCTACTTTAATTCCATTGTTGAGGAAGGTGCGTATCGGTGCCATACCCGATGAAAGGTTGAAATTCGATGTCGGACAATGTGCCACCATAACACCATTGTGTTTAATCATTTCGAGTTCTTCTCCTTCTGTCCAGACACAATGCGCCATAATAGTAGGTGTCTGTCCAAAGAGTCCGTAGCGATTATATGCATCTCCATAAAACTTGCTCTCAGGTTCCAATTCTTTAACCCAGGCTATTTCTCCTCGATTTTCTGATAGATGCGACTGAACAGGCAAATTATATTTCTTAGCCAACTCACCACATACACTGAGCATTTCAGGCGTACATGATGGCACAAAACGCGGTGTGATGATAGGTCGGACAAGGGCATTAGGCTGATTAAATTCAGCAATCAGCGCTTCATTATCTCTCTTTGCGTCATCAACTGTTTCTGTCAGCGTATCGGGGCTGTTACGATTCATATCCACTTTACCTACCAAAGCGCCCATCCCTGCTTCCTGAAAGAGTTTCATCAGCAGACGAGTACTATCTTTATGAATTGTTGCAAAAGCCACCGTGCGCATCGTTCCATGACGCCATAGGTCGCGCACAAAACGACTATACATACGTTCGGCATACGCCGTATCGCTATATTTTGATTCTTCAGGGAAAGTATAGTTGTCGAGCCATGGCAGAAGTTCCAAGTCCATAGCAATACCTTGATTGCGATACTGCGGTGCATGAACATGCATATCGTTCATTGCCGGAATGATAAGTTTATCGCCATAATCAACAACTTCTGCATTTTGCAGTTCTGCAGGCAAAACATTATATACTCCTACTACACAACCATTCTCAACAGCAATATAGCCGTTTTCAATCACTTCAAATTTCTCTGATGACTTAGTGAAAAGAATATGTCCTTTATAGACTTTCATGATGATTATATGTTAAAATTGTTAGTTTGTTTCGCTGGCGGGTAAATATTGACGACTTCGTGTTGAGTAGTTAATGTCTCGGAATATGGAAATAACGGAATGTCGAAATAACGAAAAATCGAAAAATAACCAAATCCTCAAATCAATAGGTAAATCGTAAATAAGTAAATTCCTTAGGGTCTATTGAGCAATTTCTCAACCCAATCTATCATATCTCGTTTTCTTTCATTGCTATGTGCGTCAAAATCTTCAAGCATCTTGACCGATTTTTTCTTGTCCATACCGAAACGCACACCAAACATCACATTTGCCGACCACTCCCACGTATTGTTTCTCATTTCTATTCTGTCTTTTTCTTTGAATCGGAAATTGTGGAATGTTGAATAAGCCATCAAATACATCCACTCATTTATATTCCAATTGATTGCAACTCGCGCTGTTCCCGTAACATAGAAGGGGACTTTAGGCACTACTTTATAATCTATGGGCAAGACAACACTCGTATTATCATCTATAGGCAAATTCATGTCAAAGGTTAATACACTTCGATTGAAAAAGACCAGCATTGGCGCAGCCGACACATGAAGCAAGAATTTGCCTCCATTGGGTGTGTAGTTATAGCCATAACCGGCTCCGACAGCTCCTTGGTGCATCTCTATCTCTTTCAAATCGCCTACTTCTCTAACAAGTTCGTCGCTTGCCGTTTCTATTTTTGAACCGATATACTGCCCGAAAAGGTAGAATGCTCCTGCCGATTTTTTCTGCACGTATGCCATACGACGGTGTGCAGTCATTGAGTAACGCTCGCCACCAAAAACATAATATAGCGACAAGTAAGAAGTGAGAAATTTGATTTCCTTTTTATTAACTTGCAGGGGAGTTTGTCCTAAAGTCTCTATTGAGCCCACTATATTATCATTCACATGCCGCATAAATTCAATACCCCATGATTTGTTGAGCAGTTCAAATTTGAATTTTCCGGAACGAGGGCTAAACACGTCCCATGTGTAATTGAAAGCTAAAGTTCGATAACCCGCTGCAACTCCAAGTGCTATGGTTGGTGTTGAATGAAATTTGATATTAGTCGATGAATTAAAGTAATTGATGTCCTGAAAATTCATCGTTGTATTCAGCCCTACATAATCATTCACGAAAGCCACAGTCCAACCTTTTTCAGGCAAGCCGAGATAGGCAGTATCTAAACCCTTCATAAGCGCATTGTCTATAATGCGGCCTAAGCGATAGAAGAAAAGCTCGGCTCCGGATTTCTCACGGAAATCGGGTACTACATCTTGCCTCTGTTGCTGTGCATATATGCTCGCAACGACAAAAATGAACGATTGCAGTATGATAATTTTCCTTTTCAATACCTATTCCAAATATCTGTCTTGCAATAGTTTTATATCATCGTCAGTCAGGAACAATTCTTCTCTGAGATAATTTGCCATACCACCATACTCATTGTCAATCAAATCGAGTGTGCTGATAAAATTCTTTGTACTTACGCCCATAAAGGCATGAATCACATCCATTTCTTTTTCACCTCCGCCACGATAGATTATGTCCTGATTGAGTCTCTCCACAAGTTCGCGGTACGCATCATTGCTTTTGTCGAAGTCTTCAATGATTTGTTCTCGTTCCACCCCGAGAGCCGATAAGATATATGCTGCCCCCCAACCCGTTCTGTCCTTGCCTTGAAAGCAATGCCACACCACTCCACCATCAGGAGTCTCAACAATAAGACGCAAAAAAGTTGCATATTGCAGCTGAGAATACTCACTTCTTATCAACGATGGGTACATATTGGCAGCCATCTGCTGAACCTCAGGAAAGAAAGAATAATTGACTATATGATTTTCCAAATCGAGAAAAGCCTCTTCAGGTATTGCCCTACCTGTATCTTGTTCGGCTCGCATATCAATGGTAGGGAGCAAATGGTGTGAAGTTCCTTCAATATCTTTGTCGGGTAAAAACTGCATCTCACCCAAAGAACGGAAATCAAATATACGACGTAGATGATAGGTGTTTTTCAGCAAGTCAATGTCATGGTCAGTTGCGTCATGAAGATGAGCGGAACGCAACAACATACCGCTTTTCACTTTTCGGTTGTCGATGGTTGTCATCCCGCCTAAATCACGAGCATTAACGATATTGTCGAAACGAACTTCCATTATTTACGTGTATTCTCAATATATTGAGCAATGATTTGGGCTACTTGTTGTGGTTGAAGATTTGTGACATTAATCACAAGGTCATAGTTGTGGGCGTCATAACGACTTTTTCCACTGAATGTTTGAGTGAAATTCTCTCTTGCTTCGTCAACTTTTTTTATCAACAAATCGGCATCACCATCTCCAATGTTTAGTCGTTTGCCTACTCTGTCGCGACGATAAGGCATATCTGCAATCAAAAAAATCTTGACAGCATTAGGGCTGTCTTTGAAAATATGGAAACCGGTACGACCCAGAATTATGCACGATTCTTTTTCTGCTAAGGCTTGCAAGATGCGTTTTTCATCATTATACAGCTGCAAAGAGTTAACCGATTCATCCGTATTGTATTCACTATCATCATTCCAAGAAACAGCTGTCCTGTAGAAGGTGATAAAATCATTCCACCAACTTTTTTTCTCCGACTTTATTATGTCTAATTCCTCTGTGGTAAGATGATATTTTTCCTTAAGTTCGTCAAGCAGTCTGCGGTCGTAAACATTAACACCGAGCAATTTGCTCAATTCAACGGCTATTTGTCTGCCTCCTGTTCCGAATTCTCTTCCGATAGTTACTATTATGTTTTTCATCTGAAAACTTTATTTATTAATTCAACAAATTCTTTATATGCAAATGTATTGTCTAATTCTTCGAGCGATTTGGCAAGTCCGCGATAGTGCCATTCATGCAATGCTTTGTTTTTCACGTGAAATATATTCCATAGTTCATCGCCTTGCATTTCATAATCTCGCGCAATAGCCCTCATGTTTGAAAGTTTGTCGCCCATAGCCACTATCTTTGCATCATGCGATGCTGCAGCAAGTCGGTCGATAGCCGCCTGCTTGCGGTCTTGCCATGTCTCCTCCTCTGTTTTTCCTTCTTCCATTTGGTCGCTTTCGGCATGCACAAGATTAGCCACACGCTCACCAAACTCTTGTTTGAGTTGCTCGTAAGTTACGTCTGTATCCTCAATAGTGTCATGCAACGCTGCTGCTGCAAGAAGTTCCTGATCAGGTGTAATTGTGGCAACAATTTCAACGGCTTCCATAGGATGAACTATATAAGGGAAACCTTTGCCTCGACGTTCTGTGTTATGATGAGCTCTGACCGCAAAAACTATTGCACGATCAAGCAAGTCTGTATCAAGATATTTATTCATTTTTTATAAATATATTTTTTTTAGTTTTCAAAAGAATATTATTAATTATCAAAGTTTGATTTTTCGGTTAAAAAGCGATGGGTACTTACAGGAAAAAGGACTATCATATTTAAGTTTCACAAATTGTCTTATATCCTGCGAATCAAATGATTTACTTTTCAATATCATAGGGTAATCTTCAAGTGGACTGATTGTGTTAGAGAATGATGGCAACACAAAAACAATATCAAAACCATACCCAATATCCGATAAAACAGGTAATGCGTTCCTACTATTAACGACTACACTATTGACAAAAAAACAGAATACTATAAAATAAAAATAATTGCGAAAAGAAAACATCCTATTTGCAAGTTTAAATACAATGCAAAGATAAACATAATTTTGCAGTTAGCAAAATTATGCAAAAAAAAACTAATCGAATTCTCTGTTTATTCCTAATAGTCCGAGGTTACTAAACAAGAAAAAAGGCACTTGAAAAGTCAAGTGTCTTTTCTTGTTGCCCAACCAGGACTCGAACCCAGACAGACAGAACCAGAATCTGTAGTGCTACCATTACACAATTGGGCAAAATGGTTTATTTTCATAAACCACTGCAAAGGTACTGCTTTTTTTGATATTGTGCAAACTTTTTTGAAAAAAACTAAAAGTTTTTTATTCAAAAGAGCGCAAACGGGCAATATACTTGCCTATAATATCAAACTCTATGTTAACTTTTGTTCCTACAAAAATATCTTTGAAATTGGTATTTTCGTGTGTATAAGGGATAATAGCCACTTGAAAAGTATTGTCCGTTGGGTTGCATACTGTCAGACTTACACCATTTACAGTTACCGAACCTTTATCAACTGTCATATATCCTTTACGAGCCATCTCACGGTCAAGGGCATACTCAAAAGTGTAGTACCAGCTGCCATCTGCCTCTTCAAGCTTAGTGCATACTGCTGTTTCGTCAACATGGCCTTGCACGATATGGCCATCAAGACGACCATTCATCAACATCGAACGTTCTACATTGACTAAATCACCTACTTTCAAGTCTCCCAAATTACTACGCTGTAAGGTCTCAAGCATAGCTGTGACGGTGTAGGTGTTGTCAGTAAGTTCTACAACCGTCAGACACACACCATTATGTGCTATACTCTGGTCGATTTTTAATTCTCCAACAAAAGAACATGTCAGCGTGAAATGCATATTGCTCTGATCATGGCGTATTGCAACCACTCGAGCTGTTTCTTCAACAATTCCTGAAAACATAAAACTATTTACTTATTTACGATTTACTTATTTATTAAAGTTTCCCACTTCTAAAATTACGGCGTAGCCGTTATATATCAATAGAAATAATTATGTTAACTACCTTAATTCCAACCACGTAGTGGTTGCACATTGATCAATATTCAAATCAATCGCATAATAAATAATTTTAATATGCAACCGCTATCGCGGTTGAGAGATGAGAGAAGGATTCAATTTTTCTATTAATATGTAACCGCTATCGCGGTTGAAAAGCAATTGATAACCTTATATTTACTACTCCGAACATTTGTGGGAAACTTTATTTATTTAAGTATTCCACTATTGTTCAGTAGCACTTTTATTGAGATTATACCCCATAGGGGTTTCCTCTTAATAGCATTGATATTGATAATCAGCGTTATTTCCCGTTAGGGAATATCTTTTAAATTCATTTTTCGACATAGAAATTCCCTAACGGGAAATCAAGGGATAAATATAATCCACTATCCTATTAAAAGATAATCGCTACGCGATAACATTTAACCAAGTGGGAAACGTTAGCTTATTTTCTTATTTACGATTTACTTATTTATTTATTTGGCTATTGGGCCATTTTTTTCTAATATTCAGTTACCAAGTCAAAACAAAGGGGATGCCCACACCCATTCGGCATCCCCTGAAACGCTTAATAAAATTTGACGGTAGTGAAACCTTTATTAAACGCTTTATTTGTCACAAAATAATCAAAGTGCTTTTATTTCGTAAAGTACAGATGTTGTTTTGCGAACGGCTGCTTCAGAAGCTGCAAGTTTATCGAGTTCTGATTGTGGCAAGTTGAATTCGCATATTTTCTCTATACCATTTCTACCGATAACACAAGGAACACCGATTGTTATGTCGTTCATTCCATACTCACCTTCGAGGTGTGCTGAACATGGAATCATTTTCTTTTGGTCTTTGATTACAGCTTCAGCAACAGAACTTGCTGCTGCACCAGGAGCCATCCAAGCTGATGTTCCAAGCAGACTTGTCAGTGTTGCGCCGCCAACCATTGTGTTCTTAACTACTTGCTCCAATTCTTCAGGGCTGAGCAGTTTGTCAACAGGCACACCTTTGTATGTGGCAAAACAAGTCAAAGGAATCATTGTTGTGTCGCCATGACCGCCGATAACAAATCCCTCAACATCATTGGCATTGCATTTCAGAGCTTGCGAGAGGAAGTATTTCAGACGAGCACTATCCAAAGCGCCACCCATACCAATTACTCTATTGCGTGGCAAGCCGAGTGCCTTAAGAGTCAAATAAGCCATTGTGTCCATCGGGTTGGAAACAACAATGATTATTGCATCAGGCGAGTATTGAAGCAGATTTGAAGCAACACTTTTTACTATTCCTGCATTAACACCTATGAGTTCTTCACGTGTCATACCCGGCTTACGTGGCAGACCTGATGTGATGATAACAACATCTGAATTGGCTGTTTGGCTGTAATCGTTAGTTACACCTTTAACCACAGTGTCAAAACCCATCAATTGGGCTGTCTGCATAATGTCCATAGCCTTACCTTCAGCAAGACCTTCTTTGATATCAATCAACACAACTTCGTTGGCTACTTCATTTACAGCCAACACATTAGCACATGTTGCGCCCACATTTCCGGCGCCTACAACTGTTACTTTTGACATGATTTTTATTATTTGTTTTTAGTTATTCTTGCAAATAAATTCAGGCGAAAAAAAAGTCTCACCTTACAGCAAATGCAAAATTAATACTTTTTTTTATTACATAGAAATTTTTTAACGATATTTTAGCGTTTTGTTAAATTTATTTTAGTTTTTTTTTGTCTGTATCGGAAAATGTTTGTAATTTTGTAAAATATAAATTTGGCTTAATTGATAAATTATGCCAAAAGAAGAGTAACAATTAAGAATATGTCGTCGATAAAATCATTTTTTTCTGTTTTTTTACCTAACAAAGAATATAAGTTTCTACCGCTTATTCAATCTATAGGTGAGCGCGCTGTTCTGGCGGCGGAATTGTTTTCACAGCTTATTTCTGAAACAGATCAGTCAAAACGCGAAGATCTCTATGCTAAGGTTAAAGCGCTTGAGACTGAATGTGATATAATTGAAGTACAAGTGTTCGATGAACTCAACGGAAATTTTGTTGCACCTTTCGATCGTGAAGATATTCATCAACTTTGCAATATGCTTGATGATGTTGTTGACCTGATTAACGGCTCGGCAAAAAAGACTATGCTCTATCAACCTCAATCGATGCCAAACAAAGCCATGCACATGGCTGAAATCATACTTGAAGGTGCGAAAGCAATACGCATTGCTCTAAACGAATTTAAGACGATGAGTAAAAGTCCTGAAAATGTACTCGAACAATGCAAAAAACTACATGACCTTGAACATGAGGGTGATGATGTGTACGACAACTTTGTCAAAGAACTTTTCGAGACAGAGAGCAATCCTATTGAGCTTGTGAAAATCAAAGAGATTATGGGCGAGATGGAAAGGGCAACAGACAAGGCCAATTCTGTAGGTAAAACATTGCAAACGATAATTGTTAAATATGCGTAATCGCAACAAAGAATTGTATTGACATAACAATTTAAAACCGAATATATTTATGAAAAGGCATCTTATTTATTTATGTGTATTTGCTTTGACAGTGATACTGCTTTCAGCAAACAAGAAACCTGTCACATTGTTTTTGGTTGGCGACTCAACCATGGCAGACAAAACCGAACTCGACATATCTCCGGAACGCGGATGGGGGCAACTTTTCCCGACCTACCTGAAACGAGATGGTAGCATAATAGTTGAAAACCATGCAAAAAACGGAAGAAGTACAAAATCGTTTATAGACCAAGGCCGTTGGGACAATGTCGTAAAACGAATCAAACGAGGCGACATAGTAATCATACAATTTGGTCATAATGATGCCAAACAGTCAGATCCACAGCGCTACACTTCTATTGAAGACTATCGCAGTAATCTCATGCGAATGGTCAAAGACGTAAAGAAAAAAGGCGGTAAGCCTATTCTTGCCACCTCATGCTGCCGTCGCTATTTCAAACCAGACGGAACATTCCGCAGCGGGCACCACGGAGCCTACCCTACTGCAGTGCGTCAAGTGGCTGAATTCATGAATGTACCACTCATTGACGCCGAAGAGCTAACAAAGAATTGGCTTATCAACGCTGGCAAGGACGAAAGCAAAAAATTCTACATGCACGTGGCAGCCGGAGAGTCACAAAAATTCCCTAACGGCAAAATAGACAACACACACTTCCGCGAAGCAGGAGCACTTGCTGTCGGACGACTTATAGCCAAAGAAATCAAAGACAAAGACATTAAGCCTCTGAGTCAGTATATAGATTTTGAAGACACTACACCACTCTACACAACACGTGTACAAGGTATTGACGACTAAAAAAGTTGAACAGATTGAAGATTAGACGAACAAATAAGATATATGAAACGCTTTTTAATTATTTTCTCACTCCTGAGTATTGTCCTTTATTCCAAAGCTGAAACAATAGAAAATGTTGCATGGGGCAATTTCGATAGTTGGACAGTACGCTATATCAAAGAATCCCGACTTTTGGGAGGCAATACAGTACCGCTCTATTGTATTGGTCCGCGCGACACAATCCGCAGAAACGAGCCTTATATTTATGGCAAAAAAGGTTGTATCTGGGCTACTTCAAATGCCTACGCAAACCCCATGGGTGTTGACAAGGCAAGTTGTTCTGTAGCACCGGAGAGACGAGACAACGGCTATTGTGCCAAGATGGAGTCTAAGCTCGAAAAGGTTAAAGCTCTTGGCATGATGAACATAACGGTACAAGCCTCAGGGTCAGTTTTTACCGGTCAACTGATCGAACCGGTCAAAGACGCTGATGCACCATATCAAAAAATGAATCTCGGAGTACCTTTTACCAAAAGACCGGCTTTCATGCAATTCGACTACAAATGCGTCATATCTCCGGAAAACACATATACATACGCAACACAAAAAAGTGACCCTACAACAAAAACCGGACATGATGAAGGACAAGCCTATATCCTACTCCAACATCGCTGGGAGGACGCACAAGGCAATGTATATGCCAAACGAGTTGGAACCGGCTTCCACCGATTCAACAAGACACAAAGCACATGGGAAAATGATTTTCGTGTTCCAATACGCTATGGCGATATAAGCAAACAACCCGGATATAAAGCATACGAGGGTTTGCAAACAACAACGTACGTAAAAAACAGCAAAGGTAAAATGGTTCCACTCAAAGAAGTAGGCTATGATGCCGATGCAGAACCGACACACATGATCATTTTCTTCTCGGTTGGATGCATGCCTGCCTTCAACGGACATATTGGAAATACATTGTGGATAGATAATGTCAAATTAGTTTACGAATAAATGGACTTCAAAGCAGAAATAATCAACTTTTTCCAATTTCCACCTACACTCTCTGAAATCATACTACTCAGTGTAGTAGCTCTGACTTTCATATATCAACTCTACTATTACATTAGATACATAGCAGGTGCAAATCGCTATTTACGAAGAAAAAAGAAAAACAAAATAGCACTTTCAGAGATTAAGCCTCCTGTTTCTGTCATTATATGTGCACGCAACGAACTGGAAAATCTCAGGACTTTCCTGCCCACACTTTTGTGTCAGACATATCCGATCTACGAAATAATAGTGGTTGACGATCGCTCACAAGACGACACACGTAATTACCTGCAGCAACTCTCGGTGCTGAACAATCGTTTGAGATACACATTTGTTCCTGAAGGTCCGTACAGCATGAGTACCAAGAAACTTGCTCTCACACTTGGATTCAAAGCTGCCCATTATAACCACCTGCTGCTTATTGACGCCGATTGCCGTCCGGAAGGCGACAATTGGATTGCAACCATGATGCAAGGTTTTACAAAAGGCAAAGACATAGTTCTTGGCTTTGGGGCTTACGAAAAGGAATCCACACATCTCAATCGACTCATTGCTTACGACACACAATGGAACGGCATGCAGTTTTTAGGACAAGCGTTGAGCGGACATCCTTACATGGGAGTTGGACGAAATCTTGCATATACAAAGGATTTATTTTTTGAAAGGGGAGGATTTCAAAAGCACATCAATATACTCTCAGGCGACGATGACTTATTTATCAACCAAGTGGCAACAGCAGAAAACACAAATGTTGTTATTGATCCGGAAGCCACAACATGGTCGATACCAAAAACATCATTCAGCGAATGGTTTTGGCAAAAGAGACGCCATCTGAGTGTCTCGACATTCTACCGCACCTCAACCAAAATCCGTTTGCTCGGCGAGCCTCTATCAAGAGGTCTGTTCTATCTCTCAGTTTTGTTATGCTGTGTGATGTGCCGACCATGGGTGTGGACAATAGCTTTAGCACTGCTTTTGATACGATTCATTTGGCAGATATGCATTATGGATGTTTTTGCGAAACGGATGAATCTCAAAATGTTCCACATCAACATACTATGGTTTGATATTGTTCTGCCACTCGTCCAATTGTGGATGATGACAATGAACAAAATATTCCCTGATAAACGCAAAAAATGGTAAAATAATATGGTAAAGAAAGAACTACAAATAGCTGTCAGACCGGAAGTAGCTGACGGCACGTATTCTAATTTGGCAATAATAGGGCATACGCCTTCTGAATTCATCATCGATTTTGTACGCGTTATGCCCGGAGTAGAAAAAGCCAATGTACAATCACGCGTCATCATGACGCCGGAACACGCCAAACGTCTTCTCAACGCCTTGCGCGAAAACATAGGAGGATACGAGCAAAAATTCGGTGAGATAAAAATCCGTGGCAATAATGCGCCCAACAACCCACAACTGCCACCACTCACATTTGACGGCGGGTTGGCATAAAAAACGATGCAGAAGACAAAAATGGACGTACAATTGTGCGTCTTTTTTTTGTTTAATAGGCAAAATTAGGCATTTTTAGCCCCATATTCGGCATTTTTTGATTTCGATTGTTAAAAATTTGCATAATCAACAAAAAAGTATTAACTTTGCGTGTTAAAAAGTAAAGAAACAATTATCAAATAAAATACAACATTAAATGGAAGAAAACGAGGTAAAAAAAGTAGAAGATTATGGTGCCGATAGCATTCAGGTCTTAGAAGGATTAGAAGCTGTGCGCAAACGCCCTGCAATGTATATTGGCGATATATCAGAAAAAGGTTTGCACCACTTAGTCTATGAGGTTGTTGACAACTCAATTGACGAAGCGCTTGCCGGATTCTGCAACCATATAGAAGTAACAATAAACGAAGATAACTCCATCACCGTACGCGACAATGGTCGTGGTATTCCTGTTGACATGCACGAAAAGGAGAAACGTTCTGCCCTTGAGGTTGTCATGACAGTGTTGCATGCCGGTGGTAAATTCAACAAAAACTCATATAAGGTCAGTGGCGGTTTGCATGGTGTTGGTGTGAGTTGCGTCAATGCGCTATCAACCAAACTACATGTTGAGGTAAGGCGTAACGGCAAACTCTACATGCAAGAATACTCATGCGGCAAACCGACTTGCGATGTGCACGAGATAGGCACATCGACAGACACCGGTACAGAAGTACAATTTTGGCCGGACGCAAGCATATTCACTGTAACAGTTTATCAGTACAACATCTTAGCAAAGCGTATGCGCGAGCTTGCTTATCTGAATGCAGGCGTGAAAATCACTCTGACAGATAAG
This sequence comes from Paludibacteraceae bacterium, assembly GCA_017527495.1. Classification (GTDB taxonomy): domain Bacteria; phylum Bacteroidota; class Bacteroidia; order Bacteroidales; family Paludibacteraceae; genus RGIG6639. Next base: position 23,142 of record JAFXPY010000025.1, read on the forward strand.
CGTGAAAGAGACGAGCAAGGGAACGCTAAACAAGAAGTGTTCTACTCAGAAAAAGGATTATCAGAATTCGTGAAATACATTGAGGGTAATCGTGAATCACTTATCCCCGACATTATTCACATCAACACCGACAAATATGGTACGCCTGTTGAGGTGGCTATGACCTACAATACTGCTTTCAATGAAAATGTGTATTCATACGTGAACAACATCAACACTATTGAAGGCGGTACGCATGTGGCAGGTTTCCGTGCAGCTCTGACCCGCACCCTGAAAAAATACGCTGAGGACAACAAGATGCTTGAGAAAATCGCCAAAGACAAGATTGAAATTTCCGGTGACGATTTCCGTGAGGGTCTGACAGCTGTTATATCAGTAAAAGTAGCAGAGCCACAATTTGAGGGTCAGACAAAAACCAAGCTTGGCAATAGCGAAACGATGGGTATAGTGAATCAAGCCGTAGGCGACGCATTGAGCCAGTATCTTGAGGAACATCCCAAAGAGGCAAAGATAATCGTTGACAAAGTGATTGTTGCAGCGCAAGCACGCCATGCTGCTCGCAAAGCACGTGAAGCCGTCATACAACGCAAGTCCGTCTTGTCGGGTGGCAGTTTGCCGGGCAAACTATCAGACTGTTCTTGCAAAGACCCTGCTGAATGTGAGTTATTCCTCGTTGAGGGAGACTCGGCAGGCGGTACAGCCAAAGCAGGACGCGACCGCGTGCACCAAGCCATACTGCCATTGCGCGGTAAGATTCTGAACGTAGAGAAAGCTCTCGACCATAAGGTGTTTGAATCGGAAGAAATACGCAATATATTCCGTGCTCTTGACGTAACAAAAGGCACGCCAGACGATCCTAACGCACTCAACACAAGCAAGATACGCTACCACAAAATCATCATTATGACCGATGCCGATGTTGATGGTGCGCACATTGCAACACTGATCATGACACTTTTCTTCCGTCGCATGCGCGAGGTTATTGAAGAAGGTTATCTCTATATTGCCACACCACCACTCTATCTGTGCAAAAGCAAGAAAAACCAATACCAAGAATATTGCTGGACAGACGATCAAAGACGACGCTTCATAGAAGTGTATGGCGAAGGCGATGAAAACAAGATTACGACGCAGCGTTACAAAGGTTTGGGCGAGATGTCGGACAAACAACTCTGGGAGACGACAATGGATCCGGAGAACCGTATGCTCAAACAGGTACATATCGAAGACGCTGTTGCTGCCGACATGACCTTCTCAATGCTTATGGGAGACGACGTGGCACCACGACGCGAATTTATTGAAGCCAACGCAACATACGCCAACATAGACTCTTAAACAACATGAACATCTGCGTTTACTGTTCAGCCAACAACAATATTGCCGAGTTCTACAAAGAATTAGCTTCAGAATTTGGCAAATGGATAGCCTCGGAACATTATACCTTAGTGTATGGTGGTGCAACAGGAGGACTGATGAGTGCAGTAAGCGACAGCGCAGCACAGGCAGGAGGCGAAGTTATAGGCGTATTGCCACAGCGAATATTACAATCAGGGCGAGAGGCAAAGAATTGCACCGAGCAACATATAGTCAGGACGATGAACGAACGCAAAGACCGCTTCAAACAATTAGCCGATGTGTTTGTTTGCCTGCCCGGAAGTTACGGAACACTCGACGAAATGTTTGACGTCATAGCCTCAGGAACAGTGGGAGAACATCGCAAACCTATTTACATACTGAATTACCAAGGCTTTTACGACGACACAATAGAGCAAATCAAGCACATGAAAGAACTTTCTTTCATTCCTCAACAAGAGAACTATACGCCACATTTTGTAACCTCGCTCGACCAACTGAAGAAAGAATTGAGCCAATTAGGTCAGAAGGCTCAAAAAATATATAACCTTACTACTGCATAGTAGTACAAAAAAGTTAGAATTATATGAATCTTTTCTGGAAAGAACTTTTTGGGACACTCAAATCAGCCCAAAAAATGGAAGCTGAAGCACAACAACTTCAGCACGATTTGCAACGCTATTTTGAAGTTGCCAAGTCAGCCGAATTAGCTGAATATATCGAACTTGAGAAAGAGGTAACCACAGCCGAATTCAAAGAGAGAAAACGCACACTTCAAAATCGCAAGTACAAAGACACACAAGAGTTTCGTGATTGGTCGAAGTTTCAAAAACTCGAAAAGGATAAGGCACTCCAATTGTATTTCAAGACAATAGAGTCGCCTATGCTCAAAGAATATCTGCAATTCCAAAAAACACCCGACTACACAAAATTGTCAAGTCGCAAAGAGGTTGTTGCAGACCCTATTCTTCAACAATACAAAAACTTTGAGAAATCAAAAGAGTACAAAAACTATATCCGTCTCAATGGCTCGTATATTCTTGACGAATACAAAGCTTTGAAACAAGTGGTGTCAACACCTGAATTCCAAGAGTCAAATAACTTCTGGGCAAATCCGAAACGCTGGGAGACAACGCCAGAAGCAAAACGCTACGATCGCTACAACTCTCTGCAACATACACCGGATATTGAGTTCTACCGTGCTCAAAACCGCGAGCGTATGATAGAGATGAGCAAGTACGAATGTACTCTTGACGAGACTTTCCGTGGCGACATGTCGCAACGTTGGAAAAATGAATTCACACTCGGAGTTAAAGGCGACGAGAGCAAGATGAAAACAAAATTCTCACTTGCCAATCAACAACAAGCCTATACTTTCGGACGCAACACCTCTCTCGTGGAAGGTGCTGTGCGTATTCTCACACGTAAAGAGCATGCTGTGTCGCCAGTATGGGATGCAAAGAAAGGCTTTGTAGAGCACGACTTTGAATACACCTCCGACATGCTTGAATCGCGCCAATTTGCGCAAAACAAAGGTTTGTTTATGGTCAAGCTTCGTTGCACGGGCAAGTTGCACCATGCATGTTTCCTCAAGGGAAATCAGCCACTGCCACTCGTTACATTGTTCCATTTCGATGGCAAAAAAGTTACTCTTGGAGCAGCAACACAACACAGCAACTCACGCGGCGAAGTGACCGGTTTGAACCTGTCAAAATATCACATATTCAGTCTGCGCTGGACCGACCGCGAGCTGGTATGGTATGTTAACAATATTGAGGTTTACCGCTGCGTAAACAACATGACTGATAACGAATTGCGTATTGCATTTAACTCATTTATCTCTGAAAATCAAAAACCGTCAGAGGGAACATTTGATATTGAGTGGGTTAAAGCATATAAATTCTAAATCATGCATATCGTAAATATCAACGACCAAATAGCCATTGGAGGAAACAAACGTTTCACTCTTTTGGCAGGTCCGTGCGCCATAGAGAATAGAGAGATGGCAATATATACTGCTCGCACACTAAAACAAGTGTGCGAGCAGTTGGGTATCAATCTTGTGTTCAAAGCGTCCTACGACAAGGCCAACCGTTCGTCTGTTGGTTCGAGCCGCGGTGTGGGAATGGAAAAAGGCCTTGACATACTTCAAGAAATCAAAGAGAGCCTGCAACTACCGATAGTCACCGATGTTCATGAGACATGGCAATGCCAGAGAGTTGCACAAGTGGCAGATATACTGCAAATACCTGCCTTCCTCTCACGTCAGACAGACCTGCTCATTGCAGCAGCAGAGACAGGACGATGCGTGAACGTGAAAAAAGGTCAATTCATGGCGCCATGGGACATGCAAAACGTGGTAAAAAAAATTGAAAGTACCGGAAACCGAGGCATATTGCTTACCGAACGCGGGACATCATTTGGCTACAACAATCTCATCGTTGATATGACAGGTCTTGTCGAAATGCGACAGTTGGGTTATCCCATTGTTTTTGATGCAACACATTCCGTTCAAAAACCATCAGGCCAAGGGACATCAACAGGAGGCAATCGCAATATGGTACCTTATTTATTAAGAGCAGCACTTGCCGTAGGTGTTGACGCTCTGTTTCTTGAGGTGCATCCTAACCCTGAGATAGCTATTTCAGACGGACCAAATCAATTATACCTTTCAAATATTGAAAACATATTGCAACAAGCTATAGCAATAGACGATTTATTGCATAGTCTGAACACAAAAGACAACAATCAACCTATTGAAATAAAATAGATTATGACTTATTCTGACCAAGCCAAACATATCTTCGACCAAGAGATAGCCGAACTCACCAAACTTCGCAACTCAATAAATGGTGATTTTGATGAAGTGGTGGAAGCGATAGCACATTGCAAGGGCAAATTAGTGCTCATGGGCATAGGTAAAACAGGAATTATCGGTCATAAAATAGCCTCCTCAATGGCGAGTACGGGCACGCAAGCCATATTTGTCAATGCTGCTGAAGCAGTGCATGGCGACCTCGGAATGATAAGCAAAAACGATGTTGTCATGCTCGTGTCTAACAGCGGTTCGACACAGGAGATACTGAATGTCATTGCCCCATTGCGCAAAATAGGTTGCAAACTCATTGCTATGACCGGCAACAAGACATCTCCCCTCGCCAAAGACAGCGACTTGGTGCTTAGTGTCCATATCGACAATGAGGTGTGTCCGCTTGGTCTTGCGCCGACCACTTCAACAACAGCCACACTGCTCATGGGAGATGCACTCATGGTCGTTCTTATGGAACTGCATCACTTCAAAGCCGAGAACTTTGCCATCTACCACCCCGGAGGAGCACTCGGACGACAACTCAACGGCAAAGTAATCAACCACATGACACGCAACATACCTAAGGTGCAAACCAACACACCATTCAGAGCCATTTTGCCCGAAATGAGCGACAAACACCTCGGAATGACAATGGTGTATGAAGGCGACAAAGCTGTGGGCATAATCACCGATGGCGACGTGAGACGTGCAATAGTAAGAACAAGAGATATTGACCAGCTCCGCGCAAAAGACTTTATGTCAAAGACCTTCAAGCGAATATCGCAAGAGACATTGCTTACAGACGCTCTCGCCATGATGGACGAATTTAACATCACAACACTCGCCGTAACAGAAAACGAACAATCAACAGAAATTATCGGAATTATTTCAATACACCATATTATAGACTTTAATTAATTTACAGATTTTAGCATTTACCATTTTATCATTTTTCATTTATTATTTTTTCACACCCAAATGAAACGTTATGTTCTGCGCACAGTGGTTTGTGCTATATCACTTTTTGTTACCACTTTTTTGTCGGCACAAACATTCTACGACTTCACAGTTAAAGACGGAGATAGCATAGATTTCAATCTCAGTCAGCTCAAAGGCAAAGTTGTTCTTGTTGTCAATACGGCTACTCATTGTGGTCTCACTCCACAATATGAAGGTTTGCAACAACTTTATAGCAGATATTACGAGCAGGGACTTGAAATACTTGACTTCCCGTGCAATCAATTTCTCAATCAAGCACCAGGAAGCAATGCACAAATTCGTCAATTCTGTCAAGGAAAATACAACACGACATTCAGCCAGATGGCTAAGATAGAAGTCAATGGCGACAATACTCACCCACTCTATGTTTTTTTGAAGAATCAGAAGGGCCAGGGCGAAGACATCAAATGGAACTTTGAGAAGTTTCTAATCGACCGCAACGGAAATGTCGTTGCTCGCTTCAGTCCGAAAACAAAACCCGCCGAAATCGAGCAACAAATCGTGGAATTATTGAAAGCAAAATAATTGAAATAAAAAAGATGCACTTGAAAGTGCATTTTTTTACTATCTATTTCTGATTGATAATTAGAGATCTGATAAAATACTTTATTCCTTTATTTAATACCACCGACATAAGCTTTGTGAAATTACTACGAAATAAATATAGGAAAGAAAGACTAATTTTGATCTATATTTTCTATATACTTATGAATATAGTTTTTAGGAACTTCAGTGTTAGGAACTAAAATTCGGCTGTTGAGTTTTGAATTTTCAGGACACCACAGATCAAATTCCACATATATTCCGATTGAGCGCATTGGCGTGACAAAAACGCATTCACGTATTCCATCTTTCTCAATAATAATTGTAAAAGCATTCATATTCAGCACTTCTAATTTGCAAACTTAATTTTATAACATCCGATAAACCTTTTCATAAAAACTTACAGCTGCATAAATATGATTGCCATAAAAATCAAAATCACACACAACATCTTTTGAGCCTCTCATTTGAAATTTTGAATAAAGATTTGCGCTATTAAAAAAGGGAACTAAATTATCATCCCTACTATGAAAAAGATATAATTTTGATTGTGAATTCCAATCGGTGATAGAATTTTTTACAAGTACTTCATAGAATATTTTTGTTGGATATAAGTCTTTATTTAATGCAAGCGGAGTAAGTATTTCATCGATTTGATTTCCGAGCATTTCGTTAACTTCACTTGTCGCTTTCGATTTTGATTCTATCAATGTGGAATATAAACTTTGAAGGAAGGGAGTAAAGAAATCATTTACATTTATATGCAAATTTTCACCATATTTCATTCCAACAATCAACATCGGTAATATACAAGGAAAATCTATGGTATCTTTTTTCACATAATAGTCATAAGTCATGGCTAAATCATAAGGGCCAGCACCGACATAAACATTTTGAATAGAATACTTATCATTATATTCTTGTTCCATTTTCTTTTGCATAGCCAATGTTAGTGCCGCCCCCTGTGAATACCCCACTAATATTATAGAGCGACTAAACTCGTATGAATTACATTTTAGATAGGGTATTGCAGCATTTAGCATATCAATAGATGTTTTTACTCCATTTTCTAATTGCAAATAGGGATGAGTAATAGAATCAGAAATACCATAACCAATGTAATCAGGCATTATGACTATATAACCTTTAGTAGCAAAAATACCTTCAATACAATTTGCCATACTTGGGGCTTCTCGGTTAGAACATATTGTATAATGATTTGCAACTATGATATTCTTCGCCTTTTTGTTAGGAGGCAGAAAAATTTTACCAGAAAGCATAACACTATCACCATTTGGTGTAATTGATTTATACTTAACCGGCACTTGTTGGACAGAAGAATACACTGTTTTGAGAAACAAATCGCTAAACTTGTCGTCTGTCGTTATTTGGTGATTAGACACGATATTTAAAAGAGAATTTTCTTTCAGCGAATTTCGCAATGTATTCCAAAAATAATCAGTATCTATATTATCTGTTACAAATGTTTCTGACATGTTCTTTTTTAAGTTATCCCAACCGCGATCTAAAAGCTCAGATAGTCCTTGTGATTCAGATTGACGGCTATAGTTTTTATGCTTATACTCTTCAAGATTAACATAATCTATAGAAAATGCCGTCATAGTAAAAAGAAATGCTACTACCAATGTTGTTATTTTATTCATACCAATTCTCTGCAACAAATTTAAGATTATTCATATATTTTTTCACTCTCCATTCAACCGAATTCTTATACACTTTCATAGTAATGAATAAATTGAAAAACCATCCATATTTTAAATTTATATCCATCAAAAAAACTGAATGTGTTTCATCAACTGGAATTATGTAAAGATTGCCGTATCCTTTCTCAAGTAAACGACCTGAATATTCCACATTTATATCAATATGCCTACTCCAATCAGGAATATTTTTCATCGTAAGAGAACTTACCATTAAGGTATTATTGAATTTTATAGGTCGATGTTCATCTATCACTTTTCCTTCAATCTTTATGTTTTTAATTCGTGTAAAACCAGGGATTACGACATCAACCAACACACTTCCATAATTATCATCCGGAATATATTGAGTTTTCTTATATTCAAGTAAAAAAGCATTTTTCTCACCATCTTCTTGCGTTCCTACACCATAAAATGCCCAATCAAATAAAACATCGGGATTTGTCTGAAAATCATAAATAAAATGTGCTATTATTGTATCGGCTATTTCAGCCGGTGCATTTACCTCAACCGCACATACTGTGGAATATGTTTTATTGGTGTAGGTTGTTGTCAACACACTCAATAATAACAATAGAATCATAATTTCAACTCAAATAAATTGATAGTTAATAATGTAAAAAAAATAGCATAGAAATTGGCCACTTCCAGCCAAAAAATGGCACATTGTTTAAGCGTTTTAGAACAAATTCCACCTACAATAAACGCAAATAGAATCCCAAAACCAACATATATTATTTTATATGATGTAATAAAAATCCACATCACAGAACAAAAAGAAGCACAAATGGCACAAGAATAATGAAAAATAGTTAATCCGCGCTTCTTCTTATATGAGGCTGTAATAGCAACTAACAACAAACAAAACAAAGTGATATATGGCAAACAGACAAATTGCTGATTTTTGACTGACATATTTATAGTTGTGCGTATCCAAATCGGAATTGCAGTTGAAGAAATAAAACATAAAAACAAAGGGAATATCCAACCGGTTCTACATCTTTCTGATTCAAACAAATAGTAAGTAGTAGATAAATTTGTAGGAACACCCCACTTATGTATAACAGCAACAATAAAAACAGCAAAAACAATTATGTCTAAAATCAATAAGAAGCTATCCATTACAAATATAATCTCTTGTTGCTGTCAATAATATGCAAAATTTGCTTCATCCATCCTCGCTCTTTTTCCCATTTATTCATTGAAAATGCATATTCTATTTGTTGATTTCCTGAATATACTCTGAACAAAAAAGGCTCTCTTGAAGCATATAAATTTGATAATTCGCAATATAGAAAATGCAGGCTATAACGATGGTGCCATAGCTTACCTTCCTTTTCAATATAAAAAGTTTCAAAATTAGATAATAGAATGCGAATTCCACCAATTATTACAATTGAGTCGGTTTTCAATTCATTAGCGGACAAAACACTAACATTCATAATAACCGAATCGTTTGATGACAAGTATGTTATGTCCACAGACAATGGTTTACATTTTGGAGTGCTCGTTGGAACTTCGAATGGAAGAATAAAATACAATTGACCATTTTTTGTTGGTTTCATTACATATTTTTCATCTATATTTTCAGCCAATGATCTTGTGAGCGTAAGTAAACACAATAATATTATAAAAAAAATCTTTTGTCTCATATAAAAAACATGAAGGACATCAAAGTCATGATGCCCTTCATAGATAAGAATTATTATTCACCATAAACATAATAAGTTTCGGTACAGAAAAGCGTCAAGACACTTACTTTTTTAACGTCAACATGACTGATTTTCTTTATACCGGCCTTTTTAGCAGCTTCATTAATTCCCGCATTACCAAAAGTTGCCAAATTAAGTACATTGGTACATTTAGCTACTCCAACTTTGTAACCAAGATCATTGGATGTTACTGCTAGTGGTTGTGTTTCTCCTTTAAAAATAACACCACCAGTCATTCCGATAGCACCGCAACTACTAAGTGCTAAAATGATAGCAGCAAGACTGCTTAAAATTAAAAATTTCTTTTTCATTTTTTTGAATAGTTTAAAATGTTGTTAATATGTCTTTTTTTTAAGACTTTCATTTATTTTGCCAAGAGAAAATATTTGGTAAACTTTTTCTCATTCTATTTTCTAAATAGCATTTTTTACGACCTCTAAAATACACAACGCAAAAGTACAAATATATTATGACAAAAGATGGTGTTTGTGTGTCAGTATAATTCAACATATTGTTGAAAAAAAATGACACCGTCAATCGGTGTCAGTATTTTGTGTCTGTTCCAAATTGTCGCTATAATCTTTGAAGAAATCATAGGTCAAAATTTTGGATAAACGCAACAACAATTCTGTGTCAATGCTTGGCCGCCGGAATATGCTGTAAATATTAGTCCTTTCGCAACAAATTTGTTTTGCCAACCAACTAATACTCACACCTCTTGAGCGAACAACATTCTCTATTTTCTTTCCTATATGCACAAGTAAAAACAATAAAAAGCGGGGCCACATTATTGCCGTCAGGTTTCCTCGGTTCTGGTAAAACCGTTAACTCCAAACAGCAACAACGAAGCCCACGCTTATATGCACCCATTAATTGTCTGTTAGACAAATGAATACATACAACTTGAGGACATCCGTGTTGCAAATGCCTTGGAGTTAAAGATGAATTTACCAGATTCAGGAAACCAAGAACAATTAGCAAAGATGCCTTTATTTATTAAACTGCATTATCAAATTTTAAAAACTCCAAAATTTAGGTAATGCCATATACAATACTACTCAACCAAACAAAAAAATGATAGATTGCAATGGACTGCAAAGTTAATCTTTTTTTAGAATACATACAAATCGAATTAAAATTTATTCAAAAAAGTTGCGTATTTGAAAAAAAAGTTGTAATTTTGCACGCTTTTTCTGAGTTATGGGCTGAGAAAAGCAAAATTTATTAACTTAATAATTATCAAAAGAAATTATGTTGAACCATTACGAAACCACTTTCATTTTGAATCCCGTTTTGTCTGAAGACCAGACAAAGGAAGTGGTTGGAAAGATCAAAGACCTTTTGACAAATGGTGGTGCAAAAATCCTCAACGAAGAGCAATGGGGACTTCGCAAGCTCGCCTACCCAATCAAAGGCAAGACAATGGGATTCTATATCGTTCTGCAATTTGATGCAGAGCCTACTATGGTTAATACTCTCGAAACAGCTTATCGTCGTGACGAGCGTGTTATTCGTTTCTTAACTTTCCGCCTCGACAAGTATGCATTTGAATATGCAGAAAAACGTCGCAACAAATTCAGTGCTCCTGCAGAACAAAAAGCAGAAGTTGTTGAAGAGGAAGTTGTTGTTGAACCAGAAGAAAATAAGGAGGATTAATTATGGCACAAGAACAAGAAATTCGTTATTTGACTCCTAAGGCAGCAGAGAATCGCAAGAAAAAATACTGCCGTTTCAAAAAGAGTGGTATCAAATACATCGACTACAAAGATCCTGAGTTTTTGAAGAAATTCCTCAACGAGCAAGGTAAGATACTTCCTCGCCGTTTGACCGGTACTTCATTGAAATATCAACGCAAAGTAGCTCAGGCAGTTAAAAGAGCACGCCACTTGGCTTTGCTCCCATACGTAACCGACATGATGAAATAAGGAGGACAATTATGGAAGTAATTTTAAGACAAGACGTAGCCAATTTGGGTTACAAAGACGATATAGTAAAGGTACGCGATGGTTATGGTCGCAACTATTTGATACCAAACCACCTCGCTATAGTAGCTAACGAGGCCAACCGCAAAGTGCTTGCTGAGGAGCAACGCCAACGCGCTCACAAACTCGAGAAAATACTCAAAGACATGCAAGCTATTGCTGATGCAGCTGCACAAGTAGAGCTCTTGTTTGTAATGAAAGCAAGTAAAGAAGGTAAGTTGTATGGCTCAGTGACAACAAAAGAATTGGCAGAGAAACTCAACGCCGCCGGCGTACAAGTTGACCGCAAGCAAATTGCGCTCAAAGACCCTGCTAAAGAAGTTGGAGAGTATAAGGCTGTTTTGAAACTTCACAAAGAAGTTAATGTTGAACTTCCTTTCCGTGTTATTGCAGAAGAAGTTGAAAACGCTTAATTATTAACACTTAAAAAGAAAGAAAATGAAACAAGGAATTCATCCGGATAACTACAGAGTGGTTGTTTTCAAAGATATGTCAAACGGTGATCAGTTCTTCAGTCGCTCAACAGTAGCAACAAAAGACACTATCGAGATTGACGGCACAACCTACCCACTCGTAAAGCTTGAGATTTCAAGTAGTTCGCACCCATTCTACACAGGTAAGTCAAAACTCGTTGACACAGCCGGCCGCGTAGATAAGTTCATGAGCCGTTACGGCAATCGTGGAAAAAAATAGTTTTTCATAATTATAAGTTTATTGAGAAAGAGGCTAATCAAATACGGTTAGCCTCTTTTAGTTTTTTCGAACGAAATAGAGACGAATACTCTAAAAAAAACTATTAGTGACCGGTTAATCTTTGTTTTCCCGTTAGGGAATATCTTTTAATAGAAATTTAACACATTACCTAATATCTTTTCCCGTAGGAAATTGCTTTTAAACCATTGATATTAAGACATTAAAAGAAAATCACTACGGGATATAAATTTGTAATTAATCTGAATATTCTATTAAAAGAAAATCGCTACGCGATAACATTTAACCAAGTGGGAAACTTTAATCAATTACAAAAAAGTCAGTGTCACGATGTGGCTCTGACTTTTTTGTATCTCTATATCTTTGTCAAAATAAAACATTTCACACTAACACTTGTTAAAAAAGAAAAAAACTTGTAACTTTGCAATCATAATTTTTCAGCACCAATTATCAACAAATGAACACTGACTCTTTTCTTGAAAATATTGCTCAACACCTCAAAAATTGTTTAGGCGAAAATCTAAACAATTATAACCTCGTGTTCCCTAACCAACGTGCCGGATTGTTCTTTCAAACTCACCTTGCAAAAATAAGAAAAAAAACCTTTCTTGCTCCCACAACGACAACTGTAAATAATATCTTCGACCTACTCTCCGACCAAGGCATAAACACTGACCGCATCAACCTCTTGATTTCACTCTTTAATGTATATCGCGAAGTTCTCAACAACGACACCCGTCTTGACGACTTCCTTTTTTGGGGTCAGATGATGCTGAGCGATTTCAACGAAGTGGACGAACACCTCATTGACGTAAAACGTCTCTTTGTTGAGACATCCAACGTCAAAGAACTCGACAGCATGTTCGTCCCCAATCTCTCCGACCAACAAAAAGAAGCTATTCGCGCCCTTATGGGAGGCGAGATTAGCGAGGAGCGTGTTCACGAACAACACTTTCGCAATATCTGGCAACACCTCGCCACTATTCACGACCGCTTTGCAGAACAATTACTCAACAACGGCACCGGACTATATAGAGGATTGCAACACCGCCGTGTCATTGAACAACTCAAAAACAGCCCTACTCTTTGGAATAAAACATTTGGCGACAAACAATTAATCTTCATAGGTTTCAATGCTCTGACCGGTGCAGAGGAAGCATTGTTTAATTTTGCAAAAGACAATGGAGGTGATTTCTACTGGGACTATTCAAGCGATGACCTGCGCCAACTCAGCGGCGAACTATACAAGCACAACACCGATCTGTTCCCCTCACTGCATCCTTTCTCACCTCAACACGAGCCTCGTATAACCGACTACAACACAAACAAAAAACTTAGTTTATACGGCATCGCCTCAAATATCGGACAAGCCAAAGTGGCAAATCATATACTTAAACAAATCATAGCACAAAACAACGAATTGCAACACACTGCCGTTGTTCTTGCCGACGAACAATTGCTTCTGCCGCTGCTCAACAGCTTAGACAAAGACATCAAACATATCAATGTTACGATGGGACTGCCTCTTGCCTCCACACCGGCTTTTTCTCTGCTCAACTATCTCTGCCAGATGCAACTCAAAAGACGAGAGAAAAACGGAGTTTCACAATTCTATCACAAAGACATAGAGGCTATTATCTCACACTCCTACACTATAGATTGGTTTGAACGCAACAATGTTGAGCTTTCGCTTGACGCTATTTCACGCGATATGCTTACCAACAGACGTATCTACAGCAGTGCCGAAAACTTAGGTGACAGCCAATTGTTCAGGCTTATTTTCCAATCGGTGGATAAAAACAATCTTATCGACTATCTGATTGAGGTGTTTGATTTTCTGCACCAAAGTGACAGCGACGAGGAGTCTGAACATTTCACACAGAAACAAATCTATCTTGCACAATACTTAGACATGCTTCAGCGTCTCAAACATAGTTTTGCAGGCAATATCCCTCTTGAGATGAGCGGTTTGGTGCGACTCATACGACAACTCTCTGCCACCGAGACGGTGTCATTCCGTGGCGAGCCACTACGCGGACTTCAAGTGATGGGAAATCTCGAAGCACGCTCACTCGATTTCGACAACCTAATCATCCTTTCTGCCAACGAAGGAACATTCCCTCACTCAGCAGCCAAAAACAGCTATATACCCTACATCGTCAGGAAAGCCTACCAACTGCCGACACATGAGCTGTCCGACAATATCGACAGTTATAATTTCTACCGTATGTTGCTACATGCAAAAAATGTCTTCTTCGTTTACGACACCCGTCCAGACGGCAATCATAAAGGCGAAGTAAGCCGCTACGTTATGCAACTGCGCTACAAACACAATGTCGCAATAAAAGAATATATGGTAGAGACAGAAGCGCAAATGGTGCCAACATATCAACAACAGCAGAATAGCGAGACACTCAGCATTGCAAAAAGCGACACATTGCTCGAGAAACTAAACAAAATGCTGCATAGTCAATCAGGCATATCTGCCTCAATGATTAAAGACTATCTCACGTGCACACTGAAATTCTATTTCAACCGCATCGAACATATACACGAGGAACAAACACTCGACGACAACATACAAAGCAATGAGTTTGGAAACATTGTGCATAAGGCATTAGAAAATATCTACAACACCATATCGGAGCGCAAAGACAACAACCTCATTACAGCTCAACTCATCAAAGACCTGATTGACGACGAAGCACGATTCGAACAATTCTGCGAAGAGGCTTTTCGCTCAGAATACATGCGTGCCGGAGGTGAAATAGAGGGCGAAGACACAATTATTCTGCGAGTGGTCAGACAATATGTGCGTCAAGTTCTTGAGCGCGATATTGAATACACACCATTCTATTATGTCGGTGCAGAATACGAGTTTCAGGGTAAACTGCTCACTCTTTCATCAGGTCAAGACATTACACTAAACGGCAAAATCGACCGCATCGACCTGAAACATATCGACGACAAATGGGTAATGCGTATTATCGACTATAAAACAGGCAAAGAACACAATAAACTTAGCGCAATAGAAAACGCTTTCCGCCGCGACAAAAACGATCATCAAAACGATATGCAGGCACTGATGTACTGCATGGTGATGAATCAATTGTTGCCTACTATCAAAATACATAACGACATCAAATACACCGACATACACCCCGAGCTGAAAGCCGAAGACATAATCATTGAGCCACACTTGTTCTACACTCGGTCGTCAAGCTCGGCAGAGACGTTCCAAACCAATATTCTTTTAGGCGACAAGTCTCATTCCACACCTATTCAGTGGACCAAAGAAATCAACGACGAGTTTGAAGCACTGCTCAGAGAAGTGTTTGAAGAAATGCTCAGTCCTGAAATAGATTTTGAACAAACAACATCAAAAGACCAATGCAACTACTGCCCATTTGGGGATATATGCCACCGCGACACCGAGCCGAAATATAAGTAAAGAGAAGTGAGAAGTGAGAGGTAAGAGATCTCTGACGACTTACAGGCGAAGCCGATCTCACAGCAAAGCGGTCTTTGCTCTTTCAGCGAAGCGGTCTAACAACTAACAACAATTAACATGAAACGAAAAGAAACAATTATTCACGCAAAAGAAAGCACCACACTGATGGACATTCTGCTCAAGAGTATGGGCGGGATGAAACGCAATTCAGTCAAATCACTCTTGTCGCACCGATGCGTGTATGTAAATGGTCATATAGAGACACGCTACGACCTTACCGTTCAGTCGGGCGACGAAATAAAGATTGTCAATCAAGGAACAAAACACGAACTTATTCACCCTAAACTGCATATCGTCTATGAGGACGACGACCTCATAGTAGTGGAGAAAGAAGTAGGCTTACTGACCGTAGCCACTCGTCAGGGCTCGCGCGAAATGACTGTAATGTCGATACTGAAAAACTATGTTCGACAAGCCAATCCACGCGCAGGCATATATGTGGTTCATCGTCTCGACCGCGAGACATCAGGTCTGCTTGTCTTTGCCAAATCGCAAGCACTGCAAGAATACATGCGTACCTATTGGCGCGAGCTTGTTACAGAGCGCACTTATGTGGCACTTGCAGAAGGGAAATTCGACAAAGAGGAGGGCACCATAACCACATGGCTCACCGAGGACAGCCGTACAACAATGGTGTATAGCTCGCCCGTTGACAATGGAGGCAAGAAAGCCATAACACACTATAAAGTGGTGAAAAGCAATGACGACTATACTCTTCTTGAGTTACATCTCGAGACAGGTCGCACCAACCAAATACGCGTTCATCTGGCCTCGATAGGGCACCCTATTGTAGGCGACCGCAAATACGGGAGCGGGAAAGAACCGGTGATTGACCGCCTTGCATTGCACGCACGCATACTTGAGTTTATCCACCCCGCCACAGAAGAGAAAATACATTTTGAAACCAAAGTACCCCGCCCCTTCCTCGCCGTATTTCACTAAAAAGACTATTTGCCGGCAAAGATAAGGTAATTATACTTTGGGTAACTTAACAATGAGAAAATTTTTTGAGAATAAAATTAATATCTTTTGTATATATATTTACAGAAAATTAACTATTCTTGCATGTCTTGATAATAATTGAAAATTAAAAGATGAGAACTAAAACCTAAATCAGACATTAGACCGAAAAAAAATCCAAGTTACTAAAACGAAAAAAACTCTTTTACAACACGAAACTTACGTAAGCAACAAAATTTTAGTATTTTTGAAATTTAAATACCCCAATTCCCACTATGGCAAAGAACAGCAACCTCGGATTGGCAAAAGCCGCTAAAAATGACGAGTTCTACACCCAGTATGCGGACATTCAGAAAGAAGTAAACGCATACATTGAATACAACCCCGATGTCTTTCGGGGCAAGACAATCTTGTTGCCTTGCGACGATCCGGAATGGAGCAACTTTACCAAGTTTTTTGCACAAAACTTTGAGTTCTTCGGTCTGAAGAAACTCATTTCCACTTCATACGCCATCGAAAGCAAGAAATACAAGACCGACTGGCAGCCGACACTCTTTGAAACAGAGAATCCTCTATACAATGCCGATAAAAGCCGCATCAAAGGCAAAATCTTTACACTTACGCACGATACCAATCAGAGCGGTCGTATTGACATCAACGACCTCGAATGGCAATACCTTGAAGGCGACGGCGATTTCCGCAGTGCCGAAGTAACCGCTCTCCGAGACGAAGCGGATATAATTATCACCAACCCGCCGTTCTCGCTCTTTCGGGAGTTTCTTGCGTGGATACTTGAGGGTACTCCAAAGCAATTCCTTATCATCGGCAATATGAACGCTATTACCTATAAAGAGGTCTTTCCTCTGATAAAAGAGAATAAAATATGGTTGGGAAAAGGATTTACCAGAAGTTGTGCTCATTTCTTCAGCCCTTTTGAAAGTGATAGTGAATATCTTGAACTTGATAGATTCAATAAATTAGGGATTGCTATACCCAAAGGTTTGTATGTTACAAGAGTTGCAGGTATTTGTTGGTTCACCAACCTTGACCACGGTCGCCGCCACCAACCTTTGCAACTTATGACTATGGCTGACAATATCAAATTCAGCAGACATAAAGAGATAAAAGGTATAGGTTACCAACACTACGACAACTACGATGCTATCGAAGTGCCCTATACCGATGCCATACCAAGCGACTATGTGGAGTGTCTTGGAGTACCGATTTCATTCTTGGATAAATACAGCCCCGAGCAGTTTACTATTATCGGTGCAACAGAAAGTGAAGGCAAAGGCTTTTCAAACGGATTATGGAATCCCGAAAGCGGGATCGCTCAAGCCCTTATTAACGGAGAGCGCGTATATAAGCGCATCTTCATAAAAGCCAATAGGGGGGGGCTGATAATCAGTGAGTTACGCGAGTATATAATAAATACATACGGCTATAGTCCGGAAGAAGTTACCATCATCAGCGGCATTATGGGCGTTCCTATTTCGTTCCTTGACAAGTATTGCCCCGAGCAGTTTGAGATAGTGGGGAATGAGTATGATCAAAATATTTCTAAAGGTAGGGCATATGCCGATGGTAAAAGAATGTATAGTAGAATATTTATCCGCAAGCGGCAGTAGAAAGCAGGCTATCAGAGGGCAGTTCCGCAGATAACATCTGCGGAAGATAGAAACGAGAAGAACCAAAACGTTCAGATAGAATCTGCGCGAAAATAAAAACGAGAATATAAGAGCGTTATGTTCACATGGAAGCGGCATAAAGATATTTTCAAAGGAGAGGGAATTTATCACCTCACTTTTGTTGTCCATAACCGTGTGCCTATATTGGGGACATTGGCGGGAGATGCTTCCGCTGCGCGGGTAGAACTCTCACCTATCGGATATGATATTTCGCAGAACATACAGCAACTGCCATCATTCTTTCCCGCCGTCAAGGTATGCGCCAAACTGCTGATGCCCGACCATATACATGTGGTGCTGTGGGTGCAAAAAGAGCACCCCTATTCAATCAAAGAAGTGGGACGCAGCATGCGCCAAGCGTGGCATAAGATTATCCTTGCGCATACCCAAGAGCAGGGGGCTGGCGTTTCGATGAATCCGCTGGCTCTCGTTTCTATAAACCCGCAGATTAAATCTGCGGAGGACAATAAAAACGAGAAAAAAGAGAATGCGGGGGACAATAAAAACGAGAACACTCCGCATCTGCCTTATCGCTTTGAGCCACCGTATATCCGCACTTTGGTTGCGAAGGGGCAACTGAACCGCATGATTGCTTATATCCACGACAACCCGCGCCGTGCGATGTTGCACAGACTGAACCCCGATTTGTTCCGTTTGCGCAGAGAACTGCAAGTGGAAGGCCTGACCTTCACCGCCTTGGGTAATCTTTTCTTACTTGACTATCCACAGCGGCAGGCTATTGAGTGTTCGCGCACGGCTCCGGCAGAGCGGATTGCTGCACAGCAGGCATCTGCCATACAAGCGGCAGAGAAAGGGACGGTTAGTTACAGCGGCGCGGTCAGTGCCGGTGAGAAGCAGATTATACGCGCCATCCACGAGGCAGGATGGCCGGTTGTAGTAGTCCTGAACGATGGTTTTCCCGCAGCCGGTTCTGAACATGAGCGTTTCTATAAGCCCGGAGGTGTGTATTTTGAGGCTTGCGCCGCAGGACGACTTCTGCTGTTAGAGCCTACGGCAGCCACATTGGAGAGCGAGCTGGTCGTAGCCCTGACAGAGCAGGCACTGCGCGACAAGGCGGAAGCCAAACATCAAGACTATGCACCCCTGCCACACGCCTCGAAGAGGTGGCGAATGGTGGCAAACAACTGCATTGCGGGGATATTGGCGGAAGGAGCAAGAGGGCGGCAATAAAATTGCCGCAAGAATAATAACGAGAATTAAGAAAAAAAATAGCGAAAATAAGAATAATAACGAGAATTAAGAAAAAAAAATAGCGAAAATAAGAATAATAACGAGAAATAAGAAAAAAATAGCGAAAAAGAAGAATAATAACGAGAATTAAGAAAAAAAAATAGCGAAAATAAGAATAATAACGAGAAATAAGAAAAAAATAGCGAAAAAGAAGAATAACGAGAATTAAGAAAAAAATAGCGAAAATAAGAAGAATAACGAGAATTAAGAAAAAAAATAGTGAAAAAGAAGAATAACGAGAAATAAAAAATAATACCCATTATGGAAGCAATACTCAATATCTACACCGTTGAAGAAATTTGCCGTGGCTTTACCTACAATGAAGCCGAAGGCAAAGGTCTGTTCGGACTGTCCGGACGCCTCACTATTCAACCCGAATATCAACGCAACTATCTCTATGCCGAACAAAACGGAGCACGGGAAATAGCAGTCATTGAAAGCATACTCAATAGTTATCCGATAGGGCTGATTTATTTCAATAAAATCGACGACCAACACCTTGAAGTACTTGACGGTCAGCAGCGTATTACCTCGCTCGGACGCTTCCTGACAAAGAAATTCGCCGTTCGCGACAAAAACGGTATGGAGCAGTACTTCGACAGCCTGCCGGAAGACAAGCAAAGCAAAATTCTCAACACCAAACTACTTGTCTATGAGTGTGAAGGAACGGAAAGCGACATCAAAGAATGGTTCAAGACTATAAACATTGCAGGCATACCGCTTAACGAGCAAGAGGTGCTGAATGCCGTCTACTCTGGCTCGTTTGTAACACGCGCTAAAGAGGAATTTTCCAATTCGCAGAACGCCAATATCAACAAATGGTCTGCCTTTATCCGTGGCAATGTTCGCCGACAAGACTATCTGCATACAGCCCTTGAATGGGTAAGCCGTGGCAATGTAAGCGAATATATGTCGCAACACCGCAACGACACCGATATAAAAGAGTTGAAAACATATTTCAATAGCGTCCTTGACTGGGTAAACTCCGTCTTCGAGGTTGTTGAAAAAGAGATGTGCAGCTTGCCTTGGGGCGAACTATACGAGAAATACCACACCAAACCTTATAACCCGCAGCAAGTCAAAGAAACACAACAGCGACTGTACGAAAATTACTATGTGAAAAACAAACGCGGCATTTATGAATATATCCTCGGCGGCTGTCAGGACACCAAACTGTTGGAAGTGCGTTGTTTCGATGAGCCTACCAAGAAAAGTGTTTATGCCCGCCAGACGGAAGAAGCCAAGAGACATGAGGTTTCCAATTGTCCGCTGTGCGCCATCGGTCATGATGCCAACCATGCGCGTATATGGAAACTGACGGAAATGGATGCCGACCATGTAACGGCTTGGTCAAAAGGCGGTGTAACAGACATCACCAACTGTCAAATGCTCTGCCAGGCACATAACCGCGCAAAAGGCAATAAATAACAGTCCAATAAAGATAAGACTTATGTATTGGTTATAACTGACAAATTGCACAAGACAGATGATCTGATAGGTATTTATCATGCGAACCAATCACCTATCCCAAACGCCCTAATCTCTATCAACACCTCAATACCTACCGCGCCAAAATCCACCCACTGTCTGACTTTATCGGACTGAGATAATTGTTTAGCAAAGAGAGAGACATAAGCAGCAGTTTGAACGAATATATCACAATCTTATATTTTATAACTTACATAATTTTATAGTTTGAACATAGTCTTGAGTTGAAAAAATTTGTTAAAGTCAATAAAAAGTTGTAACTTTGCGTGCTTTATTGTGTACATAGAGTTATGATTAAACATTTTTTTCAAGCCATAGGTGAATACACTCTATTGATGGGTCGCACATTACGCAAGCCTGACCGCTGGCGTATGTTTTGGCGACAGTTCTACAACGAAATCGAAAAATTAGGGTTGCAGTCGTTGCCTCTTGTTTTGATTGTGTCAATATTCATGGGCGCAATAATGACAATGCAAACTAAGCTTAACACATCCAACCCACTCCTTCCAATATACACAACGGGTCTTGTTACGCGCGACACTCTACTGCTCGAATTTTCAAGCACAATAATGTGTCTGCTTCTTGCAGGCAAGGTGGGGTCTAACATTGCTTCAGAAATAGGCACGATGCGTATCACTGAGCAAATCGACGCGATGGAGATCATGGGTGTCAATTCTGCCAACTACCTTATTCTGCCAAAGATTACAGCTTTTGTAACGATGATGCCATTGTTGGCTATATTCAGTATGGCAATAGGCGTTTTTGGCGGTTATTTTATCGGGTGGTTCACCGACATTATCACCACTGCCGACTACCAGATAGGTATTCAATATGCTTTCGAACCTTTTTATGTTTGGTATGCCATAATCAAGTCTATGGTGTTTGCTTTCATTATCTCGTCTGTTGCTTCTTACTATGGCTACAATGCATACGGTGGAGCACTTGATGTCGGCAAAGCAAGTACCAATGCGGTGGTGAATAGCAGTGTGATAATACTATTCGTTGATATTCTACTAACTAAACTCATGCTCAACTAATGATAGAAATCAATCATCTCACAAAATCATTTGACGGTACGGTAGTGCTTGACGACATCTCTACTGTGTTTGAGAGCGGAACGACAAATATGATTATCGGCCAGAGCGGTTCGGGCAAGACGGTGCTGATGAAAAATGTTATCGGTCTGTTCCAGCCTGACAGTGGCACAATCATTTATGATGGCCGCGACCTTACCAACATGAGTAACAAGCAACTGATGATGTTGCGTCGCGAAATGGGTATGTTGTTTCAGGGCTCAGCGCTTTTCGACTCTCAGACAGTGCTTGAAAATGTGATGTACCCGCTCGAAATGTTCTCCGACATGAGCAACGACGAGATGCGCGAACGCGCCATATTCTGTCTCCGACGGGTTGATATTCCAGAGCGAGCATTTACACTCATGCCGTCAGAGATATCGGGCGGTATGCAGAAACGTGTTGCCATAGCGCGCGCCATATCAATGAATCCAAAATACTTGTTTTGCGACGAGCCTAACTCAGGACTCGACCCTAAGACATCACTCATCATCGACCAACTGATTTACGAGATTACAAAAGAATTCAACATAACAACAATCATCAACTCTCACGACATGAATCAAATCATGGAGATTGGCGACCATATTGTTTTCCTCTACCATGGGCACCTGCTCTGGCAAGGGACAAATGAAGACATTTTCCATGCCGACTGTGAGGAATTAGACAACCTTGTCTTTGCTTCAAAACTATACAAACGAATTAAGAAATCAATAAACCAAAAATAGATCATGAAACGAACAAGTTTTCTACTAACCCTCTTGTTAGTTGCAATTTTCACTTTTGCACAAAGCCAGCCGTCACGCCGTGGCGTGCCTGCCACACCACACCCTATTGAGTACGTACAGCCTAACGGCGACACACTTGTTTTTCGCCTTATCGGCGACGAACATTTTCACTACCGCATGACGCTTGACGGCTACCTCATCAAACAAAACAAAAAAGGCTACTATTGCTATGCCAAATACAACAAAAAAGGCGAGACTGTATGCACATGCCGTAAAGCACACAATGCAGAAAAACGCTCAAAATGTGAACAACGCTACATAGAAAAAAACATACCTAACAAAATCAAAGAACGCGAACAAAACAATCAAGACTAATGGCAAAAAAAATCCAAAACATATTATTTGCAATTATTTTCTGCCTTCCACTATTTGCAAAACCTGCTTATAATGGCGTGATTAAACGCGCTCAAGCCGATGGTTCGACTATAGATGTCGTTCTTCATGGTGACGAACATTTCCACTACATGACCGACACCAAAGGCAACTGGCTCAAAAAAGAAAATGGCATGTATGTGCAAACTCAAGCAATGACAGCAGAGGAATTGACAACACGCCGCAAAGCCGGCAAATTCGACAAAGCACAGAATGTGCAAGCATCATCAGGTGCCTATCTTGCACCAAGAGGACTTGTGATATTGGCTAATTTCAGTGACGCACAATTCAAAACTGAAAATAATCAAGCTGCTTTTGATAGTTTATTGAATGTTGAGGGCTATACCTATCATGGACAAAAAGGCTCTGTTAGAGACTATTTCATTTCCCAGTCCGACAGTCAATATGCACCTGTTTTCGATGTTTATGGTCCTGTGGAAGTCAATCACGCTATCGCTTATTATGGCACAAACGATTCACAGGGATATGACACAAACGCCGAGCAACTTATAGTTGATGCTTGCCAAGCGGCAAAAGCCGACTACGACATTAATTTTGCCGACTACGACAACGACAACGACGGGTTTGTTGATTTCGTATTCGTGTTCTATGCCGGCTATGGAGAGGCAGATGGTGCTGATGAAAGCACTATATGGCAACACATGTACAAACTCTATGACTATGCCGGAATAAATTGCAAAATTGACAACAAAAGAGTCAATCTCTATGCTTGCGGTTCCGAACTGAGTTACTATGTTGATTACTATAAATTAGCTTCCAATGCTCGCGACGGCATAAACACATGCTGCCATGAGTTTTCGCATGTTTGTGGGCTACCCGACCTCTACGACACACAAAGCGGCACAAAGACATTAGGTCAATGGGATTTGATGGACAGCGGAACATCAAACAACTATGGTTGGACACCACCCTACTATTCTGCCTACGAACGCTTTTTCTGCGGCTGGCTGACCCCGACTCTCATCAACACTGCCTGCGATGTCAATCTTCCACGCTTGTTTCTCCGAAATCAGGCTGTCATAATGACCACCACAGGCGAACACAATATGAACGGTTATAACCCGAACCCAAAAACTTTCTATCTGCTTGAAAACCGTCAGCAACAGCTCAACGACAAATATCTGCCTGGGCATGGGCTGTTGATAACAAAAATTACCTATAACGCCACAAACTGGAGCTATAATAATGTGAATTCATCATCCTCACAAGGAGTAGAGATACAAGTTGCAGACGGAAAGAAATCAAAGAATGGAGATAGTGGCGACACTTATCCGGGAGCTCAAAAAGTAACTTCATTTTCAAAAATAACAAATTATGCAATAACCGACATCGCTGAAAGCAATTTCAACATCACTTTTTCGGTTAATGGTGGAGGCGACTTGATTGACTTAGACATAAAAACGGCACTGAACAACACTGCCGAAACGACACATAGTATTGTCTCTACTCAAGCAGGAATTGAGGTGAGAGGTTGCAAAGAGAATGAGCTGATTGAAGTGTTCGACCTAAGCGGGAAACTTATTCACAGCACAATTGCAAAAGACGAAACAACACAGCTCTCTCTTGAACGCAATGTATATATCGTCAAGATAGGCAGTGAATCGAGAGTAATAATGCACTAAAATTGTTCCATCGATGAAAATTATTTCTTACAACGTTAATGGCATACGTTCAGCCTTGAGCAAAGGTTTGCTTGACTGGCTCAAAGAGGCTTCACCCGATGTTTTTTGCATACAGGAGAGCAAAGCACAACCTGAGCAAATCGACACAGACCAATTTGCTGCTTTAGGCTACAAGAGTTATTTGCATAGTGCCGAGCGTAAAGGTTATAGTGGTGTGGGAATATTCAGCAAAACGGCTCCCGACTTGGTTAGAAGCGGGATGGACAACGCACAATTCGACAGCGAGGGGCGTGTTTTGCGGGCTGATTTTGGCGACCTGACTATAGTGTGTGTCTATGTGCCGAGCGGCTCGTCAGGTGAAGATCGTCAGGCCTTCAAAATGCAGTTTTTAGAGGCTTTTCTTCCATGGCTGAACAACCTCAAGAGAGAAAGGCCCAACTTGATTGTGTGCGGCGATTTCAATATCTGCCACAAGCCTATCGACATCAATCATCCCGAAAGACAAATCGGTGTCTCGGGATTTTTACCTGAGGAACGCGAATGGATGGACAGGCTGCAAGCAAGCGGAATGATTGATTCATTTAGAGAATTCAACCATGAAGCCGAACAATATTCGTGGTGGAGCTATCGTGGCGGAGCAAGATACAGAAATGCAGGTTGGAGAATTGACTATCTATGGGCAAGCGAGCCGTTGAGGCAACAACTTCGCAACGGCGACATTCTGCAAGAAGTGGTTCATTCCGACCATTGTCCTGTTGTTTTAGAAATTGAAAAATAAATGAATATGGAAGGTATGATGCACCTGCGTACAGAACATCTGTACAAAAAATATGGCAAGCGCACTGTTGTCAACGACGTGTCAATACAGTTGCAACAAGGTGAGATAGTTGGTTTGCTTGGTCCTAACGGAGCCGGCAAGACAACAACTTTCTATATGACTACCGGGCTGATAACCGCCAATGAAGGAAAGATATTCCTCAACGACACCGACATAACCAACTACCCGATGTACAAACGCGCACAAATGGGTATCGGATACCTACCGCAAGAGGCTTCTGTTTTCCGTAAGATGACAGTTGAGGACAACATCCGAAGCGTACTCGAGATGACCCATTTCAGTAAAGACTATCAGAAGGAAAAACTCGAGCAACTGATCAAAGAATTCAATCTTGCTCATGTGCGCAAGAACCTTGGCGACAGACTCTCTGGAGGCGAACGCCGACGCACAGAAATAGCTCGTTGCCTTGCCATTGAACCTCGTTTCGTCATGCTCGATGAACCTTTTGCCGGCGTTGACCCGATTGCAGTACAAGAAATTCAAGATGTTGTCTGGCGATTAAAAGACAAAAACATCGGCATACTCATCACCGACCATAACGTGGATGAAACTTTGAGTATTACCGACCGCGCATACCTGCTTTTTGAAGGTAAGATACTCTTCCACGGCACACCGGAGGAATTGGCTGCCAACCCTATTGTGAGAAAAAATTATTTAGGACGCGACTTCGAACTCAAAAAGAAATCACGCCCGACAGAGGAAACAAATTTATAAATCAAAAGAATTATAATATGAAAGATTTTGCAACAAGGTGCAACAAAATTTTTAGTCAAGCTGTTGTTGACTATCATATCAACGACAACGTTGACACACCGATCAACAACCATTTTGAGCCACAGACGATAGAAAATCTTCTGTATCTCAAATGTTGGATAGACACCGTTCAGTGGCATTTGGAAGACATCATTCGCGACCCGCAAATCGACCCTGTTGAAGCTCTTGCAATCAAACGCCGTATCGACAAATCAAACCAAGACCGCACCGACCTTGTTGAACGCATCGACTCTTATTTCTACGAGAAATATAGCACCATTCAACCACAAGCAAACGCAAAAATCAACACTGAAAGTCCGGCTTGGGCTATTGACCGTTTGTCAATATTAAATGTAAAAATATATCACATGCAGGTGGAAGTTGACCGCAAAGATGTCAGCGCAGAACAACACGACTCAGTAGTGAAAAAACTCAATGTGCTGCTTGAACAACAGGTTGATTTAACAACATCAATCACACAATTGCTTGACGACTATGCAAAAGGCGAAAGAGTGATGAAAGTCTATAAGCAGATGAAGATGTACAACGACCCTGCTCTCAACCCTGTGCTCTACCAAAATCAAAAGTGATCAGACGACTGCTTGTCATACGATTTTCTGCCTTTGGAGATGTGGCAATGGTTGTGCCGACGCTCAAAGCACTTGCTCTACAACATCCCGAAATGGAGATAATGATGTTGAGCAAAAAACAATATGCACCACTTTTTGAAGGAATAAGTAATAACGTCAGTTTTTTCGGAGCAGACCTGAAAGGTGAACACAAAGGAATTAAAGGACTGAACAAATTGCTCAACGAGATTGATTTCGAACACTTTGACGCCGTTGCCGACCTACATAATGTACTTCGAACATGGTATTTAGATTTTCGTTTTGCTCTCAAAGGTAAGAAAACAGCGAAATTGCACAAAGGAAGATATGCTAAATGGCAACTCACACGAGCAATAAACAAAAAGAAAAGACAACTGACAAGTGCTTTTGAACGGCAACAAGATGTTTTCAAACGACTGGGAATAGAAATCGTCTTACATTCTGAACACAATGACAAGCAAAACAAACAAGGCATAGGCATTGCGCCATTTGCAGCACATAAAGGGAAGATATATCCACTCGAAAGAATGGAACATTTGGTAGAACAACTTTCAGCAAAAGGAGAAAAAATCTATCTCTTTGGTGCCGGAGAAAAAGAAAGCAAGATTTTGCAACAATGGGCAGACAAATATCCCAACACTGAAAACACAGCCAACCGCTACACAATGAGAGAGGAACTTGATATGATTGCCCATCTCAGAGTTATGCTCACAATGGATTCTGCCAATATGCACCTCGCCTCACTTGTAGGAACCCGTGTGGTAAGTATTTGGGGCGCTACACATCCGTACGCAGGTTTTCTTGGTTTTGGGCAAGACGAGCAAGATTGTGTTCAGCAAGATTTACCTTGTCGCCCGTGCTCCGTGTTCGGCAACAAAAAATGCAGATTCAGAGATTATCGCTGCCTAAGCGACATAACGACTGAACAAATAATCAGCAAATTAGACAAATAGTGGGTTTCAACAAAACACATATAGTAATAAATCCCGCCTACGAGCACTTGCGCAATTGGATTGTCAGCCTTCCTGAGATTTTCGAGCATGAAGGCGAAATAATCTACAACGACCGCAACCAAATACGAACGATGAAAATCGGCAATCAGGATGTTGTAGTGAAACGATTTCGCAAACCACGCTTTTTCAATCGCATTGCTTACACTCTTTTCCGCCAGCCTAAAGCCGTTCGCTCGTATGATAACGCCCAAATACTGCAACAACGCGGCATCAACACACCCACGCCAATAGCCTATATAATTGAATACAGTCACGGCCTCATTGCACAATCGTATTTGATTACAGAGAAAAGCAAACTGACACATACATTCTACGACTTTAGAGATGGCATTACAAAGGGGAAAGAAGGCTTAATTGAAGCCATGGTTGACTTCACAATCAACATGAACAATCAAGGTGTCTTTCATTTAGACTATTCTCCGGGGAACATACTATATGACAATATTGACGGGAAATGGACATTTGATATAATTGACATCAACCGAATGGAATTTGGTAAAGTGTCGATGCAAAAAGGCTGCAGTCAGTATGAACGACTATGGGGGAAACGCATTTTCTTTGAAATTATAGCCAAGAGATACTCAGAAATAACAAAGTCAGACTATACTGTATGTTTAGAGTATATTATGGCAGCAAGAAGTAAGTTTTGGAAGCATAGGAGTACCGAACATTTCATAACCGACGAGAGTTTTACTATTGGCGTCATTATCTCCACCTACAACAATCCGCAGTGGCTTGAAAAAGTATTTTGGGGTCTAATGAATCAAACGCACAAAGCAGACGAAATAATCATTGCCGATGACGGCTCAACAAAAGAGACTCAACAACTCATTGAACGATATAAAGACAAACTTCCATTACAACATGTTTGGCATGAAGACAAAGGATTTCGCAAAACAACTATTTTGAATAAAGCAGTAACCCAATCCAGAGTAGACTATTTGATTTTTTTAGACCAAGATCTCATACCAAGGCAAGATTTCATAAGTACACACTACAGAAACGCAAAAGAAAATAGGTTTATTTCGGGCGGTGCCAATATGATAACAGAGGAGCTGAGTAATTCAATCACAGAAGATGATGTTAGAAACGGGAATATTTTTTCTATTTCTTGGTTACTCAAGCACGGCATGAAATGGTCGCATAAATTGCTTAAACTGACTTCGGTCAGATGGTTTGCAAAACTAATGAATCATCTGACAACAACCAAAGCGACATGGAATGGAGGCAATGCTTCTACTTGGCGAAAATATATTATTGATGCCAACGGATTTGACACCAGAATGCGTTATGGAGCAGAAGATAGAGAATTTGGCGAACGACTAATAAACCGTGGCATTAAGGGCGTGCAACTAAGATATAGTCTGCCACTTATCCATTTATATCATAAGCGCCCTTACAAAAACAAAGAAGATTGGGAACGCAACATGATTATTTGGAAAGAAACAAAGAAAAATAAAATAACCAAAACTAAATACGGAATAGAATGACAACAAACCTGCCATTACTAACAGTTGTTATACCTGTGTATAATGTAGAAGACTATGTAGAAAAATGCGTACGCTCTGTCATTGCACAAACTTACAATAACTTGGAAATACTTCTTGTTGATGATGGAAGTACCGACTCATCAGGTGCATTTTGTGATAAGATAGCAAAAGAGGACGCTCGTATAAGCGTTTTTCACACCGAAAATCATGGCCTAAGCGCAGCCCGCAATGTAGGCATTGACAATGCCCATGGCGAGCTGATAGCTTTTGTTGATAGCGATGACTGGATTGAACCCGACATGTACTATTTTCTGTACAACAAAATGGTAGAGAATGATGCAGACATCAGCGTATGCCAACATTTCATCGACAAAGATGGGCAATCACGATGCAAAGCAAAAATCAAAGAGGACATATTATGCGACCGCGACATGGCTATGAATGTACTCATGGAAGATAAGAAAATGCACAATTACGCATGGGACAAACTCTATAAACGCACATTGTTTGAAGGCCTGCACTACCCCGAAGGCATACTCTATGAAGATATCGCATTTACATATAAAGTTGTCTATCGTATCAACAAACTATACATCTCAACAGAACCTAAATACCACTACACAGTCCGCACAGGAAGCATCGTATCGGCACGCTATTCAATCAGCAGAAACTACTCTTATTTCAATTCGGAATATATTCTAATGACATTTATGGTTGAACATGGATATAAAGACGGAGCGCGCCACTTAGTCAGACGCGGTATTCACAGCATAAAAAGACTCATAATGTCAGGAGCAGAAGACGAAATGATAAATGAAATAATTGATAAACTTCGTCCTTTCCACTATATCGGCATAAAAGAGATAGGATTTGCCAATGTCTGGCGTCGTTGGATGATGGAAAATCATCTACAAACATACAAACGACTCTACAAATTTTCAAAAAAAATATTTCACTAATGCCACTCGTAAGCGTCATATTGCCTAATTATAATTATTCTCAATATCTTAAGCAAA
Organism: Paludibacteraceae bacterium; assembly: GCA_017527495.1. Classification (GTDB taxonomy): domain Bacteria; phylum Bacteroidota; class Bacteroidia; order Bacteroidales; family Paludibacteraceae; genus RGIG6639. Next base: position 53,464 of record JAFXPY010000025.1, read on the forward strand.
GAATTGATTCAATCCTCAATCAAACAATACAAGATATTGAAGTTATCATGCTTGACGATTGCTCTACAGACAATAGTCTGAACATCATGGAACAATACCAAAAGCAAGATGCACGCATTGTTGCCGTTGTTCGCAACCAAACCAATTCAGGTTCTCCCTTTCAACAATGGAGCAAGGGCATAAAAATGGCAAAAGGGAAATACATTTGGATTGCAGAAGCCGACGACTATGCTGATAGAACTTTTCTCGAAACAATAATCGAAGTTTTCAGCAAAAACAAAAACATAGTATTAGCAAAGTCGTCATCTCACATGGTTGACGAAACAGGTACTCTCTTAAATAAAGACTACGACCATTGGAAAAGCAGAGGTCTAAAGCCTGACAGTGTGTGCCTATACGACCAAAAACAATTTGCAAAAATGCAATACATGCGCAATCACATATATAATGCAAGTTGCGTCGTGTTCAGACGAGATGCAATAAAAGATACTTTTTTCAATGATTTGAGCTATCATTTCTCAGGCGATTGGTTATTCTGGACACACATCGGGACAGAAGGATTGACAGCCGAGGTAAATAAAAGACTAAACTATTTCCGCTTCCACGAATCAAGTACTACGCACACCGGAGCTTATAAGGCATTTCTCGAAGATATAGAGATTTTGTCTATTATGCAAAAAGAATTTGACACAAATTTCTTTCAAAATTTATGGCGCAAGCATAAACTATTTCGCAGATTGAAACGAATGGGGTTTGACGCCATTCAAATTCAGACTATTAAAGGAAAGATAAAAGAAAATTTATAAAACAGCACTTATTCTACACTTTCCTTTTTGCTCAAATAATCATCTTTTATCGTCAAACACAAAATCATAAGAATACAATAAATTGTGTTGAACGGACCGGTTAGAAACATGTCAAACATTGATTGAAACATACTCATCATTGTAAAAAAAACGACAAGCTTCAAACTATTTTTCCCCTTAGAAACAATAACCGGCACAATATATATTGCCAACAACAAAAACAGACCTATCAATCCAAATTCCATTAGAGTCTGTATGTATTGGTTATGTGCATCAACATACCATGGTTTCAGAACTAACAGCCAGTTTTTATGGGCTTCCGAAACATATTTGGTATTTACTTGATTGAATCGTTCTTGTGCCCCGCTTATTCCATAGCCTACGATAGGTTTTTCTTTTATCAATTCAAAAGCTGACTTCCAATAAGCCACTCTTGGATCTTCCATTGCCGATCTTAACCCTATTTCGCTCTCCGACAAATCTGCAAAAACCTCTTCTTCCGTTGCTTGAAAAAACACATCTGCTTTCCAATACAATTTTCTCACAAAAACAAAAATTACAAGTGACACACACACTATGGCGAATAAGACAGAGAGCCATTTAGTTCGTTTATAACATTCGTATACTATTGCCATACTGACAATTATCAAAAAACAAGCAAAACCACTTCGTCCTTCGGAAAGCAGCAATATGGCAGAAAGAAAAATGAACACAAGAGAGTAAAACAACCACTGAACTTTACTTCTTTTCCTGCCGGAATGGAAAAGCATGTACCACATACCTATTATTGTGGCATTAAGGAAAAAATTAAATCCCATGTGAGAATTGACATATTTTTGCCTCATCTCAATGAACAGAAGTGCTCGGTTTTCATCGAAAAAAATACTACCCCAACCTGCCTTCGAACACAAAAAAATACAAACAACCACACTAACAAACATCATTGCATAAATTATCAACGAACGGCTGTAGTATTTATTCAGTCCTAATAAACCTGCTATTCCAAAACCCAACAAAGGAAGCCGTTGCTCTGTTTTATAATGAAAATATTCTCCGCTTCCATCCCACGGATAATACAAATAACCCCACAGAAAAAAAACGATGAGAAGAATATAAAATATCTTTTCCTTAGAAAAAGTTATTTTCCACCGCTTTTCGACAACCATCTCAATTGCTAAAGTTACAAAAAACACATATAAACCTATAAACCTAAACCAATATGGAATTGGTACAAAATTGAAAATAGACAAACTCAATACCCATAAGAATCCAAAGATATTGAGATAATAGACATATTTATATATTTTCTTTTGTTGCATTGTACTACATATCTAATTGTCCAAATTTGTGACGTTTATAATGCCACCATCCAAGTATGGTCATCCTTATCTTCGCAAATTTATGGTGAGTGTCATAAAGATACATTCGTTTCAAACGCTTGAAATTAGCCTTTTTGTAGTATTCTTTTTCCTCCGGATATAGCCTCATTAGTTCCAAAATATTCCTCTCCATATAATAGTAACGCCATACAGGATGATCTAAATAGTGCTTGTTAAACATTTTTGTATGACAAATTCCATTGCCCAAATGATGATTGAGTCGAATGGCAAAGACGGTGATTACTCTTTTCCCATATTTTCGCATTCTGCAACAATACTCGCAATCGACCATATCAATAAAAAAATCTTCTCTAAAAGGACCAATGAGTTGAAAATCTGCAACCGACATCAAACTTCCGGAAGCCATAACATCAGTTACATCTTTATAGTCGGGATACTTAGACTTGTCAAGTTCTACATGCACAGGCGCAAAAATACCAACATTGGGAATGTCACACTGATTGCATTTTTCTATATAGCTCTCAAAACTATCTTCGCCAAAATGACTATCTTGATCCATTGTCAGAACATATTTAGCATTTTTCCGAATTGCCTCCTCTATTCCTCTATTTTGAGCCGCTGCTATACCTAAATTACTGCCATTAGACAAATAAGTTATATTCTTTAATCCTTTCAAATATGATTCATGACTGTCTACAGAATTATCAACAACTATCGTTCCGCCAATGTCGCTATGATATGTCAGGATATTCCGCACCATATCTTCTGTTGGATTATACCAAATCACAACAGCATAAATCGTTTGTTTCTCAATATTATACATAAATACTATTTTATAAACTGCTTTTCAAACTTACGACCAATCCTCGCGGTTGGGTCAGAATATAACCTTTCCCGTCATCGTAGGCATTGCCTGCAAGACGCGAGGCGAAGTCGTAGAGATTGTAAGCTTCTAATTTTATTTCATAAATTCTTTTATATTTCCTCGTTTTCCAACGATATGATATATTCATATCTATATCTATTGTAGGGTCTGTCCATGATTCCTTGTTCTTCTGTGTGAACAAATCTGCCACTTCAAGCAAACTTGCTCCACCGGCATTGCTGCGCTGGTAGGTTATTTCTTCATTTGCGGTATAACTTACTTTATATTTCGACCATGTGTTGCCACTCTGATATTTCACAGCTACTCCAAAATGCCATTGGTTGGTCGGATTGTAAGCCATCATGAGTCGGGCTGTATAAACGGGTAAAAGTTGATGAACTGCATTGTTGCCTTCTACAAACACTTTATTGTTCGGATTGGCAGACAACTCACTCAGCGTTGAGATGTCCGAAGCCCAGAATCCATTACCTATTGATGTTCCCTGAAATACGGTTGTATTGAGCGATGCTGAGAGGTAAAAAAACTTTCCGTTATAGGCATACTTCAAAATATTGGAAATAAAATACGGACTGTTGGTCAGATAATTATCACTCTGCAATGGTTGATAGTCAACAACATATTGTTTTACTCCTGATTTGGGGTAGAAAACTCCATTTTCATACGAGCCGTAGTTCTCTGCTACGCCATCATAATTTACCGTCCAGTGGTTATAGAATTTCTTTACCTGTGTATTGAATGATATCTCATGCCGCCCGGGGGCGAATTTGATGGGTAAATCAACTACTATATATTGCGGTTGAAGAATTTTGCTGTCTATACTATGATACGCTCCACCTGTTGTTGAATACTCGCGGTCGTATATATATATTGTTCCATTTTGATGGTTTTTCGACAAAAATCTCATATCATCCATCGTAAATGGTATTCTGAAATTGGCTATTGTCAGTCCGATTTCCAGCACTCTGAGCGGTCGCCAATCAAAAGACAGTTGTGCCTGCCAGTTGGGTTTTACAATTGGAGTTTGATTGAAATATACGATGCCATCAAAAGTTCCATCAACCTGTGCCTTCATTCCAAAGCGCTTTGTTCTTCTATAGTGTGCTTCTAATCCAAGCGAGTTTTCGAGCAAGAGTCCGAACATATTTTCGTTTTGCCAACGAATAGTATATAGTGGCGTACTTTCAAGCGTTCCGGGGAAAGAATATGTGTTCCAGACATTATCTTTGCGAATGTTTGGTGTTACTGCCACAAAAGAGTTATATCCTTCGTAATGCAATCTAAGCCATGAGGTTATATCGAATTTCAATTTTGCAGAAAAAGACACTTCATGATTCAGCCCTGGCTGCATCCAAGGAGCATAAGCTAATCCATCTGCATCAAAGCTGTTGCGGTGATAATTATCAAGACCACTTACATAAGCCAAAGCATAAGTTACCCCCATAGTCCATACAGGGTGACGCTCGCCATAGAGCCGATACTTGTTCATGTTCCATTCCGGGCTTTTGAAATAAACCGAAAGAGAATAATAATCGAGAGTGTATTGTTCGTCGAGATTGTAGCCGAATTGATGTCCCATATTTTGGCGTGTTGCATTCAGCAGATAATACATCCGGACCATATCGCGGCGTTCGATTTTTCTTCGCTTTGTCGGGATGGCCAACTCTCCATTCAGCTCAACATGATATGTTATTTTTCTGTTTCTGCCAATATCATTTCCGTCCCAAGCCGCATATTGATTGTAGCCGATATCAAAAACAGCACGATGTCGGAATGTTCGATAATAGTGTATAGTCTGTTTGTCCTCATGATTGTACTGTATTTCTCCCTGCAGATGACCGAGAGTGAAACTGCGATTTTCGGGATAGAGTTGATACGCACTTCTTGGCGCGAAAGCCCCGGGATCGGGTCCTCCAAACGACCCGCCCACATCGCCTGCCAAAGAATAGAAATTGGCATCGTCATTTGCTACACGATTAATTTCAAATTTAGACTGATAGGTGTCTATTGTCAGATTATTGTAGCACATATTCGGACGATAGAAACTAACGCCGGGCAACACGCGACTGTCTATTCTGAATCCGTCAAGATAAAAACGATTCATGCGATAGGAATTTCCCATGACGGACATATAATGTACTTGAGCGTCATTGGCCAATCCACTTGCGTCAGTAAAGAAATTGACATAGTCGGATTGTTTGTCTAAATACTGCATAAGAGAACCGGAGTGCAGACAAAGACCAAACCATTCTGCCCCTACACTATCAACTCCGAAAACCGGAAATTGCATGTCATAGACATGTACGCCGACAGTTTGTTCATATCCCCAACGCTGACTCCATGTTGACTGCGTTATAGTCCGTGCTTGACTAAAAGCATTGATTGTTAGCAACAAAAAGGCATACAGCAATATGTGTTTTTTTTGTTCCCTCACTACAATTCAAACATTAGGTGTGCCATTAATCCCCGCGGAATAGTGAGCATGAGCGCATCACGATTGCCGCCTTGATTGTTTTCTATAAACGTATATTCGGCATATTCTGAGCCAAAATCGTAGAGATTATATCCGTAGAGTTGTATCATCCAGCGTTTCTGACCGATATGTCCTTTGTAGGCAAGATTGAAGTCCAAATTGAAGAACGAGTCTTTCCTGCTTCCGAAATTGCCATCGGAAGGATTGGTGCCTTTCGACCTACGGTTCCACAATGCTACTTGGGTGTGATTGTTTTGGTCGGGTTCGAATTGGTAGCTGAAACTTGAGAAAGGCTGACCATCGGCAAACTTGAATGTCATTCCGATTTGCCATTCGTCCGTTATGTTATAAGCCACCATTATTCTGCCGAGATAGGCTTTGTCTTGGTCGATACGTCCTACTTGCTTATAGATTGAAGGTCCGGAATTCATGGTTACAAGTTTCATGTTAGGGTTGGCTTGCGATTCGCTCAGCATACCTATGTTGTTGTGTATTGGTCCGTTGCCCAAAGCTGCGACGCCTGAGCCCATAAATGATTGCCAAGAGAGCATAACATACACTTTTTTGCCTGTGTAGGAATATTTAATCATGTTAGATGCCCACCATGCCGTGTTGGTAAAGAAGCCTGAGCCTAACTCTTCCGGTTGCTGATAGTTGACAACATAATTTTGCGTACCACCATTGAGGAAATAAATCATGTCAGTCTGCTCTTGATCTGCAACTTGAGTAGGCTGATAGTAGCCATAATTATCAGCTCCTGTGTCAAAGCGAGTGGTCCAGAGGTGGTAGAATTTTTTGTATGATGAGAGTATTGCTATTTCATGGCGTCGCTCTTTGCCGAAACGGAATGAGATAGGGATGTCTATCAATGCGTACGAAGGTTGCCACACATGTTTGTCGAGGCTATGATAGGCGCCACCTGTTGTAGCAAATAAAGTGCCGTCAGGATAGGTTATCGTTCCGTTGAGATAGTCGTTGGAAAAATAACGCAGAGTCTCAATATTGAACGCAATGCGATAATTGGCGATATTAAAACCTATTTGGAACCAGTCAGTAGGGTGAATATCAACACCTATTTTTGCTTGCCAATTAGGGCGAACAAAAGACTTGCCTTTGCCTAAGAGAACACCATCCAGAGTGGCATCTACATTTGCAGTCAGGCGCAGGTAATCAAGCGGCTGATAGTCAAAGTTCAAACCAAGAGTATTCTCAAGTATTCCGCCACTGAAATTATTTGACTGCCAATTGATTCGATAAAGGTCGTAATTTTCGTTGCCAAACAATGATTTCCAAACGACTTGATTAGTCCATTTTTTTTCGTCGGGGTCGAAAGATATCATTGAATTATAGCCCTCGTAGTGTAAGCTGAGCCATGGCAGAAATTGGTGATTAAGTGTGGCGGAGAAATCAAGTTCGTTGGTTGCTCCATTAGGCATCCATACCTCAAAGGCTTCTCCGTCTTGGTCAACGATATTGCGAGTAAAGGTATTGTCTCTACGATGTGTGTTAGTTGCCCATGTAACGCCGGCGGTCCAATGAGTATGAGCAGCTCTAACCAAATTGGTCAGATAGAGCGAACCTGTATATGTATTATTCACGAGCACCTCATTGGGGTTGTAATTAAATTCACTACCCATCGCGCTACGGTGAGATATATTGAGCAAATAATTGAGTGCAATGGCAGTATCGGCTTGTCCGAGGGGCAATCTACCATCAGCCTGCACTTTCCAATAAGGGTCATTATAGAGTCCGTATATACCTTGCTCGTTTAGAGCCACTATACGGCGCAATCCTCCATTGGCATAGAGATGCTGACGATAGGTACGCGTTTTGTCGCTGTTGGGAATTGCGTATTGCAACTCTACTTCACCGGCACCGGCGAGATGACTTCTATAGTCGCGAATATCCAGTCCGGCTTGCGGATAAAGCGAACGCTCAACAGCAGAGGGATGCATTATTGCATTTGTTCCGGGAGAGATACCTCCAAGACCTCCAATGTTATAAGTGGCAGAAACAAAATTTTTATCGCTGGCATTGAATAAATTGACCGAGCCTTCATGAGTGTCAAGCACAAGAGTGTTGTACATCATATTCGGGCGATAAATAGTTGACCCGGCCGTGAAACGTTGGTCAATACGGAAACCATTTTGATAGATACGATTCCACTGGAAGTTGTTGCCTTGAATTGAGAGCACCATTTGGTCGGCATTGTCCCAACGCCCTACAGTTTGAATTTGATACACTGTATAGTCGTTGATATTGTCAAGATAGTGCGACAACTGGCCTTGATGATACCACTGTTCGAACCATGTGTTTTTTGTTGTATCAACGCCTGTGGCAGGGAAATCAGTAGCGCCCAACAGTGCCACGACCAGAACATTGAGGGCTATCATGGTGAGAGTTTTTTTCATGCTTTTTTCATTCAAACTTGCAAAGATAACATAATTTCTGCAAAAAACAAAAAAAATAGTGTTGCTACATTCAAAAAAAAGCAGTAATTTTGCCAAAATTTGTAGTAAAGCAAAAAATATGTTGATTAACATTGTCGGATATGGTAAAATGGGGCATGTTGTGGAACGCATAGCCAAAGAGCGCGGACACCAAATTGGCGTAATCATTGACCTCAATAATGCTTCAGATATTGATTCCGATAAGTTTCGCAGTGCCGACGTCGTGATTGAATTTTCCACGCCTCACACGGCGAAAGAAAACATTATGTCTGTGTGGCAACAAGGCTTGCCTATTGTGAGCGGGACAACAGGCTGGGATATTGAGCAACTGAAATTCGACTTTCCGCAGCCGAGACAATCTCTGCTTTGGTCGTCAAATTTCAGCATAGGTGTGAACCTATTCTTTGAACTCAACAAGCGAATGGCAGAGCTGATTAAGCCCTACAAACAATACACAGCTTCAATAACGGAAATTCACCATATTCACAAACTTGATGCACCAAGCGGAACAGCAAAGACAATGGCACAAGACATCGCGCCTATTCTTGGCTATCAACCGCAGATTGAAAGCATAAGGGAAGGTGAAGTGCCGGGTACTCACACAATAACTTACGACAGCAGTGTTGACACACTGACGATACGACACGAGGCAAAAAGTCGAGACGGCTTTGCTCTCGGTGCTGTTATTGCTGCCGAATGGTTGGTTGATCAACCTACCGATTATTATTCAATGCAAGACATGTTAAACATCAGATAAAAAATGAATATGAGCATAAAAGAACGATTTGATAAGCCGAGAAAACAATACATTAAAGCCACTATATGGGGAATTTTGTACATCCTTTTCATTGCATGGGTAGGCAATTGGTGGTGGCTTCTGTTGCTTCCTTTGATATTTGACGCTTTTGTAACAAACTATATTCCGTGGGACTGGTGGAAAAAATACAAACCTGCGGGAAAAGGCGAGCCTGCCAATCCACAAGCCAACCAGACTCTCTACAAGATTTGCAGCTGGGTAGATGCTATTGTTTTTGCTCTGGTTGCTGTTTATTTCATAAATCTTTATTTATTCCAAAACTATCAGATTCCGAGTTCAAGTTTGGAAAAATCATTGCTCACGGGTGATTTTTTGTATGTGAGCAAAGCCGCCTATGGACCGCGCGTCCCGAACACCCCACTCTCTTTTCCGCTTGTACAACATACCTTCCCTTGGGGACACAAATCATATATTGAAAAACCGCAATGGGGATATCGCCGTTTGGCAGGTATGGAAGATATACAACGCGAACAAATCGTGGTATTCAATTTTCCTGCCGGTGATACTGTGTGTCAGAAAGTACAAAACCCTGATTACTACACTCTTTGTCAGCAATATGGCAGAGACATGGTATGGTCAAGACCTGATGTATTCGGCGAGATAATATGGCGCCCTGTTGACCGTCGCGAGAATTATGTAAAACGCTGCGTCGGTCTCCCCGGCGACACGCTGCAAATCATTGACAACCAAATCTATATCAATGGCGAAATATTAGCCGACCACGAGGGAGTACAATACAATTATTTCATACAAACCAACGGCAATACACTGTCGCATAAATTATTCGACGAGTTAGGAATCTCAAAAGACGACCGCCAAATTGTGAATAACCCGCAATTAATTACTTTCTTAGGTCTCTCTACAGACAAATCTATCTACCACTTGCCGCTGACCAAAGCGATGAAGCAAAATCTTGAGAACCGCACAGACATTGACACCATTGTCATTGAGCCGGCAGAACTATCCGGCCATGCTTACCCTTGGGGACATACAGAATGGACACGCGATAATTATGGTCCGATTTACCTGCCTAAACGCGGAGAGACAGTTGAAATCAATGCCGACAACTTTTGGTTCTACCAGCATTGCATACACAATTACGAATTGCAGGACATACAGTTCAAAGACTCAACGGTATATATCAATGGTGAAAAAGCCAACAACTACACATTCAAGATGGACTACTACTGGATGATGGGCGACAACAGACATAACTCAGCCGACTCACGATTCTGGGGACCTGTTCCTGAAGACCATATCGTTGGGCGTCCTCGCTTTATTTGGTTGTCAATCGACAAAGACAAGCCTTGGTTCAAAGGGCATATTCGTTGGAATCGTTTATTCACCTCTGCTCAAAAATAAGTGATTTACAACACTACATATTTAGGCTCTGTAGGTTACTATCGTCATTGGCTGAACGACACTGACGCACTGATTGAACAATGGGAGACATATCCCAAACAGACAGAACGCAATCGTTGTGCAATACTGGGAGCTAATGGCATACAGCAACTGACAATACCTGTTGAGAGAAGTCATGGCGAAAAAATATATACGCGCGATATACGCATCACCTACCAGCAGAAATGGCAGCACCAACACTGGCAAGCAATCAGAAGTGCATACCAACATAGTGCTTTCTACGATTACTATGCCGATTTTTTCTTGCCATTCTACACAAAAGAGTATCGTTTTTTGCTCGACTTCAACGCTCAACTGATGGATGTCGTACTTCAACTTCTTGAAAAAGACAAAAACATCATGTTCACTACCGACTATATTGGAATAAATTTTGCAGATAGTGAGACATATCAAAAACCTTACTATCAAGTATTTCGAGATAAATTTAGTTTTCAGAAAGATTTAAGTATAATTGACCTTCTTTTCAATGAAGGTCCTGAAGCATATAAATGGTTAAAAGAATAAATGGAACAAGCAAATCTTAATTGGAGCGACCTCGTATTTGGCTACACACCTACCGATGTTAATGTTCGTTGCTCCTTCAGCGATGGAAAATGGGGCGCCTTATACACAACCACCGACAAGTACATCAACTTACACATTTCAGCCACTGCCATACAATATGGGCAAGCAATTTTTGAAGGGATAAAAGCCTTTCGTGGCATAGACGGAAAGATACGAATATTTCGAATGGAAGAGAACGCAGCCCGCATACAAAATTCGGCACTCGGATTGCAAATGCCACCCGTACCAACCGACTTGTTTTGCGAAGCAGTGCGCATTGCAATTAAGGAAAATCTGCGTTTCGTTCCGCCATACGGAACAGGAGCGTCACTTTATGTCAGACCTATCGTAATAGGCACAGAAGGGCGCATCGGCGTACACCCGGGCAACAAATACGAATTTATTGTTTTCGTTACTCCTGTCGGACCATACTTCAAAGTTGGCTTTAATGCAACACCCTACATGCTGATTCGCGATTATGATAGAGCTGCACCATTAGGAACAGGACGCTATAAATGTGCAGGCAATTATGCAGCAGGTTTTTTGGCTGACGAGCAAGCACACGCCTTAGGATGCTCGGCTCTTTTTCTCGACTCAAAAGAAAAAAAATACATAGATGAATGTAGCGGGGCAAATTTCTTTGCCGTCAAAAACGACACCTTCGTAACACCACTCTCAGACACTATACTTCCTTCTATAACAAATCGTACATTGCAACAACTTGCAGCCGACATGGGAATGAAAGTGGAATGCCGCCCTATTCCGTACCAAGAACTTGCAGAATTCAGCGAGGCAGCAGCTTGTGGAACAGGAGCAATAATATGCCCTATTTCAAAGATTATAGACCCGGCAGAAAACAAAATCTATCAATTCGGAGATGGTCAGCCCGGCAAATGGTGTCGCAAGCTATACCAAGCCTACACCGACATACAATACGGAAGGGCAGAAGACAGATATGGGTGGTGTGAGATGTTAGATTTTGAATAAGCCAATATTGGCTTATTCACTCATTATGGAGGGCTTATTAGCTCATTTTAGGGTGCTTATTCACTCATTTGGGGCTCTTATTCGCTAAAAAATGCTACTATACTTGCATAATTTGCAAAAAAAATGTAATTTTGTGCAATAATTGGTAAAAGGACTTTTTAAACTCCACTTAATAATCATTTAATCTAAAAAAATAACAATGTTTGAAAATCAACCTAAGGGCTTATACGCTCTTGCATTAGCAAACACGGGGGAGCGTTTTGGCTACTACACCATGTTGGCAGTGTTTGCTTTGTTTTTGCGCGCCAACTTTGGCCTCTCTCCGGAAGTAGCATCACGAATTTATGCAGGGTTTCTTGCCCTTGTGTATTTCCTTCCGCTCATCGGTGGTATTATTGCCGACAAGATTGGTTACGGTAAGTGTGTTACCATCGGAATTTTTGTAATGTTTTTGGGTTATATATGCTTGGCAATTCCTCTTGGTGGAGGCGAAGTAGCAATGGGCACAATGATTCTTGCCTTACTTCTCATTTCGTTCGGAACAGGTATGTTCAAAGGTAATCTGCAAGTTATGGTAGGCAACCTGTATGACGACCCGCAATATGCCGACCGCCGCGATGCCGCCTTCTCACTGTTTTACATGGCTATCAATATAGGTGCGATGTTCGCTCCTACCGCAGCTGTGAAAATCATGGCATGGGCACAGGATTCACTTGGTTATTCTGTCAATGACTCTTACCATTTTGCATTTATGGTGGCATGTGCATCACTCATCCTAAGTATTGTTATTTACTACGCTTGCCGCCCATGGTTCAAACATGTTGAAAGTTCAGAAAAACAAAAAGTACAACAAGGCAATGGTGCTATTATAGACGAACTCACACCGGAACAGACGAAAAAACGTATTGTGGCTCTCTGCCTCGTTTTTGCTGTGGTTATTTTCTTCTGGATGGCTTTCCACCAGAATGGTCTGACCCTGACATTCTTTGCCAATGAGTTTGTCAACCCGACAAGCACGGGCATTCAAACCATGGCATTCGACATTGTCAATCTGCTTGCTATAGTATTTATTGTTTACGCTTCATTCTCTTTGGTACAAAGTCAGAGCACAAGCGCAAAGGCAATCTCATGTGCTGTCATTCTTGCTGCTATTGGACTTCTCTGCTATAAATACACGCAAATCTCACCTGAAGGAATAAAACTCAGCGCTCCTATATTCCAGCAATTCAACCCATTCTATGTCGTTGCTCTCACGCCATTCAGCATGGCTATTTTCGGTGCTTTGGCAAAGAAAGGCAAAGAGCCGTCGGCACCACGCAAGATAGCATACGGCATGCTCGTTGCAGCGCTTGCATACGTAATTATGGCAGTAGCATCATTAGGACTTCTCACTCCTAACGCACAAGAAGTGGCACGAGTTAGCGGCGGTGCAACATTTGTTGATGCCAACGTACTGATCTCAACATATCTCGTGCTCACCTTTGCTGAATTATTACTCTCACCAATGGGTATATCATTTGTAACCAAAGTGGCGCCTCCAAAATACAAAGGTATGATGATGGGTGGTTGGTTTGTTGCAACTGCCATCGGTAATTATTTGGTAAGCATCGGCGGACAACTCTGGGGCGACATCCAATTGTGGATCGTTTGGAGTGTGTTTATTGTTGTATGCCTTGTGGCAGCAATATTCATGTTTGCAATGATGAGGAAACTCGAAGATGCAACCAAATAAGTAAATTATGTAAATCGTAAATAAAAAAAAATAAGTAAATAATTTATGTCTAACGAAACAATTATAACACTGCTCAGCAATAGTCTCTCCGATTTGGAGAAACAATTGGCACAATTAGAGCTTCGTGCCGACAGCTTGCGCACAACAATCGGTGCACTGAAAAACGAGTTAAACTCTGCAACTGCACTGAACGAGCAGGCACTTATTCAAGCAAAAACAGCTAATGAGTTGGCACAATCAGCCATTACCAATGCTCAACAATTCAATCAAGCAATAACCAATCAGCGCGAGGAATTGAATAGTTTTATTTCTCATGCCGCTAAACAAATTGAAGAGCTTGCTACGCAAAAAGTTGAGATCCGACAAGAATCTCAAGAGGCTGAAGTAGCGCCTATTGAAGAAATCAGCGAAGAACCAATGAGCGAAATCGAAGAACAAGAGATTCTCAACGATGCAGACAAGGCTCTTGAAGAAATGACTGAAGAAGACGCACAAGAAGAGCAAGCTATTGAAGAGATTGAGCCAAATCCTATTGAAGGAGAGCAGATAAGCGAGGAAGAGGAACAAGCGATTATCTCCGACCTCGAAACAGCACGCAATAATTTGGCCGGTGAGGCCGACCGCCCTGTTCAGCCGGAGACACCGACAAGCGCAAAGATAATTAAAGACGCCCAGCCGGAGCAACCGGAACAATCAAGCATTGTTCCGAAAATCACCGACATCAAAGCCGGCATTTCCATTGGTGACCGCTTCTTATATCAACGACAATTGTTCAACAACAGCGGTGAACTCATGAACCGGACAATAGCCAAGCTCAACGAAATGAACTCTCTTGAAGAAGCTCTTGCCTATTGCGACAAAAACTTCAAATGGGATAAGGAGTCGAACGCCTACGAGTTGTTCTTTAATGTTCTGAAACGCAGATACTAAGCAAAGATGCTTTATATTGTACCCACACCGGTTGGTAATCTTGACGACATCACTTTTCGTGCTCTATCAATTCTGAAAAGTGTTGATTTGATACTTGCAGAGGACACTCGTACAAGCAGTGTTCTCTTGCATCATTTCGACATACACACACCGATGCAGGCACACCATAAATTCAACGAGCACCAGACTGTGCAACGCGTTGTTGAACAACTGCAATCTGGGAAAACTGTTGCTTTGATATCCGATGCGGGCACACCGGCAATATCAGACCCCGGCTTCCTTCTCGTCAGAGAATGTGTCAGAGCGGGTGTTGAAGTACAGTGCCTTCCCGGCGCCACAGCTCTTATCCCCGCTCTTGTTGACTCAGGACTTCCTAACGATCGTTTTTGTTTCGAGGGTTTTTTGCCTCAAAAAAAAGGACGACAGACAAGACTCAACAACCTACAGGACGAGCAGCGAACAATGGTGTTCTACGAATCACCTTTTCGACTTGTCAAATGTTTAGAACAATTGGCAGAAGTGTTGGGCAACGACCGTAAGGCAAGTGTAACGCGCGAGATAAGCAAGATACACGAAGACACACAGCGTGGAACACTTGCAGAACTCATCGAACACTTCAAAGAAAATACACCAAAAGGAGAAATAGTTATTTGCGTAGCCGGAAAAGAATAATGTACAAAGCCGTTTTTATCGATTGGGACAACACCTTGGGAGACTTCAGCGGAAGTTCAAACATAGCTATGGAAACAATTTACGAGAAAGAACATCTCGAAAGGTTTTTCCGCTCTTACGATGAATGGAGAGAAATATACATGCCCTACAATATTCAGCTTTGGGAACTTTATGGCGAAGGAAAAATCACGAAACAACAACTGAGTGCCGATCGTTTCAACCATCCTTTTGTTGTTAAAGGCTACAACAATTTGCAAGACTTTGCGATAAAAATAGAAGAGCAATTTGAACAACTTACCACAGAATATACACGGCTTCTTCCTCACGCAAAAGAATTGCTTGAATACTTGGCTGCTAAATATCCCATAACTGTGGTTACAAATGGTTTTCCGGAAGTACAACACACAAAATTTGAGATGACAGGAGTCAACCACCTATTCACACACAAAGTGATTTCCGAAGAAGTGGGAGTCAATAAACCTGACAAAAGAATTTTTGATATTGCACTGAGGATTAACAATATAGATGCAACAGAAGCCATTATGATTGGCGACCACTATAATGTTGACATCATTGGGGCTCAAAATGCAGGCATAGATCAGATATTTTTATGCAACGACACCGATGAAGATAATGCACTGCCTGCAACATATCATGTTCATGAACTTTTAGAAATTAGAGACATACTTTGACCAACATCATTGACATACGACAACCAATTGCCAAAGAGTTTGAGCAATTCAAGACACTCTTTGCTCAATGCTTGCAAAGCGACATCAATGTGCTTCAGGAAATCTATGAGCATATTCTTGCCAATAATGGCAAACAAATTCGCCCTACCCTCACCCTACTAAGTGCAAAACTATGTGGCAACATAACCGAAAAGACCTATGATGCCGCAGTGGTGTTTGAGCTCCTTCATACAGCAAGCCTTCTGCACGATGACGTGATTGACGACACTCTGCAAAGAAGGAGCAAGAAATCTGTCAATGCTCAGTGGACTAACAAACTCGCTATATTGTCAGGCGATTATATGCTTTCTACAGCAATGAGACGTCTGACAAAAATGCGCAATTTGCACATCCAAAATATCGTTTGCGATTTGGTCAGCAAATTGAGCAAAGGCGAGATATTAGAAATCAATTATGGCGACAGCATGTGGATTACAGAAAAGCATTATTTCAACATCATACGCCATAAAACAGCAAGTTTATTCTCAGCCTGCACAGAAGCAGGAGCAATAAGCGTTGGTGCCACCGGCGTCCAAACAAAGGCTTTGCGCTTGTTTGGCGAAGAGATGGGAATATGTTTTCAGATGCAAGACGATATTTTCGACTATTCTGACAGCGAACAGCTTGGCAAACCGACAATGAACGACATACGCGACAAAAAAGTTACTTTACCACTCATCATAGCTCTCAAGCGTGCCGACAAAAAAGACGCTGCTGCGCTCAAATTAAGAATAGAAAATGAACCTCTCACATGGGAACTGGAAAACGACATAAAAAATTTCGTCATGCGCTATGACGGTATAGGCTATGCCCAACAAAGAATCAACGAACACAAGAAAATAGCAAAGATATTGCTTACAGAATTTCACCCGATAACACCGGCATACGAATCTCTTTTGCAACTACTCGACTATACTACCCAACGCTCTTTCTAATTCATACCTCAGCACCAAACAAAATGAGAAACAAAATCTATATATTACTCTTTGCTTTTGCACTGATTGGTTGCAGCAAACAACAACGCACAGATTTAATAGCGAAAGACTTTCAACCTGCAAATGTTGACATCATACGGTTCGACTCCGCACTTCTTGCTGTTCGCACCAACGAGGTTAAAACGGATGTCAACAATTTGTTTGTCAACTATCCTGATATTATGCCATTTTGGGCAAATACCGTACTTTTCAATTATCTTGGTTTTCTTGAAGATGCCGGTTTCATAACCATGGCTAAGGACAGCACATTCATCTATCAAATTCCGGCTTTTCTTCACGACCGCCACACGGGTCTTGAGCAACCTAACTATGATTCAAAAAACATTTTTTCCGACATCACTCCAATCAAGACGAGCCTCAACAATGCATACGGCAGATGGCTTACTTTTGAACCAGACCATAATATACCTCGCATATATTTCATTCTCTCTGCCTTTTTCTATCCACTTGTAAGTGTCAATAAAGATATGGCTGTCGGTGTTGAGGCTTATCTTGGCTCCGACTATGCGTTCTACGACAAAGTGGTCTATAACTATCAAAAACAGACTATGCGTCCCGAATGTATTCCTGTCAACATCATTTTGCAAGACCTCAAACAAACTTATCCCAATCAATCGAAAACCGACCGCCTTCTTGACGACATGATTTATCAAGGCAAAATTATGTACACAACAGCCGCCCTTTTTCCTGAACTTCCAAAATATGAAATAATGGGATATACAAAGGAGAAATGGCAGTGGTGCGAGCAATATGAAGCCGATATCTGGAAAAAGATGCTCGACCAACAAGTACTCTTTTCCATTGACCCTGCTGTGCAATCAACATACCTGAGCGATGGACCATTCACATCTGAGATCTCACAAGACTCACCTGCCAGATTAGGCTCTTGGATTGGCTGGAGAATAGTGGAAAACTACATGAACAATAATACTCAAATAGCTCTTAAAGACATGCTGTGCAACAACGATGCACAAGCAATACTTGAGCAATCAAAATACCGACCATAGTTGAAACGATTTATCTACATATTACTTCTTGCCCTTACTGCCAACATTGCCTTTGCAACACAGCATGCCGACAGCAAGAAATACTATTGTGCCGACAATGACGCACAAGAAGAATCAATCGTTGTTCAAAGTCCCGTAAACATCCCACTCGGTATAACACGAATAGAAGTTCAAATCACGACTTCAACAACTCTCTCGCATCGTTCACTACAAGATTTTGTTTTCAGCCATATTGCCAACCAATATTTTGAAAACAAAATAACCCAATATACTATTCAAGCAAGCAGTATCGTGCTTGCCTTTCCTCCAACAGAAATTGCTTTCCCATTTTCTTGTTTCTGGTAGTGAGTTTTTTTTTTACAAACCTACATTAATTAGGAACTATCTACGGCATTATGCTATTAATAGAATTTCCCTGACGGGGAAAAAGCGTAAAATCACGTTTGCATTATGCTATTAAAAGAAATTCCCTGACGGGAAAGGTATAGATATAGTTTCTAATGACCAATTTGTTTTAAAAAACATTTCACTAACATTTACAAACAATATAAATTATGAGTACTTCAACACTTATTGTGGGAGCAGTTCTATTGCTTATAGCTCTCTCACCTTTGATTATATCCCAATTTTACAAGGGTAAAAACAAAAACGAAGACAATAAATAGACATAATTGTCAAAAATAATCCGCGTATTTCTCGTCTGTAGCTTTCAAAACAAACTCTGACGAGAAATACTTTTTAGTGTAAATTAGGTAATTCATGTTTCGCAAGTATTTAATGTGTCGCATTATAGGTACTTGTTTTTTATCAGATTCGAAGGCAAAAAAAACGCTATGGCGGTTACATATTAATGGAAAATGGTGTTATTATTATCCTTCTACCCAACCGCGTTAGCGGTTGCATATTAAAACACTATTCAATAAAGTATGAATAGTGGGAAATGTGCAACCACTACGTGGTTGTTCGGTAGTAATCTTGATTATATCTATGAATATGCAACGGCTAACGCTGTTGTACATCGAAATATTAAAATTGCATTAATATGCGAAACTTAAATTATGTAAATATGTGATTGCAAAATGAGTAAAATAAATTTGATTAAAGTTTCCCATTTGGTTAAATGTTATCGCGTAGCGATTCTCTTTTAATAGGATAGCGGATTATATTTATCCATTTATTTCCCATTAGGGAATTTCTAAGTTGAAAAATGAATTTAAAAGATATTCCCTAACGGGAAATAACGCTGATTATCAATATCAATGCTATTAAAAGGAAACCCCTACGGGGTTAATCTCAATAAAAGCGCTACTGAGCATTAGTAGGAAACTTTAGTTATTTGATTAATTTCACTATTTTTTCATTTTTTATTAAAAAAATTTGGTAGTTTCAAAGAAAAGCAGTACTTTTGCACCGCATTTTGAAATCACAAATGTTTTTGATGCCCAGATGGCGGAATCGGTAGACGCGCTGGTCTCAAACACCAGTAGGTTCACCCCTGTGCCGGTTCGACCCCGGCTCTGGGTACAAAAAAAAGACTTGCATGTTGCAAGTCTTTTTTGTATTGTAATCAGTTTTATCTATTAGTTGATATTGAGAACAAATCTGACATTGGTGTACGCCGGGATGTGGTTTGTGCCTTTCTGACCATAAGCATTATACCATGGTGCGATGATTTCCAATTGCTCGCCGTGCCTTGACATGCGCAAGGCATCGTCCAAGGCATCAGGCACTTCTTTTTTCCCTACTCTCACTTGTTTGGCGACATCAGCGCAAAGCGTTGAGTCTAAAAGAAAGACTTGGTAATCTACCGCAACTATTTCTTCATCATGCAAACTGTCACGCTCATTTTTTTTCAAATATCTATACCAAAAGCCGTTATCATGCAGAGCAAAATCTTTTCCACAATGTGCCACATACAATGCAAGAGAATCATTGGTTTGCTCAACAAGGAGTTGATTGGTCAGCATCAAATTTATAGCCACGGTGTCCTGCTCTTTTTGATTTGCCGGCACTTGAGGTTTCACGATTTTGCCACAACCAACAAGACTGATTATAAAAAGTAGTGCAACTATTATTTGTTTCATTTCGACATATTGCGTTTATACTCCGACGGCGTTACTCCGAACACAGCTTTGAAGCACTTGCTGAAATAGCGAGCGTCATTCATACCCACCATATATGTTATTTCTGTTACGGAATACTGACCTGTTTCAAGCAACTGCGCAGCGCGCTTGATTCTCACTTCACGAATAAACTCTACGGGAGAAAAGCCCGTAAGACCTTTCAGTTTGTTGTAGAACACTGTTCTACCCATCGCCATTTCCGACAACAAGCCATCAACAGTGAGTTCGCTGTTGTCTATGTTTTTGTCCATGATGGTCATCAGCTTAGCGAGGAATATTTCATCGGGCGATGCTTGATCCACTTTTTCGGGATTGAGATTGACAAGATTTTGACGATAATTTTGCTGCAGTCGTTTGCGCTGCTCAAGGATATTTTCAACTCGAACTACTAAATAGACAGGCGAGAAAGGCTTTGTGATGTAATCGTCGGCACCATATTTCAGCGCTTCAAGTTTGCTTTCTATGGCTGTTTTTGCAGTCAGAAGAATGATAGGAATATGGCTTGTATTGATATCCTGCTTGAGTTCTTGCACTAATGCCAAGCCGTCCTTATTTGGCATCATGAGGTCTGAAATAATCAGGACAGGACTTAATTCTTTGGCCTTATCTATACCTTCTTGTCCGTCTTTTGCTATGACTATATTATAGTTGGCAGAAAGGATGTCGGCAAGGAATTTACCCATATCATCATTGTCTTCAACGACAAGAAGTGTCGGATTATCCACATTTTCCACTACGCGAGCTGTACCTACAACTTTTGATTCAGCATCTTTATCGCTCACTGTATCGTCAACTATATAATCTACATCTTCTCCAAAATGGTCGTGTCCGCGACGGAACATCACGGTGAATGTTGAGCCCTCACCTACTTCAGACTTGACATCGATAAACCCGTGGTGCAGATCGACTAATTCTTTGACCAAATTAAGTCCTATGCCCGTGCCCACAATATTGAAGCCTGCATTGATTTCATTGTTGGACGTAAAACGCTCAAACAAAGCACTCAATTTATTTTTCTCAATTCCTATACCCTCATCAGCAACACTAAGCATTACATACCCCGGTTTTTCATCAAGAGTTACGACAATAGACTTACCTGAAGGTGTGAATTTGAAGGCATTTGACAGCAAGTTGTAAAGTATTATATCCGTTTTGTCTTTGTCAACCCATAGTTCTTTATCTTCAATATTTGTCTGTACATTGAAAGTTATGTGTTTGTCGAACGCCTCTTTATTGAAATTAGCACACGTCTGTCTGACTAACTCATCAATATTTGTTTTCTGTATTTTGAGGCGTAATTTTTTGTTCTGTATTTTTCTGAAATCAAGTATTTGATTGATCAGTCGGAGCATACGATTTGAGTTGCTTTTCACTATCTCCAACTGATTTCTGACTGACGGGCTTATGTATTCGTTTGTTAGTATATTTTCCACCGGTCCGGCAATGAGCGTCAGCGGTGTCCTCAATTCGTGTGAGATATTGGTAAAGAATCTCAACTTGATGTCGGTTACTTTTTGTTCTATTTCCACATTCTGTCGCAAGCCGTTATAGTGTTTTATCAGCATAAACACTCCATAAAGGATGAGAACAAAAAGTATCAAATAAATCAAAATAGCCCATGGTGTTTGCCAGAATGATGGTTTAACTATCACTTTGAGTGTGTGCTCATTGTTCACCCATATACCTTCTGCATTTGTTGAGCGGACACGGAATGTATATGTTCCTTGCGGCAGGTTAGTGTATGTTGCTTTGCGCTGTGTGCCTACATAGTTCCATTTTTTCTCAAAGCCATCGAGGATAAAGGCATAATTGATTTGTTCGTCAGCATAGTTGAGTGCTGCATATTCAATGCTGAACACTGATTGGTCATGTTCCAACACTATTTCGTCCGACTCGCTTATTCCCTTCTTTAATGGCGAGTCCTCAGCACCTACAACGACATCGCTATTGAACAACTGAAAGCGTGTAAATTCAATCTGCGGTACTTCATCGGATGGCAATATACGATCAGGATTGAACACACATATACCATTGTTGCATCCGAAAAGCATTTCTCCTGTTGCAAGCAACAAAGCATTTGATTCTGTGAAAAACATATCGCTTCCACCTTTGAACACATTAAAGCTTTGGGATACTTTCGTGTCTTTGTCGAAACGCGTCAGCGAATTTTCCGACGAGAACCACAATTTATGGCTATTATCTTCTTGTATGCTCAGTACAATGTCTGAAACGAGTCCGTTTTGAGTGGTATAACTTTCAAAAATCAATTTGTCGTTATCCCATTTGTCGTTCAGAACTTTGTTGAGTCCGCCGCCAAAGGTGCCTATCCAGACTTGTCCATTAGAATCTTCCAAAATGCTATGAACATCATTGTTGCTTAGGCTTTGCGGGTTGCCTACTTCTTTCTGACTATACTTGAATTGTCGCAAGACGGTATTCATGCGAAGCAATCCATTTGTAGTGCCGATCCAGAGAATACCCATACTATCAAGCATAAGGGTACGGATTTTTGAACAATGGTCGGCGGGATAGTCGGGCAAACTATTGAACATACTGACAAAAGTGTCTTTTCCATACTCTAAAATATTAAGTCCGCCGCCATAAGTGCCGATATAGATATTTCTGTCGTTGTCTTGAACAATATCATATATTTCATTGCTCGAAAGTGAATAAGGGTCTTGTGGATTATGTTTGTAGTGTTTGATTAGATTTCCGTTCATGTGGTCATACACCAAGATACCATTTCCTCTTGTTCCGAGCCAAATTCTGTTGTCGGCATCTTGCAGCACGCAATAGACGAGTTCTTCTTGTTGTGTCTCGCCGAGTTCCACTATTCCGTCAAAGAGATGTGTCCTTCCGTCTTTGGTGCCTGCGATGACATATCCGTCGTCGGTTTGATAGAGAGCACGAACTTCATCATCAAGATTGATGAATGAGAATTGCGATTTTACGTGCGTCAGTCGGTCTATACCTTTGGCATAGGTGCTGAGCCACATTGAGCCGCTTTTGTCGAAAAAGGCGGCGTGAATGACATTGCTCACACCTTCTATAGACACGAGCTCACCTATTTCACGGTTATAATAGGCCCATCCTCCACCTTGTGGATTGACCCAAACACGGCCGGCAGCGTCTTCAAGAACAATTAGATTAGAACCAAGATTATGCGCATAATGCGGGTCCGGTTTTGATTCCAAATGAGTCAGGAAATGAGTTTTTGGATTGTAAAGGAATATACCATTTTGGTCGTTTTCAAGCCACACCATGTCGTACGAATCAATGACTATGGTGCTGAATGAATTGCTTTTTATGTCGGTTGTGTTTTCGGTGTTGTATTTTTCAAGTCTATGCTCAACATAGTCATACACATACACGCCATCATTAGATGTTGTGGCAATGATATAGCGACTCTCTATTATTCCGACATCAATTATGTGTGCTTGTGCTTCAATGGTGTATTTCTCGAAGCCTATTTTGTCGTATGTCTTGCGAAACAGAAAACCCTCATAGGTTGAGAACCACACTGTGTTGTTTATCACATCTATTGATGTTACATCATATCCTTGCAATTCGCCTACTTCTTTAATGTCACATCCATTTGCTTCGTAAAGCCCTTTTTCTGTGCCTATCCATACGCTACCATCCAAATCGGCAGCAATGAAATTCACAGTTGCTTTGAGTCTGTAGGATTTTGAGTTCGGTGTTTCTCCCCACACATGTATGACAGAATCGACAGCATCTATCCATATATCTCCGGGGGCCACCTCAACAAAATGACGCCTATTGGCAATGTTATTGACTAACTTGCGCGTGTTGTAGGGTAAGGAATAGAATGTTTCGGTTTTTGTATCGAAACGATGCAGACGATTGTCGTAGGTCTGAAACCATATATAATTCAGTGCATCTTCGTAGAGGAAATCGACGCGATTATTGGTCATTGTGTTATTGTCTCCCGGGCGCGACTTATAGACAGTAAATTGATAACCATCGAATTTGTTGAGTCCGTCCCATGTTCCGAACCACATAAATCCTTTGTGGTCTTGAATGATAGACATCACAGTGTTTTGACTCAGTCCGTCTTCAACAGAATAGTGTTGGCACACCAAATCAGCCCGCATAGTTGCGGCCCAAGCCAAAACGATGCAGAAAGAGAGAAACTTTTTCATAAGGGTGCGAGATAATATTTTTCTATTTTTAGGAAATTTTGTTATTTCAAATCAAGCAGATACCTTCCATAGGCTGTCTTCTCAAGTTTTTTGCCTAAGGCATGAACTTGCTCGGTTGTAATCCATCCATTACGCCATGCGATCTCTTCAATGCACGACACATAGAATCCCTGACGATTTTGGATTGTGGCAATAAAATTGCCTGCATCAAGCAAACTATCGCAACTTCCGGTGTCCAACCATGCAAAACCGCGACCAAAGAGTTCAACTTTCAACTTGCCTTCTTTGAGATACTCTTTGTTGAGGTCGGTAATCTCATACTCACCACGAGCAGAGGGCTTGAGTTTGGCTGCTTTCTCCGTTACGGTTGAATCATAGAAATATAATCCCGGCACGGCATAATTGCTTTTTGGATGTTCGGGCTTTTCTTCAAGTGAGAGTACATTGCCTTCTTTGTCGAACTCCACAACACCATACGCACGCGGATCTTTCACTTCGTAACCAAAAATACACGCTCCCTCTTTTAGGTTTGCAGCGCGATGAAGCATCTGACTGAAGTTGTGACCATAGAACATATTGTCGCCAAGAATCAAGCAACCGGGTTCTCCTGCCAAGAAATCTGCTCCAAGCACAAAGGCTTGAGCCAAACCATTAGGCACGAGCTGAACTTTATATGAGAATTGCATTCCCAATTCGGAGCCATCACCGAGTAAAGCCTCAAACATAGGCAAGTCACGAGGAGTAGAGATGATGAGCACTTCTCTTATGCCGGCAAGCATGAGCGTTGACAAAGGATAATAAATCATTGGTTTATCATAAACAGGCATGATCTGTTTTGATATAGATTTTGATAAAGGATAAAGACGAGTTGCAGACCCACCTGCCAAAATTATTCCTTTCATATTTTTTTTGTGTTTGGTATTAATAATCATTTTTTCGCTACAAAGTTAATAAATTTTAGCAGATATAGCAAAATTATTAACCATATTTTTCAAAAAAGTAGATTATTGCAGCCGTTTTACTTCTTTTTTGGTTGATTTCAAAAAAAAATGTAATTTTGTTGCGAATTTATTTTGTGTTTTGTTCCAAATTGTTTTATCCGACATTATGAAAAAAATTGCCATAATAATTCTGTCAGTAGTCATTACTATCAACCTGCATGCTATCACTTTTGATTCAACTGTTTGCTATTCACGCAAGCTCACAGCTGACCATATCTGTTCTTTCCGCAACAAGGCTAATACTGAAAGTTTTTGTTCCGGGACTCCGATGTGGGATTATGTTCCCGGTTTAGTAGCTAAGGCTATGCTTCGCACCTGCGAGCAGTATTCCGACTCTGCTTCCACTGTCGAGTGGTACACACTGTTCAACAAATGGGGGTTGTCGGTTTATCCGTGGGTGACAGATTTGGATGCGACAAATGCCGGCAAGGTCTATTTCGAGCTTTACCGCTACAATCAGCGCATAGGCAGGCAACAAGATGCTGCTTCTTGTAAATCAAAGGCAGAGCAATGTGCCAACTTCTTGAAAAAACAATGCAAGCGCATTCAGTATCCTCTTCCGGGAGCCGGCGGCTATTGGCATAAGGGGAGTTATCCGAATCAGATGTGGCTGGACGGTACATACATGGGAGCCGCTTTCTACTCTGAATATCTACATAATTTTGCTCCTGACGACACTGCGGCATGGAATGATATTGCTTTGCAATTCGACACTTTGTTTCACTACACATGGGACGCAAACAAAAAACTCTGCTACCATGCATGGTGCGCCTTGCCGTCTTCCGTTGATTGGGCAGACCCGACAACAGGTCGTTCAAAAGAATTTTGGGGCAGAGGTATGGGATGGTTTTTTGCAGCATTGATTGATGTCATTTCTATGTTTCCAAAAGAGCATGAAGCCTATTTCCGTCTAATTAGTTATGCTCGTCAGGTGGCTGAAGGGCTATCGGAACGACAGGATGCAGAGTCGGGTTGCTGGTATCAACTTCTGCAATACACAGACACGACGATAAACGACTGCGGAAAAAACTATCTCGAATCGTCTGCCACAGCCATGTTTGCTTATTCTTATTTGAAAGGAATGCGTTTAGGAATTATATCGAGAGACTATTATGCCACTGCACAAGCGGCATACAAAGGAATGATACAACAATTTGTTGTACAAGAGGCTGACGGCACACTAACAATAACAAACAGCTGTCAATCAGCAGGCTTAGGTAACGGGAGAGCCGGAGACGCCGCATATTATTTGTGCGGGAAAGACGTTATGATCAATAATCAGACTGAAGGCAAAGCTCTCGGACCATTCATTATGGCAAGTCTCGAATATGAACTGCAAGCAATGCCTGATTTTGAATATGCCGACTACCAAGAGCCTATACATTCAGAGCTTAACACGCCAACAATATATACGCCTAAGGCTCGAAAAATGTTTATTGACGGAAATTTTTATATTGATTTTGGCAATCGGCGCTTCAATATATTGGGAGGAGAAGTAAGATAAAGGAAAGCCTGCGGCTTTTGTTCAAATTAAATTTGAACGCAATTAACGAAGAAAGGGGCTTGCAATAACAACATTTTTTAACCTTGCAATTCTATCTTGGTGCTTTGGTATAGAGATAAAGACTTATGCCGAGAAAAACGAAATTCGGGAGCCATACTGCCATAAAAGATGACATCACGCCCGATACTGCAAATGTTGTTGAAATAGTTGAAAAGAGAATATATATTGCAGAAAGTGCAATTCCTATACCAAGATTCTTGCCCATACCTCCGCGCACCTTTCTCGCGCTGAGGGTTACTGCCATAAGGGTCATGATGAAGGCAGCAATTGGCGAGGCAAAGCGTTTGTGCCACTCTGTTTCGAAAGCCTGTATATTCCCCACTCCACGGTCACGCTGGACGTCAAGATAGGCTTTCAGTTCGGTGTTGGTCATCTGCTCTGCCATCTCGGCCGTGATGAATAACTCATGCGGTTGCACGGGTATGATGGTGTCGAAACGCTGTCCGGAACGCACTGTCTCATACATTCCGTCAAACTCACGAAGCACATAATTTTCAAAATACCAGTTATACGCCGAGTCGTAACGAATACGATCGGCGGTGAGTCGCATAGTGAGCGCTTTACCCTCAAAATGATCGAGCGAGGCACGATAGCCGGTGTTGCTATTGCGCTGATAGACATCGATAAAGAGTACAGTACCTTTGTCAACCTCCATCTGTACTTTGCGTGCATGGTCTGACTTGAAATGGTCGATGTACCTGTCCTTGAAATCGAGCAATTCGGTGTTGGCGGGCGGGATGACATAGCCTCCCAACCAAAATATCATTATGGCAAGCAGAGTGGCAGAGATCCAATAAGGTCGCATGATACGCTCGAAACTCATACCTGTGGCAAGCATGGCTATAATCTCTGAATTTCCCGCCATTTTTGAGGTGAAAAATATGACTGATATAAAGATAAACAACGGGGCAAACATATTGAGATAATAAGGCACGAAATTGAAATAATAGTCGAACACTATCTCTTTTGCCGGTACCTGATTATCAAAGAAGTCGTCCATATTTTCTGTCAGGTCGAACACTATGGCAATGGAAAGAATGAGTACAATGGAGAAAAAGAATGTACCCAAAAACTTTTTGATAATATACCAGTCAATTTTTTTTATCATAGTCGTTTGCCAAGGTTAGTGATTACGCTTCGTTTCCAATCGACAAAAGTGCCATCAAGGATATGTTCTCTTGCTTGTTTGACGAGATTGAGGTAGAAAGCCAAATTATGTATTGACGCCACTTGCATTCCGAGCAGTTCATTTGAGTGTATCAAATGGCGGATATATGCTTTTGAATATTCGTGGTCGACAAATGATGTTCCTTCGGGGTCGAGTTCGGAGAAATCATTTTCCCATTTTTTGTTACGCAGGTTGATAGTTCCTTGCATGGTGAATATCATTCCGTTGCGTCCGTTTCGCGTTGGCATAACGCAATCGAACATATCCACTCCGCGTTCTATGCCTTCGAGTATATTTTGTGGTGTTCCGACTCCCATGAGATAGCGTGGTTTGTTTTGAGGAAGTATGTCATTCACAATCTCTATCATCTCATACATTTTCTCTGTCGGTTCGCCCACGGCAAGTCCTCCGATTGCATAGCCTTCACGGTCGAGGTCTGTCAGGAAATGTGCTGCTTCTTTGCGCAAATCAGGATAGATACAACCCTGAACGATAGGGAAAAGTGCTTGATGATAGCCATAAAGCGGCTCGGTGGAATCAAATTGTGCGATACACCTTTTGAGCCAACGGTGAGTACGCTCCATGGAGTCTTTGGCATAGCGATAATCTGCTGTTCCGGGGGTACATTCGTCAAAAGCCATCATGATGTCGGCGCCAATAAGTCGCTCTATGTCCATCACGCGCTCCGGTGTGAATAGGTGTTTGGAGCCGTCAAGGTGGGAAAAAAATGTAACGCCATCGTCGTTCATCTTGCGCGTACCTGTGAGTGAAAAGACTTGAAATCCACCGCTATCGGTCAGTATAGGTCTCTCCCAATTCTCAAAACGATGTAACCCGCCTGCCTGACGAAGGATCTCTGTTCCCGGACGCAAATATAGGTGATAGGTATTGCCAAGAATGATTTGGGCTTTGATGTCGTCGCGCAACTCACGCTGATGAACAGCTTTGACCGACGCCACCGTGCCGACAGGCATAAAGATAGGCGTCTGTATGTCGCCATGGTCAGTGTGAATCACGCCAACACGAGCGGCTGAACGAGAGTCGGTATGTTGAAGATCAAAAAACACGCTAACGAACTAAATGATTAGTGTTTGTGTCGGGAAAAATGACTTTAGGCTTATGCGTGCGCGCTTCGTCCTCTGTCATCATGGCATAAGCCATAATTATAACCACATCACCGGGGTGAATGAGATGAGCCGCAGCACCATTCATGCAAATACAACCGGAACCGCGCTGACCGGCAATAACATAAGTCTCAAGACGAGCACCATTATTGTTGTCAACAACAGCCACTTTTTCATTTGGCAGTATGCCTGCGGCATCCAACAAGTCTTGGTCGATGGTTATCGAACCGATATAATCCAAATTAGCCTCGGTTACCGTAACACGATGTATCTTGGACTTCAAAAGAGTTAGAAACATGATTTTAACTTAATTTTGGATTGCAAAATTACAATTTTTTTTCAATATAGAAAAAAAGCTGACACTTTTTGGTTGGTTTTTGAATAAAAAGTATTAATTTTGCATAAATTTTTAATCAATTATACCAGATTTTTTATGGAACTACAAATTACAGACAGCAACTTTGCTGAGTTTTTGAATGCCAACAAGCCTTTAGTTGTTGATTTTTGGGCACCGTGGTGCGGACCTTGCAAAATGATGGGGCCTATCGTTGAACGCCTCGCAATGAAATACGACGGACAAATCAACATCGGAAAACTCAATGTTGACGAAAACCCTGACACATGCGACCAATTCGGAATCCGCAATATACCTACTATCATCCTTTTCAAAAACGGTGAGATAGCAGAACGTCTTGTTGGCGTTACTCCGGAACCGGAATTGGAAAAACACTTGCAACAACTACTCTAAGCATACATGACAGAAATATCTAAGTATGGTGAGTTTGGACTAATCAAACACCTCACCAAAGACTTCAAAACCGCCAATGCCTCCACACTGAAAAGCATCGGCGATGATGCGGCTGTGCTCAACTATGGCACTAAACAGACTCTCGTCACTACCGACCTATTGCTCGAAGGCATACATTTTGACCTGACCTACACGCCGTTAAAGCACCTTGGCTACAAGGCTGCCGTGGTCAATTTCTCCGACATCTATGCAATGAATGGTCAGCCAAAGCAAATCATTGTTGGTCTGGGAGTGAGCAAACGCTTTGCCGTGGAGCACTTGGAAGAACTCTACAGTGGCATACGCCTTGCTTGCGAGCGTTATGGCGTTGACCTCGTTGGCGGCGATACATCAGCCTCACTAACAGGTCTGACAATAAGCATTACATGCATCGGAGAAGCCGACGCCGACAAAATAGTCTATCGCAATGGTGCCAAAGAACATAACCTCATCTGCGCCACAGGCAACCTCGGCACTGCCTATCTCGGTCTGCAACTGCTCGAACAAGAGAAAGAAGCACTCAAAGGCATTACAGATGTCAATCCGGCTTTTGAAGGACGAGAATACCTGCTCGAACGACAACTCAAACCTGAAGCCAGACGCGATGTTATTGCCGAACTCAACAAACTCGGCATCAAACCTACCGCCATGATGGATATCTCCGACGGACTGAGTAGCGAACTGCACCATATATGCTCACAGTCGAATGTCGGCTGCCGCATCTATTCCGACAAGATACCTATCAACTATGAGGCTGCCGTATATGCCGAAGAACTCAACCTCAACATCGTCACCTGCGCCCTCAACGGAGGCGAAGACTACGAACTGCTCTTCACTTGCGACCTCAAAGACTACGACAAACTGCTGCAAATGAAAGATGTCTATTTCATCGGTGAGATAACCAAACCGGAATACGGCATGGTGTTAGTTGGCAGACAATCGGAAGAGATTCAACTTCAAGCCCAAGGCTGGCAATCGCTGTAAAGACATTTTTTCATTTAGACATTTGAGGGTTTGAAAATTTGAAGATTTGAGGATTTGAAAATTTGAAGATTTCAAGATTTGAGGATTTGTTTAACCCTCGGCATTATGCCGAGGCTCAACATAAAAAATATGAAAAAAGCATTATTCCCCGCACTCATTATCGGCACAATAGCTGTAATGACCTGTTGCTCAAAACAAGAGCAAGCACCTAAGACAATCAAGAGCCAAAATGAAACAACATCGGTTTGGTACACTCTCGGCGATAGCGTCATCTCCGACACGATGATTACCAACATCGAAGTGGTCAGTTTCGACAAACAAGGACTCCCACTAACACGCCAGACAAACAACTACTCAGTAGGTATGGCATCCAACGGAGAATTTTCACGCGGAATAGTAACTACGGCAATAGCCTCAAAATATGAGACTATAGACGAGCGGACACGGAAAGAAACAAAAAAAGTGGAAATCGGTTTCTATAATCAACCATCGTCACGAGAAGAATTGGTCAGCATAATCACATACAATACGGATGGTAATGAGGTGAGAATCGAAGCTTTCGAAGGTGCGTCAACACACGCGATGAGCCTTACCACTAAAGAATGGCTCGACTCAAAACGTATGCTCAAAAGCAAGACTACAGACGACTTAGGCATAACAACCGAAACTGTCACCAACCAATGGTCGGACAACAAATTGTCATGCACATCAATCGTCTATACAAGACAATACGGGATAGAAAAGACAGACACACTGCTCGCACAGTACGACCAATTTGGCAACAATATCAGCGAACTGAGCGACATTGAATACGACGACCAAAACAATATCATCAAGAGTTTCTCTCAAAAGCCAAGCTACTATAATACAGACATAACAGAACACACACAGATAAAGCGCAAAATCGACTATTGGGAATAGGAAGTAAAAAAGAAAACTACAATAGGGCAGCAAAATATGCGCATAATTTACATTTTTTTTGCACATATAGTTAAAAAATAGTCAATTTATCTTGTGTAATTTAAAAAAATGTTGTAATTTTGCAAGCAGATTATTTAGGAATAAGTGTCAAAATTGAATCAAAATGCAACTATTTGATAATCAGAGAATTACCCCCCCCCCGATTTGCTATTTTCCAGCAAGGTAAGAACTTTAGCATATTGGGTAACTCAAAAGCAATTGAGTTTTCTTCTTGTGCCAATTAATATTATTTAGCGATACTATACAATCTTGCCCATTGTGTAGTATCGTGCTGTATATATAACAAAACTATTCTGCAAAACCATTGAAAAACCTACCGAAAGATAGGTTTTTAGTGTGCGTTTTTGCACTTGAATGGACCCTAAAATTACACAACACTTATGATAAAAAAACAACTCCTTTCTATAATACTTCTCGTTTCGTCGTTACAACTCTTTGCATACACATTCAAAGACGGTGATATTATTTCGATATGGTATGTTAATTCGTCGGTAACATATTTTCTTGGTGTTAACGACTATGGAACGGCCATTAGTTCGAGTGTGTCTTTGGTGAGTGAAAACTTTTTGTGGATTGTTGAAGAAAGCAGTTCACAATTTTATTTCAAGAATTTAGGAACGGACAAATATCTGGCTGTTACGATAAGCGGCACGACGCCTAAATTGACGATGAGCGATTCGAAAACTACTCTGTTTACATATAGCAGTAGTACAGGTAGATTATCATACAAATACAAGACCAAGACTTATTATATCAGATATTCCGGTGGTTACACTATGGGAACATCATCGACCGGTAGTAATTTGAATTACAATAATTTTGTTTTAGAAACAGATAATGATATTTCTTTCAATAAGCCGACGGATATAGAGTGGGGTTATGGTGAAAGGGGTGCAAAATCAACCTTTTTCAGCATCACCGTTACCAACACTTTGAAGTACCAGGGGCAGGACAAGAAATCTCAATATGTCGTTTCGTCATCAAGCACTACTGTGTCTGATCCCGAGATACTGCGTATCACATACGGGATAAACTATGAGTATGAATCTATATTTAAAGATAACGTGACCATAGTTCAAAGTATCACACCTTCTTCGACTACACAGAATTGGGAAATCAAAGCAAGAACAAACACAAGTAGTAGTGGAACTGTTGAGGAGTGGGATGGCGAGCCGAAAGAGAATTATTCCGATAGTGTCAAGATCGTCATTAAGGCTAATGAAGTTAGAATAGATTCAAATACGATAGCGTTGCGTGTGTTGCGTTTTTTCAAAGAACATGTTGATGAGATGAAATTGGAAGTTGTGCCCGGGTCTTACACTTTTGCAGCAACAGAAGCGTCGGCAAGTTCTGATTATGGTTGGATACAGCAATTTTTTATCAAGCGAAAGATATTTAGCGGGTCCATAATAAGATACGCTGATGGCACTGAATACACAGATAAAACAGAGATAAAAGAATACTATTTGCCTGACGATATCTTGAAATATGAAGTAAATACATGGGAAGATGGAGATGGTGTTATACATACAGATCGCTACAAAGCATGCGGGTACGAACCAAGCTTGTACAAAGACGAATTAGGAGAAACACCATATACTTGGGCAGAGTGCTCAACAGATATATATGTTGATGAAGGTTACGAACCTGTAGATGCGCGTTTTCAAGAGACATCAGAAGACGACCGTCAAGATAATTATTTCTTTGTACGACCAACCGGCAACAACACAAGCGGAGCACCATATTCAGGCATAATACATATCAGACACCAATTGCAATTAAATAATGATAACGAAGTAAAAAGATATCCGAACACGCCATATCCTGCTGCTCCTGAGTTAGAGTACCCTGCTTGGGTAGGAGAGCCTAATCCTGCCGACTACACAGACGGAACAAGCGACCCTGCGTATATTGAAGCACTTGAAAAATACAATAAATATGTAGCCGACACAGCTGCATTTTACGCTGCATGGCGTGTTTACTGGGAAATAATTGAAGGTGACGACTATTATGTAAATGCTTATATCGACATCTCTCAACTCAACACCGCATCGATGCTTGAAGATCGTTATGTCTCACAGCGTGGTGCTTCAGGACGCGAGATGCAGTTGTCGGGTAGCAAGTATATTCAGAGCGTACACGAAGCAAAGAGTACGATATATTGTATTCCGGGTGAAAAAGACGGGAGTCGCTTGAAATTGCGCGGAACGAGTTTCTTTGGTTGGATGCGTTGGTTTGACTACGAAAATAGTTATAGTCTGACCACTAAATACGGTAATTCGCAGTGGCTTACCAAACCAACAGCAACGGCATCGGGTAAGTCGTACGATTTTGTAAATATAGGTAATGAATTCTCTCTTTTGAGCCGTGGTCAGTACTATGCTTATGGGCATAGTCCTTTCCCCTCGGCTTCACCATCATATAATGTTCCGGTTGTGCAAACACCTTCACAAACTGTTTTGGACAGTTATGAAGCCGCCGGCAAGCCTCTCTTGCCTATGGATGTGGCTTGCGATGTGAGCAACTACACAGACTTTAGTTTTACCACATCGGGTGGTGCTCAAGTGATTGAAGGTCCTACGCTGTCGTATAGGCAGATATTTCAGTTGCGCCATGCCGACGAGATGGTGGCAAAGATAAATAGTGTTAAGGTGAGCGACCGCACAGGAACAGACGCCGACCCTCACTATGATGACGAAGGCAAGTCGTATCTCGAAGAACATGTCTGCATCGCGCCTGCCGGTAGATATATCTCACTACCTACTGACTATAAGTACCAATATTACACTCACCTTTCAGAATTGGGCTATATATATAAAGAAGGTAGTTCCTACTATCGTGTCGGAAATGGAGGAAGCGAGGTGGCTCAATGGTACAAGAACGGAGCAAAAGCCAATCTCTCAAGCGGTGAGTCTGGCGACGACAAAACCTATGTGGGTTATGTTAACTCAACGACATGTTTCCTTGTGCTCAATCCGCATGTTATGCCAACGGGCAAGACGATAGACACAGTTGTTTATACCCTTGCCACAAAGAATTATAACATAGCGCGTTATGTTATTGTTTATCAACCGATAAGTGTAGTTGGTCCTATTGCAGAAAGTGGTTCTCCGGCAACAGCAATTATCACCGATTATGACATTGAAAACCGCTATGAAGTACTCGCTCGCTGTACATTCGACCCACCTATCAACGGCGACGGTAAGACCAAGCCCAACGGCAATGGAGAGGTATATACAGCACCCGGAACTACAGATATAAGGACATACAATATTCCTCTTGCATGGGACGAGTGTTCATACGGATTTGCTTATTCTCGACCTAACATAACAGCAAGTAAGACAGCACGCAATACTGCCTCGGCAGATACAGACTTCGGAGAAAAGAACCAGCGCTCGGGTGGTGGTACAGGAGCCGGAATATTCCCCTACTGGGGTGAGTACATGTTTATCAACAAACTCGTGCCCGACCTCAACGGCGGATATATCATCGGCACAATAGAACAGCGCGGTGGTGCAAAAAATGGATATATGCTCTATTGCGACGGTACAGAGGAACCGGGACTTGTCGTGTCGCTCAAGGTAACATCAAAACTCTGCGCCGGACAAAAGATGTTCTGCTCGGCATGGATCAACAATGTGACCAAAAATTTCTCCTCAAAAGCCGAGTTGCCTAAGTTCCGCTTTGTGGTGGAAGGAAAAATGGCTAATGCCACGACATGGAACGCAGTAACCGAATATCTCTCAGGCGACCTTGAGTGGAAAAGCGGTTGGTGTCAAGTAGTGTTCCCTATCGACCTAAAATATGAATACGACGAATATCAAATCAGTATTTATAACTTTGCCAACACAAGTAATGGTAATGACTTTGCCATAGATGACATCCGCATTTATGCTACGCCTTTGGCAATCAGCGCTTACCAGACAGCCACTTCATGTTCGCCTTCTGATGGCTTCAGCGGATTGGATGTCAAAGCAACAGCGCGTATCGACTACCTCGGACTGATGGACGATAGTTTCTTCGACCACGATATTTTCTATCAAGTTTTTGACCGCACACTGAATAAATCACTTAATGCTGGCTATCTCGGTGGTAAATCAACTTACGGCAAGTTCCATATCCCCGTCAAGGGCTATAAGCATAAGGTTTCCGACCCGACTAACTGCTACAACTCATTGGAAGAGTTTATCAACGCTCACGACGACGACCCTTCGAAGAAATATGGTTATGTGTGGGAACATATCAAAGACGAGGAACGCTATGTGCTTTATCTCGCCGCCGACATCGACCCTGATGCCACACCGGCATGGAAATCAACCGATGATGTGGTTATATTCATGGCTACAACACCTTCTGACTTCGGCTATTCTGACTGCTCAATGTCGGCTGCACTGCCTATTCAAGACAAGTTGTTCGTCTATATTAACGACGCACCTATAGCACCTACCTATTGTCCAAACTTGAAATACAAACTCGAGATGCATGTCTATGACTATGATGTTGAAGACGCAAGTATTGTCAATGCCGAAGGACGATGTCTTAACGATTGGCTCATTATCAGCAGTGACTTCTCCTACACCGAAGACCAGCGCATCGGAAAGGTGAAGACAATGGTAGATGACAAAAGCGTTGACCTCTTTGCCTACGAGCACTATGGCTATACATACAAGAAAGTGGTTCAAGCCATACTTGATTTGCGTCGCGAACCAACACCGGAAGTGGAAAATAGAAATGCTCTTGCCACATCAATAACAGAGATATATCCCGAAGACTTCCTCGACCCGAATAGTTGGACTATCATTTCGACACTGATTGAAAATGGTATGCTCATCATCGGACAGCAATATATCAACGCCTATCTGCCTGAGTCTGGTCTCGACTTTATGGTATTCCCTATCGAAGGTACAGCATTTAACAAGGACAACCATTCGCAGAGTATGAATATCTGTTTCTCGCCACAACGCGTGGTGATGAACACATGGGAATCGCAACTGAAATTCCATATCGGCAAGAAACCTTACGATGAGTGGAACCTTGAAGAGCGTATCAACCCGTACAAACACCGCGTATCTAAAGTGC
This sequence comes from Paludibacteraceae bacterium, assembly GCA_017527495.1. Taxonomy (GTDB): domain Bacteria; phylum Bacteroidota; class Bacteroidia; order Bacteroidales; family Paludibacteraceae; genus RGIG6639. The sequence goes on from JAFXPY010000025.1 coordinate 90,226, forward strand.
GTTTCACCGACCCGGACATGAAGATTGAACTGCCGTTGCACGACTATAAATATGTTGACATAGTAAAAGTAGAACTTGAAGAGTCGAATGATGCCGAGTTTAATCCTGCCACACATTGGTACGGGCTCTCGTCGGACATACGCTATCCTGAAGTATATGATGAAGACGGAGACATCATCAAACTTACCAAAGTAACTACACCACCTGCCGGCAAGACACGCTACAACAAATTCAAAGCCGGCAAGCGCTACACCTTCTGCATCACATGGCAAGACCGTGGCGACACACGAAGGATACACCTACCAAGTACGGAGACAGAGCCGCAACATACAGGTATATTGAACTGCGACCCGGGCTTCTCGTATGTAACTGTATGTATCGTGCCCGACACTATGGTATGGACACCGGCGCCAAACATCAAAGACTCGTGGTTCAAAGACGAGAACTGGCAAGCAGCCGACAAGACGACAGGTGCTCCTATCGGACCGGGATTTATTCCTCTGCCTGAAACGCACGTCATCATTGCCAACAACTGGGAGGAACGCTATCCGTCTATTGATCCTAAATCAGCCGAGGACGAGCCGACAGCCTATGAAATACTCGTACGCGACAGCGCCGTAATTCTCGGACAAGAGTTGCTCACCTACACCAAAGCATTCGTAGATATGCCGGTGCCATCTGCGCGATGGACAATCATCTCACCCGCATTGAATGGCGTATATTCGGGCGATATGTACATACCATCGGCAGCCGACACCAAGCTCTTCGAGCCGAAAGAACTCGACGACAACCGCTCGGCATACCCATTCTGGCAATCACTCTACGACAGGACAACAGAGCAAGAGCAGCTCAACGAATCTCAAAACTTCTATGTCTGGGATTCGCAATGGGGACCATTTGTCAATACTCTCGGTGCTGAATACTACACAGGAACAGGCTACGCCTTATTAGGCTTTGACGAGACCGACGAAGAAGACCACCGATTGATCATCAGACTGCCCAAACAAGAAAATCGCTACTACTATTTCTATAACGGCACCGTCGTTCCAAGCAGATATGTAGATTTGGAGAGGCCAGACAATTACGGACGCTTTGCTTACGACCCTACACAACCTGTCGTTATAGACAACGAGAACCCTGGCAAACTATTCGTGTTCGGCAACCCTACTCTCGCTTATATCGACATGCGCAAGTTCCTGCAGACCAACACCAAACTCAAAGCTAATTTCTACTATATGGACAAAGGCTCAATTGGAGTATATAGCACAATAGCAGGAACAACGACACAACGCTTCTTGCCCCCGCATAGAGGTGTCATCGTCGAACTTAAAGGAACAGAGCCTGAAGCAATCACACTGCAACTGACACTCAACAGCACAATGCTTGCCAAGACAATTGACAACCCCGACAAGATACTGCACGCACCACAATACAGAGAAAACAGCAATAACATCATCAAACTCCTGAACATCACAGCAACAAACGGAAGTAACCAATCGACAGCAGTATTAGGCGAGACATCATTCTCTTCAAACGAATACGACGATGACGACGCCAAACTGCTCACATCAGGCGTTCATGCATTCAGAGGCGATGTGCTCACTACATCAATCAACCTCTTCACCATTTGCCAAAACGAAGCATTATCTATCGACTTGAGAAAAGACTTTGTCACAGTGCCTCTCGGACTTATATTCCCCGACCCTAACGACAGACAAGAGACAACAACACTCAACTTCAGCTTCAACGAAGAGTGGAACGACACACTATTCTTGTACGACAAAAAAACAGATGCATACACCGAGATACTCAACGGATTAGAACTTGAGATAGAGACACCAAACAACGATGAGCTGCGCTACTACATAGTGAAACACGAAAAAGAAGATGTCATCACCTCTACACAACACAACCAAGGCACAGAGCAACAGACAGAACCAACAATAGACTTCATCACCTTGCAAAAAGGACAACTCACCATTGTAGGGTCAGAAAAGGTTGACCAACTGCGCATCTACGACCTCACCGGACGACTGATCAGACAACAAAATATTGACGACGCTATTGCCACAATACACCTGCCGCAAGGAGTTTATATAGCTACAGCGCAAATGGGCAATATAGCAAAGACACAAAACATAATCATAAAATAACACAACAACATAATATGCTGAAGATTCTACAATATATAACCCTTATTTTGCTTTTGCTTGCACTATCATTGCAAGCAAAAGCAAACACGCAGCAAGCCTTCCAAAGCAGTACGTCGTTGTACCTACAAAACAAACCGCATACACACCCCATTCCACAACATCGCAACACGAACGACATAAACACCGCGACATACAAGACTAATTCAAATAAAGCACCATTGTACATAAGTTCAGAACAAGTAACACACTCAGTTGGCAACATAACCAATGCGACAAAGACTATTCTGAATTACAACACTACCGCCAACACCAACACTCACCGGTATAACATAACTAAATACGCCATCCGCACAACAACGCCGACGGAGATAACACGACTGAACATAACTTCCCTCACCACAACACAAACAGCAACAGAAAACTATGAAGGCCCCGAGCGTATAAGCAGACCGGACGACAGTCAGATAGGTTATCTTGACAACATACCATTAGGCGACTGCCCATGGTATCTATTGTTGATATTCCCTATCGCAACAATAATAATTAAAAGAAGAAAAATAACCTTATAAAAATACCACAATATATATTCGAATATTGTCAAGCCAAAATGACTTGACAATATTTTTATTACACTTTTATCAAGATAAAATAGCACTCAAACTACACTTTTATCAAGATAAAAATGCGATAAAACAACACTTTTATCAAGATAATTTTGTTTTTTCTAAAAAAAATATTAATTTTGCAGGCACAAAGAAAAGCAACGCTATGAAAAGAACAGTATTAGAAGAACTTTACAAATGGAAAGAACAAAAGCAGCATAAGCCTCTAATTATAAGAGGGGCTCGCCAAACCGGCAAGACCTGGCTGATGAGAGAATTCGGCAAACAAAAATTTGCCGAGACAGTTTATATCAATTTTGAAAACGAGCCCGGACTAAAATATCTATTCAAACAAGACTACAATACCACACGCATAATAACAACAATAGAGCTTTACAATGGGAAAAAAATTGATCCTGCAAACACTCTGCTCATATTCGATGAGATTCAATCGGCAGAAGGAGGTATAACATCTCTGAAATATTTTTGTGAAGATGCCCCACAATATTATATAATTGCAGCAGGTTCGCTTTTGGGTATTACGCTCCACCAACACACCTCATTTCCTGTCGGCAAAGTTACTTTTTTGGACCTCCAGCCTTTAACATTCAGTGAATTTCTTATTGCCAACGGCAAAGAGTTGCTGCTTGAGGCTATGCAGGAACAAAAATGGGAGACAATAAGCACTTTTCACTTAGAACTAATCAACTTGCTGAAAACATATTTTTTTGTGGGAGGAATGCCCGAAGTTGTACAAAAATGGATAGACACAAACGACTTTTTTGAAGTCAGGAACACACAGTACGATATTCTTCGCTCATACCAAGCCGATTTTTCCAAACATGCACCCAAAGAACAGATACCAAGATTAAATATTATGGTATGGGATAGTTTGCCGGCACAATTGAGCAAAGAAAACAAAAAATTTATATATGGGATAATACGAGAAGGAGCAAGAGCCAAAGACTTTGAATTGGCAATAATGTGGCTTATTAATTGCGGTTTGGTTTCAAAATCAAATAGAATAAGCACACCGCACTTGCCTCTAAAAGCGTACCAAGATATGCAGGTGTTCAAACTCTATATGGTTGATGTCGGGCTATTGGGAGCTTTATCCGGTTTAGACACAAAAACAATTATCGACAATCAGTCTATTTTCACTGAATTCAAAGGAGCAATGACAGAACAATTCATTATGCAAGAACTTTTACCGCTCAAAAACGAATACATCGGATACTGGACAAACGAAAGAAGTACTGCAGAAGTAGATTTTGTTATACAAAAAAAAGGAAATATTATACCGATTGAGGTAAAAGCAGGAGAAAACTTAAAATCAAAGAGTTTCACACTTTTTTGCAACAAATATCAACCTTCAATAGCCATTAAGACATCACTTTTACCATACAACTCATCAGACAATACAATCAAAAACATTCCTCTTTACGGACTCTCTTGCTTCATCAACAATTACGAATAATTTGTCAATAAAAATTCAACCAACAAAAAAAATGGAACCGACTTCACCACTTTTAATCAACGACTACGATTACGCTCTGACAGACGAGCGCATTGCTAAGTACCCACTTCCTCAGCGCGACCACAGCAAACTATTACTATATGCCGATGGTCAGATACATGAAGACATATTCTACAATATCGGCAATCACCTACCACAAAACTCACTCCTTATCTACAATAACACGCGAGTGATTCAAGCACGCCTTGTTTTCCACAAAGACTCAGGAGCAAGAATAGAAGTGTTCTGTTTAGAGCCTCTCTCTCCACGCGATTACGCACTAAGTCTTGGCAGCACAAATGGTTGCACATGGAAATGTATGATAGGTAATTCAAAGAAATGGAAAGAAGGACAGCTCACAATAACAATCAATAATGACAAGCTGCACAACCTGCAACTTCACGCCGAACGCCTCAGCACAACAGGCAACACAAGCGAGATACAATTCTCATGGACAACGCCGGAACAAATATCTTTTGCCGAAATACTTGATGCCCTCGGCGAACTGCCTATTCCACCCTACCTAAACCGCCCGACAGAAGAAAGCGACAAAACGACATATCAAACGGTCTATTCACGAATAAAAGGCTCTGTTGCAGCACCGACGGCAGGACTGCATTTCACGCAAGCTGTGCTTGACGACCTCAAACAGCGAGGCATACAAACCGACGAGATAACACTACATGTTGGAGCCGGAACATTTCAACCCGTAAAAACAGCAGATGCCAACCAACACACAATGCACACAGAAATAATCGCAGTACCACGCAAAGCAATATGCAATATCATCAACAACTTAGGCAATATAGTGGCAGTGGGAACGACATCGGTACGCACACTTGAAAGTTTGTACTACATAGGGTTGCATGTTGCAAAATCAAGAGACAACGAAATAAATTTACATGTTGACCAGTTCGAGCCATACCAACAACACACACATGTCGGTACAAAAGAAGCACTACAAAACATAATAGACTATCTCGACCGCACAAATCAAGACACACTACATGCCGAAACGCAAATCATGATAAAACCGAGCTACACATTTCATATCATCGACTACATGATAACCAATTTTCACCAACCCAAAAGCACACTACTTCTGCTCGTAAGTGCATTTATAGGCGACGATTGGCATGCAGTGTATGACTATGCTCTAACACATGATTTTCGCTTTTTATCATACGGCGATAGCAGTTTGTTAAAAAAAAATCAAAAAAAATAATTATTTTTTAAATAATTTTTTGTAACTTTGCAAGCGGAGTATATTATTTTTGCTATAAGGGAGTATGATAGACACGCATTGTCACCTCGATGATGAGGCTTACAAAGATGATTTAGACGCAGTTATTGAACGCGCTAAAAGTGTGAATATCAGAAAAATACTCATACCCGGAATAGACACGACAAATGTGGGAAGCATAAGGCAAGTGTGCCAAAAGTATCCCAATTATGCTCTACCGGCGATAGGGTTGCATCCGGAGAATATTGCAGAGAACTACAGAGAGCAATTAACAAATTTATACAAATCGCTGTGTGAGCATGATGATTGGGTTGCGATTGGTGAGATAGGTCTTGACTATCATTTTGACAAGACATTTGTTCGTGAGCAACGAGATGCATTGGAAGAACAATTGCAGTGGGCGAGGGAAAAGGATTTGCCCGTGATGATTCACTCACGCGATGCCACTCAGGACATGGAGGCGATGCTCACCGAGGCTGCCAAATTAGGGAATAGAGGAGTGTTGCATTGTTTTACGGGGAGTTATGAGACAGCAAAAAAATATCTTGACTATGGTTGGAAATTAGGTATAGGAGGTGTCCTAACCTTCAAGAATAGCAAGTTGCACGAAGTATTAGTTCGGTTGCCGCTCAGTAGCCTTGTATTAGAGACCGACGGACCTTATCTGGCACCGACGCCGCACAGAGGCACACGCAACGAGAGTGCCTACATACCACTTGTAGCAGAGCGATTAGCACAGATTTACAACACGACGGTAGAACAAATTGACTATCAGACCGACCAAACAGCGCAAGAACTATTCCGAATAGAAATATAGAACCGAACAATTGGAGAGATGCTCGAGTGGCTGAAGAGGCACGCCTGGAAAGCGTGTATACGTCAAAAGCGTATCCGGGGTTCGAATCCCCGTCTCTCCGCAAAAGCACGAAGGACGAAAAACCAAACTTGTTTGGTTTTTGAGAACTGAGTGATTTTGCACAGGATGCCAGCGGCAGCATGTGGGGAATATGAAATAATCCCCGTCTCTCCGCAAAAGCACGAAGGACGAAAAAACAAACTTGTTTGAGTTTTGAGAACTGAGTGATTTTGCACAACACAAGAAAAGACACAATGAAAATTTTAAAATAACATAAACAAAAACACAAAAAAAACATGAAAAAAGTATTTGCAACCTTAACGGTTATAGCAATGCTCAACTTTGGTAGCGTTGCTTTGGTAAATGCTCAGGACGCACCTGAAGCAACAGAAGCTCAAACAGAGCAAGTTGTTGAGAACGAAGCAGCCCAAGAAGAACCAGCTGCTGAAGTTGTAGAAGCAGAACAACCTGCAGAAGAAGTTGGTATTCACCAAACTTTGAAACAAAAATTCATTGAAGGTGGTGCAGGCTTTATGGGTCTTACACTTCTGACACTTATCTTCGGTCTTGCACTTTGCATTGAGCGTATAATCTATTTGAGTCTTTCAAAGACAAACACAAAGAAACTTCTTGCTGATGTAGAAGCAGCACTTGACAAAGGCGGTATTGAAGCAGCAAAAGACGTATGCCGCAACACACGTGGTCCTGTAGCTTCAATATTCTATCAGGGTCTTCTCCACTATGATGAAGGCATTGATGTTGTTGAGCGCACAGTATCAAGCTATGGTGGCGTACAACTTGGTTTGCTTGAGAAAAATCTCTCATGGATTACATTGTTCATTGCAATCGCTCCATCATTAGGATTCTTGGGAACAATCATTGGTATGATTGAGGCATTCGACAAGATTCAACAAGTAGGTGACATCAGCGCAACAGTCGTTGCAGGTGGTATTAAAGTTGCTCTTTTGACCACATTGCTCGGTTTGGTTATCGCCGTTGTTCTTCAATTATTCTACAACTACATCCTCTCATTGGTTGAAGGATTAGTAAACGAAATGGAAGACAGCTCAATCAGTCTTCTTGACCTCGTAATTAAATACGACGCAAAACAAAAAGCTGCTGCCTAATCAGCGTGCTTGAGTAACTCATGAAGTTACGAAAAAAAAGAATAATATTTGTAAGAACAATTAAACGATAATAATAAGATGAACGATAAATTAGTAACCCTATTACCAAAAGTAACGCTCATAGTACTTTTAGTATTGTGCGTTATAGTTGGAGCAATGTTCTACTTGGTTGGTTTTGATGCCAATTCAGTAGAGGTTGCAGGCGACTATTTGTCAGATCCTCAATACACCAATTTATTTATGGGATTTACCTATGTATTGTTAGGTTTGGCAGTGCTCGCCACACTATGCTCGGTGGTGATTAATTTCGCCAACAAATGGGCAACAGACAAAGCCGGAGCTTTGAAGTCGCTGATTGTTGTTGCATTGTTTGCACTTCTTTTGGTTGTATGCTGGTTCCTTGGCAGTCCTGAGGAAGTACGTATATTAGGCTATGAGGGTCATGACAACGTAGGTTTCTGGGCTCAATTTGCAGATGCAACAATGTTTGCAACATACGCTTTGCTTGCACTCACAGTGCTTGCAATAATATGTGGCTTCGTTTACAACAAGATTAAAGATTAATTAGTTTAACTCACAAAAGCGCAAGATTATGGCAAAAGGAAAGAAAAAAGTACCGGCACTGAACGCGAGTTCGATGGCTGACATATCATTCTTGCTGCTTATATTCTTCCTCGTTACCACGAGTATGGACGTCAATCAGGGTTTGGCGCGCCGCCTTCCTGCACTGAGCGACCAGCAAGTGGAGAAGCCAAAAGACATCAACAAGCGTAATTTCTTCTATGTGAAGATAAACAGCGCGAACCAGCTCTTGGTGCAAGGCGAAGAGATTGATATTAAGCAACTGCGTGAGAAAGCAAAAGAGTTCATTGAGAACCCCAACAACGCATCTCATTTGCCGGTTAAAACCGAAGAAGAGATACCGGGTCTTGGCATGGTGTCATACACCAAAGACCACATTATCTCAGTGCAAAACGACGTGGACACACAATACCAGATGTACCTCAACGTACAGAATGAGCTTGTGGCAGCCTACAATGAGTTGCGCGACGACTTTGCAAAACAGCGTTGGGGAAAGGTTTATAATGAACTTGACGAAGACCAACAGAAGTTAGTTCAAAAGGTTTATCCACAGAGAATATCTGAGGCAGAGCCTAAAAATTATGGAGGGAACAAATAATGGCAAAAATCAGAAGAGACGAGAAAAAAGAGATGCCGGCACTCAACACGAGTTCGCTGCCTGATATCATCTTTATGTTGCTGTTTTTCTTCATGACCGTTACCTCTATGAAAGAAGTAACCTACAAGGTTCGTATTCAGAATCCTGAGGCTACTGAGCTAACCAAATTGGAGAAAAAATCGTTGGTAAAATATATCTACGTTGGAACACCGACAGACGAGTTCAAGAAAAAATACGGTTCAGAGACTCGTATTCAACTTGACGACCAGTTTGCCGATGTTAGTGAAGTAGAGAGTTATATCATCAACGAGCGTTCGTCGATGCCGGAGAGCGACCAAGGCTTTATGACAGTAAGTATCAAAGCCGACAAGGAGACTCGAATGGGTATAATCACCGACATCAAGCAAGCACTCAGAAGGGCATCAGCACTGAAAGTAAGTTACTCTGCAGTGCAACGCACTTCGTACTAATAAAATAATTACAAAAGAGAGTACTCATTAATTGAGTGCTCTTTTTTTTTGTATGGGTACTAAAGTTTTCCACATTGTTCCGAGTAATAAATCTCAATCCTCCATCGTTCTTCAACCGCTTAGCGGTTACATATTAATAGAAAATGGTGTTATTATTAACCCTCTGCCTAACCGCGTTAGCGGTTACATATTAAAATGCAATTCAATAAATTTGAATATTTGACTATGTGCAACCACTACGTGGTTGTTGAGTTTGTATATTTCTTGATTGTATCTATTAATATGCAACGGCTAACGCCGTTGTACGCCGAAATATTAAAAATTATTGGTGTCCGGTTAAAATTTTTATTGTATCAGAATATTGTTGCCAATCAAGCCGATATAAATATTAATCTATGATAGGACTTATGTTTTCGATATACTCCGTAGGAGTATTCTTTTAATAGAGAATAAAGATTTTAATTCGATATTTTTTCCGTAGGAAATTTCTTTTAATCAATATAAATCAAGAGTTTAAGAGAAATTCCCTAACGGGAAATCGCGATATGAAATTACGATATTATGCTATTAAAAGATATTCCCTAACGGGAAATTCATTTTTATCGGACAA
>JAFXPY010000026.1 GCA_017527495.1 Paludibacteraceae bacterium
GTTCCGCTCGCATAGTGACACACTATCGTACGACAATAGAAAGATATTTGAAATGAACAAAGAATGGACTATAGTGTGCAAAGACACAACAATAAAACGCTATAGGGTAGAGGATATCAAACATATTTGTCAGCAAGACTATTTTGAATTGAAAGAATATAAAGTTGATACGGCACTGCAAAGAGAAGAATATGTGAAGTCATATTATGTCAGAAACGCAGAGGATTTAGATTGTGCTATGCAATACGATATCGAAACGGAGCAAGAAAAGACTATTTACGACTTCGGATTAGGAACATGGCAGCATATACCCGGAAGTTTCCCCGCGAGCTATGAATATTTTACAATACAAACAGCATCACCAACAGACTCAAATGAAATACTTATTCTTGAGACGAATACTGAATTAGGCTTTTGGCCGCCACATAGAATTTATTGGAAACGAAATATAGGCTCGTTAGGGGATTTGATGCAACCTTTCCAACCTACGACCGATTCATTGCTTTGTGTAAAAATAGGAGATAAGGTTATCTATAGCAGAGGTCCTATTAAGGGTATATCATGCAATGGCGTAGAAGATGATATTCAACAAATATCAGCTGCAGAGCGCATTGAAATAATTGACAATAGACTGAAAATCAATGAGGATGCAAAAGAAATAAAAGTCTCACTCTACAACCTCCAAGGCAAACAAGTGCTTTCCACTACACAAACAAGCATAGATATTTCTCAATTTATAACAGGTGTTTATTTGGTTGTAGTGCAAGCCGATTCCGAAATATATAGCAAAAAAATAGTGGTTAAATAATTTTCCATTTTCTACTACTATGTTTTACGTATAAATCCTCGATTCTATCGGGGATTTATACGTAAAATTCACTGCCATTTGCAATATGTTGCCCCATAACAAGTGGATACAAGATATGAGTAAAAATATTGTGAAAAGGATTTATAATAGGTATTTGGCTCTTAGCATTATTCCAATTGTTTTTTGCTCCTGTGGATCTTTCTTTAATCCTGCTAATGATGACGACTTTTATTGTTCAGGATACCTAAAACGTGGATTTTTAGATATCACTTAACTATAGTTTCCCACTAATGTTCATTAGAACTTTTATTTAGATTATACCCCGTAGGGGGTTCCTTTTATTAGCATTAATATTGATAGTTAGCGTTATTTCCCGTTAGGGAATATCTTTTAAATCCTTTTTCCGCCATAGAAATTCCCTAACGGGAAATAAATGGATAAATATAATCCGCATTCTATTAAAAGAAAATCGCTACGCGATAACATTTAATAAAGTGGGAAAGTTTTATCCCTTAATTTATTTGTATTCCGGACAATGGTATCAACTACCTATTGAGTCCTAACATATCGGTTCGGCATATTTTAATATCCAATCCAAATAGTCGGTATAAAATGTGTAGTTACGGATTACTTTTTCTTTCATAAACATTGGTTCAATTACTTGCCCATAGGCCATGTTGTTCTAATGTATCTAAACAAAGAAATATGATTAAAAGGTGTTTTAGCATAATTTTAATTGTGTTTAAAGATTAATGTTATCATACAAATAATGGTGTGATTTGATTGGAAATCACACCATTATTTAGTTATTTAGTTAGAGATTATTTTACTTCTTCGAAGTCAACATCGGTTACATCATCTTTGCCGTTTTGTTGGTTGTTTTGTTGTGTTTGTTGTCCGCCAAAACCTCCGAAGCCTGCATCTTGTGCTCCTGCTTGTGCACCGCCTTGTGCTTGTCCGTTGGCTGCGGCATACATCTCAGCACTTGCTGCTTGGAATGCATTGGTCAGTTCGTCCATTGCTGCTTGGCATGCGTCTGCATCTTGTTTCTGATGTGCTTCTTTCAGTTTCCCGAGTGCCGCATCGATAGGAGCCTTTTTGTCTGCCGGTATTTTGTCGCCAAACTCAGCCATTTGCTTTTCTGTTTGGAATATCATTGAGTCGGCTTTGTTCAGTTTTTCAACACGTTCGCGCTCTTTTTGGTCGGCTGCCGCATTGGCTGCTGCTTCGTCTTTCATTCGTTTGATCTCAGCTTCGCTTAGACCGCTTGAAGCCTCGATACGAATCTTTTGCTCTTTGCCTGTGGCTTTGTCTTTTGCACTGACATTCAATATACCATTAGCATCAATATCAAATGTTACTTCAATCTGTGGCTCACCACGACGAGCCGGCATGATGCCATCCAAGTGGAACAGACCGATTTGTTTGTTTTGTGCAGCCATCGGACGCTCACCTTGCAATACTTTGATTTCTACTGAAGGTTGATTATCAACGGCTGTTGTGAACACTTCTGATTTCTTTGTAGGTATGGTTGTGTTGGCGTCAATAAGTTTAGTCATCACGCCACCCATTGTCTCAATACCGAGGCTCAGAGGTGTTACGTCAAGCAAGACTACATCCTTAACATCACCGCTCAATACACCACCTTGTATTGCTGCACCAACTGCAACTACTTCGTCCGGATTGACACCTTTTGATGGTGCTTTGCCGAAGAATTTCTCTACTGCACTCTGGATGGCCGGGATACGTGTTGAACCTCCTACAAGGATAATCTCGTCAATATCGCTTGTTGAGTAGCCTGCATTTTTCAATGCGCTGCGGCAAGGTGCAATTGTGCGTTGAATCAAGTCGTCGATAAGTTGTTCGAATTTTGCACGTGTCAGTGTATTAACCAAGTGAGCCGGCACTCCGTCAACAGGCATGATATATGGCAAATTGATTTCTGTAGAGGTGTTGCTCGACAGCTCAATCTTTGCTTTTTCTGCTGCCTCTTTGAGTCGTTGCATTGCCATAGGGTCTTTGCTCAGATCGGCACCATGGTTGTCGTTTTTGAATTCTTGAACAAGCCATTCAATAATTCTGTGGTCGAAATCGTCACCACCAAGGTGAGTATCACCATCGGTTGATTTTACTTCAAACACGCCGTCACCAAGTTCGAGCACGCTGACATCATGAGTACCACCACCGCAGTCGAACACAACAATTTTCATGTCTTTGTTCGACTTGTCAAGACCGTATGCCAAAGCTGCTGCTGTAGGCTCGTTGACGATTCGTCTTACATTCAAACCTGCTATTTCGCCAGCTTCTTTTGTGGCTTGACGTTGTGAATCGGAGAAGTAAGCAGGAACGGTGATAACGGCTTCCGTTACTTCTTGACCGAGATAGTCCTCGGCTGTCCTTTTCATTTTTTGAAGTATGATAGCAGAGATTTCTTGCGGAGTGTAGAGGCGGCCGTCAATATCAACACGAGCTGTGTTGTTGTCGCCACGAACTACTTTGTAAGGTACTCGTGCTATTTCGTTGCTCAAGCGGTCGTAAGGCTCACCCATGAAACGCTTGATGCTATACACTGTCTTTGTCGGATTGGTAATTGCTTGACGCTTGGCAGGATCACCAACTTTGCGCTCACCACCATCAACAAAGCCCACTACTGAAGGAGTTGTACGCTTACCTTCACTGTTGGCAATAACCACCGGTTCATTGCCTTCCATTACTGATACACAAGAGTTTGTTGTACCAAGATCGATTCCAATAATTTTTCCCATAATTGTATGTTATTTTAATTTATTATTCTTGTTTGATCTTGTTTGAGTGCGTTTCTGCTTGCTCACCTCACCTTTTCTGTGCTGCGTTCAGTCTTGCCTGCGGTGAAGTGGCGTTTCTAACGCACTTGCAACATTTGTTATACAACCTTTGTGCCAAACGCAAAAAAAGATTAAAACACCTGCCAATGTATGACATTTTGGCAGACCAAACATTGCGTTACCTTATTTCTATCAGTACTAATTGTCAGCTTATTTACGATTTAGTGTTTGGTTATTTTCAGTTTAGTAGATTTGCCTGTTTACACTATATTATTATATATTGGTGTCCGATTAAAATTTTTATTGTATCAGTATATTGTTGCCAATCAAGCCGATATAAATATTAATCTATGATGGAACTTATGTTTTCGATATACTCCGTAGGAGTTTTCTTTCAATAGAGAATAAAGATTTTAATTCGATATTTTTTTCCGTAGGAAATTTCTTTTAATCAATATAAATCAAGAGTTTAAGAGAAATTCCCTAACGGGAAATCGCGATATGAAATTACGATATTATGCTATTAAAAGATATTCCCTAACGGGAAATTCATTTTTATCGGACAA
>JAFXPY010000027.1 GCA_017527495.1 Paludibacteraceae bacterium
GAGTGTCAGAAACTTTATTACTAACGCCTTTGCTGCTATTGCTGCTTATTGCTATTTCACAAAGAAACCATCACTAAATCTCATCTATGAAACAGATAATCAACTTCTTTTATTCTAAAGTTATATCGAACTCACGTTAATATAGTATAAAGACGATCCTGCCGGAATGATTGCTCATCAGAAATTGCATAATTCAAAAATAATATCTTACCAAATTGAAGGGTGGTTTGATATCACCAAATTTTATGGAAGGTTTTAGAAAGTTGTTGCATAATAAAAAAAAGATTTTTAGATTTGAATGTTCATGTCTAAAAATCCTTTTTGCGGAAAGTGAGGGATTCGAACCCCCGGACCGGTTACCCGGTCACCGCATTTCGAGTGCGGCCCATTCGACCACTCTGGCAACTTTCCAATATACTCGCATTCCTATTCTATCTTTTGCCCACAAAAACAACGCAATTTCAAAATGCGGTGCAAAAGTAATACTTTTTTGGTAAATAAACAAATTTTTGAAAAGTTTTTTAACATCGTGTTGGTCAGCTTCGCTGTTGACTCCTTTCAATTTTCATTTTTCACCTTTCACCTTAATAACTCCTTTCAATTTTCACTTTTCAATTTTCACTTTATTTGCTTGGGCGAGGTCTTCGGGGGTGTCGATACCTATTGTGGAAAACTCGGTTATTCCTACATATATTGGTATGCCTGCTTCTATCCATCGCAACTGCTCCAGCGACTCACTGCGTTCTAATGCCGATTGAGGCATGCGTGTGATTTGTTGCAGTGTATTGGCTCGGTAAGCGTACATCCCGATATGTGCATAATATGTTTGTTTTTGCAGCCATTGCTCCGGCTCAACACCTCGCAAATAGGGTATTGCAGAGCGCGAGAAATAGATAGCCCTATGGTCATGTTCTGATATTACTACTTTGACTATATTTGGGTCAAATATGTTCTCATCTTGTTTGAATGGTCGTACAAGTGTTGCAATCTGAGTGTTGGGATTATCGAAACACTTCATCAGTTGCTGTATTTGTTCAGGTTTGATGAAGGGTTCGTCACCTTGTATGTTGATGACTACATCGGCTTGTGAGTTGATATTCTGATATGCCTCGCATATTCTGTCGGTGCCTGAACGGTGTTGGTCGGAAGTCATAATGGCTTGTCCGCCAAATTGTTCTACTGCTTCAAATATACGTTTGTCGTCAGTTGCAACATAGACTTGTTCTACCACTTTTCGGGCTTGTTCATAGACATGTTGTATCATAGGTTTGTCGCCAATGAGTGCAAGTGGTTTTCCCGGAAAGCGTGTTGAGGCATAGCGTGCCGGTATGATGATTTGAAATGTCATTTGTGTATTAGTGTTTGATTGTTATTTTTGCCCAGTTGTTTTCAGCAAATCTGCGGTCGTCTTCTTGGTGTCTTTTCATGCGTTTCATTGCTGCTCGCCAGAGTATGATGTCGAAAATATAGAATACCAAAACCAACAGGAGTGAAAGTCCTTGACTGAATTGAGATACAAATTCGGCAGCCATAAGGAAATAGTCATAGAATCCGTGGAACAATATAGCTGCAAACAGACTTACACAGAGATAGACTATTTGTCTTTGACCTGTTGAGAATCGTGCCAATCCAAAGTAATAACCCATTATCACACCAAACAAGAAATGAGCCGGAACGGCAAATAGTCCGCGTTGAATACCTGTTGTGAGTGCCATTTCAGCCGGCACATATTGAAATATATACATCAGATTTTCCACGCAGGCAAAGCCGAGAGACAATATTGAAGCATAAACAATTCCGTCAAAGCGCTCGTCGAATTCTTTATTGTTCCAAATAAGTCGTTTCAGGAAAAAGAATTTTGTTCCTTCTTCAACAAGAGCAGCCGAAATAAATGCTCGTGTTGAGGGTAGGATATTAACTAATTGATATAGACCAATAAGAGATGTAAATCCGTGAATGAGAAGTACTGTTGGAACAACGGCAATGCCATAAACAAAAGCTTTGAGCAAAAGTCCGATAGGTTCTTTGTTTTTGTCTTTTCGATAGACGTACCATGCGAGTATGAAAACGGGTAAAACTCCGATAATGAGTAGCATAGTAGGACTCATTGTTGCTACTTCCTGTGTTATTGCTTGTTCTTCCATATTTTATTGTTTGTTTAGTTTTCTAAAAAAAAGCACTTGCGACATTGCCACAAGTGCCAAAACAAAATGTTTTATGTCTAACCTTCTAAATAGTAGCAGATGCCCCCATCTACTACCGTGACCCCGGAGGGGCTCGAACCCTCGACCCACTGATTAAGAGTCAGTTGCTCTACCAACTGAGCTACGGAGTCTTGTGGCTTTCCGTGCATCTCGTAGCGTCTTGCGACACTCGGTGCGATTCGCGGAAAGCGACTACTGACGTAGCCACAAATCATCTTAGATTTGCGACTGCAAAGGTAATGCCTTTTTTTTAATTATGCAAGCATTAAGAGCTATTTTTTTTAACTTTTTTATGCTTTTCATAGTGCTATTTTTGCGATTCGGTTGCCTACTTGAAGTATAACAATTTGATTGTTAGTTAAATCAATTTTTGTTTCGCCCTGCGCTTTCTGACTGAATAATTTCTTGCCCGTGAGGTCGAAAAGTTGGATTTCTTCTCCTTTTTGTGCTTTGACTATTATGGTTGAGTTTTCTATTCTTACCAAATCGCTACTTTCTACTTGTTGCAGTGCGTTATGATTTGTGTTGTATGTAATCTTGAATGTTGAGCCTTTGGCTGATGTTGCATCAAGATCGAATATGTATTCGCCTTCTTTATCTTTGTTTATTGTGAATTGTCCTTGTGTGATAAAATATGATTTTTCTACATATCCTTCGATGAGTTTCCAGACAAAAGAGTAGTCGTCGATTTCGTTGTTTCCACCTCTTGAAGCACATGCTGTTCCTGCTTCGTAGGTGTCTGCGAATGCGTATGTACCATTTTCGAGGTCGTCTTCGTCGTCTTGAGTCATGACTTTTATTTTTGCAAAATAATCACCGGCATAGAGTTCGACAATATAGCCGCCATATATTTGTTCAATGTAGTAGCTGTCGGCAGTAAGGTCTAAATTTATAGGTGTGTCAGGCTCTGCGTTATAGGTGAATCTGTCTTCACTTCCCATCATTTCGATAGGTCCGTTATAGTTGAGTGTTATTGTCGAGCCTTTGGCAGATGTTGCGTTCATAGAAACGATGTAGTTTCCGTCTTTGTCTTTACTGATTGTCATTGAACCTTCAACAAGGTAATACGAACAAAGGTAGAGAGAGTCTTTTCTGCTGTTTTGAGATACGTAGGAATATTCGTCGTATGCGCTATAGCCTCCAATAGAGGCAACTATGGTATTGTTTTCGCCTGTGAAGTTGATTGGGAAAGTTCCTGTCGGAACGACGGATGAATTGTTGATCAGCAATATGCCTGCACTAAATTCAAAATCTTGATAGAAATTGATGAGCAATCCTTCGTTTTCTCCAACAATAAGGTAATTGGCTTCAATAGGGTTGAGATTTATGTTGGTTACTTGGTCGGGTTCGTAGTCGTATGTTGCGTCATTTGTATTGTCGTCTTCGTAGATTGTTCCTTGATAGGTCAAGTGTATAGTTGAGCCTTTGGCTGTTGTGGCATTTACTTCGGCTGTAAATATATCGTTATTATCTTTCGATAGTGAGACATTGCCACTGACGATATAGAGTGGGTAGTCGTAGTAGCCATCGCTGTCGCTTACGATAACGAAAGAGTAGGTGTCGATATACCATCCTGCGCCGCCTACAGATGCAAGAATGGTATTTTCTTGTTTTGTTGAGTTGATTGGGAAATTACCCGTTGGCAGTTGGTCTTGTTTGCTGAATAGTTTGAATAGTACGCTGTATTTTTCTCCTACAATGAATTGAATGTAGAATCCATCTTGCTCTTCGGTATGGATATAGAGAGCAGTGTCTGCCATAAAGTCAAGCTGGAATACAGAGTCGGGTTCATCATTGAATGTGTATTCGTCTTGGGCTTGTGCAGGTAGATGTTTTTTTGTGGGCCAAGCATTGATTGTCATGCAGAGTATAAGCATGATAATGGTTGATAGATATTTTTTCATAATCAGTTTGTATTTTATGTTTTTTTTGTTTTGTGAGAAATCTTAAAATTTAACATATTTGTATGTTAAATTTTACTAAGCTACTATCTACGAGAAAGTAGCTGTTTTTTAGTAGTTTTTGTGTATGTGTGATTTTGCAAAAATCTTAAAAATCGGCATGTTTTTTGGGTTTTACATCTACATGATTTTTGTTTGATTTCGGTATGCTTTTGTTTTAAGTTGAATGCCTTATTTGGAGTTGGTGATTTTTGTTTTTCTTTGCAAATGTAGTGTTTTTTTTCAATGTGGGCAAATTTTGTAAGTTTTTTTTGTATTGGAGATATGGTTTATGTGCCAATAATAAAGAGTATCATTATTTTTTCAAGTTTCGCAAGTAGTTATTTGAATTGCTTGATTTACAAAAAAGTTTATGGTCAACAATTATCAACAATTAACCAAAAATTATTTTTTCAAGTATTGCAAGTAGTTATTTGAATTGCTTGATTTACAAAAAAGTTTATGGTCAACAATTATCAACAATTAACCAAAAATTATTATTTCAAGTTTCGCAAGTAGTTATTTGAATTGCTTGATTTACAAAAAAGTATATGGTCAACAATTATCAACAATTAACCAAAAATTATTATTTCAAGTTTCGCAAGTAGTTAATGTGTCAAACTATAGGAGCTTGTTTATGTCTGATTTATAGGGGAAAAACCGCGTTAGCGGTAGCATATTAAAATGCTATGCTATAAATTTGCTATTTGACAATGTGCAACCACTACGTGGTTGTGGGGGAGGGGTAATAATAATATTTTTCTATTAATATGCAACGGCTAACGCCGTTGAACGCCGAGAGATAAAAATCCCTTTAATATGCTAAACTTAAATCAATTAATATGCAACGGCTAACGATGTTGAACGCCGAGAGATTAAAATCTTATTGATATGCTAAACTTAAATCAATTAATATGCAACGGCTAACGCCGTTGTGTTGGTTCGGTGATTTGTTCGTTTGTTTCTATTAATATGCAACCGCTAACGCGGTAGGGAGAGATGGGATGAATATAAATTTTCTATTAATATGCAACCGCTAACGCGGTTGAGCGGTGGTAGATATATATAATTGTCTATTGATATGCAACCGCTAACGCGGTTGAAATATAAAGAGATGAATATAAATTTTCTATTAATATTCAACCGCTAACGCGGTTGGGATATAAAGAGATGAATATAAATTTTCTATTAATATGCAACGGCTAACGCCGTTGAGCGCCGAGAGATTAAAATCTTATTGATATGCTAAACTTAAATCAATTAATATTCAACCGCTAATGCCGTTGTGTTGGTTCGGTGATTTGTTCGTTTGTTTCTATTAATATGCAACCGCTAACGCGGTTGGGAGAGATGGGATGAATATAAATTTTCTATTAATATGCAACCGCTAACGCGGTTGGGAGAGATGGGATGAATATAAATTTTCTATTAATATGCAACCGCTAACGCGGTAGGGAAAGATGGAATGTGTATATAAATATTCTATTGATATGCAACCGCTAACGCGGTTGAGCGGTGGTAGATATATATAATTTTCTATTGATATGCAACCGCTAACGCGGTTGAGATATAAAGAGATAAATATAAATTTTCTATTAATATTCAAACGCTACGCGGTTGAATGCTAAGATATTAAAATTGCATTAATTGTGAAAATTGAATTAGTTACTCTTTTCCCCTTTCACTTTTCCCCTTTCATTCACTTTCCGATGCAAAAGTGTGAGAATATGTTGTTTAGGACTTCTTGGCTACTTATTTCTCCTGTTATTTCGGCAAGTGCTTTGAGACAGTCGTTGAGGTCGAGGCTGAGCAGTTCACCGCTGAGTTGGTCGTTGAGTCCTTGTTCTACTTGCGTTATGGCTTGCAGTGCTCGTTTGAGAGCTTCGTAATGTCGTAGGTTAGATATTGTGGCATGCTGATAGTCTTGGTTGATTTGTGAGTTGTCAATAAGCAGTTGTTGCAGTTTGTCGATGCCTTGTGCTGATTTGGCAGAGATAAATAAGTGTGTGATGTTTTGCAGTTGGAGTTCGATTTGTTCTTTTTTTGTTTGTTCGATGAGATCTGTTTTGTTGATCAGTATGATTTGTTTTGCATCGCCTATTTCGGCTTTTAGTTCTTCAAGTGTCTTTTGGAATACTTCAAGAGGCATTGTTGCGTCAAGCATGATGAGTACTATAGTGGCTTTTTGTGCTGCTTGCAGTGCTCTTTCTATTCCTATGTTTTCTATTGTGTCTTGTGTGTGTCGTATTCCTGCAGTGTCGATAAAACGGAAGAGTAGGTTGTTGATTGTTATGGTGTCTTCTATTATGTCTCGTGTTGTTCCGTGTATGTCTGATACGATGGCTTTGTCTTCGTGTAGCAGTTGGTTGAGTAGTGTTGATTTACCGGCGTTTGTCGGGCCGATTATAGCCACGGGTATGCCGTTTTTTATGGCGTTGCCTTGTTGGAATGAGTCTGTCAGTTGTGTGAGGCGTTGTTTGATATTGCTGATAAGTTGTTTGAGTTCTGTTCGGTCGGCAAATGTGAGGTCTTCGTGGTCGGCAAAGTCGAGTTCGAGTTCAATGAGCGATGTGAAATGCAATAGTTTGTCGCGCAGTTGTTGTATCTCGTTTCGTATTCCTCCTTTGATTTGTTTGATTGCTATTTGATGTGCTGCTTGATTTTCTGAGGCAATGAGATCGGCTACGGCCTCAGCCTGTGTGAGGTCCATTTTGCCATTCAAGAATGCACGCTGTGTAAATTCACCGGGGTTGGCAAGACGGCATCCGCAGTCGATAAGCCATTGAAGTAGAGTATGTTGTATATAGATAGAGCCATGGCAGGCAATTTCAACAATGTCTTCGCCGGTGTAGGAATGAGGTGCGCGGAATATGGTTGCAACTACTTCGTCAAGTGTTTGGTCGGCTCGTTTGATTTGTCCATATTGTGCTTTGTTGGCAGTAAGTGTGGTTAGAATATGTTGTCCGTTAGGGGCATAGAAGAGTTGGTCGGCAATAGTAATTGCTTTATCTCCTGATATGCGTATCACGGCTATTCCTCCCGTGCCTTGCGGTGTTGATATGGCGCAAATGGTGTCGTTGGTCATTGTCTTATTGTTTTGTGAATTGAATCATTGCCCAGTTGTCTTTGTTTTGTCGGGCTGTGAGTGTGAGTTGATGTTGGTTGGCTTTTTGCTCTAAAACAGGTATGTCATCGGTGTAGAATCCGCTCATGAATAGCTGTCCTCCTGTTGTCAGGCATTTTGCATATTGAGGTATGTCGTTGAGAAGTATGTTTCGATTTATGTTGGCAAGTATGATGTCGAAGTGCATACCTTCAATGTCTTTTGATGTGCCTTGCTGTACATCTATATCGTTAATATTGTTGAGTTGTATGTTTTCAATTGAGTTTCTGACGCACCAGTCGTCAATATCTACTGCGAGTACATGTTTTGCACCTCGCATTTTGGCGAGTATGGCAAGTATAGCCGTTCCGCAACCCATGTCGAGCACTGTTTTGTTGCTCATATTAGTGTTTAGTATGGCTTGCAGCATAAGGCTTGTGGTCTGATGGTGGCCTGTTCCGAATGCCATCTGCGGATTGATGATGATGTCGTATGGTAGAGTGGGTATGTTGGTGTGAAAGGTGCTGTGTATGACGCATTGATTTTCAATAATGATGGGTTGGAAATAGTTTTTTTCCCATTCCTTGTTCCAATCAATGTCGGGTTGCTCTGCTATTTTGATGTCATCGACCGGTAATTCAAAATCGCTGAGCAAGTCGTTGAGTAGTTGTTGGTTGAACTGATTTTTCGGGATGTAGGCAATGGTGCTGTTTTCGGTTGTCTCGAAACTTTCAAAGCCTATTTCGCCGAGTTCATAAACGAGCATGTCTTGAGCATATTCGGAGTCAAAATCATGTTTTATTGTTACTGAGGTGTATTGCATATTATAGTGTATTTGTTTTGCAAAGGTACTATTTTTTTTTGAAATTTTGGTTTTGTTAATAAAAAAGATTAATTTTGTAGGGTAGTTTTTTATTTTTTGACATGACATATCAAGAAACTATTGATTATTTATATGCTCTTCAGCCTCCATTTCATGTTGTAGGTTCGGCTGCTTATAAGCCCGGTTTTGACAATATTTTGTGTTTGATGCGAGAGTTGGGTAATCCTCATGAGCGCCTGCGTTGTGTTCATGTTGCCGGAACTAACGGCAAGGGTTCGACAAGTCATTTGCTGGCAGCAGTGTTGCAGTCGGCCGGTTATAAGGTAGGACTTTACACTTCGCCTCATTTGGTTGATTTGCGCGAGCGTATTCGCATCAATGGCTGCATGATTAGTGAGAGTGATGTGATTGATTTTGTTGAGTCTCACAAAATGTTGCTTGAAAAACTGAAGCCTTCTTTTTTTGAGACAATGACTGCCATGGCGTTTGATTATTTTGTGCGTTGTGGTGTGGATGTGGCTGTTGTTGAAGTTGGGTTGGGAGGCAGGTTAGACAGCACAAATATTATAACCCCCGATTTGTCTGTCATAACCAATATCGGTTATGACCATACTGAGTTTTTGGGAAACACTCTTGCTGCTATAGCCGGTGAAAAAGCCGGTATAATTAAACCACATGTGCCCGTTGTTGTGGGAGAGCGTAATGTTGAGACTGACGGTGTTTTTACTGCGAAAGCGGCAGCTTGCAGCTCTAAAATTGTATTCGCAGAGGGAAGGTGTGATATTTTATGTGAGTTGAAAGGTGAGTATCAAGAGAAAAATACAACGACGGTTTTAACAGCATTGAAATGTTTGCGTGAGGTAGGATATGTGATTAGTGATGATGCAATTCGATATGGCTTTGCCCATGTTTGCGAACTGACCGGGTTGCAGGGGCGGTGGCAGGTGGTGAGTAAAAATCCGTTAGTGGTTTGCGACACCGGACATAATTCACATGCCTTCCGTTATGTTGCTCATCAATTGAAAGAGTTTAAGTCGGGTAGGCTGTTTGTAGTTTTCGGCATGGTGGCAGACAAAGATGTTGACAAAGTTATGGCTCTGTTACCGCATAATGCTTATTATTTTTTTGTCAATGCCAATACCAAACGGGCTATTCCTGCTAATCAGTTGTTGGCTTTGGCGCAAAAAAACGGCTTGCATGGTGAAGCTGAAGACAATGTTGGAGAAGCATTCTCTCGTGCCAAGACAATGGCGCAAAACAATGATATGATTTTCGTAGGAGGAAGCAATTATGTTGTCGGCGACTTCCTTAAAAATACAATTGATTTTCAAGACAATGCAGGACAATAAATTTGGAAGACAATAGAAGACAATTATTTTAAAGATAATTAAAGTTACGCATATTAATCGAATTTTAATATCTCGACGTTCAACGGCGTTAGCCGTTGCATATTAATAGATATAATCAGGATTATATAGACAACAACCACGAGTGGTTGCATATTGGCAAATATTCAGATTTATTGCATAATATTTTAATATGCAACCGCTATCGCGGTTGGGAGAGATGGTATTTATTGAAATTTTCTATTAATATGAAACCGCTAAAGCGGTTATTTGCCTTTAAATCTGATATAATAAGTTCTTATGATGTGACACATTAAGTACTTGCGAAACTTGAAAAGATAATAAAAGGGATAACGCAAAATAATTAAATAACTAAATTAAAGTTTCCCGCTTGGATAAATGTTATCGCGTAGCGATTATCTTATCTTTTAATAGGATAGCGGATTATATTTATCCATTGATTTCCCGTTAGGGAATTTCTATGGCGAACAAAATGAATTTAAAAGATATTCCCTAACGGGAAATAACGCTGATTATCAATATAAGTGCTATTAAAAGTAAACCCCTATGGGGTATAAACTTAATAAAAGTGCTACTGACCATTAGTGGGAAACTTTAGTAACTAAATAAATAGTTAAATCGTAAATAAGTAAATATTTTATGTCAAAGAAGAAGTTTCATTTTAATCCGCAGACGCTGAATTATGAGCAGGTTGAAGTTACATTCGGCTCTGTTATGTGGCGTATATTTTTGTTTTTGCTTGTTGGTGTGGTTATTGGGTTGGCTTTTTTCTTTGTGTTTTTTTTGATATTTCCTTCTCCAAGTGAGAAACTTCGCGAACAGCAAGTTCGTGAACTTCGTACGCAATACGAGGTTCTGAATCGTCAGGTTGACGAGTTGCAACTTGTGATGATTGATTTGCGCCAACGCGACGACAATCTTTATCGTGTCCTTCTTCAAGCCGAACCTTTGTCTAATTCAGTAAGTTTTGCCACCTCTGTTTCAAGAAGTAATTACTACGATGATTTATTGCAGAAAACTAATTCGCAGCTTGCTGCAGATTTGACTCGCAAAGTGGATTTACTCGAAAAAACTATTTATGTGCAAAATAAGTCATACGACGAGATTATCTCTATGGCTCAGACCAATGAGGAACGTATGCGACACATACCTTCAATACAGCCTATCTTGAATAAAGATCTGACGAGGATAGCGTCGGGTTACGGCTATCGCATGGATCCGATTTATCATACCCGTCGTTTCCATGCCGGTATGGACTTCACTGCTCCTACGGGTACTGATATTTTTGCCACCGGTGATGGTGTTGTTGAACTGGCCGGTTGGAAGCAAGGTTATGGTAATTGCGTGATTATCAATCATGGGTTTGGCTATGAAACTCTATATGGTCACATGCACAAAATTCTTGTGCGAAAAGGCATGAAAGTTAAACGCGGAGATGTGATTGGTCTGGTCGGGAATACAGGTAAATCAACCGGACCGCATTGCCACTATGAAGTGCATTATAAAGGCAATGTTGTTGATCCGCGCAATTATTATTTCCAAGATTTGTCGCCTGAAGAATACGACAAGATGATTCAAATGGCCGATAATTATGGTCAGGCTATGGACTAATTTTTCAGTGAGTTGACCAACATGCCGCATGCTGCTTGAATATCTTCTCCGCGCGAACGCCGTATTGTTGTCGTTATGCCGTTGGCAGAGAGATAGTCGCGGAAACTTTCCATCTTTTCCTGACTACATGTCTTGAATGGTGAATCTGGCGAGCTATGATAGCGTATTAGATTCACACGACAATGCAACCCCGAGAGTAGGTTCTTGAGTTTAGTTGCATGGCGTTGCGTGTCGTTGAGTCCGGCAAACATGATGTATTCAAATGAGACACGTCGTTGGTGTGAGAAATCGTAATGTTTGATGGTGTCGATAACACTCTGTATTGAATAGCGTTTTTCAATTGGCATTATTTCTTGCCGTTCAATGCCTATAGGGTTGTGTAATGATATGGCAAGATGACACTCTGATTGTTCAATGAATTGCTGTAATTCCGGCAGAATACCGACGCTTGAAACTGTTATTCTGTGCGGACTCCATCCGCATCCATAATCAGCTGTGAGTATCTCTATGCTCTTGAGAACGCCGGTTAAATTGTCGAGAGGTTCCCCTTCGCCCATATACACCACGTTGGTTAATGACAGACTGTCGGGAATAGAAAAAATCTGATTGACGATGTCGGTGGCAGTTAGTTGTCCATGAAAACCGAGTGTGCCCGTCATGCAGAATTTGCAACCCATTTTGCAGCCTGCTTGTGTGGATACACATATTGTGGCACGGTCGTCATCAGGGATATATACAGTTTCGACAAATTGATTATCACCGACGGCAAAAAGATATTTCTTAGTGCCGTCGGTTGATATGGCTTCGGCAATTGGTTCGGTGCGCCCTACACAATAGTTTTGTTCTAATAATTGACGACCTTTGAGCGATATGTTGGTCATCTGGTCAAAACTCGTTGCGCGTTTGACATAGAGCCATTGCGCCAACTGCTTACCTGTAAATTTCGGTAAGCCCAAGTCTTGAACTATTTGTGTCAGTTCGTCTAACGATTTGCCTAATAGTGCTTCCATCTTGTGTTGATTTACCACGCAAAGAGTGGATATTTACTCATCATTTGATTTACTTTTTTGCGTACGGTGCTGATGTTATGTTCGTTGTCCGGATCAGACAGAACTTGGTCGATAAGCTCAACAATAACAGGCATATCTGTTTCTTTGAGTCCTCGTGTCGTTATGGCAGCAGAGCCAAAGCGCAGACCTGAAGTGAGGAAAGGACTACGAGAATCAAATGGCACCATGTTTTTGTTGGCTGTTATGTCGGCACTTACGAGGACATCAGAAGCGTGTTTGCCAGTCAGTTCAGGGTGTTTGGTGCGGAGGTCGATGAGCATGCAGTGATTGTCTGTTCCGCCGGAAATGATTTTATAACCTTTGTCAATAAGTGCCTGTGCCATAGTGGCAGCATTGAGCTTGACTTGCTTTTGATAGTCAATATATGATGGTTGCAATGCCTCGTAGAAAGCCACAGCTTTGGCAGCTATCACATGTTCGAGCGGTCCGCCTTGAACTCCGGGGAATACGGCAGAGTCAATCAGTTGCGACATCATTTTCAGTTCGCCTTTTGCATTTGTCTTGCCCCATGGGTTAGGGAAGTCTTGCCCCATCAAAATGACTCCACCACGAGGTCCGCGAAGTGTCTTATGCGTTGTAGAAGTAACGATATGTGCGTATTTGACCGGGTTTTTGAGCAATCCGGCAGCAATAAGTCCGGCAGGATGTGCCATGTCAACCATGAAAATAGCACCTATTTGGTCGGCTATCTTGCGAATACGCTCATAGTCCCATTCGCGACTATATGCTGACGCTCCACCAATAATGAGCTTTGGTTTTTCAGTCAATGCAATATGTTCTAATTGGTCGTAGTCAACAAGACCATCGCTTTCTTTAACTTGGTAGGATAGGGCTTGATACATAATACCTGAGAAATTGACTGGACTTCCGTGGCTGAGGTGCCCACCATGACTAA
Organism: Paludibacteraceae bacterium; assembly: GCA_017527495.1. Taxonomy (GTDB): domain Bacteria; phylum Bacteroidota; class Bacteroidia; order Bacteroidales; family Paludibacteraceae; genus RGIG6639. The sequence continues at coordinate 13,014 of JAFXPY010000027.1, forward strand.
GGTCGAGACCGAGAAATTTGTCGCCGGGATTGAGACAAGCCATAAATACAGCCATGTTGGCTTGTGCGCCGGAGTGGGGTTGAACATTAGCCCACTGCGCTCCAAAGAGTTTTTTGAGCCGTTCGATGGCAAGTGTTTCGGAAAGGTCAACACATTGGCAACCACCATAATAGCGTTTGCCGGAGTAGCCCTCAGCATATTTGTTGGTCAACACTGAGCCCATTGCTTGCAGAACTTGGTCGGATACATAATTCTCCGACGCAATAAGTTCAATACCATTTGTCTGGCGTTCCAATTCTTTTTGGATAATGCCAAAAATTTCAGGATCTCGTAGCATAGCGAAAAGTATTATTAGATGATTTGAAAATTCAATGATTTGATAATTTGAAAATTCAATAAATTGATGATTTGAAAATTTGATGATTTGAAAATTAATAACAAAATCTTGAAATCTTGAAATCTTCAAATCTCGTTTGTTATTCTAATTGTAGTCCTAATGTTTGTGTAAATTTTTCGAGCAGTGGATTTTCGTTGAGCAACTCTTTGTATTTTTCAGCTGAAGTGTATGCCTCGCGTTTGATTTCTTTTTCGTCAACAACAACTTTCAGTGTTGCTTGTGAGTTGTTGAGATTAGTGCGCAAGAATTCCACGAGTTTGTCTTTGTTTTCTGTTACTTCGATGTTTAAGAAACTATTTCCAATGGTGAAAACAATCACATTGTCGCCTTCAAGTTTAGGCTCAACTTGTTTTATTGCAGTTTCGAGACGTTTATTGTCTGCCACAATAGTCGGCAACTTCGCCCATACTTGTTGTAATTTAGTGTTGGTGATAGGTTCATCTATCCGTTTCGCGTGTGATTCGTCTTTCCCTTCTTCTTTATTCTCCTCTTCTTGTGCTGTTTTAACAGACTGTTGAGCAGTGTTGTTGATGTTTATTGTCGGAATCTTACTGATTGCTGGTCTGCCCGTCGGTTGACTTGCCGATCTTTGTTGTATAGGTTGTTGGATTGTCGGCCTTTGTTGTGCCGGCTGTTGTATTGGTTGTTGTGCTGATTGCTGTGTAGGTTGTGGCGTGGCTTGTTGCGGCTGTGTGATGTTAGGTTTAATTTGCTGTTCTACAGGTTGTTGTGGTGCTGTTATTTGGCAGAGTTTTACGAGTGTTATTTCAACAAGCAGTCGTTTGTTGGGGGCGTTGCGATAAGCGAGGTCGCAATTATTGATTATCTCAAGTGCTTTGAACAAAAATTGTGGCGAACATTGTTGTGCCTGCTGTGCATATCGTTGTGCAGTTTGCTCACTTTTGTCAAGCAGAACTATTGTTTTAGGGTCTTTAGAAACAAGTACATCACGAAGGTGTTGGCTCAAGCCGGCAATAAAATGTTGTGCCTGAAAACCCTTTGTCAGAATCTCATCGAAGATAAGCAACGACTGGTGTACATTGTTTTGCAGGAAATTATCAACAAGAGAGAAATAGTAGTCATAGTCGAGCACATTGAGTGTCTCTATGGTTTGTTGATAATCGATATTATTACCACAAAAGCTTACCAATTGGTCGAAAATAGACAAAGCGTCGCGCATTCCGCCATCGGCTTTTTGTGCTACTATATTGAGAGCTTCGTCAGACGCCGTAATACCTTCTTTCTGAGCAACATATTTCAAGTGATTGACAATGTCTTTAACCGTGATACGGTTGAAGTCATACACTTGGCAGCGAGATAGAATGGTTGGTAGAACCTTATGCTTTTCTGTTGTGGCAAGTATGAAAATCGCGTAGGAGGGTGGTTCTTCAAGAGTTTTCAGAAAGGCGTTGAATGCTGCTGTGGAGAGCATGTGTACCTCATCAATGATAAACACTGAATATTTGCCTATTTGAGGCGGTATGCGTACTTGTTCAATGAGCGAACGGATGTCGTCAACACTATTGTTTGAGGCCGCATCTAATTCGTGGATATTGAACGAGCGTCCTTCATTGAAGGCTTTACATGATTCACACTCATTGCATGGCTCAAGGTCGGCACCAATATTTTGGCAGTTGATTGTTTTTGCGAAGATACGAGCGCATGTTGTCTTACCAACGCCTCTCGGACCGCAGAACAAATAGGCATGAGCTAAATGTCCTGTTTTGATGGCGTTTTTCAGGGTTGTGGTCAAAACTTGCTGACCAACTACAGATTCAAATGTACTTGGGCGATACTTACGCGCCGAAACGATATAACTTTCCATATTGACTGCAAAGTTATAGTTTTTTTTTGAATTTATCAAGAGTTGTTAAATTTATTCGGATTTTTTTGTAATTTACGATTGTTGTCCGATTAATCCCCGTTTTCCCATTAGGGAATTTCTTTCAATAACAATTTGACACATATATTAATCTCATTTCCCGTTAGGGAATTTCTTTCAATAGCAATTTGACACATATATTAATCTCATTTCCCGTTAGGGAATTTCTTTCAATGGCAATTTGACACATATATTAATCTCATTTCCCGTTAGGGAATTTCTTTCAATAGCAATTTGACACATATATTAATCTCATTTCCCGTTAGTGAATTTCTTTCAAATAGATGATATTTAGGGAATTAAAGAAAATCCCTACGGGATATAGTATCGTGATACATTTAACTTTACTATTAAAAGAAAATCGCTACGCGATATTTTCAAAAAACAAGTCTCGATTTAGACATTCATTATATTCTATTTATTTTCAATAATATATATATTATGCATATATTTGTTTATCGGACACCAATAGTAATTTACAAAAGTTTCCCTTTACAAAAATTACGTTGTAGCCTTTTCATATTAATTTAAGTTTCGCATATTAATGCAATTTTATTTCTCGGCGTTCAATGGCCTTAGTCGTTGCATATTAATAGATATAATCAAGATTACAAACACAACAACCACGTAGTGGTTGCCAATTGCCAATTGCCAATTATTCAAATTTAATTCATAGTATTTTAATATGCAACCGCTAACGCGGTTGAGAGGGGGGAATAATAACACCATTTCTATTAATATGCAACCGCTAACGCGGTTGAGCGGAGAGGAATAATAACACCATTTCTATTAATATGCAACCGCTAACGCGGTTGAGAGGGGGGAATAATAACACCATTTTCTATTAATATGCAACCGCTAACGCGGTTGAGCGGTGAGGTATAATAACACCATTTTCTATTAATATGCAACCGCTAACGCGGTTGAGCGGGGAGGAATAATAACACCATTTTCTATTAATATGCAACCGCTAACGCGGTTGAGTTATTGTTCAAGTGTGAAATGTGAGATGTTTGTGATTTATTGATGTGAAAATGTTACATTTTTTCAAACAAACAATCAATTTGTTGAGGCATGATTTCATTGTAGCAATCAACAAAAAGACGCATATAATATTCTTGAGATATACAGCGTACAAAAATTGTGTCGAATTGTTGTTCTGTAATGTCTATTTGATGACATACCTTTTTGTCTGATATTGCACGCAGTGGCAATGTTTGCTGGTGAAAATAAGTTTTTGCATTCTGCAAGCGATTCCAATATTGTGCGGCAATATCCATCGGAAATTGTGGCACAATTTGTCTTTCAATTTCCTCAGTCCAATCGCAAGAGTAGGGGCGATAATAGAGAGTGTCGATCTTTTGCCAATCGACTGTTGAATAATTGTAGAAGTCAGCAATTGTTTGTAAGTCAAGAGTGGTATTGGCTTGAAAATGAGTTGCTTTGTTGTTGCATGCGCAAATCATGATTGCCATAAATAGGCATGGTAGTGTTTGGCGAATTGTTTTCATAAAGTTTATAATTTTAAGTTTATTTTCAACCAATGTGGCATTATCGGGTCCGCAAAGGTAAGTGTTTTTCCAACAATATCTATCAATTCTTTTTTCAGAAGGGCTTTTTTTATTACAGCGATGTTTGCCGAGCTACCAAGATTGAATTGATTGATAACATCTTTTTTGTTCAGTTCATTGGCTTTACCGGCAAGTAGTGCCATCAAAAAATGTAATTGATATGATGTTAAATTACTGATTTGTTCATAAAATAATGCATGATTTTGCATCAATAAATCTGATTTAGAAATTTGCATAATACTATCTGTTACTTCATCATCTGTTTTTGACCATATAATCCATGAAAGTTGCTGAATATATGACGAATTGCCATCAACATATTTGTATATATCCTCAATGTATTTAGTGCTTATATTTTTGTTTGTTTCCTGAAATTTTGCAGTTATATATTTTTGCCAATATTCAATTGGTATTCGTTCAAGAAATAATGTGTCTCCAAACTTATAGAATGGATAACTTCTTTTTTGAAACATATTGACCAATAGGTGTCTTTTACTTCCATATAAGCAATATGATGTGTGATGTTGTAATTGCCATACAGAGCGAAGTTTTTTTTGAAAAGTAAGAGAATTGGCAAATTCTCCAATTTGTTGAAATTCGTCAATGCATACAATTATATGAATACCCTTTTCGCTTGCAATGCGTTCAGGCAAAGACAGAATATCTTCTCCATAATTATTTTTTATAGAATTAAAAGATAGCGAAACCGGATTCATTGGGTCTGCAGACACTGAAATTGAAGGAACTAAAGATGAAATAAAATGTTTGGCATTTTCAAACCATTCTTCTGTTTTAGAAAATGTTTGTCTAATTATTTCAGTAGCTAATAGTTTGTAAAAATCTTCAGGATTACGACAAGCAAAAGCATCAACGCGAACTATTTTAAGATTTTTGTTGTCTGACATTATGTCAGCGACATGATTTACCAACGATGTTTTACCCCATCTTCTTGGTGAAATAATGATTGTATTAATTCCGTTTTCGAAATTTAATTTCAGCCGTTTGGTTTCGGCTTCGCGATCAGTAAAATGTAATTTATCTGTCGCGATACCATATATGAAAGGAGTTTGCATAACAAAATTTATATTTAGACCACAAAGTTACTACAAAAATAAACAACTAACAAATTTATTAGTAACAAAATTATTACTAATAAATTTATTAGTATGTTATTTCTCTTATAAAGAGCATGTTTTTTATATTTAGTTTAGGTTATTCTATTGGGAATACATGATTATAAATAAAGCGATATTTAAACCCAAATCGGTCATTAGACCGCAATAGAGTACTTATATAAATTTAATTTTACTGTTTATTTATTTAAGTTTCCCACATGGTTAAATGTTATCGCGTAGCGATTTTCTTTTAATAGAATAGCGGATTATATTTATCCCTTGATTTCCCGTTAGGGAATTTCTATTGCGAAAAATTAATTTAAAAGATATTCCCTAACGGGAAATAAC
>JAFXPY010000028.1 GCA_017527495.1 Paludibacteraceae bacterium
AGCGATTTTCTTTTAATAGAATAGCGGATTATATTTATCTATTGATTTCCCGTTAGGGAATTTCTATGGCGAGAAATGAATTTAAAAGATATTCCCTAACGGGAAATAACGCTGACAATCAATATTAATGCTATTAAAAGGGACCCCCCTACGGGGTATAATCTCAATAAAAGTGCTACTGAACAACAGTGGGAAACTTTAGTAAATAAAACAAATTAATAAATAAGTAAATCGTAAATAATAAAATAAGTAAATCACTTTATGTTAGGAACAACAGAAATTATTTTTATCGTCGTTTTGGTGTTGCTTCTTTTTGGAGGCAAGAAAATACCCGAATTGATGCACGGACTTGGCAAAGGTATGCGAAGTTTCAAACAAGGAATGGCGGGTGAAGACGATGCTCAAAAGCAAAGTCAGCAAAACTCAAACGCACAATCAAACGGCAACGCACCGACAAACAACAATGAGCAATAACGACCAGAAAATGACTTTCTGGGAACACATTGAAGTGTTCCGGAAAGTATTGTTCAGATGCATCGGGGTGTGGGCATTATTTGCCGTGGCTGCCTTCTTTTTCAAAGATTGGCTTTTTGATTTTATTTTTGCGCCATCCAAATCAGATTTTATCCTTTATCGAGGATTATGCAGACTATCGGAATTTACGGGCATAGGAGCATTATGCCCGAATGATTTTGATGCACAATTTATCAATACCGAACTTGCGTCACAATTTATGACCCACCTGCGCGTGGCGTTATGGACAGGTGTTGTTGCGGCTTGTCCATACCTGATCGTACAACTCTATGGCTTTGTCTCACCGGCACTCTACGAACAAGAAAAACGTTATTCCGTTTCGCTTATCTTTTTCGGGATACTGCTGTTTGCACTTGGCGTGATGCTCAATTATTTTGTTATATTTCCATTCTCATTCCGCTTTTTGAGTACCTATCAAGTACAAGAACAAGTGGTCAATCAGATAGCACTTTCGTCTTACATCGACACATTTCTGATGCTCTCGTTGCTCATCGGAATATTGTTTGAACTACCTATAGTGGCATATTTCCTTGCCAAACTTGGAATAATAGATTCCGCAATGCTTAAACAATACCGCCGGCATGCCATTGTGGTGATATGTATTGTTGCGGCAATTATCACGCCCACGGCGGACATATTCACATTGTTGCTCGTAACACTGCCGATATATTTATTGTACGAGGCGAACATAGGTATAGTAAAACACACAGCAAGCAAAAGTGGTTGAATATGATAAATATAGACCACAGAAAGATTAAAGAAAATAAATGAAATTAGAAAAAAATAGAAAAAAAGTGAAAAAAAGTTTTGCAGATTAAAAAAAATGTTGTACCTTTGCAACCGATTTCGTTGAAGGAAATTTCACGACGCGAAATTGAGTTCTTTAACACTCTTAGAATATTGCCTCTTTAGCTCAGTTGGCCAGAGCACGTGATTTGTAATCTCGGGGTCGTTGGTTCGAATCCGACAAGAGGCTCAAAGAAACATATTGTAAAGAACGGGGGCAGATACCAAAGTGGCCAACTGGGGCTGACTGTAACTCAGCTGTCTTTCGACTTCGGAGGTTCGAATCCTTCTCTGCCCACGACGCTGCCCAGTATTAGGTGGTGGCGCTTTTGCGGAAATAGCTCAGTTGATTAGAGCACTAGCCTTCCAAGCTGGGGGTCGCGGGTTTGAGTCCCGTTTTCCGCTCAAAATAACGACCAGATAACCCAACTACCTTATAAAATAACATAATATGGTAAAAGGTTAAATGGTAAATTGTGTTGCTGTTGTAGCTCAGTGGTAGAGCACTTCCTTGGTAAGGAAGAGGTCGCGGGTTCAATTCCCATCAACAGCTCAACCAAAATTAAAGCTTTTATTAATAAATAACTTATTTTAGAATTATGGCAAAAGAAAAATTTGACCGCTCGAAACCACACGTAAACATCGGTACAATCGGTCACGTAGACCACGGTAAAACAACTTTGACCGCTGCTATTACCCAAGTATTGGCAAAGAAAGGTCTTTCAGAAGTTCGTTCATTCGACTCAATCGACAACGCTCCTGAGGAGAAAGAACGTGGTATAACCATCAATACTGCTCACGTTGAGTATCAAACAGCTAATCGTCACTATGCACACGTTGACTGCCCGGGCCACGCTGACTATGTAAAGAACATGGTAACCGGTGCTGCTCAAATGGATGGTGCTATCATTGTAGTTGCTGCTACTGACGGTGTGATGCCTCAAACACGCGAACACATCCTTTTGGCTCGCCAAGTGAACGTTCCGCGCCTTGTTGTATTTATGAACAAATGCGATATGGTTGACGATCCTGAAATGCTTGACCTCGTTGAAATGGAAATGCGCGAATTGCTCTCATTCTATGAGTTCGATGGCGAAAACACACCTATCATCCGCGGTTCAGCTCTTGGTGCATTGAATGGTGTTCCAGAGTGGGAAGAGAAAGTAATGGAACTTATGGATGCTGTTGACACATGGATTCAACTTCCTCCACGTGCAATTGACAAACCATTCTTGATGCCTGTTGAGGACGTATTCTCAATCACAGGTCGTGGTACAGTTGCTACAGGTCGTATCGAAACAGGTGTTATCAAAGTTGGTGACGAAGTTCAAATTATCGGTCTTGGTGCAGAAGGCAAGAAATCAGTTGTTACAGGTGTTGAGATGTTCCGCAAACTTCTCGACCAAGGTGAGGCTGGTGATAACGTAGGTCTTCTCCTCCGTGGTATTGATAAAGACGAAGTTAAACGTGGTATGGTAATCACACACCCGGGTGTTGTTAAACCTCACTCAGAGTTCAAGGCTTCAGTTTATATCTTGAAGAAAGAAGAAGGTGGTCGTCACACTCCATTCCACAACCACTATCGTCCACAATTCTACATCCGTACAATGGACGTTACAGGTGAAATCACTCTTCCTGAAGGAACAGAAATGGTAATGCCTGGTGACAACCTCGAAATCCAAGTTAAGTTGATCTATCCGGTAGCTTGCTCAGAAGGTCTCCGTTTCGCTATCCGCGAAGGTGGTCGTACAGTAGGTTCAGGTCAAATCACAAAAATACTTGACTAAAATTATCTAAAGTATAGTATAGGGCCAATATTGGCTCTATACATTTACGGAAGTCCTCCAATGGTAGGAGAGCGGTCTCCAAAACCGTCAATGTGGGTTCGATTCCTGCCTTCCGTGCTAAAAATAAAAGTTCACACGATGAAAATAGTTGAATACGTAAAAGACTCATACAACGAATTAGTCCATAAAGTTAGTTGGCCAACAGCCAAAGACTTGACTAATAGTTCAGTGATAGTACTAATTGCTTCCCTTGTACTTGCACTGGTAGTATGGTTAATGGATCTTGGATTTGAAAATCTCTTGACTTGGATTTACAAACTTTTAGCTTCTTTGTAGTACTGATATGGCAAAAAACGAACAACATTGGTATGCACTATGTGTAAGAGGTGGCAGAGAAACAAGAGTGGCAGAAACTATTTCTAACGCTGTTGCTTCCGGTTCGCTTCTCAGTACCTATGTAACACAAGTATTGGTGCCAACAGAGAAACGCTATGAGAATCGTACAGGCGGCAAGAGAGTACTTCGCGAGCGTTGTTTGATGCCGGGTAATGTATTTGTTAGATGCAATCTCACGAGTGAGTGCATCAATATGTTGCTCAACATTGACAATGATGCGTTCAGATTTCAGTGTCTTCCCGGAACTCGCACACCGGCTATAATTGCAGACAATCAGGTCGCAGCATTTATGGGTAAGGTGGATGAGAACATAGAGAACATTGAGGTTGAAAATCCGTTTGCAGTGAACGACAAAGTACGCGTCACCACAGGTTCCTTCACAGGTTTCAATGGTGTAGTGGAAGAGGTTCACGGCAAGAGATTGAAAGTACGTGTAACTGTTTTTGGTCGAGAGACATTGATGGAACTCGACTGCACAGAGGTGGACAAACAATAGTAGCCGGATTATGTTACGGATCTGACTGCGCAATTTTGAGAGCATAAGACGGCTTTCAAAATTGATTGTGTAAAACAACAAACAAAACAAACAAAGAATTATGGCAAAAGAAATTGCAGGCTTTATCAAATTACAGATTAAAGGAGGAGCAGCAAACCCATCGCCCCCAGTAGGACCGGCTCTCGGTTCGAAAGGTATCAACATTATGGAGTTTTGCAAGCAATTTAATGCCAGAACCCAAGACAAAGCAGGCAAAGTACTTCCTGTAGTCATCACTTACTACTCTGACAAGTCATTTGACTTTGTAGTAAAAACTCCTCCTGTAGCAATACAGTTGCTTGAAGCAGCTAAGGTAAAGGGTGGTTCAGCAGAGCCAAACCGCAAAAAAGTAGCTTCAATCACAGAGGAGCAAGCTCGTCAGATTGCACAAGACAAAATGGTTGACCTCAACTGTTTCGAGTTGGAATCAGCTGTTAAGATGGTGAAAGGAACTGCTCGCAGTATGGGAATTACCGTTAAATAACAAAAAAAACTTCAATTGAATTATGAGTAAACTTACAAAAAATCAAAAGTTGGCAGCAGAAAAGATTGAAGCCGGAAAAGCCTATACACTGCAAGAAGCGTCAGCATTGGTAAAAGAGATTACAACAACAAAGTTTGATGCTTCAGTTGATATCGACGTTCGTTTAGGTATTGACCCACGTAAATCAAACCAAATGGTTCGTGGTGTGGTTAGCCTTCCAAACGGAACAGGTAAAGTAGTAAGGGTTCTTGCACTTTGCACTCCTGACCAAGAAGCAGCAGCCAAAGAGGCCGGTGCTGATTATGTTGGTCTTGACGAATATATCGAGAAAATTAAAGGCGGTTGGACCGATATTGATGTGATCATCACCATGCCACAAATCATGGGTAAACTTGGTGCTCTTGGTCGTGTTCTCGGTCCTCGTGGATTGATGCCTAACCCAAAGAGCGGCACCGTAACTCCTAACGTTGCACAAGCCGTAAAAGAAGTAAAACAGGGTAAGATCGACTTTAAAGTTGACAAAACAGGTATCGTTCATACTTCAATCGGAAAAGTATCATTCTCTGCAGAGAAGATAGCAGAAAACGCTAAAGAGTTCATCAACACATTGATTAAACTCAAACCGACTGCAGCCAAAGGTACATATATCAAGAGTATCTATCTTTCAAGTACGATGAGTGCCGGTCTGAAGATCGACCCTAAATCAGTGGAAGAATAATTTTAGAAAGGGCATTTATTTATGAAGAAAGAAGATAAAAATCTTGTAATAAGTGAATTGAAAGAGACATTAGGTCAGTTTCAACACTTCTATTTGACAGATATCGAGGGTTTGAATGCTGAGAAGACAAGTGATTTGCGTCGCGAATGCTTCAAGAAAGAGATCAAGTTGATGGTTGTTAAAAACACCTTGCTTGCTAAGGCTCTTGAAGGACATGCAGCTCACACAGATCAATTGCTTGAGACATTGAAAGGTAACACAGCAGTAATGTTCTGCAACACCGGCAATGCTCCTGCCAAATTGATTAAAGACTTCACCGGCGACAAGAAAAACAAAGGACTTGGCAAACCAGAATTGAAGGCTGCTTTTGTTGAAGAGACAGTTTTCGTAGGTGCAAACCAACTCGATACACTCGCAAGCATAAAGAGCAAGAACGAACTTATTGCAGACTTGGTTGCTTTGTTGCAATCTCCGGCAAAGAATGTTGTCAGTGCTCTTCAGAGTGGTGCGAACACGATCCACGGCGTACTCAAGACGCTCGGCGAAAGAGAGGCTTAAGAATTGACATTAGGTCAGTAGATAGAGCCACAAAAGCGGCTTAATGCCGCAAAACAACTTAATTATTAATAACATTTTAAAAGAAATAAAACAATGGCAGATCTAAAAGCTTTTGCTGAACAATTGGTTAATCTCACCGTTAAGGAAGTGAATGAATTGGCCGAAATTTTGAAAAATGAATATGGTATCGAACCAGCCGCTGCAGCCGTTGCAGTAGCAGCAGGTCCTGCAGTTGCAGCTGAAGCAGCTGAGGAGAAAACCAATTTCGATGTAGTATTGAAATCAGCTGGTGCAGCTAAACTTCAAGTAGTTAAACTCGTTAAAGAGCAAACAGGTCTCGGGCTTAAAGAGGCTAAAGACCTCGTTGATGGTGCTCCTTCAGTAGTTAAAGAAGGACTTGCAAAACCTGAAGCTGAGGCTCTCAAGAAAGTTCTCGAAGAGGCTGGTGCAGAAGTAGAACTCAAATAATTTAGTTCACAGCACACAAATATGGTTTAGAATTCCGTTCAGGAATTCTAAACCTATTTTATGCCTTTAAAGAAAAAAATCAAGGCTAAAAGATTAAAAAATGTTAAATCAATATAACATTTTGCTGAAAATATATTAAAGTTGAAAAATCAAAAATATTTTAATATTTCCTAAACCGACTAATATACAGGGCTTTAGTTAGTGTAAGGTACAAAAAAGAACATTTAATTAGAGATTAACAACAATAAAAATATAATAAATAGAAAACTTATGTCTTCTACAAATCGTAACAAGAAAACAGAACGCATCAATTTTGCTTCTATACAGAAGCAGATGGATTATCCTGATTTTCTGGAAGTGCAGTTGAAGTCTTTTCATGACTTTTTCCAGATGGATACATCACCTGAGATGCGCAAGCAAGAAGGACTATTCAAAGTCTTTTCAGAAAATTTTCCAATAACCGATTCAAGAGGTAACTTTGAGCTTGCATTCCTTGACTACACCATTGATCCGCCTCAATACAGCATTGAGGAGTGTCTGCAAAGAGGAATGACATACGCTGCTCCTCTGAAAGTGAAACTTCATTTGAGTTGTAAAGACACTGACAATGAGGATTTCCCGGAGGTTGTTGAGACCGTATATTTAGGTAACATACCTTATATGACACCTAAGGGTACGTTCGTATTCAACGGAGCTGAGCGTGTTATTGTAAGCCAGTTGCACCGTTCGCCAGGTGTGTTCTTTGGCTCAAGTTTGCACCAGAATGGTACAAAGCTTTATAGTGCTCGCATCATACCTTTCCGCGGTTCGTGGATTGAGTTCACAACCGACATCAACAATGTTATGTACGCATATATTGACCGCAAAAAGAAATTGCCGGTTACAACCCTTTTGCGTGCTATCGGTTATGAAACAGACCGCGATATTTTGGATTGCTTCCATCTTGCTGAGGAAATCAAAGTGAACAAGACAGCATTGAAAAATGCCGTCGGTCGCACTTTGGCTGCCCGCGTTAACAAAATACACCAAGAAGATTTCTGGGATGAAGATACCGGTGAGGTGTCAACAATCGAACGTACAGAGACCATTCTTGAGCGCGAAACAGTTATTACAAAAGAGGACATTGAGAAAATCATTGATAGCGGTTCTACATCAATTTTGGTTCACCCTATCAAGGATGAAAATGAGATATATGATGATTACAGCATCATTTTCAACACATTGTCGAAAGACTCAACCAACTCAGAGAAAGAGGCTATAGATTATATCTATCGTCAAATCCGTAATGCCGAACCTGCTGACGAGCAGACTGCTCGCGATATGGTTCAGGGTATGGTATTTTCAGAGAAACGTTATGACTTGGGTGAGGTTGGTCGTTATCGTATCAACCGCAAATTGGGTCTGAACACTGATATGTCAGTTCGCGTTTTGACCAAAGACGATATTGTTCAAATCATTCAATATCTCATAAAATTGTGCAATGGTCATGCTGAGGAGGACGATATCGACCACTTGTCAAATCGTCGTGTCCGCACCGTAGGTGAGCAGATGTACAATCAGTTTGGTGTTGCATTGAACCGCATGAGCCGCACAATCAAAGAGAGAATGAACGTGCGCGACAATGAGGTGTTCCGCCCAAGCGAACTTATCAATCCAAGAAGTATAACCGGTGTCATCAATTCATATTTTGGAACAAACGCTCTGTCGCAATTTATGGATCAGCAGAACCCGCTTGCAGAGATAACTCACAAGCGTCGTCTTTCAGCCCTCGGTCCCGGCGGTTTGAGCCGTGATCGTGCCGGTTTTGAGGTTCGTGACGTTCACTATACTCACTATGGCCGTTTGTGCCCGATTGAAACACCTGAAGGTCCGAACATCGGTTTGATTTCATCATTGTGTATTTACGCAAAAATCAATAATCTTGGTTTTATTGAGACACCTTACCGAAAAGTAAATAATGCCGTTGTTGATTTGAGCGACAATGGTATAGAATATTTCACGGCAGAAGACGAGGAGAACAAGACTGTTGCTCAGGGTAATGCTCCGCTCGACAAAGATGGTAATTTCATACGTTCGCGCGTCAAGGCTCGTCAGGCAGCTGATTTCCCTGTTGTTTCGCCATCTGAGGTAGATCTTATGGACGTTGCTCCTTCGCAGATTGCCTCTATTGCTGCAGCTTTGATTCCTTTCCTTGAGCACGACGATGCCAACCGTGCGTTGATGGGTTCAAACATGATGCGCCAAGCTGTTCCATTGCTTCGCACCGAATCACCTATTGTCGGAACAGGTATTGAGGCACAGTTGATCAAAGACTCACGCACACAAATCACCGCTGATGGTGAGGGTGTCGTAACCTTTGTTGATGCTGACACGATTACAATACTTTACGATCGCACAGAAGAAGAAGCCTTTGTTGATTTCCAATCAGCAGAGAAAACCTATAAGTTGCCTAAATTCCAGAAAACGAACCAAAACACTACTGTTGACCTTCGTCCGTTGGTAAGAAAAGGCGACCGAGTTACAAAGGGTCAGATTCTGACTGAAGGTTTTGCAACTCAAAATGGCGAGCTCTCACTCGGCAAGAACCTCAAGGTTGCTTACATTCCTTGGAAAGGTTACAACTACGAGGATGCTATCGTGCTTTCAGAACGCATCGTTCGCGAAGACATGTTCACATCAGTCCATGTTGTAGAGCAGTTGCTTGAGGTGCGCGAGACAAAACGCGGTGAGGAGGAATTCACTTCTGATATTCCAAACGTGAGCGAGGATGCAACAAAAGACCTCGACGAACGCGGAATAATTCGTATCGGTGCACATGTAGAGCCGGGCGACATCATTATCGGTAAGATCACTCCTAAGGGAGAGTCAGATCCTTCACCTGAGGAGAAACTCCTCAAGGCTATCTTCTCCGACAAAGCAGGCGACGTTAAAGACGCTTCTCTCAAAGCAAGTCCGTCATTGTCAGGCGTTGTTATAGAGCGTAAGTTCTACCAACGCAATTCCAACAAAGACAAGACACCAAAAGAGCGTCGCGAAAACATAGAAAAGATTGAACAGGCAAAGAAGGTTACAGAAGAAAAGAAACAAGCTCTGAAGACCATTTTGATTGACAAATTACTCGTCTTGACCAACGAAAAAGGCTGTATTGGAGTTAAAGACATTACAGGTACTGAGGTCTTGAAAAAACGTCCAATCAGAAGTTCTATTTCACGCGAAGAGCTTGAGAATATACCTGAATTTTCATCTGTTCTAATCAATCGTTGGACTTCAGACGAACATACCAACAAGTTGATTCGCACTTTGATTCAAAACTTCTTGCATGAAGTTCGCACTCTTGAAGTAGAATTGAAACGCGAAATGGGTAGAATCTCAACCGGCGATGAGTTGCCAAATGGTATTACTCAAATGGCTAAGGTTTATATTGCCAAGAAACGTAAGATTCGTGTAGGTGATAAGATGGCAGGTCGTCACGGTAATAAAGGTATTGTATCGAAGATTGTTCGTGTTGAAGACATGCCGTTCCTTGAGGATGGAACACCTGTAGATATTGTGTTGAACCCGCTTGGTGTGCCATCGCGTATGAATATCGGCCAGATATTTGAGGCTGTTCTTGGTTGGGCAGGCCGCGAATTGGGTGTTAAGTTTGCAACGCCTATCTTTGATGGTTGTACGCTTGACAACCTCAATGAATGGACAGACAAAGCCGGTCTGCCGCGTGCAGGTAAGACATATCTCTACGATGGTGGAACAGGCGAGCGTTTCGACCAACCTGCAACAGTGGGTGTAACCTACTTCTTGAAACTCGGCCACATGGTTGACGACAAGATGCACGCCCGCTCAATAGGTCCGTACTCACTCATCACACAACAGCCACTTGGCGGTAAAGCACAATTTGGTGGTCAGCGTTTCGGTGAGATGGAGGTTTGGGCACTGGAGGCATTCGGTGCAGCACATATCCTGCAAGAGATACTGACGGTTAAATCTGACGACGTAACAGGTCGTGCAAGAACTTACGAGGCAATAGTTAAAGGTGAGCCATTCCCAACACCTAACTCGCCAGAATCACTCAACGTAATGATACATGAATTACGAGGACTTGGATTGAGTATCAACCTTGAGTAATTCAAAGAGTAACCATTAAACAAAAAAAATCATGGCATTTAATAATAAAAATAATCAACAAAAGAATAGTTTCAGTCGCATCCGTATTGGTCTTGCAAGTCCGGAAGAGATTTTGCGCCAATCGCATGGTGAAGTGACAAAACCTGAAACTATCAACTACCGCACTTACAAACCTGAACGTGAAGGTTTGTTCAGTGAAAGCATCTTTGGTCCGACAAAAGACTATGAGTGCTCATGCGGTAAGTATAAGAGAATCAGATATAAAGGCATTACTTGCGACAAGTGTGGTGTGGAGGTAACAGAGAAAAAAGTAAGACGCGAGCGTATGGGACACATACAACTCGTTGTGCCTGTAACACACACATGGTATCTGCGTTCGCTCCCCTCAAAGATGAGTGCTTTGCTCGGCATACAAACAAAACGCCTTGAGCAAATCATTTATTACGAGAAATTCGTCGTAATCCAACCGGGTGTGCTTGATCAACAAACAATCAACAATGAGACTGTTTTGATTGAGAAAGAAGCTTTGTTGAGCGAAGATGAATATTATGAGGCATTGGCACTTCTTCCCGAAGGCAATCAGCAACTTGAGGACACCAATCCTGACAAATTCATTGCCAAGATGGGTGCAGAGGCTATCTATGATATGTTGCAACGCCTCAACTTAGACGAGCTGTCGTTCGAACTTCGTGACATCGCCAACACCTCAACATCACAACAGAAGAAGACAGAGGCTCTGAAGCGTCTGCAAGTTGTTGAGGCATTCCGTCGTTCTAAAGACACCAACAAACCGGAATGGATGGTTCTCAAGATTGTGCCTGTAACACCTCCTGAGTTGCGTCCTTTGGTTCCGCTTGATGGTGGTCGTTTCGCAACATCTGACCTCAACGAGCTTTATCGTAAGGTGATTATTCGCAATAGTCGTTTGAAAAAACTTATTGAGATAAAGGCTCCTGATGTAATCATGCGTAACGAAAAACGTATGTTGCAAGAAGCTGTTGACAACCTGCTCGACAACAGCCGCAAGACAAGTGCCACAAAAGGTGATGCCAATCGTCCTTTGAAATCACTCTCTGACGCCCTAAAAGGTAAGCAAGGTCGTTTCCGTCAGAACTTGCTCGGTAAGCGTGTCGATTATTCAGCTCGTTCGGTTATCGTTGTAGGTCCGGAATTGAAGATGCATGAGTGCGGTCTGCCAAAAGATATGGCTGCCGAATTATACAAACCATTTATTATTCGCAAACTCATCGAACGCGGAATAGTAAAGACGGTAAAATCAGCAAAGAAAATCATTGAGCGTAAAGATCCTGTTATCTTTGAGATTTTGGAGCATGTGATGGAAGGACACCCGGTATTGCTCAACCGTGCTCCGACATTGCACCGTCTTGGTATTCAAGCGTTCCAACCTCGAATGATTGAGGGTAAAGCAATTCAGTTGCACCCGCTTGCATGTACGGCGTTCAATGCCGACTTCGATGGCGACCAGATGGCTGTTCACCTCCCATTGTCGAATGAAGCCGTGCTTGAAGCACAACTCTTGATGCTCGGTTCGCACAACATCTTGAACCCTGCCAATGGTGCTCCTATCACAGTGCCTTCACAAGATATGGTGCTTGGTTTGTACTACATAACCAAAGAACGTAAAGGTGCACTCGGAGAAGGACTGATTTTCTATTCTCCAGAAGAGGCCGAGATTGCTTTGAACGAGAAAAAAGTAGATATGCACGCACCTATCAAGGTTCGTGTTGACGATATAGACGAAAACGGCAAACCTATCCGCCATATTGTGGACACAACAGTGGGTCGTATATTGGTAAACCACTATGTGCCAAAAGAGGTTGGTTATGTCAACAAGGTGCTGAAGAAAAAAGTATTGCGCGACATCATCTCTGATGTAATCAAAGCTTGTGGTGTGGCACGTACAGCACAATTCCTTGACGACATCAAGAATCTTGGTTATCAAATGGCGTTCAAGGGTGGTCTGTCGTTCAACCTCAACGACATCATCATTCCGGTTGAGAAAGAACAACTTGTCAAGAAAGGTAATGATGAGATTGAGGAAATCACCAACAACTACAACATGGGTCTTATCACCAACAACGAGCGTTACAACCAAGTTATTGACACATGGAGCCATATCGACAGCGAGCTGACAGCCGTTTTGACCAAACAGATGGAAGAGGCCGACCAAGGATTTAATGCTGTCTTTATGATGATGGACTCCGGTGCTCGTGGTTCTAAGCAGCAGATCAAACAGCTGTCAGGTATGCGTGGTTTGATGGCTAAACCTCAAAAGGCAGGTGCCGAAGGTGGTCAGACAATTGAGAACCCTATTCTTGCCAACTTCAAGGAAGGCTTGTCAGTGTTGGAGTACTTCATTTCAACTCACGGTGCTCGTAAAGGTCTTGCCGATACAGCGTTGAAGACTGCCGATGCCGGTTATCTGACACGTCGTCTTGTCGATGTCAGCCACGACGTTATTGTAACAGAAGAAGACTGCGGTACATTGCGTGGTCTGGTGGCTACAGAGATAAAGAACAACGAAACTGTCGTTGCAACACTCTACGATCGTATCCTCGGTCGTGTGAGCGTTCATGATATCGTCGATCCGCTGACAGACGAAATTATCGTTCGTGCCGGTGAAGAGATACGCGAGGATGCTGCAGAGCGCATACAAAAATCGCCTATCGAAGCCGTTGAAATCCGTTCGGTACTTACATGCGAATCAAAGCATGGTGTTTGTGCTAAGTGCTATGGTCGTAACCTCGCAACAGGTCAGATGGTGAACAAAGGTGAAGCCGTTGGTGTGATTGCCGCTCAATCAATCGGTGAGCCGGGAACACAGCTTACACTTCGTACATTCCACGTCGGTGGTGTGGCAGGTAACGTGGCAACAGAAAACAGCTACAGCCTGAAAAACGAAGCTCGTCTTGAGTTTGAAGAGCTGCGTACCGTAACAGCTAAATCAGACAATGGCGAAGAACAACAAATCGTTGTAAGCCGAATGACAGAGTTGCGTGCCGTAGATGTTAAGACAGGTATCGTACTGACAACATTCAACATACCTTACGCAGCAAAATTGTTTGTCAAACCTGGTGAAGTTTATCCGCAAGGCACAAAGATATGCGAATGGGATCCGTTCAACGCCACAATCATCATTGAGAATGATGGTAAGTTGCGCTTTGATGATGTGATTGAAAACATCAATGTCAAGACAGAATCAGACGAGACAACCGGTTTGCGCGAGCGTATAATCATTGAGTCTAAGGGTCACAACAAAGTGCCAATGGCATCAATAGTTGACGCAAAGGGTAATGTATTGCGCACCTACAACTTGCCTATCGGCGCTCACCTTGTGATGAACGACGGCGACAAAGTTAAGGTCGGTGACCAGTTGATCAAGATACCTCGTACCGTAGGTAAAGCGGGCGATATCACCGGTGGTCTTCCACGTGTACAAGAGTTGTTTGAGGCTCGTAACCCGTCCAACCCGGCTATCGTTTCTGAAATAGATGGTGAGGTAACATACGGCAAGATTAAGCGTGGTAACCGCGAACTTATCGTAACAAGTAAGTTGGGCGAAGAGAAACGCTATCTCATACCACTGTCGAAACAAATCTTGGTACAAGAAAACGACTTCGTTCGTGCCGGTTCACCTCTGTCTGACGGCGCAATAACACCTGACGATATTCTTGCAATCAAAGGCCCTACCGCTGTACAAGATTATATCGTCAACGAGGTACAAAGCGTATATCGTATGCAGGAGGTTAAGATCAACGATAAACACTTTGAGATTATCGTTCGCCAAATGATGCGTAAGGTTGAGATTCTCGATCCGGGCGATACCGATTTCCTTGAGAAACAAGTTGTTGACAAACTGGAAGTATTGGAAGAAAACGATCGTATCTACGAGAAAAAATACATCGAAGATGCCGGTGATTCACAGAACTTGCATGTTGGTCAGATCGTAACAGCTCGTCAGTTGCGCGATGAAAACTCAGCTCTCAAACGCCGCGATATGCGTTTGGTTACAGCTCGCGACTGCCGCCCTGCAACAACAAACCAAATACTTCAAGGTATCACCAAAGCAGCTCTCGGCACACGAAGCTTTATGTCAGCTGCATCATTCCAAGAGACAACAAAAGTGCTCAACGAAGCAGCTATCAGCGGTAAGATTGACAACCTCGAAGGCATGAAAGAAAACGTTATCTGCGGTAAGCTCATTCCTGCCGGAACAGGTCAAAGAGACTTAAGCAAGATTATCGTTTTCAACAAAGAGCAATTAGAACTCACACAAGCAGAACTTCAGGAAGCTGAATAATGTATGCAAAAATAATCAAACACGCGGATGTGCAAAAGCACACCCGCGTGTTATAATTAACACACACAATGCAGAAACTCAAAGCCGAACAGATGCACCGTCTCACAGCGGAACAATATCAGCAAGCACAAAAAACGCCACTTGTCGTTGTGTTGGACAACATCAGAAGTATGCATAATGTGGGGGCTATATTTCGCACAGCAGATTGTTTCCGACTCGCAAAACTCTATCTTTGCGGAATAACATGTTGCCCTCCTAACAATGAAATACACAAAACAGCTCTTGGCGCAGAAATGACCGTTGAATGGCAATATCTCAAAAACACACAAGACGCCATTTCTGAACTCAAGCAACAGGGCTATACAACCATAGCCATCGAGCAAGTAGAGAACAGCACTAAACTCAACGATTTTCGCGCCGACAAGAATAAAAAATATGCTGTTGTACTCGGACATGAAGTGTTTGGAGTACAGCAAGAAGTGGTTGATATGTGCGATATGTGCATTGAGATACCTCAATATGGGACAAAACACTCGCTAAATGTGTCGGTGGCGGGTGGCATAATTATTCACGACATAGCACAACAGTTGATATAGAAGTGAGAAGTGAGACCGCCTTTTGCTGTTAGAAGTGAGAGATCTCTAATATCTTACAGCGAAGCGTTCTAAAATCTCACAGCGAAGCGTTCTATATTCTAATCTCTAACAACGAAGTGGTCTAAACATGGAATTACCGGAAAACATATTAAACATGCAGCTTGAAGCTGCTCCCGAACAAGAGACATCGCAACCAAAACAGAAAGAAAATAAACCATTGTTGCGAATCATAACGGAGAAACGGCGTGGCAAAATGGCCACAATAATATATGCGGAACCTGCACTCAACGACGAGACGGCAGAAGGTCTCGCCCGCGAACTCAAACAGCGCCTTGCCGTTGGCGGAAGCACACGCGACGGAGAAATCCTTTTGCAGGGAAATCTGAAAGATAAAGCAATAGCAACACTCAGACAATTAGGATATAAAGCCAAATAACATGAAACAAGCACAACTAACTATATATTCTGCTTCAGCAGGCTCAGGCAAGACATACACTCTCACAAAAGAGTATATTCTCATGATGTTCGACAAAATAGTTGCATGCGAAGCATTGTACCAACCTCAGACAAACGACATAAGACTCAACAACTTGCATCGAGAAATCCTTGCCGTTACATTTACCAACAAGGCTACAAACGAAATGAAAAGTCGTATAGTCAGGGAACTTTATCTGTTGGCTGAAAGTAAAAAATCAAAATACATAGACGAAATCATTTCACATATCAACAGATATATTCAGGAAAATAGCGTAAATCTCGAAAACATCGACAAGAACAACCAACACTGCATCAACGAATGGAGTAAAAGAATCCTGAATGACATACTTAATGATTACGGACTTTTCTCAATAAGCACCATCGACAGTTTTTTCCAGAAAATAGTCCGTCAGTTTGCTATGGAACTCAACCTCCCGGGTGGATATGTTGTCGATATGGACCACGAGCAAATCAAGTCAATGGCCGTTGACAATATGCTCTACAATATTGATGATTACAAAGCCCTCAAGATATGGCTCACCGATATTATTGAAGAAAATGTCAACGAAGGTGGCAACTGGAACATTCACAGCAAACTGCTCAAACACGCTCAAATTTTGTTCAGCGAGTCTTTTCAGCAATTTCTCAAAGAACCTAAGGTGCAGGAACTTATCAATGAACCGCAAAAATACAAAAAGATTTTCAACGATTACTATAACGAAGTAAAATCAAGATGTCATAAAATTTACGAAAGATATTGCTCTATTTTGCAGAAATATGGTATTGAAGATATGATTACCAATAATGCAAAAATGAGTGACAAACTAAAAAACAGTATAAGTCAAACATATAGTTCAATTGCAAACGGCGATTTAGGCAAATGTTTCTTAACTAAATATAAGCAAGATCGTAATGCTATTGAAGCCTTCTACAATGGTTTGCAACAATGCTATGTTGATTATATTGAATGTTTCTACGACAACGCCATAGCCGAGAATATACGCAAGAATTTCTATCTAATCGGCATATTAGGAGCACTGAGCAAACAACTTGAATTAGACAATAAAGAGCTCAATCGTCTCCCGCTGAGCGATACTAACCGTCGCCTGCAGCAAATCATTGATGGAAGCGACATACCTTTTATCTACGAAAAAATATCACAACGACTCAAACACTATCTCATTGACGAATTTCAGGACACAAGTAGCCTACAATGGCAGAATTTCTTGCCGTTGGTCAAAGAAAGTCTTGACAATGGCAACGATAATCTCATTGTGGGAGACGTTAAGCAAAGTATCTACCGTTGGCGAAATGGTAATGCTGATATCTTGGCATATCAGATTGACCAACAATTTCCTGCCGAAAATATCAGCCATCAACAACTCGAAACCAACTATCGCAGCTGCCCGCACATAATCAAATGGAACAACGAATTTTTCAAATTCGCCCTATCTTGTATCGATCAATCAAACAAAAAAGGAGAGAATAAATCGCAATGTTTGTTAGGAGATGGAGTGAAAGATTCAAATGAGAACTATAAGAACACAAAAGGTGAATTCAAAATAAAAGTTGAGAATTACTACAAGACTATAGAGCAAAAAGCAAACAGCAAAAACAACAAACATGGCCTTGTTCGTGCTTCATTTATAACTACCAAAGAAGACCATACATACGAGAAAGACCTTGAACCGCAACTCATCAGCTTGCTTGACGAACTGATTAACCAGCGCCATATTAAACCCAACCGGATAGCAATCATGGTTAGGATAAATGAAGAAGGCAAGAAAGTGGCTCAGATGCTGACACAAAACAACTATAAGATATTTTCAAATGACCTGTTAGTACTCGAAGCGGCCACAACGATACAACTCATAATTAACATTTATCGTCATATCCAAAAGCCCAAAGAGCGAATACATATCTATAGCGTTTACTACAATATCGCTTCGCTATCCGGTCAGTCGTTAGAGTGGGTAGCTGAGCAATCATCTGCCTACTATACTTTGCTTAAAGAGAATAAGACAGAAGAACTCAAGCAAACACTGCTCGGACATGCCGTCAATCTTACTGAACATCAAAACACTCTCTACGACAAAACGGAACAGTTAGTTGATTGGATAATGAATGGTTTTGGTGACAAATTAGATACCACAGCCAAACAAGAAACTGCCTATATGCAAACTCTTCTTGACAATATGCACGCCTTTGGCGCGGCTCAATCAACCGACATCTATGCTTTCTTGCAATGGTGGAAGGAACACAAAGAGAACCTCAACATTCCTGCTCCTGAACAAGAAGACGCTATTCTGATCACTACAATCCACAAAGCAAAAGGCTTGGAATTTGACGTGGCGATAATGCCGTATATGAATATAAGGCATATCAATTTCGGCAAAGAAAACATACAATGGATTTTCCCTGAAAACTATTCGTTAAACTCAAAGTTACAAGACATTCCGCTCATTCCGATAAGCATAGAGACAGGTATAAAATCTACTGCCTTGGCAGATGTTTATTACGAAGAGGCTTTGCATTGCTTTCTTGATGGCCTCAACACTGTCTATGTGGCCTTTACACGTCCAAAATATGAACTATATCTTTTTGCAGACAAAAGTCCTGACAAGAAAACAAAAGGCAAAACAAAACTAACCGACTCTTATGGACAGACACTATATGATTACCTTACTCAACAACTCGGATTAACTGATTTGAGCGAAGACGACAATGTTGAGACTTTCGAGTATGCCGACAGCGAGCAAACATCAGATTGGACACAAGAGCAGCAAGACGACGATAATGAAATTGAAACAATACAGATAGATAATTTGCTCAAATCGGAGCCTATTGGTGAGCGTTTGACTATACAAGAAATCTCTACCGAACAGACAAAACGCGGTAATCTGCTGCACAACATAATGAGCCTCATTGAGTACAATGACGACCTTGATGAGGCTGTAAGAAAAGTATGCACAGGCTCTGAGCTGTCGCAAATTGAAGAAATCAAGAAAGAGATTGTTAGAGTAATCACTTTGCCTCAAACACGAGCATGGTTCGAGCATGACCATAAAGTGCTGAACGAAACAAGTTTGCTGACCGAAAAAGGAGAGATATATCGCCCCGACCGTATTATGCTCTACCCGAACGGAACAATTATTGTTGTCGATTATAAATTCACGCAACACCAATCAGAGACTTACGACCGACAAATACGCAACTATGTCAGACTGATTCAAGAAGCCATGCCAACATATCAGATTGGGCAACAGACTATAACCACAAAAAAAGTGCTCGGCTATTTACTCTACGCCGATGCAAAAAAAGTAAAACAAGTAGTATGACAAAAGACCAACTAATCGAAATAGGCCACACCTCAGGCATTTTCGGCACCAAGGGTGAACTGCAATGCCAAATCAGCAACCCCGTGTTTGACGACATGGACATAGAATTTATGTTTTTAGAGATTGACGGCACATATATTCCTTTTTTCATCGACGAATATCGCTGGAAATCAGACACAAGTATTGTCGTCAAGTTTATAGATGTCGATTCACAACAATCAGCACAACAAATTGTAGGACATAAAATCTTGATTGAAAAAACAGCCGAAACAGACCGGCCGGCATTCAACACCGACATCGTCGGATATGTTGTTTTCGACCAACAATCCGGCAAAATAGGAACAATAACAGACATAGACTTTATTACAGACGAAAATGCCGTTTTGCAACTCGACAATGAGTTAATCATACCCTTTCATGCCGATTTGGTAAGCGAGATTAACCATGCAGAAAAGAGCATTACAATGCAGTTGCCCGAAGGATTGATAGAATAGTTGCACTTTTTTGCAAAGTCTATATAGCAAAGTGAAAAATTATTGTAAAAGATTTTCAAAATTTGCAGATTTTTTGTAACTTTGCATACGAAAAGTTAAAGAAACATACAAACTAAATAAATTATCAAAAAAAATGACAAAAGTAGCTATTAACGGCTTTGGCCGTATTGGTCGTCTGGCATTCCGTCAGATGTTTGAGGCAGAAGGATACGAAGTTGTTGCAATCAACGACTTGACAAGTCCTAAGATGCTTGCTCATCTTCTTAAGTATGACACAGCACAAGGTGGTTTCGCCGGCAAATTAGGCGAGGGCAAACACTGTGTTTCTTACAAAGATGCTGTTCTTGCAGAAGATGGTAAAACAGTTGTTACTCCGGGTTCAATCACAGTTGACGGTAAAGAAATCACAATCTACGCTATGCCAAATGCAGCTGATCTGCCATGGGGCAAATTAGGTGTTGATGTTGTTTTGGAGTGCACAGGTTTCTACACAAGCAAAGCAAAAGCAGAGGCTCATATCAAAGCCGGTGCAAAGAAAGTTGTTATCTCAGCTCCTGCAGGCAATGACCTTCCAACAATCGTTTACAATGTAAACCACAAAACTCTGACCCCTGCTGACACAGTTATCTCAGCTGCATCATGCACAACCAACTGCTTGGCTCCTATGGCTGCTGCTTTGAACAACTATGCTCCTATTTGCAGCGGTATTATGTCAACAATCCACGCTTACACAGGCGACCAAATGATTCTTGACGGCCCACAACGCAAAGGCGACCTCCGTCGTAGCCGTGCCGGCGCACAAAACATCGTTCCAAACTCAACAGGTGCTGCAAAAGCTATCGGTCTTGTAATACCTGAATTGAATGGTAAATTGATTGGTTCAGCACAACGCGTACCGACACCAACCGGCTCAACAACAATCCTTATCGCTGTTGTTAAAGGTAAAGACATCACAAAAGAAGGTATCAACGCTGCAATGAAAGCTGCTGCCAACGAGAGCTTCGGTTACAACGAAGACGAAATCGTATCAAGCGATGTTATCGGTATGCGCTTCGGCTCACTCTTTGACGCTACACAAACAATGGTATCAAAGATTGACGACGACACATATCAAGTACAAGTAGTTAGCTGGTACGACAACGAGAACAGCTACACAAGCCAAATGGTTCGCACCATCAAATACTTGGCAGAATTGAAATAATAATCTAACTACAGATTGTTATCTATATGAAAAGGAATATCCGCTTCGCGGGTATTCCTTTTGCAAAATTTATTTGAAAAAAAAAGAACATATCTTCATAAATTAGGTCATGTATTAGGACTTGATCATGAACATTCAAGACCTGACAGAGATAGCTATGTTATTGTTAACTATAATGTGATTCCGTTGGGCTCACCGTAAAATTGTAATTTACTGATTTGTCATGCAATTTTCTTACATACACGCGAAAACAAATAGGATTAATTGAATATGAAAAAGAGCGGCATCCCGATAAAATAGAAACATTCAAAATCGGAAACAATTACGAATATAGTAATGACAAACTATTTCTAATAATGAATAAGGTGTTTACTATGGAAGAGCCATTAAGCCTATTCATTGACAGTATGCTCGTTTACGATGATAATGGTAATTTATTATACAAACAAGCACCAATTGATGACTATCCATGGACATTACATAGAGACGAAGAAAAGGGACTAATAAATCATAAATATATCTTAAGCATTTACGACGAGATGCTATATACAGACGAATTCAAAAATTAAAGTACACTTTGTGATTGATATAGTTACTGAAGTTTCCCACCTGGTTAATATTGCAGGAATATATCTTTTTTCTTTATATTATAGATTATCGCGTAGCGATTTTCTTTTAATAGGGTAGCCGATTATATTTATCCATTGATTTCCCGTTAGGGAATTTCTATGTCGAAAAATGAATTTAAAAG
>JAFXPY010000029.1 GCA_017527495.1 Paludibacteraceae bacterium
CACTGCCTCAAATCATCTAACATTGTTTTTCTAAATGCGGCAATGGTATTGCTGAAGCCCTCCCTTCCACTGCCTCAAATCATCTAACATTGTTTTTCTAAATGCGGCAATGGTATTGCCGCAGCCCTCCCTTTTATTTCTCCCCCTAATTTAGTTTGCATTTATTTACTTGCGAAACATAAAACACGAATTTTGTTTGGTCAGCAGATTACACAAAACTATTTCTCTACTAATTACCCGAATTATCACGAATTTTGTTTGGTCAAAAATTATCCAAAATGGAATAAAATAGAAAACCAAAAATTTTCTTTAATTTTTCTCAATTTTGGACAAAAAAAGAATAGCCCACAATTATGCACAATTAAAGGCAATTATTCGCTTTAATTCGTCAGATTCGTTTTCTACAAAGTCTTCCACAGAGAAATCTGAGAAAGCAGAATATTTGTTTCAATTCGTTGGATTCGTTTTTATAAAAGTTCACAAATTAAACGAATTAAACAAATTGTTTCCCTCCTATTCGTCAAATTCGTTTTCTAAAAATGTTGTCGAATTACACTAATTATTCGCTTCCCAAAATCATTCGTCAAATTATTATTTCCTGCGGTAGAGGCGTAGTGTACTGATTGTGGTGTCAGCTCTCATTATTTCTTCGTATTGGTTGTGAAGCGTTGTGTCTTTTTTGATTAGTTGTGTGTCATACCAGATATGGTCAACAAGTATCCATTTAGGTTTGTGTACAGCGATGTTGTCTTCTTGTGTAAGCCTTTTGTTGTTGCCGAATGTTACTTTGTTGCATTGTATTAGTTTGTTGTGCCAAAAGATTGAGAAGGCAGATGGGGCGAGTGGTTTGCCTCCTGTCCAGCGTAAGTTATAGTTCCAGATTTGGTCTCTTTCTTGTTCCGGAATATAGTTGAGTAATTTACCGGTTTCTTGGTAGAAATTCGTTATGTTCTCTTGTCCGTTGGTGAGTGAGCTCATAACTTCCGAGTAGTTTTCGCGTCCTACTTTGAATATGGGTTTGTTGTCAACTAAAGGCATAAAACTGATGATGGCGATTGCTATGATTAGTATAGATCTGTTGGCTTGTAACAGAATAAAAGTAAGATACAGAGCGAAAAAAGGCAGCATAACAATGTAGTAGTGAGAGAAGAAGTCGGTGCCTATAAGTAGAGTCCCGGCAATGAGCAGTGGAATAGTCGGGAATAGAAGATTTTTGTAGTCGGTATTCCACACCATGATAGCAAAAGTGATGAACACAACCATGAGAGCCATTTTTTGCGGATATGCCCAAAAGAGGAAGAAATTGGGTGCATTTTTGTAATCCAGATTGAAGAACCATAGCCCGTACAACATGTCGTTAAGTGTGCCTAAATGGACGAAATACAAGCAAATCGGTGTTGCGACGATTATTGTGCCGAGCAGGAATAGAGCTATATTTTGGATTATATTTTTGTACTCTTTTTTCCACAGCAGATAGAGAATTATGCCGGCATATAGCCCGCCAACCCAAGCCACGCCATCATTAGGCCTGATGAAGAATGTAGCGGCAAAGATAATTCCCTGTAAAAGACTATATTTGAGAGGGTATGGTTCGTCGCTATGTTTTTTGAAATACTTGAAAGTGAGGTAGAAACTTATTGCGATGAGATTCATCATCCATTCTTCGCATTGGTTGCCTTCTTGAATAAGTCCTCCATAGATAAAAAGAGTCAGGAGTATGACGAAGAAAGAGTTGATATTGTTGGTGAATAGATTTATTGTTTTATAGATGAAAATCAGTGCTACACTCAGTCCGATGATTTGCAGCAAGAAAATGCCTGTTCTTCCCTGTATGAGCCACTGACCGAAAGCGTCAATAAAAAAGAGTAGTGGTCCTTTGTTGTCGAATATATCGACATAGATTTTTTTACCTTGGAGGATGGCGTATCCAAGTGTTTTGAACACAGCACTATCCATGCCGTCATTGACAAATAGAGGCGAGGTGGTGAATGAAAAGACGAGCAGAAAACCTATGCTTATCGGTATGAAAATAAGCATAAAAAATTTGTTTCCGCAAATTTTATCGAGTGTGTTGTAGATGTTTTTTCCTTTCATAATGTATTATGTTAAGTCTGCGATTTGCAGGTGTGAGTAGTCGATTAGTTGTTGTGTGTTGAGTTTGAGTTGCAGTCCGCGTTGTCCGCCGGAGATAAATATCTCGTCAAAGAGTATGCATGTCTCGTGAATATACATAGGGTATGTTTTTTTCATCCCTATCGGGCTGCAGCCTCCGCGGATATACCCTGTCAGTCCGAGCAGTTCTTTGACATGTGTCATCTCGCAGCTTTTGTTACCGCTTGCCTTGGCAGCTTTTTTGAGGTTGACTTCTTCGGCGCCGGGTATGACGCACACGAATATTCCTGTTCTGTCACCACGCAGAACAAGAGTCTTGAACACTTGGTCGATGTCTTCACCTATGGTTTGTGCCACATGTACTGCACTGAGGTCGTTTTCGTCAACTTCATAGGTGATTATTTCGTATGGGATATGTGCTTGGTCGAGCAAGCGACAAGCATTTGTCTTATTATTTGCCATTGCTGTTTTTGTTTACGCCATAGCCAAAGAGAGCGAAGTCGCCGCGCAGTGGGTCGTCGGGAAATATCTCCGCCAGTGTGTGGGTTAGTTTTTGTGCTGTTGCCATCGTTGCTGTGCGGCTGTTGATGAGTCGCAGTCTTGTAGCTTCGGTCAGTACGTGTGTGTCGAGTGGTATGATGAGTGTGCGTTTGTCAATAAAATGGCTCCAGAGACCTAAATCGACGGGTGAGTCGTCGCGTACCATCCAACGCAAAAACATACACAAGCGTTTGCATGCCGAGGTGGTGTCTTTGGGTATGATGGGCGTTTTGATTGGAGCAAAATAGTTGCATATTGCTTCTACTGCTTCAATACCTGTTGTCGCTTGTGTCTGTATGTATTCGCCAAGACAGCCATATTCTTTGTAGAGTTGTTGCAGACGGGCGAGAAAACAATACATGTGATGGTTGGTGTAGAGGCGATAGAAACTATATTTGTCGTTTTCGAAAAAGAAGTCTTTGTAGCCACCATTACGCACCCAATCGTATGGCTTATTGTCCGACCAATAAAGCATTTTTTCAATCTTAGGCATGAATTGTTTGCGCTGTCCGTAGCTGAGTGCAGCGGCAAGAAAAGCTATTGTCTCTTGGTCGCGTTGCTCTGCAACTTGGTGCATAAACCATGACGGATCGCCGTTTAGAAAATCTGCCGTCTCATATTGTTGAGCGTATTGGATAAGTTGCTGTTGCATGACTTTGATGTTGTTTACTTCGTGTTGTAGTAGCTGTCTAAGTTGTTGATGTATAGGTCGGTGTAGTCTTGTATTTCAGGTGGTACGGGTTTGCCTTTGGTTACGAAGATACATCTCATCTGTGCTTTGTAGCCAAATTGCATGTCAGTGAGCGAGTCGCCAATCATAACTGATTGTGTAAAGTCTATTTCGGGGTAGTCTTTTTGTGCTTCAAGTGCCATACCTATTTGTGGCTTACGCATAGGTGAGTTGTCTGTTTGCAGGGCTGTGCATACATAGATATGATCTATTTTGCCGCCATGGAGGACAATTTCTTGTTGTAGATAGTTGTGTATGTTGTCCAAGTCGCTGAGAGTGAAAAGTCCCTTGCCGATACCTTGTTGGTTGCTAACTATGATTGTGCGTTCAAAGTCTCTTGACATTTGGGCGAGTGCTTGGCAGGCGTTGTCTTCCCACTGCCATTGGTCGAGACTGCGAACATAGTCTCCGATGATTTGTTTGTTGACCACTCCGTCGCGGTCGAGAAACAGAAAGCGGTCTTTCGGAAATAGTGAGGCAAATTCTCGTTGTGCTTTGTGGTAGTCGTCGGGTATGCCTATGTCGATGAAATAATTGTAGAATGCCATGCCTGCAAATTGAGGTTGTTGCGAGGTGAATTGTTGCAGAACATCTTTTTCGAAAGAGAATTTCACGGGCATGTTGAGGTCTTGCAGCCATGGTTTGTTGATGGCATATATTCCGCCGTTGATAACTCCTGCGCCTGTCGAGTCTTGTTTTTCCTGAAAATCAGCAATGATATTGTCTTGCATGCGCACGGCACCATAGCGGCTTGTGTCCGGCACTTGTCTGAGGGCAATGCTGATAGGTGCATGTTGTTGAGTGTGGAAAGCAATGAAGCCGTTGAAGTCGATGCAAAACAATGTGTCGCCATTGAGAGCGAGGAAGTCGTTTCTTTCAATGAGTTGTGTTGCTTTCCTGATTGCTCCGCCGGTGAATAATGGTTGTGTCTCCTCAGAATAGAGAATTTGCATACCTTTGTAGGTACTGCCGAAATAGTTTTCTATTTTGTTGTGCAGATAGCCTGTGGCGAGCACTATTCGTCTGAAGTGTGCGTCGTGTAGTTTGTCGAGCAGATAGGTGAGGAATGGCTTTCCTGCCACAGGAGCCATAGGCTTAGGTATGTCGCCTAAGATATGTGCGAGTCTGGTGCCAAAACCACCTGCAAGTATGATTGCTTCGTCTATCATTTTTGCGGAAACATTTGTTTTTCAACTATTTCGCAAATGATATGTCCCACCATGATATGTGCTTCTTGAATGCGTGGAGTGTCGTCAGATGGCACATTGAGCAGCAGGTCGGCTATCTTTCCCATCTCTCCGCCTTTTTTTCCGGTGAGTGCGATTGTTGTTACACCGAGTTGTTTTGCTTTGTTGAAGGCGTTGACTATATTTTTTGAGTTGCCTGATGTTGAAATGCCAACGAGTATATCTCCTTCAGTGCATGCGCCGTCAATCATTCGAGAGTAGATGAGGTCGTAGCCATAGTCGTTAGCCACAGCGGTGAGGTAGGAAGTGTTGCAGTGCAGTGCTTCGGAGTTGAGTGGCGGTCGATCGAAATAGAATCGTCCTGAGAGTTCGGCAGCGAGGTGTTGTGCGTCGGCTGCTGAGCCACCATTACCGCACCATAATATGCGGTGTCCGTTGCGTAGTGCACTGACCATCGTCGTGGCAGCGTCTTGAATGCGTTGAAGCAACTCGTTGTTTTCGAGAATGGCTTGTTTGGTGTTTATGCTTTCGCTTATAGAGCGTGTGATTACATTGTCCATGTCTTCAGTCCTTCTGATGTAAATTCATATCTTTTCACCTGACCGGAGAAGTGTTCGGTCAGTGCTTTTTCCACGGCATATCTTGATGTGTTGGGGCAGTAGAAGAACATAAATCCTCCTCCGCCGGCTCCTGACACTTTGCCTCCTGTCGCCCCCGCGCTGATGGCTGTGTTGTAGATGTCGTCAAGCAGTTGGTTGGTGATTTCTGTGGTCATCTTTTTCTTCTCTTCCCATCCTTTGTTGAGCAGGTTGCCGATGTTGTCGATATCGCCTTTGAGCAGACATTCTTTCATGTCGATAGACTGCTGCTTGAGTTGGTGCATAGCGTTGATAGATGTTTGTTTGCCGCTATTGACATTCTTGATTTGTCCTTCGATTATCTTTGCGGAGACATGGCTTGTCTGTGTGTAGTAGAGCAGAAGGTTATGGGCAAGTTCGTCCTGAAAGCGTTGCCTGATGCGTAAAGGGTTGACAATCACTTTGTCGTCGGGCAGAAATTCCATGAAGTTGAATCCTCCGAAGGTGGCGGCGTATTGGTCTTGTTTGCCTCCTGTCATCTGTAGGTCTTTGCGTTCTATCTCGTAGGCCAGGCGTGCAATGTCGTATTCACCAAGAGGCAGTTTGAGCCATTCGGCAAAAGCACCTAATATGCTGACCACAAGAGTCGATGATGTGCCCAAACCGCTTCCTGCCGGTGAGTCAACATGACTCGTTATGCGGAAGCTCAATGCTTTGTGAGTGAAGTCGCTGACGATGCGGTTGTACACCCCTTTGGCAAGCACAAAATAGCCGTCGGTGGGCAACACGGTGTTGCTGCTGTATATCTCTTCTATGCCGGCATCGGGCGAAGAGAAAACTATTGTGCCATTGTTGAGAGGCTCTATGGTGGTGTAGGCGTAGAGTGATATAGTGGCATTAAGTATGGCTCCGCCGTAGATGTCGGAGTATGGAGAGACATCGGTGCCTCCTCCTGCAAGTCCAAGTCTTAATGGTGCTTTACTTCTGATAATCATGGGTGAAACATTATTTAGTTATGGCTGCGGTCATTCGACTCCAGTCGTATTTTTTCTTTTCTTCTTCAATGCCTTTGGCAAAACAGTCAGGATTGTCTTTGTTGCAAAAATCAACAAGAGCGTCGGCTATAGCTTTTGCATCAACATCAGTAACATATCCCACTTTGCCGTTGGGCACTATTTCTGCCAAACCGCCTACATTAGTTACAAGCATAGGCTTGTTGAAATGGTAGGCAATCTGAGTTACTCCGCTCTGTGTGGCTGATTTGTAAGGCTGCACGAT
The DNA here is from genome assembly GCA_017527495.1 of Paludibacteraceae bacterium. Lineage (GTDB taxonomy): Bacteria > Bacteroidota > Bacteroidia > Bacteroidales > Paludibacteraceae > RGIG6639. The sequence continues at coordinate 6,426 of JAFXPY010000029.1, forward strand.
AAGGTCGGCAGCTGAGAAATAAGTAGCTACTTCGGTGTCAGGAATAAAATTGGTGCGCCATTCTATGAGTCCTTCCATGTGGAGCTCTTTCTCTAATTGAGTGTATTTCTCGCTGTTGTTGTAGAATTCGCCTGCAACGATGAGCTGTACCTTGCTTTTGTCGATTCGTTTGTCGGCAAAGGCTTGCATGAGCAGGTCGAGTCCTTTATAGTCGCGAATAAAGCCGAAAAAGAGCAATGTGGTTTTGTCTGTGGCGAGATTGAGTTTGTTGCGTGCTTGAGTCTTGTCTTGCAGTGTGCCGAAGTTGTCGTAGAGGGGGTGTGGGCTGAGTTGTGCCGGTTTGTCAGTAGTGAAAAGTCGGATGTCGTTCAGTACGCTGTCCGACATAGCCACGAAGCGGTCGATGCTATTGATGAAATATCTGACTAAGAGCTTGTCTAAAGGGCGTTTCTCGTGTGGAATGACATTGTCGAGCACAGACACCACTCTTGTTTTCCCGTTGCGTTTGGCAATGCGTGCTATAGTACCTAAGCATGGAGCCATGAGTGGAATCCAGAATTTGATTATGAGCAGGTCGGGTTGTGCCTTGCGAATCATGCGTCCCACTTTCATCCACGAAAAAGGATTGACAGAGTTCATTGCTCTTGTGATTTTCAGGTCTTGCGGAGCAGGTTCGTCAGAGTACTGCGTCTTTCCTGGAAAAAGAAAATCGGGATATTGAAGTGTGAATGTAACTATCTCAACATCGTGCCCCTCGTTTTGGAATTGTCGTGCAAGGCGCTCGTTGAAGGCCGATAATCCGCCTCTATATGGATATGCCGTGCCAAGTATGATGATTTTCATTGTCTTATTTTACAAATTGTTTGCAAAGATAAAACTTTTTTTCCATCAAGGCAAATGTGAATAAGTTTTTTTCACATTCATGTATTCCTTTTGTGCAAAAAAACTATCAACTTCCGATGAATAGTAGTAGAATACCAATCATAACGCCTATAAGACAAAGAGTCTTGAGGCGTGGGTTTTTGTCGTGCAGAACTAATATACCGAACAAAAAAGAGACGACAACACCGGAGCGTCTTACGGCCGACAAAACGGAAATCAGTGAGTCGGGATAAGTCAGTGCAAGGAGATAGACAAAATCAGATGCCACTAAAAAGACCGAAATAAGTGCTATCGACCAGTGCCAATTGACGCTTGAAACACTTTGGTTGATTGTCTTGTGGTGGCGCAGACTATCAACTATCCAAACGACAAGCATCAAGGCTGCCTGGTAGAAGGTGTAGAATACTTGTACTGCATTATGGTCGAACTTGTGCATAAGATATTTGTCGTATAAACCGCTTGAGGCTCCAAGCAGTGTGCCTGCTATCAAGGCCCATATCCAGCGGTTATGCACAAACGACACACCCTCCTTTTTGCCAACCAACGAAAAGGCATAAAAAGACAGTAAGCAAACCACAACACCTGCCCATTGCCATGCGTTGAGTTGCTCACCAAAAATAATTAATGCACCAACAAGAGTCCACATAGGGCGAGTGGCATTGATTGGAGTAACGATAGTCAGTGGCAAGTGTTTCATTGCCATATATGCAAACACCCATGATGAAAGAACGATGACAGATTTGAGAAGTATATAAAGATGTGTGCGTAAGTCTATTTTGGGCACAAAGAAAATAGTTTGTTGCATCATTTCCGTGTTTGTGCGCGACAAAACAAGCATAGGAAGGAGTAGCAAACTCGATATGCAGACCGACAGAGTGAGTACAGTGATGACGCGATTGTCGGTCAGTGAGAGTTTCTTGCTCACATCGTAACAACCAAGAAATAATGCCGATAATATGCCAAGTAGAAACCAAGTCATGATTATTTGTTCATTTACTCATTTACCATTTGTTCATTTATTTGTTCATTTAGTCATTGCGCATAAGTAAAATCACATTATTCGCTTTCATTCGTCAAATTCGTTTTCTAAAAAAAAGGTTCACAAATTAATCAAATTAAACTAATTATTCGCTTTCATTCGTCAAATTCGTTTTCTAAAAAAAGGTTCACGAATTAATCGAATTAAACTAATTATTCGCTTTTATTCGTCAAATTCGTTTTCTAAAAAAAGGTTCACGAATTAATTGAATTAAACTAATTATTCGCTTTCATTCGTATAATTCGTATTCTAAATGTTTTCTAAATGTTCACGAATTAATTGAATTAAACTAATTATTCGCTTTCATTCGTCAAATTCGTTTTCTAAAAAAAGGTTCACGAATTAATCGAATTAAACTAATTATTCGCTTTCATTCGTCAAATTCGTTTTCTAAAAAAAGGTTCACGAATTAATCGAATTAAACTAATTATTCGCTTTTATTCGTCAAATTCGTATTCCAAAATATTCGTTTCAATTAGTAGTGCAAAATTAGTTTATTTCCACGAATTAAGCAAAAATTAAGAAAACAAGGCGTTTAAAATGAAAATTATTTTGAAATTTTAATAAAATGTACTACCTTTGCAGTGTAAAAGTAGGAAAAGTTCAATTCTAAGGCAGAAATTATGACAACACGCAACGCTGTACTTTTGATATTCACCGGTGGAACAATCAGTATGATTGAGGATCCTCAGACAGGTGCGCTTCGTCCTGTTGAGGTGAGTCGTTTGCGTGAGTATGTGCCTGATGTGTTCAACAGTGGAGTGAAAATCGATTTTATGCCATTTGAGCCCCTTGTTGATTCATCCGACATCTTGCCGCCCGTATGGGCTCGTTTGGCGCAAACGATTTACGATTTATACGACCAGTATGATGGCTTCGTTGTCCTTCATGGCACCGATACTATGGCATACACATCATCGGCTCTTTCTTTTATGCTTGAAAATTTAGGCAAACCGGTTATCTTTACCGGTAGTCAGTTGCCGATGGGTTCGCGCCGTTCCGACGCAAAAGAGAACCTGCTCACCTCGATAGAGATGGCCACAGCACGCACATCAGACGGCCTGCCGATAGTGCCTGAGGTATGTATATTTTTTGAAGACACCCTCTATCGCGCTAATCGTACAACAAAAAAGAATGCAGAACATTTCGATGCGTTCAATTCGTATAACTACCCCGTACTTGCAAAAGCCGGAGTACACATAAAGTATAACCTGCCTTTCATTCACAAACCGGACTACGATAAGCCATTACGCTTGCGAATTCGTGTTGACCAAAATGTGGCAATACTCAAACTCTTTCCCGGCATAAGCGAACAGACAGTAAAAGCAATACTCAACATACCTAACCTTCATGCAGTGGTGTTAGAGACATTCGGCAGCGGCAACGCAAGTAGCGTGGAATGGCTTTACAAAGCACTGAAAGATGCCGTTGACAGAGGAATAATAATTGTGAATAAATCGCAGTGCCTGACGGGAACGGTAGAGATGGGGAAATACGAGACCAGTCTGCCGCTGATTAAAGCAGGCGTGATTTCCGGTTACGACATTACAACAGAAGCCCTCGTAACCAAACTGATGTATCTCTTGGGCGAAAACCCCAACAGAATAGAATTGGTCAAAGAACTGATTGTAACAGACCTCTGTGGAGAGATAACTCCTGAGGCAAGCAATGATAACACATCAATTTTCTAAAACATACATAATTATGAATTTTATTGAAGAAATAGTTGAGAAAGACTTACAAGAAGGCGTGAATAATGGTAGGATACAAACTCGTTTCCCGCCTGAACCAAACGGCTACCTGCATATTGGGCACGTGAAAGCCATTTGCATGGACTTTGGTATCGCAAAAAAATATGGGGGTGTTTGCAACCTTCGTTTCGACGACACCAACCCTGCAAAAGAAGATACCGAATATGTTGACTCCATCATGCAAGACATCAAATGGCTTGGCTTCGAATGGGGCAATGTGTATTATGCTTCCGACTATTTCCAAAAACTATGGGACCTTGCGGTGCAATTCATCAAAGATGGTAAGGCATACGTCGACGAGCAGACTGCCGAAGAGATTGCTGCTCAAAAAGGTACGCCTACAGAACCGGGTGTAGAGAGCCCGTATCGCAACCGTCCCGTAGAAGAGAGTCTTGATTTGTTCTACAAGATGAATTCAGGCGAGATACCTGAAGGTAAGATGGTGCTTCGTGCAAAGATAGACATGGCTAATCCTAACATGCACTTCCGCGACCCGATTATGTATCGTGTCATCACCGACCACCCGCACCACCGCACCGGAACAAAATGGAAAGCCTATCCTATGTATGACTTTGCACACGGACAAAGCGACTATTTTGAGGGCGTTACACACTCTATATGCACACTCGAATTTGTTGTTCACCGCCCGCTTTATGATTGGTTTATCGACCAGTTTGCCACAACCGACTATCGTCCTCACCAGTATGAGTTCAACCGTCTGAATATAACATATACCGTTATGTCGAAACGCAAAATGCTTCAATTGGTCAAAGAGGGTCTTGTGGCCGGCTGGGACGACCCGCGCATGCCGACAGTATGCGGATTGCGTCGTCGCGGTTACACACCCGAATCGATACATTCTTTTATCGACAAAATAGGCTATACCAAAGTAGAGGGTACGATTGATGTCGGCCTGCTAGAACATACTATTCGCGAGGACTTGAAAGAAAAAGCACCACGCGTATGTGCCATCATGGATCCGGTGAAACTCGTAATCACCAACTATGAAGGCAACAACGAACAACTGACAGTAGAAAATATCGACGGGGTAGAGAGTGCCGGCACACGCCAAATGACTTTCGGACGCGAGCTATATGTCGAACGCGGCGATTTTATGGAAGACGCACCAAAAGACTTCTACCGCCTCACGCCTAATGGTCGTGAAGTACGTCTCAAAGGCGCTTATATCATACAATGTACAGGTTGCGAAAAAGATGCAGAAGGTAATGTAACAACAATCTATTGCACCTACGACCCTAATTCCAAGTCAGGAACAGAAGGAGGCAATCGCAAGGTGAAGAGTACTATCAATTGGGTTGAGACAACAACATGTCTTGATGCAGAGGCACGCCTCTACGACAGACTCTTTGCTGTTGAAGACCCGAGTGGCACAGAAGGTGATTTTCGCGATTTGCTCAACCCTGACTCATTGAAAGTGGTTCAGTGCAAAGTGGAAGGTTCGCTCAAAGACGTCAAGCCACTCGACCACTTCCAATTCCTCAAACAAGGCTATTTCGTTGTCGATTACGACAGCACACCTGACCATCTCGTGTTCAACCGAACAGCTTCTTTGAAAGATAATTGGAAAAAATAATGTGTTTTTATGTGAGATGCCGATGGTTGCTATCAAATCAATTATGTGGCCGGTGCTAAGGCCACGGGAACACAGATTGATTGCGAATAAGTTACAGAAAATATTTTGACAAAGCCTGTGCTGCATTCTGTAGCGCAGGCTTTTCCGTTAAAAAAAATGCCATTTCGCAGTGAGAGAAAAGCAATCTTGTCAACAATTACCAATTGTCAATTGATTATACGAAATTATTTATCTACGAATTGCTCGAATTATCACGAATTTTGTTAGGTCAACAATTAAAAACAATTAAAAACAATTTCAAAAAAGGTTCACAAATTAAACGAATTAAACAAATTATTCCCTTCCATTCGTCAAATTCGTTTTCTAAAAAAAAGTAGCCATCAACTCATTGGTTTCCATTCGTGGTATAAAAATTATTCGTTTTATTCGTTGTTAAAATTTGTTTTCAACAAAAAAAATAATTAAATTTGCAATCGTAATAAAAATGTATCTAATACCATATTTTAGACTAAGTAATAATGGCAAAATTTGTTATTTATCAGGTTCTTCCACGAACCTTTGTTAATTACAACACAACACGCAAACATAATGGGAGCATAGAAGAGAATGGTTGCGGTAAGATGAATTATTTCACTCCGAAGGCCTTGAAAGCAATACGTGAATTAGGCGTAACACATATATGGTACACCGGAATTATTGAGCATGCCACACAGACGGATTACAGCGCGTATGGTATTCGCAAAGACCATCCTGCAGTAGTGAAAGGTAAAGCCGGCTCACCATACGCTATAAAGGACTATTATGATGTTGACCCGGATTTGGCTGTTGATGTACCAAATCGTATGGCAGAGTTTGAAACCCTCGTAAATCGTACTCATCGAGCACATCTTAAAGTGATTATTGATTTTGTTGCAAATCATGTCTCAAGGCAATATCACTCCGATGCTAAGCCCAAAGGTGTTGAAGACTTAGGTGAGACCGACCATCCTGAATGGGCTTTCTCGCCGCTAAATAATTTCTATTATATTCCAAACGAGAAGTTCCAACCATCGTTTGATATAGGCGATTACGATGAGTTCCCTGCCAAAGCAACAGGTAACGACCAATTCACTGCTCACCCTTCGAAAAACGACTGGTATGAGACTGTCAAGCTCAACTATGGTGTTTTCTATACCGGCGGAGGCGAAAAACAATTCGATCCTATACCCAACACATGGAATAAGATGCTCGACATACTGCTTTTCTGGGCAGACAAAGGTGTTGATGGTTTCCGTTGCGACATGGCAGAGATGGTGCCTGTTGAGTTTTGGCATTGGGTCATACCGCAGGTGAAAGAGAAATATCCTGAGTGTATCTTTATCGCTGAGGTCTATAACCCTAATGAGTATCGCAATTATCTGCATTATGGGCAGTTTGATTATTTATACGACAAAGTTGGCATGTACGATAAGTTGCGTGCCATAACATCGCGTAACCATGCGGCAAGCGACATCACGCACTATTGGCAAGCAATAGACGACATCAAAGACAATATGCTCAATTTCCTTGAAAACCACGACGAACAGCGTATCGCTTCGGGCTTTTTCTGTGGCCGCGGAATATGTGCAGAGCCGGCAATGATTATTGCCGCCACACTAACCCGCTGCCCTGTAATGATATATGCAGGTCAAGAGCTCGGTGAGGTAGGAATGGACATGGAAGGTTTCTCGGGTGTCGATGGTCGCACAACGATATTCGACTATTGGGGAGTACGCTCATTGCAAGCATGGACAAATAACGGCAAGTTTGACGGTGCCGGTTTGAGTGACGAGCAACGAGAACTGCAAAATTTCTACCGCAAGCTATTGTCTCTTTCGCTCAAAGAAAAGGCTATCACACAAGGTGAGATGTTCGACCTTGAGTATGCGCAGACCGACGCTTTCAACAAACAAAACAACTATGCTTTCTTGCGCAAATATGACGATGAGTTACTCCTCGTTGCTGTCAATTTCAGCGATCGTGATGCAGACATGCAAATCAATATACCGCGTGAGGCATTTGCTTACCTCGGTTTGCCGTCAGGCTGCCATAGCCAACCAACCGACATACTCAATGACGAACAACTCGGAGAGATAGTTCTATCAAGCGATATACCCGTCAGGCTCAAAGTACCACGCTGGACTGGAAAAATAATAAAATTTAAAATTTGAAAATTTGAATAGTCAAAAATCTTCAAATTTTCAAATCCTCATTAATTACCCATGATGTTAGATTTATTTCGCCTTATTCGTTGGAAAAACTTGTTGATGCTGTTTTTGGTTATTTGGCTGCTGCAGCATCTTGTTATATCACCTATTTTGCAGGTGAATTATGGCGTTGCACCGGAATATATGATTAGTGCGTCAGCAATGCTTATGCTTATGCTCTCAATGATTTTTGAAGCAGCGGGAGGATATATCATCAACGACTATTTCGACATAAAGATAGATGCTATTAATCGTCCGGACAGTCAGATTGTAAGTAAAACAGTAACCCGTCAGCAGGCCATGCTCTACTATCAAATCACTACAGGAATAGGTGTGGTGTGTGGCATTGTGGCAGCCTATTTGCTGCGTAACTTTACCATAGGCTTGGTGGTAGTCTTTGTGCCCGGTTTGCTCTGGTTTTATTCGTCAACTTATAAGCGTGTGTTCCTTGTCGGCAATCTGATTGTGGCACTCACAACGGCTCTTGTCCCGCTCTTATTAGCCATGGCTAATGTGTCGGCGCTTGAGAAATTTGTTGAACCGCAAATTCTCTATCAGACATCCATTCCGGCAACAATATACAAATGGATGCTTGCTTTCGCCTTGTTCGCTTTCATGCTCACACTCATACGCGAGATAATCAAAGACATGCAAGACCAAGTGGGCGATCGCGAACTGGAATGTCACACCATACCTATCGTATTAGGTAACACTGTTGCAAAGATTGTTGTGATTTGTCTTATGGCACTGACCATAGGATTACTTGTGCTGGCTTATGTCAAGTGGATTCCGTATGAGATAGGTTGGGGTAGTGCCAACATGAATTATATGCTTTGCTTCGCTGTCTTGTGGCTTATAGCAATGGTGGTATTTGTGCGGTCTAACCGCTCTGCCGACTATGGTATCAGTGCCACAATGGTAAAGATTTTGATGGGATGGGGCTTGGTATATACCTTGATATTTTTCATTCAGATTTGTCAGCAAGTTGGACAATTTATTCCTATCTTATGATATATTTAGGTTCACAAAGTCCGCGACGGCGTGAGCTGTTAGCGGGTTTGGATTTAGACTTTCAGTGCGTCAAAATAGAGTGTGCTGAGACTTATCCTTCTCATTTGCAAGGAGCAGACATACCGCTTTATCTTGCGCAACTCAAAGCAAATGCTTTTCATCATAATTTGAAACACAATGATGTGCTGATTACAGCCGACACTATCGTTTGGTGCGATGGCAAGATGTATGGCAAACCTACTGATGAAAATCATGCACGCCTCATGCTGCAAACACTCTCAGGGCGCGAACATGAAGTTATCACTGGTGTTTGTCTCACTACTAAAGCAGAACAACGCTCTTTTGCAGTTACAACAAAAGTGCGATTTGCCAAACTCTCAGAAGCAGAAATCAATTATTATGTAGAGCGCTACCAACCTCTTGACAAAGCAGGAGCGTACGGCATACAAGAGTGGATAGGTTATGTCGGTGTTGAGGGTATAGAGGGCTCGTATTTCAATGTCATGGGTTTGCCGGTGCAACGCCTTTACACCGAGCTCAAAAAGTTAGGCTATGCTTGACCGATCACACATAAAAGAGCAAGATGGAAGGCGGTTGGTGTTCGACCAATGGCGCAAACGATGGGTAGCACTGACTCCCGAAGAATTGGTCAGACAGCACACTTTACATCTGCTCGTTGATGAGTATAATTATCAAAAAGGACTTATCTCTGTTGAACACACGATAGAGCTTAATGGAATGAAAAAAAGGTGCGATGCTGTGGTTTATGCTCTTGAAGGTAAGCCTCTGATGATTATTGAATTTAAAGCACCTGATGTCGCGCTCACACAAAAAGTTTTCGACCAAGCCGCTACATATAACACCAAACTCACCGTGCCGTATCTTATGGTGGCTAATGGCAAACAAACAATAGTATGCAAAGTAGAGAACGGAAAATATATCTTTGCCCACGACATACCAAAATATGAAGAATTAACATAAATAATCAAATGATAAAATGGTAAATGGCCAAATGAAAAAATGGTAAAATCGTAAATGGCCAAATAATAAAATAAATAAGATGGTAAATGACAAAATAATATATCTTGATGAAGCTCTTGATACTGCTGTGTTTTATGGTGTGAATAATGCAAATATGCTGACGCTCAAGAATCTGCACCCGGCGCTGAAAATTGTGGCACGAGGCAATATAATCAAAGTGAGCGGTGCAGAGGATGAGATAGACCGTTTTGAACAACATATCAAAGCCTTAGAACAATTCTGTGTCCAACATAATGTGCTGACAGAATCTCATATAGTAGAAATAATCAAAGGCAACCAACCACAGGAATATCGCCACGACAACTTGATTCTGCATGGTGTCAATGGTCGTTCTATCATTGCTCGCACACCTAATCAACAACTCTTGGTTGAGAATTTTGCAACCAACGACCTTCTTTTTGCCATTGGTCCTGCCGGTTCAGGAAAGACATACACTGCTATTGCTTTGGCAGTGCGAGCACTAAAAAATCGTGAGGTGCGTAAGATCATCCTCTCGCGTCCGGCTGTTGAAGCAGGTGAGAAATTAGGTTTTCTCCCGGGTGATATGAAAGAGAAAATCGACCCATATCTGCAACCGCTTTATGACGCACTTGAAGATATGATCCCTGCCGCCAAATTGCAAGACTATATGGAACATGGTGTCATACAGATTGCACCGCTTGCCTTTATGCGTGGTCGTACGCTGTCTGACGCTGTCGTTATCCTCGACGAAGCGCAGAACACCACGCCGCAGCAAATCAAGATGTTTCTCACGCGTTTGGGTGTGAACAGCAAGATGATAGTAACCGGCGACATAACGCAAATCGACCTGCCCAAAACGCAACAATCAGGATTGATTGATGCTGTGCATAAATTAGACAAAGTCAAAGGTGTAGTGATCCAGTATTTCGACCATCGCGATATCATTCGTCACCCGCTTGTACAGCGTATCGTCGATGCCTACGAAAAAGCAACCGAATAAGGCGGACTTTCTGAATTCTCCGAGTCCTCCGAATTTTCCGAATATTCTGAACACTCGGAATTCTCCGAAAACTTTGAGTCCTCCGAATTCTCCGAAAACTCCGAATATTCCGAACTATCGGCAAACAAAAAAGAGGCTGTCTAACAACAAAAATGTTAGATAGTCTCTTTTTATTTATTTGACATAAAAAATTGTTAGCCCTTATATGTGAGTTGTTGTTTTTATTGATTCCAAGCGCAGGATATAATAAAAGCTCCCATTAGAGAGCCTA
>JAFXPY010000030.1 GCA_017527495.1 Paludibacteraceae bacterium
AGCGATTTTCTTTTAATAGAATAGCGGATTATATTTATCTATTGATTTCCCGTTAGGGAATTTCTATGGCGAGAAATGAATTTAAAAGATATTCCCTAACGGGAAATAACGCTGACAATCAATATTAATGCTATTAAAAGGAAACCCCTACTGGGTATAATCTCAATAAAAGTGCTACTGAACAGCAGTGCGAAACTTAAATCATTTAGATAGATAATAATTGTTTCCTATTGTTTCTAATCGTCTTCAATTGTTTTCCATAGTTATTGTTTCCTTTTGTCTTTTAAATTGTCTTTAATTGTCTTCCAAAATAATTGTCTTCTCAAAAAATATCGTATTCTATTGTCTTCTTATAAAATTTGTTTATGATTGTTTTCTTAATCCGTGAAAATGTATTAATTTTGCACTATAAATTGTTTTAGATTTTAGATATGTATTTTGAAGGTTTAATCATTGGAGCGGCAACATTTTTGACGATAGGTATGTTTCATCCGCTTGTAATTAAGGCAGAGTATTATTTAGGATTGAAATCTAATTGGTTGTTTGGTATATGTGGGGTGGCAAGTCTTGTAGCTTCAATGTTTGTTGAAAACAGTTATGTCTCAATAATACTCGGTGTGGTAGGTTGGTCATGTTTTTGGAGTATACACGAAGTATTTCAGCAGAAAAAACGAGTGCAACGAGGTTGGTTCCCGATGAATCCTAAGCGTAAATACGACTACGAACCATTATGCAAGGAAAATGAACAACGGAAATATGTCTAATTTTCATGCCGAAGCCTATTAAGATTGAACAATGAAGACATCATGGAAACCCGGAACAATGATTTATCCGCTACCGGCGGTGTTGGTTTCGTGTGGTAATCAGGATGAAAACTACAATTTGTTTACTGTGGCATGGTGTGGGACGGTATGCACAAATCCGCCAATGTGTTATATCAGTGTTAGGCCGGAGCGTCATTCTTATGGCATAATTAAGCAGACAGGTGAGTTTGTGATTAATCTGACAACAGAGTCACTCGCACGGGCAACAGATTGGTGTGGAGTGAAATCGGGTAGGCAAGTTAATAAATTTCAGGCTATGCGTCTCACTCCGCAAAAAGGAGAAAAAGTGGAAGCGCCTATCGTTGTAGAATCACCGGTCAATATAGAATGTAAAGTGAAAAGCATCATTCCCCTTGGAAGTCATGACATGTTTATAGCAGAAGTGGTCAATGTGCAGGTCGATGACGAACTTATAAACCCCGCCACCGGCAAGTTTGAACTCGAACGCGCGCATTTGATTACTTATTCCCATGGTCAGTATTTCAGTCTCGGAAAAGAATTAGGACACTTTGGCTGGTCGGTGAGGAAAAGACCAAAGACCGCTACGCTGAAAGACCAAAGACTGCTGCGCTGAAAGATCAAAGACCGCTACGCTGAAAGACCAAAGACTGCTGCGCTGAAAGATGTAAGATATGAGAAGAGTTGTTTTTTATATATTTGTGATGTTGTGTGTTGCGAACAATATTTGCAGAGCGCAGCATTTCTCTTTCGCACAAATATCAGACACACATATAGGTAAAAACAAAGAAACAATTACAGACTTGCAAAATGCGATAAATCAGATAAACACCATAGACAGTATTAAATTTGTAGTCATAACGGGAGACATAGTTCATAAAGGTGATACAGCCTATCTTGATACAACAAAAAAGATGCTTGACCAACTCTCCGTGTCATATTATATCATACCCGGAAATCAAGAGACACGCTATAATGATTATTGTATGAGCGCATACAAACAAGTGTTTGGCGATGATAGATTTGTTTTTGAATATGATAGTTGTTTATTCCTTGGTATAAATTCGGGCACAGCCGGAAAGTCTGAAGGACATATTGCCGATTCAACAATTCAATGGTCAGAAAAGTATTTGCGAAAGCGACAATCATATAAATATGCCTTTTTATTCGCACACCATCCGATGCAAGAAGGTGATGTTGATAATTTTGAAAAAGCTGTTGAATTAGTTGAGCGATATGACATAACATGTCTTTTTGGTGGTCACTATCACCGCAATATAATTTTTGAGTGTGGAGGCAGACCGGACATATTGACCCGCACCATTATGAGTGACGAAAAAACTAAGGCAGGCTTTTCTTTAATTTCTATCAGCAATGACAGACTTACTATAGAAGAATATCGCACGGATTCAACACACAATACATGGCTTGATATGCCACTATTTTTTGAACAATGAAAAATCCTAATGACTTACTCAATTATCTGCCAACAACAAAGAAAGAAGTTGAGTTGCGTGGATGGGATGAGTTGGACATAATAATTTTCTCCGGTGATGCATACGTTGATCATCCGTCTTTTGCTGCCGCCGTCATTGGTCGCAGTCTTGAGGCTCATGGCTTGCGTGTGGCTGTCGTTCCGCAACCTAACTGGCGCGACGACTTGCGCGACTTCAAAAAACTCGGCAGACCACGTCTGTATTTTGCAGTCTCGGCAGGTGCTATGGACTCTATGGTTAATCACTATACAGCCAATCGCCGTCGGCGCTCTGACGATGCCTATACTCCGGATGGGAAAGCCGGTATGAGACCCGACTATTGCACAATAACTTATTGCAAAATACTCAAACAACTTTTCCCCGATGTGCCAATAGTAATAGGCGGGATAGAAGCTTCTCTGCGTCGCGTTACACATTACGACTACTGGCAAGACCGTCTCTTGCCAAGTATTCTTGTCGATTCAAAAGCCGACCTGCTCGTGTATGGCATGGGCGAGAAACCACAATGGGAAATAACTCGACAAATGCTTGAAGGCAAATCTATCGACCAAATCAAAGATGTTCCGCAAACAGCATATCTCTCTAATCAAAATCCACATATCGAAGGACAGATTGAACTCACACCGCACGAGATTTGTCTCAAAGACAAAAAACGTTATGCTGCCAATTTTCGTCATATCGAAGAGGAATCAAACAAAATGCATGCAGCACATATCGTTCAACAAGTGGGCAAACAATATGTCGTTGTCAATCCTCCTTACCCGCCAATGACAACTCAAGAGATTGATGCCTCATTCGATTTACCTTATATACGACTGCCACACCCTAAATACAAAGGTAAGACCATTCCTGCTTACGAGATGATAAAATTCTCTGTCAATATGCACCGTGGATGTTTTGGCGGATGCGCTTTCTGCACTATTTCTGCCCATCAAGGTAAATTTATAGCCTCAAGAAGTAAAGAATCTATCCTCAAAGAGATTGAACAAATTGCTGAATTACCTGATTTCAAAGGCTATCTTTCTGACCTCGGCGGACCGTCGGCAAATATGTACAAACTCGCAGGACGCGACAAAACACTTTGCGAGAAATGTGCTCGACCCTCATGTATCCAACCCAAGATATGCAAAAATCTCAACCTCAATCTCAAACCACTGCTTGACATATATCACACTGTTGACGCCCTGCCGTACATAAAAAAATCATTTATAGGAAGCGGTGTCAGGTATGACATTATAGATGAGGAATATGCCCAAGAACTGATACTAAAACATGTGTCGGGTAGGTTGAAGGTTGCACCGGAACATACCTCCGACCGTGTGCTCAAACTGATGCGCAAACCGTCTTTCGAACAATTCAAACAATTCAAAGCCTTTTTCGACAAGATAAACAAACAGCATGGTCTCAATCAACAAATCATACCATACTTCATCTCGTCACACCCCGGATGCCAACTCGAAGATATGGCTGAACTTGCAGTGCTCACCAAAGAATTAGACTTCCATCTCGAACAAGTGCAAGACTTTACACCTACACCTATGACACTCGCCACTGAAATATACTATTCTGGCTACCACCCATATACACTTGAACCTATCTTTTGCGCTCGTACAAAAGACGATAAACTCGCACAGCGACAATTCTTTTTCTGGTACAAACCCGAATACAAACAACAAATTATGCGAACACTCAGAAAAATCAATCGTATAGACCTCATACAAAAACTCTTCAACCCAAAGAAGATACGCTAATAAATACTAATTGTTTTATAACACACGAATAGAAGCCAAGGCAAAGGTCTGACTACTTTAGAAAACGAATTTGACGAATCGAAGCGAATTGATTCGCATAATTAGTTTAATTTGATAAATTTGTGAACATTTTTTAGAAAACGAATTTGACGAATCGAAGCGAATTGATTCGCATAATTAGTTTAATTTGATAAATTTGTGAACATTTTTTAGAAAACGAATTTGACGAATCAAACGAATTGATTCGCATAATTAGTTTAATTTGATAAATTTGTGAACATTTTTTAGAAAACGAATTTGACGAATAGAAACGAATTGATTCGCATAATTAGTTTAATTTGATAAATTTGTGAACATTTTTTAGAAAACGAATTTGACGAATCGAAGCGAATAATTTTCTTTAATTGTTGATAATTTTTGACCAAAGACTCTGCTTTCTCAGTTTTCTCAGCTGACAACTTTAGAAAACGAATTTGACGAATCAAACAAATTGATTCGCATAATTAGTTTAATTTGATAAATTTGTGAACATTTTTCAGAAAACGAATTTGACGAATCGAAGCGAATAATTTTCTTTAATTGTTGATAATTGATGACCAAACAAAATTCGTATTAATTCGATTAATTAGTAGATAAATAATTTCGATTAATATGTTGATTGTATAAGAAAACAAAATAATTAGACGAAAATCAATATGAAAAAAAACTATTCAAAATGGTGCAGTATAGGCTTGATTACTGCAATATATGTGCTTGCCGGTGTCATAGGCTATGGTCTTTTTTGTTGTCTCACAACCAATGCAATGCATCCTGTTTGGGCGTTGCTGTGGGCTGATGTGGCAGCAACAATCGTTGTGTGGCTGTTCGGATTGCTTTACGAAAATGTATCGGTGTACGATCCTTATTGGAGTGTCTTTCCTCCCATTGTATTTTTGCTTTGGGCGATAAAAACAAACACATGGACTATGCCTGTCATACTACTTCTCGTTGCCTCATGGTACTGGGGAATAAGACTAACCCGCAATTGGATAATAACATTCAAAGGCATAGCGCATGAAGACTGGCGCTACACGCGATACCGACAAAACCTGCATCCTGCCTTGTTTCATCTCACAAATCTCTTCGGTCTCAATATGGTGCCGACACTCATAGTCTTTGCCGGTATGTTGCCCGGACTTTATCTCTATCAGAACACAGAACCTGCCAACATACTGACATGGTTCGGTTGCATAGTATGCCTTGCATCTGCCACAATACAACTCATAGCCGACAAACAAATACATGACTTTCGGGCAGCACACCCCGGTCAATACTGTAATGTAGGACTTTGGCGTCGTGGTCGTCACCCCAATTATTTCGGCGAGATACAATTCTGGTGGGGGATATGGATTATGTACCTTTCCCTGAATGGCTTCGACTGGTTTGTGTTATGTCCGATAGCCATGACAGCTTTGTTCCTCGGAATCAGTATCCCGATGATGGAACACCGACAGATGCAAAACAAACCCGGCTATGCCGATTACCGAAAACAAACAAGAATATTGATATAAAATATTTTTTTGTTGGTGTCCGATAAAAAACATATATGCATTGATATGTTATTGACAATAAGTATAATTTAAGTTTCGCACATGGTAAATATAGCATGATATATGATTATGGCAGTTATTTAACGCCTATCGCGTTAGCGATTTTCTTTTAATAGAATATTCAGGTTAATTAAACACCTATATCCCGTAGGGATTTTCTTTTAATTTCTTAAAATCAATAGCTTAAAAGATATTTCCTACGGGAAAAGAATATTAGGTTTTGTGTCAAGATTCTATTAAAAGAAATTCCCTACGGGAAAAACTTTGATTTATCAGACACCAAAATATTCTTTTGTTTTTTCAGTTTTTTTTACTAATTTTGCATGCTGTAATTGCAAAAGAGAAAGGATTATACCCCGACTTTTAAAGAGAAAAAACAAGCGCAACGAATTGCGCAATAACATATTAATATAAACTGAGCTTTAGCTCTTATTCTCATTTCTGTAAAATCCGCCAAATTTTATAAGCACAAGAGAATAAGCAAGCAAGAGTCCACGTTCATAAGGCGTGGATTATTCGTGCTTATTTATTGTGCAATGGTTCTTGGCGGAGCCTACAGAAATTAGATAAGTGCAGAGCGAATAATACACGCTTTTTTTATGCAGACATCTGAACTAAGCAAAGTAAAGCAAGACCTTATAGCAGAAATAAAACAGCGCGTTGATGACCATGTGTTGGAACCTTCAAATGCTGAGTTGCTCACCAAACTTATCACTCAAGCAGACAACGACAATGAGGCAATATCTATTGCTGCATTAGGTACGACCTATAAGCGCACAGGCTTGCATTTTGACAAACGTTTGGAGAGGCTGACGCACGACATCTGTTATTTTCGCAAAAACGAGAAACTTAGTTTTCATACTGACGACAGCAAACCAACGCATAAACTCATTATTGGCGATAACTATGATGCATTGCAAAACTTGCTTATTCAATACAAGGGCGCAATAGATGTCATCTATATAGACCCGCCATACGGCAAAGATAGTATGGGCGAGTTTGCACAAACCAACTACCAAAATGCAATCACTCGCGACAACTTGTTGTCTATGCTCTATCCACGCCTTGAACTTGCCAAACAACTGCTGTCAGACAGCGGTGTAATATTCTGTTCCATTGACGACAAAAACCAAGCATACGTCAAATGCCTATTCGATGAAGTGTTTGGAGAAAGGAATTATTTGACTACTTTACCTCGTAAAGGGAGTGGGGGGAGACAGGATAGTAAGCAGTATGCAGTAGTTCATGAATATGTGGTTGTATATTCCAGCAACATTATTGATTATGAGGCAGGTAGAATGACTAAAGATAATGAAGGTTTTAAGTTTGTAGATAAAAAAGGGCGAAAATATAAGACACAACTACTTCGCAAATGGGGTGACAATAGCAGAAGACAAGATAGGCCTAATTTATATTATCCTATTTTTTATTCTCCATTGTCAGCAAGTCTTACTTTAGACAGAATAGAACAGGCAGATGTTGAAATATATCCGATGTTAGATGCCACGAAAGAAGGACGTTGGAGATTTGGTAAAACTACAATGCAACGAGCGATAAACGATGGTATAGTAGAGGTGCAAAAGAACAAAAAAGGGGAATATATCCCTTATGAACGCATCTATGAAGATCAAGCATCTGATACAAAACCATTTTCGACATGGATTGATGATATTGATAATTCAACAGGTTCTACATTGTTAAAAGAAGTTATTGGAGATGGAGTTTTTGATTATCCTAAACCAGTTGATTTGATAACAAGATTATTAAAAATGGCTTCTCCTAAAAAGGACATTGTAGTATTAGATTTCTTTGCGGGAAGTGGCACGACAGGACATGCCGTATTAGATTTGAACCGTAGTGAAGAGAAAGAAGGCGACTTGTTTGCCGACACCAACAACGGCGGCAACCGCACATTTATTCTATGCCAGATGAATGAAAAGACCGACACTACACCTAATGGTATTGCATACGACGTAACAGCCAAACGCCTCAAACGCATTATGACAGGTGAGTGCTACGATGTTACAAAAGACTTTGAATGGATACACAAGAACAAACCTTATGGAGGCAACCTTGATGTGTATGAGATAGACCGAGTGGCAGATTTTGAATACAGCGAAGGCAAATCACCTTTTGAGGTGATAGACGAGACCCTCTACGGGCAACAGCGTTTCGCTACACTGCAAGAGAAAATCAACTGGGTATGCACCCATTTCGACAATGCAAGAAAACAATTAGATGAATAGTTTTGTATAATAGACAACCAAACTATGCTACAAGAAATAAAAGACCTGCAACGCCGTGCTGTAAGCGAATTACTCAATAAGTCGGCAAGAAAACAAGAGCTCACATTCCGTGCACCAACAGGCAGCGGAAAAACACACATGATGGCAGACTTCATGAACCAAATGCTGAACAACAATGCCGATGTCGTTTTCCTCGTTTCAACACTCTCTAAAGGCGGTTTAGCAACACAAAACTATGACTCGTTTTGTAAGAGACGCAATGATGGTACTTTTACTCAATTAAATCCCTATCTTATTTCAACAGATATCAGCGGAGAAGAATCACTTTATATTCCAACCGACTATAATGTATATATCTTGCCTCGCGATCTGTTCAAGAAAAACGGACGGCTGATGGCCGGTCCTATGACAGCCTTCTTAGAGCAACTGACACGAGGACAACTCTTGGGCGGACAAAACAAGCAAATCTATCTCATCAAAGACGAATGCCACCAAGCCACAAACAACTTAGATGCTATTTCACCTAAGTTCTTTACCAAGATATTCAATTTCTCTGCCACACCCAACTTGAAACGCGGACAAATGCCCGACGTACAAATAACTGACGAAGAAGCCGTACATGCCAAACTAATCAAACGAGTGGAATTCGGAAACGACATCGATACAGTGGAAGATGCTATTTGCAAGTTTGAAGAAATTAAAAAACAATACCTATCTTTAGACATCAATCCCTGTCTGATTATTCAAATTTCCAATAAAGACAAGGCAGAAGAAGAGTGGCTCAGGAACATCAAACCTGTTTTAGACAAAACCGAACATCAGAGCCTCAAATGGATGCTTATTGTCGATAAAGACAAAGACTGCGACACCAACGACGACCTAAAAAAACTTAAAGTCAACAAATGGAAAGAGTACGCCAAACTGCCGGCATCAACAATAGATATAATCATATTCAAAATGGTTATTTCCGAATGGTGGGATATACCGCGAGCGTGCATGCTCTACCAAGTGAGAGACACACAAAGCAAACAATTGGACGAACAAGTTATGGGGCGCGTGAGGCGTAACCCACGACTCTTGGATTTTGAGAAACTGAACACCGAACAACAAGAACTTGCAACAACAGCATGGATCTGGGGCATACTACCACAAGAACAAACCAAAACAATGCAAGTAAGTCTGTGGAACGATGAAGCAATCAAACAAAACATATCACTGAAAACCATACGAATCAAAACACCTACAAAACGAACAGACTTTGATATTGAAACCTTTTTTGAAAACAAAAAAAATAGTGTTGCACCGGAAGACATTTTTTCGCTCTATCGTAAATTGCAAAATGCTGAAACAGAATTGCAAAATTTATGCTATGAATATGCCGGCGATAGCGTGAGCAAGTGGAAAGAATTTATGATGAATATCAATTCCGTACAGCGCCAATACAACCGCTATATTTGCAATTATGAAGAGAGTATGGTAGTGGCAGAGAAAGAAACATCATTCCCTATGCACTCTTACTATTTGGAAACAAAAAACAAAAATTCAGCTGTCAAGACATGGGTATGGCGTAAAGCAACAGTCGGGGCCTTTGCTTTCGACAGTGATGCAGAAAGCGAGTGGGCAGGCGAATTGCAGACAATAGCAGAAAAACATGGTGCACATTTAGAACCTAATGAGATTTTAAACGATCAAACATGCTTTCTGTGGGGCAAAAATTTTCTGCCTAACTCAGAGATACGCTACGAATACTATGCAGAAGGCATACACTCGTCATACCCCGATTTTGTGATGAAAGACACCAAAGGACATATCCATTTGTTTGAAGTTAAAAGCGTAAATCACGCATCTCAATCTAACATCAATACCGAAGAATATGAGGACAAAGTACGACATCTCAAAGAGTGTTATCGTGCTTGCTCAAAAAAGTTGGAAGGATATATATTCTATCTGCCTCTACTCAAAGATGACACATGGCAAATCACACGCTATGCCAATGGCAATGAAGATGTCATAACATTAGAAGCATTCCAAAAATCTTTCAACACAGATTAATTATTTAAGTTTCGCATGTTATTACAATTTGTAAAATCTTGGCACTCAACGGCGTTAGCCGTTGCATATTAATAGATATAATCAAGATTACAAAACCAACAACCACGTAGTGGTTGCACATTGTCAATTAGTCAAATTTAATGCATTGTATTTTAATATGCAACCGCTAACGCGGTTGGTAGGGGAATGCGTATATAAAATTTCTATTAATATGAAACCGATAAAGCGTTTTTTTGCCTTTGAATCAGAAATAAACAAGCTCCTATAATTTGACATATTAACTACTTGCGAAACTTGAATGAATTACCTTTTCCCGTTAGGGAATGTCTTAAGGTGAAAAATGAAAAGTGAAAATAGAAAGGAATCTTTCACCTTTAATTTTTCACTTTTCATTTTGTCTGAGGTTTCCTGTAGGGAATTTCTTTTAAAACATTGATATTAAGATATTAAAAGAAAATCACTATGGGATATAAATTTCTAATTAACCTGATATTCTATTAAAAGAGAATCGCTACGCGATATCTTCAAATACAAGCCCCTAATTTGATATTTGTTATATTGTGCTTATTTTCAATAATATATCAATACATATATGTTTTTTATCGGACACCAATAATTCCTAACAGATTTCTTGAAGATATTATCCTAACGAAATTTTAATATTTCGTATTTATAATGGAATTTTCATCAAATATCCAATTCTCACAAATAATCATAAATAGAGTAGTGTAAAATATGGCATTTTACAATTGTACTAATTGAGAGAATATACAAAAGTAAAAAGAAGGACAACGACAGATGTTTTACAAAAGTAAACAACGTGAGATAAATAATACGATACTGCCTATAACCATACTTTCACATTTGTTTAATACTGCTTTTGTACATTTGTAACATCAAAACATAAGTGTTAAAATGTTTTTACCATATAGATTTATTACTTACTATAAACCAATAAAATAATAAAAAAATATCTATTAATAATATAGGTGAAAATCATTATTTCAAGTTAAATCTGTTAAATTAATGTTAAAAAAGACCATTCGTATTTATATATCATTTATTATAAGGAATTAATACAATATATCTATAGTATTTATTTAGGGAAAAAGACACTAATATTGTCATATAGTTGCAATGATATAGATATGTATGTTCTTTTGTTTTGTACATTTGTATATTAATTAATGATATACATTTTGTTAAATGCAAAAATATTTTGATTTTATTTTTGTACTTTCGTTTTATTTTTGTAAATTTGCAAATGTATTATTACTTTTTACAATTATGGAAGAACAAAATTTATTTGGCACCGGAATAGACAACAATATGAATGAGGAATTGGATTTTTTTGTAGAAAATGAAAGTTTGTCGCAAAAAAATGATTCTCAGCTAAGCAATAGTGAAGCTATAAAAGTTGGACAACAAGTTTCCATTGATACTTCAACTATGTCAGATTCAGAACGTGTTGTTTATGTTATGCGCTCTGAAGGTATGAATGCTTCTCAGTTTGCACAGTCGATAGGAATCAAGGTTAGTTCTTTATCGCATGTGATGAACGGCAGAAATAAGCCAAGTCTTGATATTATGCAAAAGATTTTGCGCCGTTTTCAGCATATCAATCCATCGTGGCTTATTGTAGGACAAGGTAATGTGTATGTTGATGGTTTTGAACCTTCAAATAGCAAACAGTCTAAACAAGATATTATTGCCGAAAACGCAGAAAAAAGCGAAGTAGATATGTCGTCAAATGCTGTAGCAGACGCAACTCCTTCGCCTGCATCATCTTCCTCTGCTCATTCTTCAGTAGCAAAACAATCCCAAGCACCGGTTATTTCTGTTGATGCTATAGCAGAAAAAGTTGCGCAACTATTGTCTGCCAAAACTGATTCAGAAACAAAGACTATTCAGACAAATGAGCAAGAGAAAAAAACAGATATTGATCTATTATCTAATGTCATAGTCCAAAACAAACAACCAAGAGTAACTAAAGTGATAGTATTCTATTCTGACAACACATTCGAACAATTCGTACACTAATCTGACGAATTTTCAGAAAACGAATTTGACGAATTGAAACGAATAATTAGTTTAATTTGATTAATTCGTTTAATTTGTGAACCTTGTTTAGAAAACAAATCAAGCGAATAGAATATCAAAACGGGCTTTCCACCCATTGTTGTTCGTTCTTAATATGTCCGCAGCAGGAGCATAACTTAGTCGTTTCTATCAACTTGTACCTTTTTTCTTTTGTTTCAACTTTGTCTCTATAATATTCTGTGACTAAAATATGGTCGCCTTCGATTTCAGCAGTGCGGTAATCTAATTCTTTTGAGTATGTTTTATAGGTTTCTTTGCGCCTTGCCAGGATTTTTGAATCAAGAGTCTCTTGTGCGCAATATACACCACAATGTTCACAAATACTATCTACCGGAAGTAAGGCCAAAAAAACAAAAGCAAAGAAATTAGGTACTATAATGATTACTCCTCTTATAATTATTTCTAAAACATAATCTAATCCGTTCAGTTCGTTGGCTGATATGAATATGCCTATTAGCAACCCCCAACACATTATTGAGTTTATAGTTAAGGATATAGTTTCTACTTTTTTCTTTCCCCAATCTGTGAATAAAAATGGGTAGAAAGTTAGTATTGAGATGCTCGAAGGCAGAAGAATCAATAAGATACCCATTTTGAACTTGTCTGCGACTAAATCTGTACTCATATTTGCAATAGCAATACAACAACACAGCAAGAATGGTAGTCCTACTTCGAAAATCAATGCTGTCAACCTATCTCTAAGCCATGCTTCTTTTGATAGAAGTATTATTTCTAATAGTCCTATCAAAGAGAAGAGAACAGAAAGCCAATATGCCCAGCGCAATAATTTTATTTTCCTACTGATTGTTGTGTTTTCTGTTTCTGCTTCTTGAATTTCAATTTGAGTAAGAAGTGAGAGGCTTACCCATCCCTCACCTTTAGGTGTTTCAATCTTTCCCCATTCGCGAGCCTCGTCATAGCTGACAACTTCTATTGTGTCGTTTTTTGCTAATTGATATTTGACTTGTGATTTCTTGCTCGCTTCACTTCTCACATTGAGTTTTGCCGTATTAACTATATAAGTATCGGCAAATATAGACACACAGCAAAAAATAAGTGTTACAATAAATATTAATTGCCTCATAATATAGTGATTTTATCATTTTTCACTTTTCACTTTTCACTTTTCACCTTTAATAACCCTTTCACCTTTCACCTTTTACTAACCTTTTCACTTGTTTACCGGTTTGACTTTATATCCGGCTTTGCGCAGTTGGGCTATCAGTCCGTCGTCGCCTCCTAAATAGATGCAGTTAAGAACAATCATTTGATTGCCTTCTTTCAAGTATGGTTCAAGTTTTTTTACCCATTCTTTATTTCGTGCAGCATAGACTTTATAGTCGGAATAGCTTATTGATGTTTGATTGTCGGGCATCTGCACTTGATATGCTATTTCGTTTAGTTTGCCATTTTGATAATATCTTGAAATTGTTTTTGCTTGCTGTATTTCTTTTTCGGGGTATTTGATAGTGCGAAGTAGTTCTTGCTGTTGCCATGGGAGTGGTTCGCGCTCGTAGTGTATGTAAACAACTTCATTTGTTGTGTCAAGTCCAATCATCGGCATGCCTTGTTCTATGGCTATACGCTGAAAGAAATTGTCGGAGCTTCTGTCGGGATTATAGTCAGCCCATTTAATGATAATTTGCTGGCGCAATAGCTCATTTATATAGATTGGTTTGAGTTGTCCGATTTGTTCGATTGGGAGATTAAGGTATAGCTGCACTGCCTCTTTAAGCAGATTATATTCTTCGGTATTGTATAGTTTTTTCAGGTTGGTTGTGTCTGGCAATAGTGCTGCTTTGAGCAGTATCATGTGCATGATGCTGTCGTTGTATTCAAACTCAGTAATCAACTGAGAACACTGACCATATATCTTGAATAGGTTAGGGATAGAGTCGAAAAAACTCTGGTCGGTCAGTTGGTCTGTAGCCAAAAGATATGATTTTGCACTCACTCCATTGCCGCTGATTTGCCACAGCAATTGTGCATTTGCTACCAAGCAACTGAAACAAAATACGAATATAAACAAATACTTTTTCATCTCAAGCGTGTGATTAAATTGTAAGCTTGATATATGCCCAATTCGCCGGCTTTACTAAGGTCGTTCAGTCCGTTTTGATTGTCATCAATATATATTCTCACAAGTCCGCGATTGAAATAGGCTTCAGCAAAGTCATGGTCTTTTTGTATAGCGAGGTTATAGTATTCTATTGCCCCTTTGTAGTTTTTCTGTGTTGCAAGTATATTGGCTTTGTTATAATATGCGAATGAGAAATCTTGTTGTTGTTTTATCACCTGATCGTAGTCCATCAATATAAGTTCAAGATTTGTTGCAATCATTTGTTCTTTCGACATTGTGTTTTTGTTCCCTTGCGAGAGCAGTTGATGGTCGTCTGTTGTGTTGGTGTATTGCAGCAACTTATATCGCCAGTTGGCGCGACAAAAATAGGCAAGTGTAAGTTTGTCATTAAGTTTGAGAGCTTGATTCAGGTCTTCAATGGCGGTGCTGTAATCTTGTACAAGAGCAAGCTCTATAGCGCGTGCAAAGAGTAGGGCTGCTGTGTTTTTGTCTTTAGTTGATTGGTTGATAAGTTGTGTGTAATGGTCTATGTTGCTAAAATGCTGCTGAATAATCATTGTGTCAAGTGGAAGCTCCTGATAGGTCAGTTTCAGTGGTGCATTGAATAGTTTTTCTCTGTTTATCTGTTCAACCAAGACATGCGAATAGTTGGTTTGTCGGAGTGTGTTTTGTTGTGAGTAGAAAGTCAGAACGATATTAGGTTCGCTTACGAGGTCGGCATAATTTTTCTGCACTCGTCCGCGTGTATTGCTTGCATATTTATTGTCGTTTTGTTCGGGCATGTTTTGTGCTGCATTATTGCTGAATTCTTTTTTCCTGCTTCGAACGGGTTGGTTTTCTGCAATTTGCATGTTGGTGTTCAACTGATTTTGTTGTTTCTGTATTTGCTCTTTGTTGTTTTCAAGAGTTTGGGCTTGATACACTAATTTTTCTGCTTTTTTGTTTTTTCCTATTTTTTTGTATGCTTGAGCTGCAAGGTAGTAGCTTGGCAAGAAATACGGATACTTGTCAATCAGTGATTCGTAATCGTTGATTGCACTTTGCCACTGCTTGAGTTGCAAATTGATTAGTCCGCGTTGATAGAGTATTTCTGCATGTGATGAGTCTATTTCGTATGCGCGATTTATGTCGTCGAGAGCATTGTTGTTGTCGCCGAGTTCATATCTCAAGACGGCCCGATTGAAATATGTTTGATAATTTTTGGGATTGAGAGATATTGCCTTTTCAAGGTCTTTAAGAGCCTGATTGAAATTGTTGTTTTTGTAGCATATAGCGGCCCGATTGATGTAATCTCCTTCCCATTTTGAGCCTAAGCGAATGGCTGTATTATAGTCGTACATAGCACTGTCTATGCGGTCGAACATAAGGTTGATGAGTGCCCGTGTGCTCCAATTGTTGGTGTTGGCTCTGTCGTAGTGTATTGCTTCATTGATAGATTGAAGTGCGTCAAGTGTGTCTTGTTTCTGCAGTTGAATGATTGTTTTTTCGAGGTAATAATGCGCCGAAGTAGGTTCTCGGTTGATGAGTTGTTGAATGTCGGCAAGTGCTTCGTCATATTGCTCAAGGTGAGCCTTTGTGTCGGCTCTGAGGAGTAGGTATGTCTTGTTTTCCGGTGCAAAAACGAGGGCTTGAGAGAGGTCTTTCTCGGCTTGATCGGGTTTGTTCAATTCTCTAAACACGAAAGCCCTGACATAATAAGCTCCGGGCATAAACGGATTGAGTGCAATGGCTTGATTGCAATCGTAGAGAGCACCGTCGAAATCGCTCAGTTGCACCTTGGCTATGGCGCGATAGATATATGGTTCGGCAATATGCGGTTTAATCTTAATTACCTGATTGAAGTACTGAATTGAGAGCACATAATCTTCAAAATAGAGAGCATTACGCCCTATTGCTGTAATGCGGTCGGTGTTCCATTGAGCAAAACTGCTCATTGCCGAAAACAAAACAGCAATAGTTGCAATTATATGTTTGAACGTTTTATTCAATGTCTATTATTTTTTGCAGGCTTGATTAGGGTCAAATTCAGCAGGTATATCAAATTTTTCATCTTGTGAGTAGCCAAGTGTTGAGTCGGCATAAACTTTTTGCATATATAGTCCCCATATAGGCAGGGCTGTTGAGGCTCCTTGTCCCATCGACATATAGTCGAAGTGTATTGAGCGGTCTTCGCCTCCAACCCAGCAACCGCTCACAAGTCGTGGTGTGAAGCCCATAAACCAACCATCAGCATTGCGCTGTGATGTTCCTGTTTTTCCTCCCATATCGGCTGTGATACCATATTTGCGGCGCACGCGCCCACCTGTTCCGCCATTGACAACAGCACGAAGCATATCTATCATCTTGTAGGATGTTGTTTCGTTTATCACCTCTTGTGAGTTTGGAGCAAAGACAGCAATTACGTTGCCGTTTTTGTCTTCAATACGGGTTACATAAAGCGGGTTAATTCGAATTCCTTTGTTAGGGAAGGTGGTGTAGGCATCCACCATCTCACCAACAGAAATATCGCAAGGCCCCAGACACAATGCAGGTACGGCTTCAAGGTTGCCTCGAATACCAAAGTTTTGCATCATTTTTACCAATGCTTGCGGCGTGAAACGATCCATAAGATTGGCACTCACCCAGTTACTTGATTGTGCTAATCCCCAACGCAGTGTAACCATCTGACCTTGATTTGTAACTTTGTGCGATTCTTTTGGTGTCCATTCCTGATTGTTTGAAATTATCGTTACCGGCTCATACAATACTTGGTCGCAAGGCCACATACCTTCTTCCATTGCGAGTGTGAAGAGGTATGGTTTCACTGTTGAGCCAATCTCGCGGCGACCAAGATTGACCATATCATACTGGAAAAATGAGAAGTTAGGTCCACCAACGTATGCTTTCACATAGCCATTTTGCGGATCCATCGACATAAAGCCACAGCGCAAGAAATGTTTGTGATAGCGCAAACTATCCATCGGGGTCATCACTGTGTCAATGGTGCCTGCGTAACTGAACACGTGCATTTCTGTAGGGGTGTTGAAGTTGTCGATAATCTCTTGCTGCGACAAACCTTGCTTATGAAGTCCGCGATAGCGATCGGTTTGTCGCATGGCTTTATTCATTGATGCTTCAATTTCTTTTTGGCTCAGATTGCGATCGAATGGAGCATAACTCTTGCCTTTTTTCTCCTTGAAAAACTCGCCTTGGAGATATTGCATGTGTTCATTGACAGCCTCTTCTGCATATCGTTGCATTTTGCTGTCTAATGTAGTAACTATCTTCAAACCATCAGAATAAAGATCGTAATTAGTTCCATCAGGCTTAGTGTTTTTTTTGCAAAAACCATAGAGTGGGTTAGTGTCCCATTGCTCGCGGTCGATAGCATATTTGTCTTTTTGCCATTCTGCATAGTCTGATTCTATTGGCTCTTTGGCTGTCATTATAAGGCGCAGATATTCGCGGAAATATGGAGCAGAACCTTCTTTATGGTCAACTTTTTGATAGTTAAGCTCAAGTGGTATCTGCTTTATACTATCGCATTCTGCTTCAGTCAAGTAGCCGGCTTTTTCCATCTGTTCAAGTACGGTGTTTCTGCGGTTGAAGGCTTTTTCCTTTCGGCGAATAGGGTTGTACAATGAGGGGTTTTTACACATGCCTACAAGCATAGCTGCTTGCTCAATAGAGAGTTGGTCAGGCGTTGTGTTGAAATAGACGCGTGCCGCAGATTTTATACCTACTGCATTGTAGAGAAAATCAAACTGATTGAGATACATCATGATGATTTCCTCTTTGGTGTAGAGGCGTTCGAGCTGTACAGCAATCACCCATTCAATAGGCTTTTGCAAAGCACGTTCAAATATGTTGGCGGCTTGCGGTGAGTAGAGTTGCTTTGCCAATTGCTGAGTAAGTGTTGAACCACCACCGGCACGACCGAGTTTCATCAGCACTCTGACCAAGGCCTTTCCGTCAATACCTGAATGTTCGTAAAAACGCACATCTTCAGTGGCAACAAGTGCATGAATCATATTCTCAGATATGTCGGCATAACTCACGCCAACACGATTCTCATTTCTATAATACTGTCCGAGCAAAACACCATCAGCAGAATAAATCTCTGTGGCATAATTGTTTTTAGGGTTCTGCAAATCTTCCAATTCGGGCAGGTAGCCTAATTTCCCTTTGGCTATAAGAGCAAATATCAATACAATAAGCCCTATACCTAAAGCAAATAGTATCCAAAAAATAATTGCAAAAGGTTTGTTGAAACGATTTGGTTTTGCCGTTTCAATGGTTTTCTTTTCTGTTGCCATATATGATAATTTAGACGGTTATTAATCTTTGTGTTATCGCATCCAATAGATGCCAACCATGCTTATTTATTCTCAAAAAATTGTTTTCTATGATTAAATTATTTTGCTCAATGTCGGACTTTGCTTGTGTTATGCAATATGTGTATTGTTCTATTCCATATTGTTCTTTCAGTTTATTCAAATCAATACCTTTGGCAGTGCGGAGCTGGAGCATAATGGTTTCGTTATATCGGTCGGTTGTGTTTAATGGGTCTTTAATTACTTTTTGAACACCATTCAAATAGTTTTTCAGATCTGCTTCGTTCGCTTGACGATTCAGTCCGTCGAAAGAGTGGGCGGCAGCACCAATTCCTAAATACGGTTCACCGGTCCAATAGCTCATGTTGTGACGCGAATGAAAATTAGGTCTGCAAAAATTTGATACCTCATAATGTTCAAAACTTGATTTTCCAAGTCTTTCAATTATTCTGTCGTACATCAAATTGAGCGTATCGTCGTCAAGCTCTGCAACCTTTTCCTCTTCTTTAAGTTTGTAAAGTTGAGTTCCTTCTTCGTAAGTCAAGCAATATGTGGAGACATGTTGAATATCTAATTTCAGTATTTGGTCAATGTCCTTATCCAACATCTCCAGAGTCTGATTAGGCAAACCGTATATCAGGTCAACACTAATATTGTCAAAACATTTTTTTGCCTCTTCAATTGCTTGTATTGCTTCTTCTGCCGTATGCCTACGATGCAAAAAATGCAATTGACTATTGTCAAAAGTCTGAACACCAAAGCTAATTCGGTTTATACCAAAATTATGCCAATTTGTTAAAATATCTTTGCGAATATCATTTGGATTGCACTCAATTGTTGTTTCGCAATAGTTTTGCAGTTTATATAAATTAAAAATATGTTTAAGTAGCCGTTCAATATTGTGTTGAGACAATGTGCTCGGAGTGCCACCTCCGAGATATATCGTGCTGATTTGTTTTGTCGGTAAGTAGTCTTGCCGTGCAGTCAGTTCTTCGCATAATCTATCCACATATTTGTCTTGCAAGTTTTCGTTTTGAGTAGTTGAATAGAAATCGCAATATATACATCTCGACTTGCAAAATGGTATGTGAACATATATCCCTGCCATTATTGTTTGTATTTTTCTTTTCCCCAAAGAGTGTGCATCCAATCGTCCATTTTCTTTTCTTGCGGGCTGCCTTGTGCAAACCAAAAGCGTGTATCTTTTAGTTCGTCAGGCAAGAATTGTTGTAGAACAAAATGATTGGGGTAGTCGTGGGCATATTTGTAGTTGTCGCTATATCCAAGTTCCTTCATCAGCTTTGTAGGTGCATTGCGCAAATGAAGAGGGACGGGTAGGTTGCCTGTTTGTTCCACATTTGCAAGAGCATTGTCTATTGCCAAATAGGCAGAATTGCTTTTTACCGATGTGGCCAAATATATGGTAGCTTCGGCAAGTATAATACGCCCTTCCGGCCAACCAATTTTGGTGAGGGTGTCGAATGCAGCATTGGCAATTAAGAGTGCATTCGGATTGGCAAGTCCTATGTCTTCTGACGCAGATATAACAAGTCGTCGTGCTATAAACTTTGGATCCTCACCGGCTGCTATCATTCGAGCTAACCAGTAGATGGCAGCATCAGGGTCGCTTCCGCGTATCGACTTGATAAAAGCTGATATAATGTCATAATGCAACTCGCCGTCTTTGTCGTAAGCAAGCGGGTTTTGTTGCAAGCGTTGTGCCACGGTTTTGTTGTCGATTACAACATGTTGTTCCTCCGTGTTGCAGACTAATTCAAGAATGTTGAGTAATTTGCGAGCATCACCGCCCGAATAGCGAAAGAGTCCATCGTATTCTTTTATTTCTATGTCTTTGCGTTTGAGCTCTTCGTCTGTTGTCAAAGCACGATTCAGCAACTGCATCAGGTCGTCTTTGTCAAGACTTTTCAGCACATACACTTGACAGCGCGATAGCAGTGGATTGATTACCTCGAATGAAGGGTTTTCTGTTGTCGCACCAATAAGTGTTATCGTTCCGTTTTCCACAGCTCCGAGCAGGCTATCTTGCTGCGATTTTGAAAAGCGGTGTATCTCGTCAATGAAAAGAATAGGGTTGGCTTGATTGAAAAAAGTGCTTTGTCTGGCTTTTTCAATTACTTCGCGTACTTCTTTCACACCTGATGTTACAGCACTGAGAGTGAAAAATGGCACCTCAAGTTGGTTGGCTATAATCTTGGCAAGTGTGGTCTTGCCCACACCCGGAGGGCCCCACAAAATGAATGATGAAACATGTTTGTTCTCTATCATTTTGCGAAGTACAGCTCCTTCACCAACAAGGTGCTTCTGCCCGATGTAATCATCAAGTGTCTTTGGTCGTAATCTCTCTGCAAGTGGCAACATAAAGGTATTTACTTATTTTCTTATTTACGATTTACATATTGTAGAAGTAAGTTTTTAGATCGCTCACTTCGTTCGCTGTCAGAAGTTAGAGATTTCTCACATCTTTCAGCGTCAGCGGTCTTTTGTCTTTCAGCGATAGCGGTCTTATTTCTTACTTCTCTTCTCACTTCTTCAACAATTCTTTGGCATTGTTGATTGCACTTTGAGTTATTTGGTTTCCGCTCAACATAGTGGCTATTTCCATGATGCGCTCATCCGGAGTCAGTTGTTTTATTTGTGTCTCCGTACTATCGGCATTGTCTGCCTTATATACTTTATAATGTGTTTTACCTTTTGATGCAATTTGGGGTAGGTGAGTGATACTGATTACTTGCCTGCCTTCGCTCATTTCAAGCATAATTTGCCCCATACGGTCGGCTATATCACCTGACACACCTGTGTCAATCTCGTCAAACAATATTGTTGGCATGTCCACACTATTGGCCACCATTGACTTTATACAGAGCATAAGTCGTGCTAATTCACCTCCTGATGCTACTTCTGCCACATCCTGAAGGTGCTGGTTTTTGTTGGCTGC
Organism: Paludibacteraceae bacterium; assembly: GCA_017527495.1. Classification (GTDB taxonomy): domain Bacteria; phylum Bacteroidota; class Bacteroidia; order Bacteroidales; family Paludibacteraceae; genus RGIG6639. The sequence goes on from JAFXPY010000030.1 coordinate 21,366, forward strand.
AAAAAGAAAATGTATTTGGTCTTTTCCCGTTGGCGTAAGATGTTCTGTTTTCGTCATTTCAATACTGAATTGTGCATGCTTTATTCCTAATTGTTGCAGCCGTTCGGTGATATGTTGTTCGGTGCTTTCTTTTATTGCGAATCGGCTCTTTGAGAGTTTTGCAGCCTCATTCTCTGTCGTTTTTTCGCATTTTTCATATTCAGCTTGAGCTTCTGCAATTTGTTGGTCGTATGATGTTATTTGACCCAAACGATGTTCAAGTTGGTGCTGGATTTCAAGCAGTTGTTCAACCGTATCTACATGGTGTTTTGCCATGAGTGTGTTGAGTAAGTCATAACGCTCCTCAAGTTGTTCAAGTCGCTGCGGGTCGTAATCAACATTGAGATTTGTACTGTCTATTTCTGCTGCAATATCTTTCAGTTCAATCCCAACTGACTTTATTCTATCAAGCAGTTCGCTTGCAGAAGGCAGGTATTTGATGGCTTTAGATAAGTTCTGTTCTGTGTTACGCAGCAAATCAATAGTTGCCTGTTCGCCATTTAGGCACAGACTGCTTTCTGTCAATAATTCTTTGAGTTCTTCAGCATGAGAAAGCATATTGATTTCATTTTCAATCTCAATGTCTTCACCTGATTTCAATTTTGCCTCTGCAAGTTGATTGAGTTGAAATTCAACATAATCTTGATCGGCTTTCTCTTGTTCTGCTTGTTTGATGAGATTGTCAAGGTGTTTTTTTGCCTCTTGATATTCCTTGAACGACTTGAGATATGAATTGAATATGACTGCATTTTGTGCAATGCTGTCAATAATTTGTCGTTGGAAATCATCATTGCCTATCAGCAGATTTTCGTGCTGCGAATGTATATCGAGCAAGCGATTGCCCAATTGTTTTAGTGCATTGAGTGTTATAGGTGTGTCGTTCACAAAACTTCGTGATTTGCCGTTGACACTTATCTCACGTCTAATGGTGCATAAGTCGGAATAGTCTAAATCATTTTCGTCGAAAAATGCTTGCAGGTTATATCTGCTTATGTCAAACTCTGCTTCGATAATACATTTTTGCTCACCCTGACGAATTGTCTTTGTATCAGCCCGTTGACCTAACACAAGTCCGAGAGCACCAAGAATAATTGATTTTCCGGCACCTGTCTCACCTGTAATAACTGAAAAGCCTTTATTAAAACTAATGTCCAGATTGGCTATCAGTGCGTAATTAGATATGTTTAAGTTCTTTAGCATTCTTTTCTCTTATTTCTCACTTCTCACAGCGCAGCGTTCTCATTTCTAATCTCCATTCAACGCTTCTTCATATTTGTCTAAACGGGTAGGGTCAACATCGGACAGTATTGTCAGCACATTTTTTTTCTCGTCAGCTGTTCCTTTGCTGAATATATTGATGAGTTCGTCTGATTTGGCGTCAAGAAACATTCCAACCATATATGTTGCCGGACGGGCACGATTGGCTTCTTTGAGTACTCCCAGACCTGTTGCAATACGAGCACGACCATTCACCACATTAGCCTGCATCTCGTCAAGTCCATAGCGGTGATATTCATAGAAATACTCGCGAAAAGCGCGGAAAGCCTCATCGGTGTAGTTATGAATCACAGCATAGCGATTTTTGTTGCTGTCGAAAGCCTTCCAACCTGTTGATTCGCCACCCTCAAGCGACGCTGTTTGAGCAGCACTGACTATGTTTTCACATTGTTGGAAACTTATTGTGCCGCCAAGCTTTATGTATGAATCCATGTCGATACCAATGATTAGATAAGCATAATATGCCAGCATGGCAGCAAGGTTGGATGTTATGTTGCTTTCTTGATAGTCAAGACGGTCAAACTCTTGATATTTGAAATTGAAATTACGGTCTTGATAATTGAGTATTATGGTGTTGTAGGAAGTGTTGAACACCGGTCGGCGAGCCTGTATGGTCATCTGACAGGTGAAGATATCGCTCTCAACACTCTGAACGATAATACTCATATTGCACTCTATGCGTTCGAATTCTTGCACAGACAGATTAGTCCATTTGGTGTTGTTCATAAAGTCAGTTATGCTCTGTTGCAATGTGTTGAACACCGACTTGTTAGAGCCTTGAATTTGGTCGGAATTGATTGTTACATTGCAATTTATCTCTTGTGCATAAAGTATTGTTGCACATGCCAACAAAAGTAGTATGTTAAGTGTTCGTTTCATTATTCTATTTGTCTTATAAGTCCGGTTACAGGATTTATTGTTATTTTTTTGTTCAACCACGATGGGTCTATAGGAACTTCTATACCAAGTTGTGCAATAGTAAGCACCGATTTGTTGAGTAGCTTATTTCCGTCTTTAATCGTTATTTCAGCTTTGCCGGGGATATTATAATATATTGCATTTTTGTCAGCTTTGTATTTCTTTGAGTTTTTTTCGTCTTGCAAATAGGTCATAGGCATTGTTTTCAGACTAATAAAAACGGGTGAACCGCTATAGTCGGTAGGCTCTACAGGACCACTGAATGACGAGAAACGGAACAACACTTCATTGTCAATGTTTTTACCGGGGTTGATGGTGTAGTAGGCGTATGCCGTTGTTGTGTCGCGTGTTCCGACAAAGAGTGCGCAGAGATTTTTCTCTTGTTCGCTCAATTCATCAAGTATAAGTTTTACGGCAGAGCCGTCAGTAGGCATATTGTCAATTTCGCCCGAAAGGAGATTAAATCTATTCTCTCGAATACGATAAATCTGTTTGGCTGTTCCTTCTGCCATTTTTGCCACAGAGCCGGAAAGCATCTGGTCCTCACCAAGCGGAACAAGCGATTTGCTGTTGTTCGAACTCGACATCGGTTTTTGTTCAAACTGACCCGTTTCCATTTTTTCGCAGGCAGTGTTGATTGCACACAATATTCCGTCATCTGTCAGATTAATGCCCGGAGTGTTTTTTGTGTTGTTCAGTATATGGTAACGATTGGCATCGGCAACAGCACGAGTGTGAAGTCTTACTGACTTTATGACATAACTTGTTTTGTTCTGTGTAACAATATCGTCAGTGCCAAGATAGAGTTTTGAATACTGGTAGAACATGCCTACTTTATTCTCTATTCTTTGATATTCAACTTCGGCAATTATTTCAGTCTTTGGCATATAATAAATTATCGCCGACTGATTCTGTGCTAATTGTTGAGCCTTAACTCCAACAATAGACGCAAAAAGGGTAGTTATAAAAATCAATCTTTTCATTCTTCATTCCATATTTTCCATGCTGCAATGGCTTGCCCTTGCAACATCTCGTATCCATTTTTAATTCTTGCACCGGCTTGTTCGCCTTTCTGCAAAAAGAGTGTCTTTTCAGGATTGTAAATCACATCATACAACAAATGATTTGGCGTTATCCATTCATAATTTATTGGTGCACAATTGTCTATTTTGGGAAACATACCAAGAGGTGTTGCGTTGACAATCACTGTGTGTTGTTCAACAATTTCTCGCGTCAATTCATCATAGGTGATTGCGTCCGGCTTATGACTACGCGATACATATTGCGTATTTAATCCTAATTTTTTCAGTACATAATTAACTGCCTTTGATGCACCTCCAGTACCTAAAATCAAGGCATGTGTGTCAGTCGGTTGCAATAAAGGACGGATGGAATTTTCAAAACCTATAGCATCGGTGTTATGACCTGTCAGGTGGAGCTTTCCGTTGAGATGTCTTACTCTAATTACATTGACAGCGCGCATTTCTTTCACAGCGTCAGACAACTCATCTAAATAAGGAATAACAGCCTCTTTGTATGGTAGAGTAACATTAAGCCCTACAAGATCTGGAATGTTGAAAATCTCCACACATTGTTTGATATCCTCAATCGGATACAACTTATATTCAGCATCAATACCTTCACGCAAAAACTTAGCAGAAAAAAGCTTTTGCGAATACGATTGCAATAATGGATAACCTATAATACCAAATTGTTTCATAATAAATTATAGATGTTAGACCGCTCACTTCGTGAGCTGTTAGATTTTAGATCGCTCACTTCGTTCGCTGTTAGAAGTTGGAGATCTCTCACATCTTTCAGCTTCAGCGGTCTTGCTTCTTACAGCTTTTTGCGGTCTTTTGTCTTTCAGCGTCAGCGGTCTTTGTTCTTACAGCTTTTTGCGGTCTTTGTTCTCACTTCTCAATACTTTTCCCTATGTATTTTGTCGTAGGGTAGTTTTTGGAAGTCGTATGGTCGGCGTTCTTCGTTGATATAGCCAATCGAAACTACACACACGGGGGTTAAATGTTCGGGTAGGGCAAGAAGTTTTTTTACAGTTAGTTCTGCAGAGATATTTTCTTCTGTTTTGCGATTATATATCTGCACCCAACATGAGCCTAAACCTAAATCTGCCGTTTCGAGCATCATATTCATTGCCGTTATGGCGCAATCAAATTGCCATGTGTCAGAAATTTCAGTATTGGCACATACAACAATGCCCAACGGACTATTTTCGAGCAACTGACTGCCATAGGTGCGGCATGATGCCATTTGGCAGAGAGTGTCGTGGTTTTGCACCACCACAAATTCCCATGGGTTAAGCCGTTTGCCGGCGGGCGACATCAGTGCAGCTTGCAATATCTTGTCAATCTTTTCTTGCTCAACTGGTCTGTTTTGGTATTTGCGAATACTCCGACGATGTTGCAATAATGTCAAAAAATCAGTCATATAACTATTGTATTTTGTACTTATTACTTTGTACTTATTGTGATTTCAGCTACTTTAGTTGTGTTTTCTGTAACCTTAAATCTATTGTCTAAGCGTTGTCCAACAATCCATACTATTTCATCACCTGACAGCAGAAGCCATACCTCATGCTTTTGCTTTAGACTCAACTTTTGGTCAGTAAAGAAATCACTCAATTTCTTTTTTTGCTTCATACCGATGGGGTAGAACACATCTCCTTCTTGCCAATGACGCAACGAAAGAGGTTGGTCTAATACGGATGCGTCAACAATGGCAACATTGCTGTTTGCCGAGGGAAAAATTTCCTGCTCTTTTCTCTTGCGTTTTAGTACCCTTATCTTTGGTTCTTGTAAGTAATTTTTTGTTTTATAAACAATCAAGTCATCTCTGTCTTTTATCAAACAATAATCACCGGCATAAAAACGCTTACCGGATTGATTGTCTAAACTCTCATAGATATTGCCAATTTGTTCTGCTTTGAAATTGTAATCAACTAATATATAATAAAGCAATTCTTTGCTATGAGGTTTTGCTTTGAGTTGATTTATATTAATTGTCAGTTCTTGTTCTGTCTCAGTCGAAATGTCTTGTTTGTCGTTTTCTATATATTGGCTTAACATTCGGTAGGTGCGACTGAAAATATCTGCCTCATGGCACAGATTATCTATGATGTTATGATTTAGCTGTGCCAACAGCGGCATAATATCAAGGCGTATCTTATTTCGTTTGTATATTGTCTGCTGATTTGTTGAATCGTCAACATAGTTGATATTATTCTCTTTCAAATAATTTTCAATATCTTTTCTTCCAACGCATAGTAGAGGTCTTACGATGTTGCCATTTCGATTTTTCATTGCTCCTAACCCCTTCAACCCTGTACCACGAATCAGATTTAGCAATACTGTTTCTGCTTGGTCGTCTTTATGGTGCGCAACCGCTATGGCTTGTAATTTTAGTTTGCTGCGTTGTTGTTCAAACCATTGGTACCGCAGTTCTCTTGCTGCCATCTCAATCGAAATACCTTTCTCTTGGGCATATACCTCTGTATTGAAATGACGCACTACAAGATTGACATTCAGCTTTTGGCATAATTGCTTTACAAACGTTTCATCTCGGTCTGACTCTTTGCCGCGAAGGCGGAAATTACAATGTAGCGCCACGCATTCGCAGTTAATTTCACGCATAACATAAAGTAAAGCTACAGAGTCGCGTCCACCGCTCAGAGCCACACCAATAGGTTTGTTAATGTCAAACAAATCGTTGCTTACAATATATCGCTCTACAATATCTCGCATGAGGAAAGTAAATGTTAGTTAGCTTCGCTGTTGGTTACTGCGTGTTGGTTAGCTTCGCTGTTGGGGAATAAATAATTAAATCTCTAAATAAATATGTAAATCGTAAATAAGTAAATAAGCAAATAAAATCACTTTGCTTTTACTTCTATTGTGGGGAGTTGGTTTTGTTCTTGTGGTAATTTGAAAGTGTAAAGCACAGCTTCCATTTGGCGAAGTGTATTGCGTTTTTTCATTCCTGCAGCATATACAAAACATTCTACTGTTATTACCTTATGATTTATCTCATCTACTTTTGAATGACTAACAAACGGGCCACCCATAGCCTGACCATCAACCATTTTCCATAATCCACGCAGCTCGGCACAGAAATTGTCATTGACAGAAATTATATTCAGTTGTGGCGGAATATGTTTCGTTTCTGTGGCGATATGCGACCCAGCCATACTGCCCTGTACATATTTGCCCAAAATGGAATCACGTTTGTTGAGCATATAATCGAGTGTGAAAGTGTTAGGGTCGGTGTAGGGGTAGGAATAAATGACAATGTCTTTTCTTGCTTGTCCGCGTGCATCACAAACCCAATAGAAGTCTTTGTCTTCTTGTATCTTTACCATGTCGTTGGGTACGATAAGTTCTATGTCAAATTTCTTTAGTATTTCGTCTTTAACTGCATGGTTGCAATATGATTCGTAGAATTTGGCTTGACGTTCTAATTCCTGACGGACAAAGAATTGGCGTACGCTTAGTCCATAATTATTCACAGCACTGTCTAATTGTTGCATGTTTGGGCAACAAATGCGTGCGACGGCTTGTGGGTGCGACCAGTGGTCTTTGCTATATGCAATTTTTGTGCGTGTGTATTTTGATGAATCAACATCAACAATCAATATGTTGCGTGAAGGCTTGAGCAAGTCGTCGAATTGACTCAATGCCACACGGCTGACATTGAAATATGGCTCCACTTGAGGTAAATCAGGAGTAGGTTCATCAAAAATGGCTCGCAGCGTATCGCCTATTTGTGAGTTCCATTCTGCATTGTCGGCAACAATGAGTAGTTCATATATAGTTCCGGTTGCACTTGTCAGAGTGCGACCACTATTCTTGCAACTCAACAATGCAAGACAACACATTGATATAATTAAAAATTTGTTTTTCATAATTATTAAGTGAATAATAGTTAAAAATTATGTTAATAATTTCAAAGTTTTTCTTTCGTACTATCTACGAGGAAAGTACGACAAACCGCCTAACAAGCTTTTATGTTTCAAAAGCGACAAATAGTTAAATCTTGAAATCTTCAAATTTTGAAATCTTCAAATTTTCAAATCTTCAAATCTTGAAATCTTCAAATCTTGAAATCTTCAAATCTTGAAATCTTCAAATTTTCAAATCCTCAAATCTGCCTATTCGTCTCTTTTGTTATTGTGTTTGTCGGTTACTTCAAGTGGATTTTCGTTTATTTCTTTGTCTATCTGTCTTGCTTTGTATATATCGACGGCTTTCCATATTGCATGCAGCATTGAATAGTGGTTTGCTTCATTTTCCCCTGCAAGGTCGTATGCTGTGCCGTGGTCGGGTGATGTGCGTACGACAGGCAGTCCGGCAGTGTAATTCACTCCTGTCATGTCGATAGTCTTGAATGGTGCTAATCCTTGGTCGTGGTACATTGCGAGCACTGCATCATAGTTTTTGTATTGTCCTGCTCCGAAGAAGCCATCTGCCGCAAAAGGTCCGAAGCACAGCACACCTTGTTCGTAGGCTTGTTTGAGTGCAGGAATGATTATTTCTTGTTCTTCCTGACCGAGCAAGCCATTGTCGCCGGCATGCGGATTGAGAGCAAGGACGGCTATCTTAGGCATACGGATTGTGAAGTCGTGTTTCAAACTTTCATTAAGTAAGCAGAGTTTTTCGACTATTTTTTCCGAAGTTATGTGCGTTGCTATCTGTGTTACAGGCAGATGGTCGGTTACGAGAGCTACCTTGAGTTCGTCACAGAGCATCATCATCAGTGTAGGTTTGGCAAAGACAGCTTGAAGGAACTCGGTATGTCCTGTGTAGGTGAATTTCTCGTTTTGCACTGTGTCTTTATTTATGGGTGCAGTAACCATGGCTTGTACTTTGCCGTTGCGCAAGTCGGAAGTGGCGTAGGCAAGACATGCCAAGGCTGCTTGTCCGGCTTCTTTGGTTGGGGTGCCTTGTTGCATCGGGACATCGTCGGCATAACAATTAACAACATAGATATGGTTTTCTTTTTCTTCGCCTACTTTTTCTATTTTGTTCAGTTTGATATTTACTTCCGGAAGTTGTTTTTTGACTGCTTCAAGATGTGTTATGTTGCCGTAAATAATCGGAACACAGATTTCCAATAAATAAGGTTCGTTGAGCGACTTGAGTATCACTTCATAGCCGACTCCGTTTATGTCGCCTGCAGTAATTGCTATTCTTGGTTTCATTCGTTTGTCGGCTTATTTAATTACTTCACTCAAAATCTCATCGGCAGCGGCTTTTAGTCCTTCAGGATTCTTGCCACCGGCTGTTGCCATGAATGCTTGTCCGCCACCGCCGCCTTGTATGTGTTTTGCTGCTTGTTTGATTATTGCTGAAGCATTGAGACCTTTGTCGATAAGCGGCTGGCTCAGGAACAAGGTGAGGGTAGGTTTTTGATTCCATAGTGTGGCACCGATGAAAGCAAATTGTTGGTCGGCAAATTTTCCGCGCATCAAAGTTACTGCATTGCGCAACATTTCAGGATCTATCTCGCGTTCGAATCTTACCACCTTAACACCATTAATGTCTTGTGCATTGGTCAGCATTTGGTCGCGCATCATCATTGCTTTTTCTTGCATGAAATCTTCGGCTTGTTTGCGTAGTGTGTCGTTTTCGGCAATGAATTTACGCAGACTTGCGAGTAGATCAGGTGCGTTGTTGAACATTTCTTTGATTTGGCATAGCATGTCTTGTTGCATGTAGTAAAGTTGGTCTGCTTGCTCTGCTGTTACAGCCTCAATACGACGTATGCCGGCAGCCACACTGCTTTCTGAAATGATGCGTATGCTTCCGATCTGACCTGTTGAGGCGACGTGTGTTCCGCCGCAAAGCTCTATGCTGTTTCCGAATTTTATTACGCGCACATCATCGCCATATTTCTCGCCAAACAATGCCATGGCACCCATTTCTTTTGCTTTTGCAATAGGTGTGTGTCGGCTTTCTTGCAGTGCATAATTGTTTCTTACCCACTCATTGGCAAGTTGTTCCACTTGTCGCAATTCTTGAGGTGTAACTTTCTGGAAATGGCTGAAGTCGAAACGGAGTGATTGGTCGGTAACGAGTGAGCCTTTTTGCTCAACGTGCGTACCTAACACACTGCGCAAGCAGGCATGAAGTATGTGCGTAGCACTGTGGTTGTCTGCTATTCGCTGACGGCGTTGTGCATCGACACTTGCTTTCAATATTCCTTCATAATTGTCAGGTAGAGCAGTAGTGATATGTACAGCGAGATTGTTTTCTCGTTTTGTATCTATAACACTCACATTACCCAATTTGCCGGTATCGCCAATTTGACCGCCCATCTCGGCATAGAAAGGTGTTTTTGAGAGCACAATCTGGTAGAATTGTTGTTTTTTCTGTGTTATCTGACGATAGCGTAATATCTGTGTATCTGCTTCGAGTGTGTCGTAGCCGACAAATTCTGATTCACCTTCGCGCAAGACAACCCAGTCGCCGTGTTCTACGGCAGCTGCATTGCGGGCACGCTCTTTTTGTTTTTGCATCTCGACGGCAAATTCTTGTTCGTCGGCGGTGAAGCCATTCTCACGCAAGATAAGTTCTGTGAGGTCGAGAGGGAAACCGAATGTGTCGTAGAGAGTGAATGTGTCTTTGCCGGAAATAACCGATTTGCCTTGTTTTTTTGCATCGTCCATCACCTTGTCGAGCAGTCTGATACCTGTTTCGAGAGTACGCAAGAAGGCTTCTTCTTCCTCTTTGATTACTTTTTCAATCAGACTTTGCTGTGCTTTCAGTTCAGGATAGGCTTCGCCCATGTCAGCAACTAACTGTGGTACCAAACGATACATAAATGCTTCGCGCTGACCGAGGAAAGTGTATCCATAACGCACGGCACGACGCAGGATACGACGAATCACATAGCCGGCCTTAGCATTTGACGGCAATTGGCCATCTGTAATGGCGAAAGATATAGTACGGATATGGTCGGCTATGACACGCATTGCGATGTCTGTCTCTTTGTCTTTTCCGTATTCTTTGCCACAGAGTGAGCCAATAAATTTAATCATTGGTTGAAACACATCGGTGTCGTAATTCGATTGTTTGCCCTGCATTGCCATGCACAGACGCTCAAAGCCCATACCGGTGTCTATAACTTTATTTGGCAGACTATCGAGCGAGCCATCGGCTTTACGACTGTACTGCATGAATACGATATTCCAAATCTCAATAACTTGCGGGTGGTCTTTATTTACCATTTCGCGACCATCAATCTTTGCTCTCTCTGCATCGTCACGAAGGTCTATATGTATCTCTGAGCACGGACCGCATGGTCCTGTGTCGCCCATTTCCCAAAAGTTGTCGTGTTTATTGCCGTTGATGATACGGTCGGCACTGATATGTTCTTGCCAATAGCCTGCTGCCTCGTCGTCGCGTTTGAGGCCTTCGGCTTCATCGCCACCGAAGACGGTGACATAAAGTCGGTTTTTATCAATCTTCAGAACTTCTGTCAGGTATTCCCAGGCGTAGCCTATAGCTTCCTTTTTGAAGTAATCACCAAACGACCAGTTGCCGAGCATCTCAAACATGGTATGATGGTAAGTGTCATGTCCGACTTCTTCCAAATCGTTGTGTTTGCCGCTCACGCGCAAGCATTTTTGGGAGTCGGTGGCGCGACGGAATGTGATAGGGTCGTTGCCTAATATAATGTTTTTGAATTGATTCATACCTGCATTGGTAAACATAAGGGTAGGGTCATCTTTGATTACCATTGGGGCTGATGGGACGATTTTGTGTCCTTTTGAAGCGAAATAGTCGAGAAACGACTGACGAATTTCTTTTGATGTCATCATTGTTTTTATATTCTTTATTTTTTAAGTTTATATTTTAACTTGCAAAGTTACAAAATTTAATTTGTATGACAAAATTTTAACATTACTTTGCTGAAATTTGTTTTGCAAGTAAGTGTTTGATGGCTATCAGGTATGTAAATTCTAAGCTAAATATTTATCAAATTACACGAAATGAATGTTCTACTAATTTATCGAATTAACACGAATTTTGTTTGGTGAGCATCGGACGCCACAAGAGATTAAACAACAATTATTAGAATATTATGCAAAACAACAATCAAAACAACCAAAGGTTGCAGAATCAGCAACTGCAAGAGAGGAAACTAAACCTGTTGTGGAAGGCTCATCAGGAGGTGATGAGCAAAAACAAGTAGCAGAACAGAAGCCAGCGCAGAACTTTGGACAAGAGGTAGAACAGCCACCGGTGCAGAAACCGAAGCAAGAGCCTGTTGCCAAGCAAGAAAATGCTGAAAATGTTGCGCAGCATGCCAAAAAAGCATGGGATTTGTTTCAGTATGAGAATGGTCAGATTAGTGATGTTATTGAGTATGTGAATGACAACATACCAAAGAGTGAAACAACACAAGCACTTTATGATGCGATAGACAAGTATGAGCAAGAGGACGAGGACGACCGTAATTTGTGGGGTAGGCGTGGTGATTTAGAGCCATATCGAGACGCTATATTAGACGAATTGGAAAGATTGTCGAAACAAGTAGTAGAGCAGCAGCCACAACAACAGCAACCGATACAAAATGGTGTTGCAAATGCAAAGGAGTATTACTCACATGAAAGCGGAGAATTTACATCATTACCCGAAGGAGTTAAAATAGTAGGACAAACGAGTAGCGGTATATTTTTGTCTGTTGATGGCGAAGGTGATGCAATAATTGCTAACCCATATACAGACAAAGAAGGCAAAAAAGTAAATCGTGAGAATAGTCGTGTTACTTATAGCATTGACCTTAAAAAAGGTCAAGAAACGGAAGCAGAAAAATTAGGATATGAAGTAGAACCCGCACAAGACGGATATGCCCCTGCAAGAGTAGTAATCGGTGGTGTAGAAGATAGACTTGATGAGGCAGTTGCATTATTTAGGACACTAAATAAAGAAAAAAAAGTTGAAAACACTTTGTCAAGTGAGAAAAAAGAGTTAAATTTGCCAAAAGAAAATGTTGCGTCGGGAACAGCGGTTCCTATTTTTGCGAACAAATCGGCAGAGGAGATAAGATTTGTTGAAGATTTTGAGCCTCTTGTCGGTAAGTGGATGCAGTTTGGTAATGCTCAGCCTTTTGTTATTGATAGTATAGATAAGTCAAACCATTCTTATTATATCAGAATTTTTGATAATGGTACTATTAAGAAATGGAATTGGCGTTGGTCTGCAATAGATGTCGATAGTATCAAGACGCTACATTTTGTTGATGACCCGACGATAGCGGGTAATGAAACAGATCGCATAGACGAGCAGAGAACTATTTTGAATGAGATTGTTCAGCGTGCTTTGCATGAAAAAAGTATTGTGGGAACAATCTTGAGTAGAGATAACGAGGTTCAAGCAGGTGCTTTGAATCCACTTATTGACAAAGTTGTTGCCGAAATGTTTGAGCAACATCCTGAATTTGCTAAATCATATTTTGACGATGCTCAGTTTGGTGCTGATTTTCGCGAAAAAGTATTAAAGGAAGTTCAGAATAAGGTTGCAAAGCGTCAGAAGCAGACAAAGAAAGATGTTAAAGATGATGCTATTGCCAATGAAAAGCATTTGACTGAGCGTGCTGACCTTGACAATGTTTTGTTGAAATATGCCACTACGCCGCGTCAGATAGAGTTGGTTAAGGATTCTATTGACGCATTGAATACGATGCTTAAAGAATTCACGATACATTCTAAGCGTGGAGTATGGGAAAAGGCATTGAAAGATAAGCAAGCATTGTTGGAGCAATTAGAGGCTCAGCAGGCTAAGCTGAATCAATTAGAGGCTGAATTAAAGGCAGCAGACGAGGCAGAGGCAAAGAAACAATCGTCATCAACACTGCTTGACGACTTTTTGAAAGAAAATTTGTCGGAGGAGGAGTTTAAGGAAGCTCAAGACTTGATAGGTGATATTCAAGATTTCTTGAATAGTAAGTTCACGAAGCAGATAAATGGTGACGAGTTAGACAGCGATACATTCCGCAGTGCGAGCAAGTTGACGATATTGTTATTGAAAGGCGGATTGCGTAAGTTTTCAGATTTCTGCAAACTGATGATTGGCAAGTTTGGCGACAAAATTCGTGGTTCGTTGCGTTCACTTTATTTGTCGGCAAAGGCATCGGCAGAGGCAAAGTCATTCCGTAAGGAGTTGGATACTGAAGATGAGGTGTATGATTTTGATGTTGAAAACTTTGATATTGCAAAGTATGAGACAGAGAAGCCATTGCAGAATGAGAAAAGAACTGTATCTTTGCAAGTGAATAAAGGTGCATCTGCTGACGAGCAAAAAGAGCAACAACGGCAGATAGATTTCATCAATGCTTACGAGTACAACGGCAAGAAAGGTGTAGAAGCCGTTATTGATTGGTATATTGACAAGAACGGCAACAAACTTGACCCTGACGAGTTAAGGCATATCTTTGGCAATGCAGGTTACGATGGCACTAATGTATCGCAATTCAAAGCCATTGAGGGACAGATACGCAACGCACTATATGACGAGATGTTACGCCGTGCCGTAGCAAGTGGAAACAAGTCGGTTGTTTTCGTTTCGGGATGTGCAGGCAGTGGCAAAAGCAGCTCTTTGAGGAACAATCCCAAAGTAGCGCAAATAGCAGAGCAAGCAGGTGTCGCTTATGATGCACCACTTGCAAGTTGGGCATCAATAGAAAAGGTTATTCAAATAGCCAAAGATGCAGGCATTCCACAAGAAAACATTACCGTTATTCAAGTCTATAGCGATGTTGAAACTAATTTCCAAAACACGCTTGAACGAGGAATTAATACAGGACGCGTATTATCACTGCAATACTTTATAGGCTCTTTTACTGATGGTAAAGGCAAACTACAAGCCCTACAAGACAACCCGCCGCAAGCCCAAGTAATATGCATTGATAACCGCAATAATAATGGCGGGCAAATAGTCGATATAGAGGAGGCAAAAGCCGTATTCGATTACGACATAACGGATGAACAAATAGATAATCTTTTAACACAAATAGAAAACTATGTTGAACGAGCAGAAAACGGAAAAGGAAGTCCTGACCAAGGAGGACTTACAGCGAATCAACTTGCCACTATCGCAGACGGACTATCAGAGGTTGTACAGGGCAGACCCGAATTGGCTATACAACGCGCCGGAGAACTTGGAAAAAGAATTCAAGCGATTGTTTTGGGAGAACAATCAGTGGGAGGACGATTGGGACTACTGGAGATTCCCGAATCTTCCACCGCTGAACATATTCGACATGACGGACGAGGAAGCGGAAGCGGAAGTGAAACGCTGGGACAAAAAGTAGCCATTCCTGAAACTGAAGATGCAGCGCGTGAGTGGTTTGAGCAGCACAAAGGTGCTAAGTTGGTTGATAAATATGGTAATACATACTTTATCAAAGGTTACGACCCTGCTGTATATCGAGTAGAACTTGTGGTCAAATCTGCCAAGTCTGATAAGTCAAGCAAACAATTACAGCCTGTAGAACGTTTTGCGAGATTAATGAATGCCCGTGAAGCGAGATTGGTTGATTCTTTGGATAGACATGATAACCCACAGACAGAGCAACCGGCAGCGGAGGTTTCAGAGGTTCAGTTTGACGAGTTGGATTATGATGCAGATAATTTGACAGAGGAGCAGGCGTTTGCTCGTGATGCTGTTATAGAGGTGTTGCTGCATAATGCCAAGAAAGCAGGTATAGAGATAGAGTTTGACGCTGATGAGAGGGAGTTGGAGACAAATGTGGAATTGATGACTACAGCTATGCGTGCGCAACGAATAAAAGAGTTGCAACCAATTAGTATAGTTCCACATAGTATGAATAAAGAGCAGTTAGAGGAAAGATATAAGGCTTTATCGCCTGTGGAAAAAGACGGGAAGCAGATACAATTTTTCAACACTGCTTTTAAGAAGATTTATAAAGACGGAGGATTATTTGCACAAATAGTTCCCCAATTAGAGGATATATTCCGACAGTCAGAGTTTGCCAATTCAGAAGCAGACAACCTTGCGGGCGCACCACGCAAAGATGGAAGGAACAATACATAAAGGACATCCAAACATTCAAAGTTACGACAACTATGTCGGTAAAGTGTCAATGAATGGAGAAGAATACTATGTCCGTTTTACAGTTACAAATCAATCGTCAGAGTCTGGCATACATTCATATTTTGTCAGCAATGTAGAATTGTACGAAAAAACCGCTGATAGTTTGTCGCAACCGATAACTACTCGGACGAGAGGGACTATCAACGGAATTGTTGATGCAAAATTACAACAATTTTTTAATTCTGCCAAATTTTCAGAAAATAGTATTCGTGAATATTCAATCATTGGAGTGAAAGGTGCAGCAAGTCTTGATGCAGCTGAGGAGGTTGCTACTCGTATGGACAACTTGAAATATGAGTTATTGAAAGCCGGTGGCAAGTTGTATGGTTGGGCAGAGGGTAACCGCATACATATTACCAAAGCGGGTATGAATCCGAACACGCCTATACACGAATACTCGCACTTGTGGATAAAAGCGATAAAGAAAAATAATGCTGAGTTGTACGAGAACTTGAAAGAGTTGTTTAGTCGTGAGAATTTGCCAGAGATGTACGAGGAGTTGGACAACGACCCGAATTATTCAGGCGGTTACGGGGACTTATAGACGAACTTGACCCACAGGCAGGGGGAAGGCGCATACAATGCGTCTGAAATGGACGGAGAAAGAAAACAGCAGCCAAGATTGGCTGCTACACTCGGCGGAATGGGGCCAAACAGCAGCCAAGATTGGCTGCTACACTCGGCGCGATGGGGCAAGACAGCAGCCAAGATTGGCTGCTACACTCGGCGCGATGGGGCAAAACAACAGCCAAGATTGGCTGCTACACTCGGCGGAATGGGGCCAAACAGCAGCCAAGATTGGCTGCTACACTCGGCGAAATGGGGCCAAACAGCAGCCAAGATTGGCTGCTACACTTGGCGAAATGGGGCCAAACAGCAACCAAGATTGGCTGCTACACTCGGCGGAATAGGGCCAAACAACAGCCAAGATTGGCTGCTAAACTTGGCGAAATGGGGCCAAACAGCAGCCAAGATTGGCTGCTACACTCGGCGGAATGGGGCCAAACAGCAGCCAAGATTGGCTGCTACACTCGGCGAAATGGG
>JAFXPY010000031.1 GCA_017527495.1 Paludibacteraceae bacterium
AACACCATGCAAATTGTTGAATAATTGTTGCTAATTGTTGACCAACAAAAACTCCGTTAGATGTGTACACATATTCAGACCTATATGGCAAACACCAAATGAATATTTGCTCAACAAAGACAAGCTCTTAGACACCAAGTGACCTAAAGGCTCGTCTTTTATCTGTATCTTATTAGGACTATGTTATTTTCTCGTCTTACCTACCCTATATTCTTTTCGGTAACTCTACAAACAATTCATCACTCGTCAGCGAAGATTTCAAACTTCAAAACATAAAACGCTGTTTTTTGTCCAAATCTATACTTTTTGCACCACATTTGGACGAAAAACGACTGTTTTTTGTCCAAATCTATACTTTTCACACTAAATTTGGACGGAAAACTCAATTCTCACCATATACTTATACAATATCCACTTTTGCCGTTGCAGCAATACAATTCGCCAAAAGTGCATAAAAGAACACATATTTGTCTGAAAACTCGGCAAAAGCCACGAAACTTTCAGCCAAATCTCAAAAAAATCATAGATTTGGCTGACTATACCTAAAAAAAATAATAACACAAAACTATAGATTTGTTTTATTTTAAAAATTATTATAACTTTGCTACGGAAATTAACAATGTTTTAGCCTATGAGATAACAACTGCATCACAAGTGATGCAACAACATACATAATTTATAGCGTTATAAGCCAAACTTGATACCCTGAAACTTCGACACTTTTAGGAATCAATTAACTATTCAAGCACTGGTTTTTATATACGCTCGCGTTTTTCAGCGTGAGTTTTCAGTGTGTAATTTGAATAGTTAAGGTAGTCGAAGACCTCAGAGTATCAAATGAAGCGAACGAAAGTTCACGCTTTTTTTGTGTATTATTGTTACACATGTTTCATATAATATATGATTTATCTTTTCCTCTTTTTGATTATGATTTTTCGGGTGTATTGAACACCCTGAAAAACCAACGGGCTGAATTGAGGCAGATATCCATTTCTATTAAAAGTAAATCGCTAACGCGATATGTTTTAAATACAAAATGTACTATACCATTTGAAAAAGTTTGAAACTTTGATTAACAACATAAATTTAACCATAATGAAAACGAAATTATTATTTTTTATGCTTACTATGGCGCTCAGCATTGGCTTTGCCTCAGCCGAAAGCGGCACCTGTGGCGAAAACCTCACATGGGATTTGACTAATGGCATCCTCACCATCAGCGGAACCGGGAAAATGACGGATTATACGAATTATAGTTCTGTTCCATGGTATTCAAGTCGTGAATCAATAATAACTATTATAATTAATGATGGTGTTACAAGTATTGGTAGTTATGCTTTTTCTAATTGCATTGGTTTTACTTCTGTTACTATTCCTAATAGTGTTACAAGTATCGGAAGCAGTGCGTTCGAAAGATGTAGCAGTTTGACTTCGGTTACAATTCCTAATAGCATTACAAGAATCGGTGACAATACATTTACTCTTTGCAGTGGTTTGAAAGAAGTACATATTTCGGATTTAACTGCTTGGTGTAAAATTAGTTTTGAAAATTTTGAATCAAACCCTCTCATTTATGCACATAATCTTTATCTTAATGATATTCTTGTTACCGATTTAACTATTCCCGATAGTGTTACAAGTATCGTTGATTATGCGTTCATTGGTTGCAATAATTTGATATCAGTTACTATTCCTAATAGCGTAACAAGTATCGGTGGTTATGCTTTCGAGAATTGTAGAAGTTTGACTTCTGTTAATATTCCCAACAGTGTTACAAGTGTTGGTGAAGGTGCGTTCAATGGTTGTAGTGGTATAAATTATGTTACTCTTTCAAATAATATAGATAGTATTAAAGATGAAACTTTCCGTAATTGCAGTGGTTTGACCTCGATTACTATCCCTAATAGCGTTACAAGTATTGGAGAGCGTGCTTTTGATAATTGTAGTGGGCTAACATCTGTTTCTATTCCTAACAGCGTTACAAGTATCGGCACACATGCGTTCTATTATTGTAGCAGTTTGGAATCTATAACCCTTTCCAATAGCATAGAAAGAATAGAACATATGACATTTGGTTTCTGTAGTCAATTAGCAAATATAATAATTCCAGAAAGTGTTACATATATTGGCGAAAGTGCGTTTATTGGGTGTAGTAGTCTCAAAAGTATAGTTATTCCTAAAAATGTAACTTTCATAGGTTATTTTATATTTAATAAGTGCAATAATTTAATAAGTATTGTTGTTGATTCTGAAAATACTACTTTTGATAGTCGTGATAATTGCAATGCGATAATAGAAACTGCTACCAACACGCTAATAAGAGGTTGTAAAAATACAGTTATACCAAATAGTGTTGTAAGAATTGGTGACTGGGCATTAAATAATCTCGGAACTCTGTTAAGCATTGAAATTCCTAATGGTATAAAAAGTATTGGAGATGGTGCTTTTGGAGGATGCGAAAATTTGTCAACTGTCACCATACCTAATAGTGTTGATAGTATTGGGTGTTGGGCATTTGAATACTGTGGATTAACTGATATATATAATTATTCTGAGATTCCTCAACCTATCTATAAAGAATCTCCTACCTTTCCTGGTGTTGATAAATCTTTGTGTACATTGCATATTCCTTACTTCTCTTTAAATTTATATCAATCAGCAAAAGAATGGAAAGAATTTTCTAAAATAGAATTCTTACCTTGTAGTGATATCGTTGCATCTGGAACTTGTGGGAAAGATGGAGATAATTTGACATGGAAACTTACGTGTGATGGAGTTATGACTATCAGTGGCACAGGGGGTATGATGAATTATACAGATAAAGATGTTGCTCCTTGGCAGTCAAATCGTTCATCCATTAGATCTATTATTATAGATGACGGAGTAACAAGTATTGGTGATTATGCTTTCTATTCTTGCAGCAGTATGAAAGAAGTTTCTATTCCAAATAGTGTGACAAATATTAATTATCGTTCATTTATGAAATGTTCTGGTCTAGACTCTATTAATATCCCGATAGGCGTTACTAATATTTCTACACAAGCTTTTTATGAATGTAGTGGTTTAGAATCGGTAAATATACCAAATACTCTTAGGAATGTTGGGAAAAGTGCATTTTATAAATGTTATAGATGCGATGTGTATATTACTGACTTGTTTGCTTGGTGTAATATTGATTTTCCTGATGATTCTTCAAACCCACTATACGGTGGTGATAATCGTAATTACCTATTTTTGAATGGAAATGTTATAAAAGATTTAACAATCCCCGAGGGTATAACTTCGATTAAAAGTTACACATTTGCAACATGTCGCCTGACTTCAGTTAATATTTCTAACAGCGTTACAAGTATTGGCAGTTATGCGTTCTATAATTGCAGTGGTTTGACTTCGATAACTATTCCCAATAGCGTTACAAGTATTGGCGACGATGCGTTCTATGGTTGTAGTAGTTTGACTTCGGTAACTATCCCCAATAGTGTTACAAGTATTGGCCGTGGTGCGTTCTTTGGTTGCAAAAGTTTGACTTCTGTAACAATTCCTAATAGCGTCTCAAGCCTAGGAGACTATACTTTTCTCACAGTTAAGTATGCTATTTTATATCCAGAAATACCTCCAACAATAATAGCTGAACCTTTGTCTAATAGCAAAAAGCCATTTTCAAATACTTCTACTATTTATGTTCCTAATAATACTTACTTCCAAGCAGAGGATTGGAAAAACTTTAATCTTAAATATTTTTGTTCTGCTGAGCAAACAAATACGCCAACATCAGCTATACTAAATCTAACACACAATATTTGGGCTTTCGACAACAATTATATTGTTTCCTGTGGTATGGAAGGTGGTGAGACGTTTGAGGGTAATACTTTGGAATATATAGGGCTTGAACCGGATAGTGAATACAAGGATGTTCCTATTGTAGTTTCTTCAAATATCGGAGAAATAGAAACCGTCAATATCTCTTTCACCACCTCTGCTCTCACTCTCACCACTCAACCTGCAAAGCCGGTGTCTTCAAATACTGCCATTCTGCTTGCAGAGACTAATATGGCGGATATTGAGACTTCTTGCGGCTTTGAGTATAAACGCAATGATGCTCCTGCTGATATGGAAGGTAATAAAGTCTTATGCCCTGTGGCTAATGGTCAGATGGCCGGACGATTGAAAGGTCTGAAAGATGATGTGTATTACAAATACCGTGCTTTCTATAAATCGTCAGCCGGTAATATGTACTATGGCGATTGGCAGTATATCTTCACCGGCGATGTCGCTGTTGAGTTCGACCCCATACTCTACACCTACGAGGCAAGCAATGTGCAAGAGACGCAGGCGCGTCTGCGCGGTTATGCCCTTGCAGGCTCCGACGACTTCACCGAGCAAGGCTTTGAATACTGGGCTGATAGTCGTACAACACCGACAAACATCATAGCTCGTGCACCGCAAGCAACACTTGAAACTATAGGCGAACACCACACCATTCAAGCCAACGGCATAAGTATGAGCGTCAACCTGAATAATCTCGACGCCGGTACGACATACCGATATCGCACATACGCCAAGATTGGTTCACAAACACTCTATGGTGCTGAAATGAGTTTCACTACCAAAGGTGAATACACACCGCCAACATATACAATCACTTTTGTCAACTTCGACAACAGCCCACTTCTGACTCTCACAAATGTTGAGCAGGGCACACTGCCGGTCTATACCGGCGACACTCCAACGCGCGACGACGATGACGAATACACATATACTTTCCGCGGTTGGCAACCTGAGATAGTAGCAGCAGAGGCTGATGCAACATATACCGCTACATACAATGCCGCAAAGAAAACTGATGCTATAGATATTATTTCTGCGGATGAGAATAGCGTTGGTCCGCGCAAAATTATTGAAAACGGCAGACTATACATCATTTTGCCTAACGGCAAGAAATATACAGCCACCGGTGAAGAAGTGAGATAAGTTTTTCTTATACTCGCTTTGCTTTTGAGACATAAGTATTTAGGAAAGCAAACATTCAAGAAACATAGTAGCACATTTTTTCAAGTGTGCTACTTTGTTTTTGCATTTGCTTTCGTATATGATATCAACAAATTTAGATTTATTGGTGTCTGATAAAAAACATATATGCATTGATATATTATTGAAAATAAGCACAATATAACAGACATCAAAATAGGGACTTGCTTTTTAAAAATTATCGCATAGTGGTTCTCTTTTAATAGAATAATCAAGTTAATTACAAATTTATATCCCGTAGGGATATTCTTTTAATATCTTAATTTAAGTTTCCCACTTTATTAAATGTTATTGCATAGCGATTTTCTTTTAATAGAATAGCGGATTATATATATCCATTTATTTCCCGTTAGGGAATTTCTATGGCGTAAAATGAAATTAAAAGATATTCCCTAACGGGAAATAACGCCGACTATCAATATTAATTCTATTAAAAGCTAACCCCTACGGGGTATAATCTCAATAAAAGTTCTACTGAACATTAATGGGAAACTTTAGTAAAGTTATTTAAGTTTCCCATTTGCTGATTTTAAGAAAAAAAACATTTCTTTCTTTTTGTCAAAAATTATAAAAAATGATTCAAAACATTTTTTCTTTAGTTCGTCAACAATTTTCTTTGTTTAATTTGTTTAATTTGTGAATCTTAACTAATTGTCTTTAATTGTTGCTTCACGTCAATAATAAATTTTCCTTAATTTTCGATATTTTTTGACTTACTTTCCCCATTACGGGTGGGGCTTATATCAAGAACATGTGGGAAAGTTTAGTATCCTAATTTAAGTTCGCAAGTAGTAAGGTGTCAAACTATAGGAACTTGTTTATGTCTGATTCAAAAGGGAAAACCGCGTTAGCGGTTGAGAGATGAGAGAAAGATTCAATTTTTCTATTAATATGCAACCGCTATCGCGGTTGAAAAGCAATTGATAACCTTATATTTACTACTCCGAACAATGTGGGGATTTTTAGTTTGGTTATTAGAAAATTTAGTTGTAATTTTCATGCGATAAACTCCATAAATTTCAATAAAATCAGGAATTACACTCTATAAATACCAATAAAATTAAAAACGAACTCTTGCATTTAACTTTTTTTCGTTGTAACTTTGCAAATTGTAACGATTTGTGAATAATATACACCATTTCTTAACACCTGACAAAACAAACGGACTGCAACCCACCACAAGCCAAGAAATAGTCTCAACACCGAATGCACACTACGGGACAATAATTACTCCTATCGTGCTCACAACAGAGATAATAGATAATTCGCAAATCACTTATCCGATTACGGCACGCTACTACACCTTTACCGGTCAACTCATAGGCGAACTCACTAACGCCGAAAATGAACAACAAATCAGAATATATCTTGACAATATTGCAAGACAAAGCGGTATGTATAATGTTGTTCTGACTGACACAAATGGAGAAATAAAAACAATTAAAATAAAGAAATAATGAAAACAAAAAAAATCATGATGCTATTATGTAGTATTGTACTATTGATAGCCGGTTGCTCTAAAGAAAAGAGCTCAGAACCTATTTTGCAACCCCAATCGGACTCAATAGAATCTAAGACAGGGAACGATTCTATTTCGATAAGTTCTAATGTGGCAAAACCGGATTGGACGGCTCCAACAGAACACGACTATGCAAGTTCGATGACAGCTGTTGTAAAGATAGATTTAACTGCATCATTTCCCAATGCAAAAGAGAAAGACACAGAAGCCGGTGACGACGACCTTTTTGCCGCCTTCGTGGGTACACAATGTGTAGGTGTGGGTGAACTGATTGATGGACTATATTATATTTACATCTCTGCTCCTGACAACGCAGAAGAGAACCAAGTTACACTGAAATACTACAATTCAGAACTGAAAAATATCTTTACAGCAAAAGATGTGTTCAGTTTCAAGAATTATGCAGCAATAGGTACAGTAAGCGAGCCATTTACGCCGACATTTACAGTTGAGAAATAGAACATAACCTTGCTACACACTTGCGTATGTTCTCCTTCGGTATATCCGACAAAATTCACATTGCTAACGCAACAAATTGACTATTAGAGCAATACAGCATATTCATAAGAGTCAATATAACACAAAAAATTTATTGTAGCCCAATAAATCGATGTTTCACATAGGGAATATCTTATAAGGTGAAAGGTGAAAATTGAAAGGAAACTTTTAATTTTTCACTTTTCATTTTGTTTTATTAGTGTCCGATAAACTATTGTTCATTTACCATTTGTTCATTTCGTTATAAGTATCTTCGTATTATCATCGTTGTTTACCATTTGTTCATTAATCTTTTCCCGTAGGGAATTTCTTTTAATAGAGTTTTGACATATAATCTAATCTCTTTTCCCGTAGGAAATTTCTTTTAAGCCATTGATATTTAGAGATTTTAAAAAAAAATCCCTACGGGATATAAGTCTGTAATTAACTCGAATATTCTATTAAAAGATAATCGCAAACGCGATACACATCAAAAGTAAGCCCTCTATATATTCTACTTGTTATCAATAATATATAAGCATATCTACATTTTTTATCGGACAGTAATAATTTTCAATCATATATCAATACATATATATTTTATCGGACACCAATAAAAAAATCATCCTGCGGGATGATTTTTTTGTGGAGCATAGCGGACTCGAACCGCTTACCTCAACACTGCCAGTGTTGCGCTCTACCAGATGAGCTAATACCCCAAACTATTTGCTTATTTTTTATTTACTATTTACCTAATTATTTACGATTTACTTATTTGCACTGCAAATTTAGTACATTTTTTCTTTTCTACAAAATTTTAAGCAAATTTTAAACAAAAGAATACGGAGAATTGCATTCAATTCTCCGTATTCTTGTTATTTCCTACTCTATTCTGCGTCCTAAGATATCGTATTTGTGTCCATCACGAACGATAACTATTCTGCCATCAATAAGCATTTTATAAGCTGTTGTATTAACAGCTTCAAATGTTGTCGTTGGCAAACCATCAACCACATAGTCGAAATGGTCAGGTACAGCAGGATGTGTTAGTTGGCGACCTGTAAATACCTTCAATTCTCCGGGCTGCAAAGTGTAATTTCCAGCAGCAAGTGTTCCACCGGCAAGATAGTCATACCATGTTCCTGCAGGAAGTGTTACTTGTTGAGCTTCTGTGGCAGAGAAATTACCTGCCACAAAGACTTCATTATCCCATTGTATTGTACGCATCTTGACACCTTTGCCAATACTTTGTGCTGTTGGGTTTCCGGCAAAGACATTTGGCAAGAGACGGGTACGCAGTTGAATGATTTGAGCTGTTTTCTGGTAAGCCTTCATACGCGGTTCACTCTTGAACCAACCCATACTTTCAGGCCGTACTTTTACGTTCATCTTGTATTCTTTGTCTTCATAAGCCTTGATATTGTAAGGATTAGTTCCCCAATGACCATCTCTATCTTGCCATTTTGAGAAGTCATAGCCTATTTCATCATAGTGATAGAACAGTTGTGGGCCATTGAGCAGACAGAGGAATGCCATATTCAGCGGCACGCGAGCACAACGCTCGGCTTCTCCTGCTTCACCTTGCATACTACCGGCTCCCCATTGTTTTGCTTTGAAGAACGGACGCTCCTCGTCATGGTTGTTGCAATACGATACATATCCATCCATATTGGCTGCAGCAAAACTATCCTCCTCGCTCTGTCCGAGCCACCCCATTGCAGTCTGCTCGTAAGAGGTGCAAGTGTTTTGCCAACACATCATACCTTCATTAACTAATTGCGGACGCTCGCTTCCCATGTTGCTACCCCAGTGCTCAAGAATGAAATATGGTTTTGTAGCAGCTTCCGGATCTGCAGCCAAAACACCATTATGATAGTAGTCTTTCAAGTTGGCTACTGCATTATACGAAGCACCACAAAGCCCGTGACTAAGGTCCATACGATAGCCGTCAACATGATATTCTTGAATCCAATACTTCAATGCACGAATAAACATCTCATGAGTCTGCGGGAAGTCATGATTCCAGTCTTCATACACATTGTCTGAGTGAGGTGCTTTTACATTAAAATACGGGTTGTTCGCAAGGTCTGTTCCATACGGATAGAGTTTGTTCTGCGGGTTAAGGCCTGTTGCGTGGTTGAACACCATATCGAGAATAACAGCTATACCGCGTTTGTGGCACTCGTCGATAAATGTCTTGTATTCCCATTCACTTCCGTATGCGCGGTCTGGTGCGAAATAGTGGTTAGGCGAATAGCCCCAGTTGAGATTGCCATCGAATTCGCATATCGGCATCAGTTCGACAGCATTAACACCGAGGGCTTCAATATAGTCGAGACGCTCCGTCAGCGCAGCGATTGAGCGCTCAGGTGTATGGTCGTAAATCCAAACTTCATAAATGACGAGGTTGTTTTTGTCAGGGCGTTTGAAGTTGAGTGTTGCATCACTCCACTGGAACTGCTCAGGTTTGGTGTTGATCACTGTTACATATCCGCGGTCGGCTTCAGGTGCAGAAGGATAGTCTTTCAGTTCAGGGTGAAGTGCTTTGGGTTCCCACTGGTCGTCCGGATGAAGTACTTTGGTTGAATACGGGTCGGAAAGGTGCTTAACCACGCCATCGGCACGAGTTACCTTATACTGGAAGGCATATTCCTCACCCGGTGTCAAACCATCTATAGTCAGCCAGAAATAGAAGCCATCGCGATACATTTGATAGGCAGGATTGACATGCCAATCATTGAAATCACCTACAAGGAACACGCTTTGTGCCGGTTGAGTCTTACTGCCGGCATAGAGGCAGAATGTTGCAGATGTCTCGGTTGGATATGTTATTCCAAGTTGCAATCCCTCAGGACGAGCTACTTCTTTGGTCTCACCTACAACAGCCACATAAGTCTTAGCGGTCAGTGTCTTACCATTGGCTTCGGCCTCTAACATCATCTCAAATAAACCATATTGGGTAAAGGTCTGAGTATATTTGATTTGTGTTGCTCCGGCAGCAGTTGCAACAACCTGGCCATCTAATTTGAGTGTCAAATTCGCTTCAATCGTTGAGATACCCTCAAAAGTTACAGATTGGTTAAGCGATTTGAGAACTTGGTCGGTTTTTGGAGAAAGACTGACTCGCAACTCAGTT
Source organism: Paludibacteraceae bacterium (assembly GCA_017527495.1). GTDB lineage: Bacteria > Bacteroidota > Bacteroidia > Bacteroidales > Paludibacteraceae > RGIG6639. Next base: position 10,161 of record JAFXPY010000031.1, read on the forward strand.
GGATCTATGAGTTCAACAAAGATATCCGTTCCGGCACTTGTCTTACCTTCTTTGGTTCCGGCAGGACCATCATTGAATACAAAGGCCAACTTGCGAATATCTTCCGATTCAGGACAACCATAATATGTGTAGATATTAGGGATTACAAGTTGCCAATTGTTTCCTACTTTGGTCATTTTGTACTTATCTTCACCGCCACGCCATTTCGAAGCATATTTCCAATCACCATTATTTGATGATTTAGAGGTAATCAAGCCTGTGTGAGCATAGCATTGTGTAGCACCAACCATACCTCCATTACCTTGTGCAGGATCGAATGTGATGATTATCTCACCTTGATAGCCTTTAGTGATAATGGCAGGTTGAGTCGTTACTTGTGCATAACTGAGTACGGCAAAGAAGAGAAGTACCGCAAGAGAATAAATTTTACGCATAATGTTAGGGTATTAGAGATTAGTGATTAGAGGGGACAACCAAGCCCCTCTAACCTATTTATGTTTAGCGAACAATAGCTTTCACTGATTGGCCACCAATCTTGATGATATAAAGTCCGCTGTTGAGTGTGCGAGTGAAGTTGCCACGAACAACGGCATTATCAATCATCTGACCTGCAACATTGTAGATAACAACTGATGTTTGCTCGTCAGTATTTACACTGATTGTGTTGTTTTCAACTCTCAATACAGCGTTGTTTTCTGCGTTGATAAGTGAAGTAACAACATCCCATGAACCTTCTGACTTGCCACCTTCAGCGCCCCAACCGGTTATTGTATAAACATTAGTTCTCTCGTTTAGTTCGAGATCGTCGGTTTGGTTCCAAACAGCTTTCCAATCAGGAGCAGCAGCCTCACCATTGATACGAGCAAATATAACTTTTGTTGCTGTTTCAGGTATCAAGGCACGAACAGTGTCTTTACCGGCCATAAATTCACTCCATGCACCATCGGCGTCATTCGACCATGACCATATTGCAAATTTAGCACCGGCTTCATTCCATACACGAGGAACAAGAGCAAGTTCACGAGTCTTGATAGGATCAACGATTGTTGTGTCGGCAACTGAATCGGCTTTGATAAGGGTCAGTTTGGCACCACCTTCGTTCTTCTCCGGATTCAATGTGTAGAGAATATCGTAGGTACCGGCTTTGTCTGCTGTCAGTTTATAGTTGCCTTCAGCTGGAAGTTGATAGTTATTATTCCATCTGTGGTCTGAGATAAACTTGTATTCGTATGAC
>JAFXPY010000032.1 GCA_017527495.1 Paludibacteraceae bacterium
ATAGTGTATTAAAAAAACTTAATTGCTTGTTTTGGGCTACTAAAGTTTCTCATATTGTTCATAGTAATAAAGATAACTTTTCAATTGCTCTTCAACCGCGTTAGCGGTTGCATATTAATAGAAAAAATGTATCCACCTCTCGTCTTTTCAACCGCGATAGCGGTTGCATAATAATAGAAAAAAAATATTGCAATTTCCCGATAGGCTTATAATGTAGCGCAAAGCCGTTTTCTAATATAACAACAAGTGCAAAAGCTCCCAAAACGCGATAAGGTCTCCAAATCGATAAAAAAATGTTCGATTTGGAGACCATATCGTCTAATATGTAATAAAAAAAGGGTGCGAAGTCGCACCCTTTTTTGTCTGATTATCACGAGATAATTATTGCAGATTTTCTGCGATGTTGATTTCGGTGTCTTTATTAAGATTTTCAATGTTCTTTGTTTGAACACCATCACCATTACTGAAAATAACATTGATTACTTGAACAGCATCATCAAATGTGTAAGAAACTTTACCATTCTCTATTGGCAGTTCTTGACCTGGCCATGCAGCAAATACATTCTTGTCACCTGCTTCCCAAGCCCAGAGGAAGCATTTTGCCCAACCTTCAGGAACGATACCTGTAACGGTGATTGGTTGCTCTTGGTCACGGGTTGTAGGAATTGTTGGGTCAACAGGTGTTTCGCCTTTCTCTAACAATTCGATAGTAAGTTTACCAACTGTCATTTTCTCAGAAACGAATGTAACTTTAACTTTGTCGCCTGATGCAGGGTCGCCTACTTTCTCAGGATCTGGATACCATGCAGCGCCACCATCTTCTCCAACAGAGTTGATGTTGCAACCATTGCCACCCCATACGCCTTCGAATTCGAATACGCCGTCACCTTTAGCTGTCATTTCATACCATGCCCAGTCAGCACCATTGAAATTACTCTTGATCCAGCATGTTTCCAATTTCTTAGCCTCAATAATAGGACTTGCATTCCAGTTTTTAACTTGGATATAAACTACACCACCATCAGCAACATTGGAGAGTTTAACCTCGCCGCCATTCTCAAATGCCCATTCGCCTTGACCTTGGAGAATAACTGTGTTGTCTTCACCTTCTTTAACTGTGCAGTTAGGATCGCTGGCATCATAGCATTTGCCCCATTGATATGACCATGCCAATGGAACATCAGCGTCTGACGGACGAGCGATAACTTTTGCTTGGAGGTCAGCTGCATAATCAATTGTGAGTGCCCACCAATTGTCTTCACCTGCTACTTTCTCGAATGAGAATGAGTCGTCAGCGATGTTATAACCATTGTGGCTTCCTACGAGATATGCGCCTCTTGGGCAAACTTCTGCATAGAATGCAATTGTTGTCTTGCCTGCTGCCGGAGCTGCAATAGAAGGAATTTGAATTTCTTGTGGCTCTGTACCCGGATCAATAATTGCCGGTTCTTGCTTGTTGTTTTTCTTGCAAGAAATCATTGCTACACTTGCTACGAGCATAGCACCTAAAAATAATTTGTTTACTTTCATGATGTTAAATATTTAAAAAGTTTGTACAAAAAATTAATTGTCTGTTTCGTATCCCGGATTTTGTTTCCAGAGTCCGCCTGATGTCTCTATCATCTTACGCGGAATAGGGAACCAATCCCAGTGGTTGTCAGCTGCTGCAGGCTTGAACATCCAGCTTCCTTTTGAATAGCGATTGAAACGAATCAAGTCGCGACGACGAACCATCTCCCATGCAAATTCACGACCTCTTTCGTCGAGTAACTCGTCAAGGTCAAGAGATGTATATGCCGGCAAACCAACGCGTGTACGGATAAGTTGGAAATCAGGATCTGCCAATAGAGCGTTGATGTCGCCACCTGTTCTAAGCAATGCCTCTGCTTTCATGTAGAGAACGTCAGCATATCGCAAGAGAACAAAGTCGTTGTCGCAATATTTGTTCACACCACCTTTGGCAACTTCATATTTCAAAAGTCTTGCACCATCATTATGTGTTGCATCGTCAAGTGCTCTAACATTATTTGTCATTACGGCTTTCAAGTTGCCTTTGTCTTGCATAACCAATGTGTCGCCGTTTGCATCAACAACAGGGCCTAAGAACCAACCCCAGCCATCGCAATCAGCTGTACCTTTGATTGAATCGCACGGACCGCGTCGGTCAACTCCGTATTGATATTTGTTGATGAAATCAGGAGGAGCACAGAAACCGTTCCATGGTTTTTCTTTCAGCTTCCAGAGGTCGAAGAATGTGTAGTTGAGTGTCAGCATTGTGATACGCAACTTGTTTGACATCTTGCCTGCAACATCACGATAGTCGAATGATGCATTTCCATCTTCTACGATAACGAAAATGTTCTCCTCACTATTCTCATTGTTGATTTTGAAGTTGTTGAAAAAGTCTGACTCAATTTGATATGCTTTTGAATCAATTACTTTGTCGCAAGCTGTGATACAGTGTGTGTAGAAATCATTTTCACTTTCAATGCCGCTTATGCCACAATTGGCAGGAGTAACACCGAATGAAGGAGCATTGAGGTAAAGACGTGCCAACAATGTGTAAGCCATACCTTGTGTACAGCGACCATAATTCATGGCCTTGCTTGGCTCTGTTGCAAGTGGGAGTTTTGGAGCCTCTTCTTCAAGGGTGGTAACAAGTTTGTTCCATACTTCCCAAGTCTCACTTTGTGGAATGTTCTCTGATGCATAGTCCTCAAGATAAGGTATGCGTCCGAAAGCGTCAAACAATGTGTAGTAATAGTAGCATCTCAAAACTTTAAGTTCAGCTGTGAAACGGCTGTAAATTTCAGGATCAAGAGACTCTTCTATACCTGCCAATTGACCTAAGATTTTGTTGCACAACACGGCACCTGCGTTACTGTATTGCCAAACAAATTCAAATGACAAGTCGTTAGCTGTCCAACTATGGTCATTGAAACCTTTCCAATAGCCATCATCGTTCCAGTCTTGACCCGGATTGCGAACCGGATTGACACATTCGTCAGATGATATTGTGTTGATTCCCCAATATCCCCAGTGGTCGTGAAGCCATTTCATTTCAGAATAGGCCTGACCTACAACTTTGGCAACATTTTCCTCAGAAGCAAGCATCTCTTCTGCTGTCGGTTTGCCATAAACCTCTTCTTTGAGCATATCTTTGCAAGATACAAAACTCAATGTTAGCATCATGCATAAGATATAAGCGCTAATTTTTATGTTTGTTTTCATATCGCTTAATGTTAGTTTCGTTTTACAAAGTTACATTCAAACCTACTAAAACATTGCATACAGATGGGTAGAAACCTGATGCGTCAATACCTGCACTCCAAACATCTGTTGTGTTAACCTCAGGATCGATACCCGAATAACCTGCAAGTGTGAATACATTTTCAGCTGTTGCGTGGAGACGCAAGCTTTGGATATAACGATTGTCTTTGAAGTGGAAGGTATAACCGAGTGTTATGTTGTCCAATTTGATGTATGAACCATCTTCAAGATAATAGTCGGAGAACACACCCTGGCGATAAACACCTGTTCCGTTGGCAAGCGCTTTCACATCCTTCATAAATACATTCAAACCTTGAGATTTTTGTGGTCCGTAAGCCCAACGCTTAACATTCAATACATCGTTGCCATATACTCCACGGAAGAACAATGTCAAATCAAGATTTCTCCAACGAATGGTGTTGTTCCAACCGAATGTGAACAGAGGTTGTGCATTACCGATGAATTGCAATTTATTTTTGCCGTTTTCGTCTTTTTCGTAAACAAGGTTATTGGTTTTTGGGTTGATACCAATAAATTTGTAACCATAGAATGCACCTATCGACTGACCTTCAACGATTTTTTGTGTATTAACACCTTGAATACCATTCTCGCCAACACTACCGGTCAGCATCTCTGAATAGTTAAGACCTTTGTCCGGGTCGGAAAGTTTTTTGATTTTGTTGTCGTTGAAAGCAATTGTGAATGTTGAAGCCCATTCCCAATCTTTGGTCTTTACAGGAATACCTGTAAGTGATATTTCGATACCTTTTGAAACAATCTCTCCGCAGTTGGCCAAAAGTTTATTGAATTGATATGGAGGAGTTGGAACATCATATTCCCAAAGGAGGTCTTTTGTGTCACGATAGTACATATCAATTGTTCCACTCAAGCGGTTTTGCAAGAAGGCAAAGTCAATACCCACATTGTACTCATATTTCTTTTCCCAACGCAAGTCTGGGTTTGCATTTTGGTTAACGCCGTATGATGTTACCCATGCTCCGTTGTACCAGAATGTACCACCTGTTGTCAGAAGTTGTTTAGATGCAAGGTCGCTACCGAGGTTGTTACCTGTTACACCGAAACCGGCACGCAATTTCAAGTCGTTAACCCATTCTGCATCGCGCATAAAGTCTTCACCAGAAATACGCCAACCGGCACTTGCTGCTGGGAACCAGCCCCATTTGTGATTGTCACCAAAACGTGATGAACCCTCACGGCGAACTGACAATGAAACAAGATATTTCTCTTTATAGTTGTAGTTGACACGAGCAAAACCCGAAACAAGTACATTGCTATTGCGGTAAGAACCGACATTGAGCAATGATTTGTCGGTCAGACCATCATACATAGAATAGTATTTATAGTTGTCGGTTGGGAAACCGCCGTTGGTCATGTTTTCTCCATCATAGAAGAACTTCTGATATGAGAAACCTAACACTGCTGACAATGTGTGGTAGCCCCATTGTCCTGCATAGTCTATTGTTGCCTCATAGAGTTGGTTGAAGTTCAAGTCGTTGTTGCGTCCTGCCTTACCTGCATTGTCTTTGTCTGAATCAAACAACTGTGAGTTGTACCAATAGCTGTTGTTGTCGCCTTCTTCAAGAGCTGCAAAAGCACTTACCTTCAAACCTTCAACAGGAAGAATATTGACAGTTGCTTTCACAGAACCGCGGAAGTAGTTTCCGCTTTGGTTACTTTCTTTCTGATCCATTGCTGCAACAGGGTTTGACTGACCTGAACCACTTGGCAAGAAATAGCCTGATTCTGTTGATGAATCATAGATAGGATAAGTTGGATTCAGTGTTGCTCCTTGCTTGAAGTCGCCACAGAAATAGTTGTTTTTATAGTGCATGTACGACAAGTCATACTGCAAATTCAACCATCCTTCGAGAGCTTTTTGGTCAGCAGCAAATTTTGCAATTATCTCTTGACGATCATTGTTTTTAGCTATACCTTCAGCACCTTTGTAACCGATAGACGCACGATAACCGAATTTCTTTGTGTTGCCAGAAATAGCAAGGTTATGGTTATGTGTGATTGCTGCCGGACGAACCAATTGACTCATCCAATCGGTGTTGTATGGGCTTGTTCCATCTGCAGTTGAGTAGATAGAAGGTGTAACCTTACCACCTGAAAGCTCGTATAAATTGCGGAACTCTTCAGCTGTTGCCATACCTGTTTTCTTTCTTGGTACAGAGGCTGACACATAGCCTGAATATTCAACTTGCGTCTTTCCGCATTCTGCACCTTCGCTTGTGTTGGCTCGTTTTGTGGTGATGATGATCACACCATTTGTACCACGAGTACCATAGATGGCAGCTGCAGAACCATCTTTCAATACATCCATTGAGGCAATTTCTTCAGGAGCAATATTGTCAATACCTGATACCGGCACACCATCAACGATATAAAGTGGTGAGTTACCTGTTCCTTTTCCCAATGTTGAGAAACCACGGATTTGTATTGCATAACCGCCTTGTGTCGGGTCGGATGATGTCTTTGTGATATTCAAACCTGCCACTTTACCTTGGAGAAGTCCTACAGGGTTTGATTTTACACCTGCATTGAAATCCTCAGCTTTCAGTGATGCAACCGAACCGGTTACCTCTTTCTTCTTCTGCGAACCATAACCGATAGCCACAACTTCTTGCAACATCACATTGTCCTCTTCAAGCACAATACGCATGCTTTTTTCAGCTTTTAGCGTTTGTGTTTGAAAACCTACATAGCTGAACTGCAATGTTGCGCCCGGAGCCACCGTGAGCTCAAAATTACCATCAAAATCGGTAATCGTACCATTGGTGGTTCCTACCTCTAATACGCTGGCGCCGATGATAGGTTCATTAAGTCCACCGTCAATAACAGTACCACTGACTGTTATCTGAGCCATCAAAGCATTTCCTACAAACAGAAACGCTGATAACAGCACTGTTTTTACAATAGTAGAAAAGTTTTTCATGTTAGTTTGTTTATTTGTTATTGTTAGTTTTTCTTTTTTGTGTCAATCAACAACACCGAGCATGCTCCTAATATAAGGAATACACCGGCAAGAACAAGCATCATCGTTTGTGTCCCGGCAAGTTTCATAACCAACCCGCCTGTTGCTGCTGCAACGATTTGCGGCAGACAGATTGTGCAATTGAACAAGCCAAGGTAGAATCCCATGTTGCCGCGACCCTCAAGTGCATTGGTGAGCAGAGTGAATGGCAATGCCAACATTGCTGCCCATGCACAACCTATAAGGAAGTAACTTACAAACAAGACATATTTGTTGGTAACAAACATTATGGATATAAATCCTATTGCACCAATCAAAAGACTTATTATATATGCTAATTTGGTGTTTTTTATCAGAGGAAGTACTGTCGCCCAAATGATTGAACCTACGGCTTGTACAGCGAATACCACACCTACCCAGTTGCCGGCTTCTTGATAGCCAGCAGATGCAGTGTCAAGTGTACCCCAGCATTGCGATGCTATTGCACCGTTTGAGTATGTCCACATGTAGAGGAAAGCTGCCCAACAGAAGAATTGAACCAAACCTACTGTCCAGAATGTCTTTGGTGCATCGGCAAGCAGACTTATGAAATTAGGCTGACCTGCTTTTGCCTCTTCTTCTGCTTTCTTCTTTAAGTCAATACCATGAAATTCTGCATATTCCTCAGGCGGCATCTCTTTCACGGTAAATATTGTGTAAAGCACGCAAAGAATCAGTATTGCTGCTCCTACATAGAAACTCCAAATAACAGAGTCAGGCACCACACCTTTTGCTGCTGTGTTCTGAACTCCTATCCATGTGAAGAAAAATGGGAACACATAACCAACCAAACTACCTGCATTGCAGAGGAAGGATTGAATAGAGTATGCGAGTTGTTTTTGCTCCTCGTTGACCATGTCACCCACCATCATCTTGAATGGCTGCATTGCCACATTGATTGATGTGTCAAGAAATATAAGACTTATCAACCCGAACCACATTGTTCCTGTAAGTCCCCAGAGAACAACTTTTGTTGTGATATTGAAACTTCCTGCATTAGGGAGCAATATCATCACCAAGACTGCAACCAAAGCTCCAACCAATAGATATGGTATGCGACGACCTAATTTTGTCCATGTGCGATCAGAGTACTTCCCGATAAGCGGTTGAACAATCATTCCCATTAGAGGTGGGAGAATCCAAAAGAAACTTAATTGATGCGGGTCGGCACCAAGGGTGGCGAATATACGCGAGATATTTGCACTCTGCAATGCGTAAGCAATCTGCACACCGAAAAATCCAAAACTTAGATTTACAAGTTCTTTGAAAGATAAATTTCGTCTTACCATGGTATTTTTTTATTGTGTTCGTCTCTTGCGAGAACTTATTTTTGGCTATACTTTATCGCACAAAGTTAAAAAAAATTAATCAAAGCAAATGCTCTATAATAGACGAATTGCTAATTTTGTTAGATAAATTGTATTTTTTCAGCGACGAAAAGAATACACTAATTAGTCTAAAAACATTTTTTAACCAAATCAAGAAATCGAATACACCAATCTAACGGAATGCTTAGACTCTAAGTACTCCGAATTTTCTGAATACTCCGAATACTCTGAATATTCCGAACACTCCGAATTCTCTGAATACTCCGAATACTCCGTATTTTCTGAATACTCCGAACACTCCGAATTTATTTGGATGTTTTTCTTAAGGTAGAGTGCAAAGGCTATAAGAAAAAAGTGAGAGGTGAGTTTAAACCTTTCACCTTTCACTTTTCACTTTTCATTTAGTTTTCAAACGCTAACTCGCCATTTTTGTAGTCTATCGTGATAGGCTTGCTGTTGTCAACGTCGCCGGCTATGATTTTCTTGCTCAGTGTGTTGAGCACAAGTTGTTGGATGGCTCGTTTAACCGGTCGTGCTCCAAACTGCGGGTCGTAACCCTCTTTGGCAATATAATCAATAGCAGCCTCTGTTGTGCGTAATTCAATGCCATTATGTTCGAGCAATTTAGCTACATTATTGATTTGCAGACGAACGACATCTTTGATTTGCTCTTGGTTGAGTGGCGTGAATATTATCGTTTCGTCAATTCGGTTCAAGAACTCTGGTCGGATGGTTTTTCTCAACAATTCAAGCACTTGTCGTTGTGTCTGTTCTGTTGACACTCCTTTCTCTTCGTTTTCGCGAATGAGTTGCGAGCCGAGGTTGGATGTCATGATGATAATCGTGTTTTTGAAATTCACCGTGCGTCCTTTGTTGTCGGTCAGTCGCCCGTCGTCAAGCACTTGCAACAGCACATTGAATACGTCAGGGTGCGCTTTCTCTATCTCATCGAACAGCACCACGCTATATGGTTTGCGTCGTATGGCCTCGGTCAGTTGTCCACCTTCGTCGTAACCTACATATCCCGGAGGGGCACCAATGAGTCGTGTGGCTGAGAACTTCTCTTGGTACTCGCTCATGTCGATACGCGTCATCATGTTTTCATCGTCAAACAGATAGTCTGCCAAAGCCTTTGCCAACTCTGTTTTTCCAACGCCTGTCGTTCCGAGGAATATGAAACTTCCTATCGGTCGTTTAGGGTCTTGCAATCCGGCACGACTACGGCGTATGGCGTCGCTCACGGCATGTATGGCCTCGTCTTGACCTATAACGCGTTTGTGAAGTTCGTCTTCAAGGTGGAGGAGTTTGCTGCGCTCTGATTGCATCATCTTCGTTACCGGTATGCCTGTCCAGCGGCTTACTACTTCGGCAATGTCTTCAGAATCGACTTCCTCTTTTATCATTGAGTTGCCGTGTTGTTTCTCGCGCAGTTGCTCTTGTGCATCGGCTATTGCTTTCTCACATTCTTTCATCTTGCCATAGCGTATCTCTGCCACTTTGCCGTAGTCGCTTTGTCGCTCGGCACGATCGGCCTCAAACTTGAGATTTTCCATCTCAATCTTCTTTTGTTGGATAATCTCAATCAAAGCTTTTTCCTCACTCCAACGGCTTCGCATCTGTTTCTCTTGTTCTTTTAGGTTGGCAAGCTGCTCGTTCAGCTGGTGAAGCTTATCCTCATTATTCTCGCGTTTGATGGCTTCGCGCTCTATCTCTATTTGCTTGATATTACGCTGAACATCATCAAGTTCCTCAGGAACAGAATCCATCTCGAGTCGGAGTTTTGCAGCGGCCTCATCCATCAAGTCTATCGCCTTATCCGGCAAGAAACGGTCGGAGATATAACGATTTGAAAGCTCTACGGCAGCAATGATAGCATCGTCTTTGATACGCACTTTGTGATGGTTCTCATATCGTTCTTTCAATCCACGTAATATAGATATGGTACTTGCTTCGTCAGGTTCGTCAACCATAACGATTTGGAAGCGTCGCTCGAGAGCTTTGTCTTTCTCGAAGTATTTTTGATACTCGTTGAGTGTTGTTGCACCTATTGCCCGCAACTCACCTCGTGCCAATGCCGGTTTGAGTATATTGGCAGCATCCATAGCTCCTTCGCCACCACCGGCACCTACGAGGGTGTGTATCTCGTCGATGAATAGTATTATCTCGCCATCGGCTTTGACTACTTCATTGATTACGGCCTTGAGTCGTTCTTCGAACTCACCTTTGTATTTCGCTCCTGCAATCAATGCTCCCATATCAAGCGAGTAAATGATTTTTGTCTTCAGGTTTTCCGGTACATCGCCTCTAACGATACGATGTGCCAAGCCTTCTGCTATAGCTGTCTTACCCACACCAGGTTCGCCAATCAAGATAGGGTTGTTTTTTGTCCTACGGCTCAAAATCTGCAACACGCGTCGTATCTCGTCATCACGTCCAATGACCGGGTCGAGTTTGCCATTACGGGCACGCTCATTGAGGTTGATAGCATATTTGTCGAGAGCCTGATAGGTTGCTTCGCTGTCAGCAGAATTGACTTTGTTGCCTTTGCGGAGCTCTTGAATAGCTTTGCGCAAGCCATTAACGCTCACACCACTATCGTTGAGCAGTTTTTGCATCGTACTTGTTACGCTCACCAAAGCAAGCAACATCTCTTCTACCGATACATACTCGTCGCCATCAGTCTTGGCTAATTCTTGCGCTTTGAGCAACACCTCGTTCGTTGTGCGGCTTAAATATGGTTCTCCGCCGCTAACGCGAGGAAATGATTTTATCTCTTGCTCTGCTGCAAGGCGTATACGATTAGTGTCGGCTTGTAGTTTGCCCATCAAAAACGACATCACTTGCTCGCTTTCGCTGAACATAGCCGCCAATAAATGAGCAGGTTCAATGGCTTGTTGGCCATTCTGAGAGGTAAGCTCAATAGCCTTACGAACTACCTCTTGCGATTTAATTGTAAATTTGTCGAAGTTCATAATTATCAATGGTTTAGAATGTTATTAATCTTTTTTTTACTATTTCTTAAACAAACCTTGTACCAAATTAACAAATGCTGACAAATTGTCATGTTTCAAGACAAAGGAATACAATTCTAATTTTAGAAGACAATATAAGACAATAATTGTAGAAGACAATGTTAGACAATTCCCTTTGTGGCGGCGATAATTTTAGAAAACAACATGTTGAAATGCAATTGTCTATTATTGTCTTCAAAATATAGTCTTCAAAATTGTTGTATTTAAATTTTATTGTCTTTTATTGTCGTTTTTGCAAAAAAGTAGTAATTTTGCATTTGCATTTTATTCTATTTCAAATCAATGTCGAATCGCAATAAAATATTTTTCGTTTGTCTGTCCATTTCTCTTATCTTTTTTTTCTTGTTAGATGTTTTTGTTGGTCAGATAGATCTTGATTTGACTAATTCGCTTCATCGTCAGGTACTTTTCTCACTTCGCTTGCCCAAGGCTATTACGGCTGTTATTGCCGGGATAGGCCTTTCGCTATCTGGATTGATGATGCAGACTTTATTTCGCAATCCATTGGCAGGGCCATATATCTTAGGTGTCAGTTCCGGTGCCACGCTTGGTGTTGCGGCTGTGTTGATGGTTGGAGCGGCGTTAGGTATAGTCGGGATGTCTAATTGGTTGAGCATAATGGCAGCCATAATAGGTTCAACACTTGTATTGTTGCTTGTTCTGGCTATATCGCATAAGATACGCCATTCGGTCTCATTGCTTATTGTCGGCATGATGATAGGGAGTATGGCGAGTGCTGTGGTCAATATCATTCAGAACTATGCCAACCCTGATGCGCTTAAACTCTTTATAGTCTGGACTTTTGGTAGCTTGAGTGCCGTAACATGGCAGCAGTTGGAAATCCTTGTGCCAATATTTTTTGTAGGGTGTGTGATTGCCGTATGTCTAATTAAACCCCTCAATGGTTTGTTGATGGGCGAGAATCAAGGTCGCGCACTTGGTGTTGATGTCAAAAAAACGAGGCTGCTGATAATCCTTTCCACCGGTTTGTTGGCGGGTGGTATAACTGCCTTTACCGGTCCGATTGCCTTTATTGGAATTGCCGTACCACATATTGCGCGCGGACTATTCCGTTCTACCACGCATAATGTTATCATGCCGGCCACAATGCTTATCGGTGCCACACTATTGCTTGTCTGTGATATGCTTTCAGGTCTGACCACCTATCCTTTGCCTATCTCCACTGTTACGGCTCTATTCGGAGCACCTATCGTGATATGGATAATTGTGAAAAAGAAGTGAGAAGTTAGACCGCTGCGCTGTGAGAAGTGAGAAGTAAGACCGCTGCGTCGTGAGAAGTGAGATTTTTTTCAAAATATAATTGTATGATTTTTTTATTTTGCAAAAAATGCTTACTTTTGCATTCTAAAATGATAAAATAAGTAAAAAAAAATATTATGGCAACTCAAGACGAAATTTTCAAAAAACTTATTGCCCATTGCAAGGAATATGGTTTTGTTTTCCCATCGAGCGATATCTACGATGGCTTATCTGCTGTTTACGACTATGGTCAGAATGGTGTTGAACTGAAAAACAATATCAAGCAATATTGGTGGAACAGCATGACTTTGCTGCATGAGAATATTGTAGGCATCGATGCTGCTATATTTATGCACCCGACAACATGGAAAGCTTCAGGCCATGTTGACGCTTTCAATGATCCGCTGATTGACAATCGCGACTCCAAAAAACGCTATCGTGCCGATGTCCTTATCGAAGACCAAATAGCCAAATATGACGAGAAAATCAACAAAGAAGTTGAGAAAGCTCGCAAGCGTTTTGGCGATTCTTTTGACGAAGAAATGTTCAAACAAACCAACGCTCGCGTTAAAGAGCATATTGAGAAACGCGACGCATTGCATGAGCGCTATTCTGTTGCTATGAACGCAATGGACCTCAATGAACTCAAACAAATCATCTTGGATGAAGAAATTGTTTGCCCCATATCCGGAACACGCAATTGGACAGATGTCCGTCAGTTCAATCTTATGTTCTCAACCGAAATGGGTTCTACAGCCGACGGCACAATGAAAGTCTATCTTCGTCCAGAAACAGCACAAGGTATATTTGTCAATTTCCTTAATGTGCAGAAGACAGGTCGCATGAAAGTGCCTTTCGGAATAGCACAAATAGGTAAGGCTTTCCGCAATGAAATAGTAGCCCGTCAGTTTATTTTCCGTATGCGTGAGTTTGAGCAAATGGAGATGCAATTCTTTGTGCGTCCGGGTGAGGAAATGAAATGGTTTGAACACTGGAAACAATTCCGCCTGCGTTGGCACAAAGCTCTTGGCTTGGGCGACCATAAATATCGTTTCCACGACCATGAGAAATTGGCTCACTATGCCAATGCTGCAACAGACATCGAATTTGAAATGCCATTCGGTTTCAAAGAAGTAGAAGGCATACACAGCCGTACAAATTTCGACCTCTCGCAACATGCCAAGTATTCAGGCAAAAAAATCGAGTATTTCGACCCTGAGCTGAACCAATCATACACTCCGTATGTGATAGAGACAAGTATAGGTGTCGATCGTATGTTCCTGTCAATCATGTGCGCAGCATACGAGGAACAGCAACTTGAAGGTGGTGATGTTCGTACTGTTTTGCACCTGCCTGCTGTCCTTGCACCTGTGAAAGTGGCTATCCTGCCTCTAACAAAGAAAGACGGACTGCCGGAAAAAGCACGAGAGATAATGAATGAATTGAAATTTAAGTTCAAAGCTCAATACGACGAAAAAGATGCCATCGGAAAACGTTATCGTCGTCAAGACGCAATTGGAACACCATTCTGCGTTACAATAGATCACGACACACTCACCGACGGAACCGTAACAGTGCGCGACCGCGACACTATGCAGCAAGAGCGTATCGCCATTGCGGAATTGAGCAATTATATCGACCAACGTGTGAATATGCAAAACCTCTATCGCAAACTTATGGCAGAATAGAGATTGTCAGCAAGCAGATAAACAAAAAAGTCTTTTCCAAAACGGAAAAGACTTTTTTATTTGCAAAAGCATTGTCTTATTTGACACGACGCTCTTGAATTCTGGCTTTCTTACCAGTAAGGCCACGCAGATAGTAGATTTTAGCACGGCGTACTTTACCGTATTTATTAACCACGATTTTGTCAATAAATGGGCTGTCCATAGGGAATATACGCTCAACGCCTACATTACCTGACATCTTACGCACTGTGAAACGTTTTTTGTCTTGATGACCGCTGATGCGAATTACGTCGCCACGGAAATCTTGAATACGCTCTTTGTTACCCTCTTTGATACGATATGAAACGGTAACTGTGTCACCAGCCTTGAATGCTGGGAAGGCTTTCTGCTCGCCTTTGAATGCCTCTTCGGCAATTTTGATTAAATCCATTGTTGTATGGTTGTTAAATTGTTAAAAATGAATAGCGCATACAAGTTCAAGTAACCCTCTCACCTTTCTGAAAGGCTCTCGCAGAGGCGATATTCACAAATCGGCTACAAAATTAATATTTTTTTCGCATTTGGCAAAATATTTTACACTTTTTTCTATTGGTATCCGATAAAAAACATATATGCATTGAAATGTTGTTGAAAATAAGTATAATATAACAAATATCAAAATAGGTTTTTTTTGAAAATATCGCGTAGCGATTCTCTTTTAATAGATTAATCAGGTTAATTACAAATTTATATCCCGTATGGATTTTCTTTTAATGTCTTATTATCAATTGTTTAAAAGAAATTCCCTATGGGAAATCTCAGACAAAGTGAAAAATTAAAAAGTGAAAGTTTCCTTTCAATTTTTAACTTTCAACTTAAAAGATATTCCCTAACGGGAAAAATCAATTTATCGGACAACAATAGAAAAAAACGATATGATATTTGTATTTTTCGTTAAAAAGAATTAACTTTGCAGTGCAAAAACTAAAATAGTATTTATTTGGCTTTTTGCATAAAGATGTAACAAAAAGTATTTGATTGTTTTTTCAAGTGATTAGCTTATTGTTAATCTATTAAGTCTTAACGGAGTTCAGACATGGCTAAAAGAAATTCTGACGAAGAACTAAAAAAAATCTGGGAGCTGTCAAGCGTTTGGAATGTGTTGAGTGATGAGGAGAAAGAATATGTTGACCGACATGTTTCAATTCACTATTTCCGCAAAAATGAAATCATCCACCACGAAGGTGATATCCCAACTCACATGATGATGCTCGCCAAAGGCAGAGTAAGGGTGTATAAAGAGGGAGTGTCTAATCGCAATCAAATTATTCGCTTGCTTAAGCCATACGATTTCTTTGGATATAGAGCAATGATTGCCGACGACAAAGACGGGTATAACACATCCGTGTCAGCCTTTGAGGACTGCATCGTCTATATGGTCAAGAAAGAAGCCTTTATGCATATCATTCAAACAAATCTGCAATTCTGCTATTTGTTTATGGTTGAGATGGCTCGCGACTTAGGACACGCTGACACACGTTCGGTCAACCTTACACAAAAGCACATACGCGGCAGGCTCGCTGAAGCACTTATCTCTCTGCAACAACGCTATGGATTTGACGAAGACGAAGCAACAATATCAATGTATATGTCGCGAGAAGATCTTGCCAATTTGTCTAATATGACAACTTCAAACGCAATCCGAACACTGAGCAACTTTGCAGAAGAAGGATTGATAAGCATCGACGGAAGAAAAATAAAAATTTTAGATATGCAACGCCTTACAAAGCTTAGTCAACATGGCTGATTTGTACAAAAACATATCTAATGCCTTAAGTAAAATGCAAATTAGTAGAGCAATCTACTATCTTGATGTGTGGAACAAAACAATAGCAGGTCAAGCTATACAAAATCGTTCCGAACAAATCGCTCAAATCACTGAAACGTATAATCTCTTGCTCAACTATTTCGTTTCTAACATAACCGATTCACAGCAATCTCAAATGCAGCAACAGCTGTGCCGGAAGTGTTATGATTTAGCTGACGCAATGCTCTACGACTCATTCAATTATTACGCCGCTACAACCGAACAAAAATTGTCAATCACTGAGGCTGCAAACCTAACAGAAGAAAAACTCGTCTTAGCCCTGCAAACCATTGACCAATATAAACAAATACAAACGCAAGAGTTACGAACAAAATTCGAAGATAGTCTTTTCCAAATATTTAGGTATTATTGGCTAAAAACTAATCTTTCAGAACAAGCACAAGAACTTTTCTTGCAAAGAATAGAGCAAGACAATGACGTAATGGTACAGAGCCTTCTTGTCTCTGCCCTTATGCTCAATATACTTCGTAACTATTCTGATTCAAATATCTTGCTACTAACCAAAGCTTTGACATGCAGAAATCAGGAAGTTGAAATAAGAGTCGTTATAGGGTTGATAATCATCATTGCACAATACTATAATCGAAAAGAAACATATCAACACCTTTCGCATGCCATTGAAATGCTCACATTTGATGCCGACATCCAGAATGTTGTTTTTCTTTGCCTACAATCTCTTTTGCGTACTCTCGAAACAGAGAAAATCAATGCTTTCATGAACAAAGAAATCGTTCCTGAAATACTCAAAAATAGCCCGCAAGATATTCTGACAGACAAATTTAACATAGACAACCTTGAAGGCAACCCTAAATGGAAAGATTATGAGAATGGACTGACCCGGAAGATGATTCAAATCAGCGAATTGCAAGAAGAAGGAGCAGACATTGCATATAATTCTTTCCATCAACAAAAGACACATCCATTTTTCGGAAATGTTGCAACATGGTTTTTGCCTTTCGACCCTCAGTGGAGCAACATAGCAATCATGATGCAACAAAAACTACCAATAGAAAAACTCGTAACAAGTAATTATCTCTGCGATTCCGATAAATATTCATTTTGTATTGCTTTCACTCTATTCTCCAAAAACAATCAGCAGGATATAAACTCCTTTTTTGCTCAACAAATGGATCAAATAGACCCTGAGGATAAGAAGGAACAGAAGATGACACCAAACAAGACACTTAAAGACAAAATCGACAATTATACACGCAATATCTATCGCTATTACAAGTTATGTCCAACTGCCATTGCTGACTCCACAAAAGAAATAATCAATTATTCAACAACGGTGATTCCTTTGTTGCTTAACGACAAAAATCAGCAACTTCAACTTGCCAATTATCTTTTCAAAAAAGCGTTTTACAAACCCGCTTACGAATTATATAAAGTACTGCAATTCGACCAGCCTTCTGCTGAACTATTCCAAAAATTAGGCTATTCAGCCGAACAACAGCAATTGCAAGACGAAGCTTTGCGCTATTACATGATTGCAGACTCATATATGCCTGATGATATTTGGACACTTAACCGAGCTGCACAATGTTCTGTCAATTCAAATCAAAAAGATGATTTCTACAAAAGGATATTGAGAATCGACGAAAACAATAAAAATGCCTTACTCGGAATGGCTAAAGAGTTAGCTCAAAATCAACACTACGATGAAGCAATAAAAATTTATTATCAGCTTGACTATCTTTATCCCGACACGCTTACTATACAACGACAATTAGCCTTTTGTGCTCTTCAAAAGCATGATGCTGAAACAGCACTTAAATACTGGAAGAAAATACTATTGAATTCAAGCAATAACAACGACTTACTCAACACAGCACATACCCTTTTTATACTTGGCAGTCGCCAAGAAGCTCTTAATTACTATGAGCAATCGTGGCAGCAGACCGAACATAAATCAGACTTTTGGACGCTGTTCAGGAACGACTATCCGATTTTATTGCAAAATGGAGTAAGCAAAGAAGATATACATTTTATGAATGAACTACTAATCAGTAAATTATACGTAAGATGATTAATTTTATTTACCTCTACAATGATGAAGGACACCCTGATTATCTGATGCCCATCAACCGCCTTTTGCAGATTGGAACTCGCAAAGGTAGAACACACATTTATTTTGAAAACTCGTATATTCAAGGAAGCAAGAAGGAAGACCCGCATGTCTTCACCCTTGAAGAATCTGTCGTTCGTATTGAAGCCATGTTGTCGCGCGCAACAAATTCAGTACTTCGACTAAAGTACATCACAAAAGAGCAAGCTTGAAAAAGCTATTATCTTATAATAACAAAGACATGCAGCTACGACTGCATGTCTTGTTTTTTTTGCCTTAAACTATTTTCTGCTATTCAATTTCTTCTATATGTCCTTGATTGAACAATAATTTTCGAGCAGGATATTGTTTCACCCAATTTTGGTTGTGCGTTGCCATCAAAATTGTTGTGCCGCTTTGTCTGATTGCATGCAACAATTCCAACAACTCGCGTCCCGTTTCCGGGTCGAGATTGCCTGTAGGCTCGTCTGCCAATATGATTTGCGGAGAGTTGAGTAGAGCACGAGCGATAACAATACGTTGTTGCTCGCCGCCGGAAAGCTGATGCGGCATCTTGTAGGCTTTTGTTT
The DNA here is from genome assembly GCA_017527495.1 of Paludibacteraceae bacterium. Classification (GTDB taxonomy): domain Bacteria; phylum Bacteroidota; class Bacteroidia; order Bacteroidales; family Paludibacteraceae; genus RGIG6639. The sequence continues at coordinate 18,120 of JAFXPY010000032.1, forward strand.
TCATCCCGACTTGGTCGAGCACTTGCTCTACTTGTTCCTTCATCATCTTGTTGTCTTTCCAGCCTGTGGCACGGAGAACAAACAACAAATTCTGCTGAACACTGCGGTCGGTGAGCAACTGAAAGTCTTGAAACACAATGCCGAGTTTACGGCGCAGATAGGGAATTTGACGGCGTTTTATCTTGCGGAGATTATAGTCGAATATCGTCGCTTCACCTGCACTAATCGGTATGTCGGCGTACATGGTTTTTATCAGCGTGCTTTTCCCGCTTCCCACTTTACCTAAGAGATAGATAAACTCACCCTCATTGATGTCGAGATTGACATCTTTGAGAATCGTTTGCTCTTGGTGGCAAATATCAACGCCGGTGTACTTGATTAATGACACTTATCAGTTCAGTTTTTGGTCAATAAGATTTATTTTTTGTTCAATCTCATTGAGTTGTTGTTTTTGTTTCTCTATGTTTTTCTGCATAGAGGTAATGACGCTGTTCGATTTATTTGACTTGCCTGTGAAGAAAAGTATATTGTTTTCTGCAGTAGCAATCTCAGCTTTCAAACTATCGTACTGGCGGAGCAGTTTTTTGCGCTCATTGAGCAGTCTGTCCTCGCCAACCTCCTCCAGATTCTTGCTGAAGAAATCAAGACGACGATTTGCCTCCTCAACTTGCAGCTGGTCGAAAATCTTATCTGTTGCAGCTTTATATTTCTTTTGCAGTTTGTCTTTCTCGCGGAAAGGAACGAATCCAATGTTCTGGTATTGTGCCATAAGCTCGTGGAGTTTCTTGAGAGTGGCATTTTTCTCACCTATTTCAAGATTCTCTATTTGCTCAAGTATGGCTTTCTTCGCTTCTAAATTGGCTTGCTCTTCATTGCGTTGCGATGCTGTGGCCTCTTTTTTGGCTTCAAAGAAATGGTCGCAGGCAGCACGGAATTGTTGCCATAATTGCTCAGAATATTTGCGCGGAACGACACCTATCTTTTTCCATTGTTGCTGAAGCTCAATAAGCCTGTTGGTTGTCTTTTGCCAATCTGTGCTGTCTTGTAATTTTTCTGCAACATGGATCAGTTCTTGTTTCTTTGCCATGTTGTCGTTGAGCTGTTCGCGTATGGTTTTGAAATAAGCACTTCTTGCAGCATAGAAACCATCAACAAGCGAGCGATATTGATCGTAGATTTTTTGATTGTCTTTCTTTGGAGCAAAACCTATTGTGCGCCATTCTGTTTGAATTGCAGCCACTTGTTCGCTTGCTTGATCCCATTGCTTGCTGGTGGTAAATTCATCCCATTTGATGTCGCTCAGACGTTGGCATAAACCTTGTTTTGCTACAAGATTGTCTTGCTCGCGTGAATGAATTTCGGCAAAATAGTCTTGGTGTTTCTTGAAAATCACAGTGGCAGCTGCGCGGAAGCGTGTCCATATTGTTTCACGATGTTCGCGTGCTACAGGACCAATGTTTTTCCATTCTTCTTGGTAGGCAAGCAACTCACGGAAAGCCGGAACAACATCTTTCCTGTCGGCAAGAGCTTCTGCTTTTTCGCAGAGTGTAGTTTTGGCTTCAAGGTTTTTCTTGAAATCATAGTCGCGAAGTTCGCGATTGATTGACAAAAGGTCGTAGAACTGATTTTGGTAGAGTTCGTATTGCTTTTGCAAATCGCTCTCGAGTGAAGGCTCTATCGGGCCAACCTCACGCCATTGTTGCTGGAGATTATGAAAATGTTCCATCTCTCCTGAGATGTCGGCAGTCTCACTCTCAGCAAGTGATTTGAGCTCATTGAGAATGGCTTGCTTTTTCAAACCATTTTGCTCACGCTCTTGGCGCTGGCGCTCCACCTCGGCTGCACGCAACTCTTTATATTTGGCAAGCAATGACTTAAGCGCAACCTCGTCGGAATCCTCTGCCGGTTGAAACTCTGCATCATCACCATTTTTCTCGAAAAATTCTTTACGAGCTTTGTCTAAATCAGCATTATGTATCTTGTAGAATTGTTGTTTCAAATTGTCAACTTGTTCTTTAATCTCGTTAACACCTTGTTGCAAAAGGACTTCAAGCTGCTTAACGATTTCAGCTTTACTCTCAAAAACAACTGCTTCTTGCTGGTTGAGGTTAGGTTGTTCATTCTGAATGTCTAACTCTTGATTCGAACGGGTTTCTTCACTCATAACAAATATGTTTTTTAGATTTTATCAAAATTGACTGCAAAGTTATTAAAAAATGTTGATTTGACAAAACTTTTTTACTTTTTTATTTTTTTATTGTGCAATAATTTGTTAAATACTCTTTTTTTTGTAACTTTGCACTTGATTTTTTTCAAACAAATTTTAATGTTATTGTATTGATATGAAAAATTTGAAATTATTATTTTTAGCAGTTGCCTCTCTACTGGTTGGTTGCACTTACCATTACACTGAGCAACCACAGAAAAATCAAACTTCTCAAACTGTTGTACCAGTTGTGAACAATCGTCAGATTATAGATTTGCAAGCTAATAATGCTGATTGGGCTAACAATGGAAGTGCCTATTATGCACAATTTGACATCCCTGAGTTAACTCAGGAAGCCTACGATAATGCTGTTGTGCTGTGTTATGCCGAGTTTAATACCGGCACCGCAAATGCCTATCAAGAACAACTGCCATTCACCTTTTTCGACCAATCGGAGAATACCGAAACGGGTGAGATCTTTCAGTGGAGTCGTTTGATTGATTTTGATTACACTATTGGTAGTATGACGATATATTACACCAATAATGATTTCAACTATTTAGATGGCGAACCTGGAGATTGGCATTTCCGTCTTGTTCTTTTATGGTAAAGGCAGGGTAGCGTGAATTTCCCCTATTTCATAGCGCAACGACTTATTAAGCAAGGAGGACAAAGCGACCGTTCCAAACCGGCTGTAAGAGTGGCAGTACTTGGAATGAGTATTGGTATTGTTGTTATGATAATCACAATTTTTGTGGCAATAGGTTTCAAAAAAGAGGTGAAAAATAAAATCGTTGGTTTTCGTGGCGATATTGAAATAACCAATTTTGAAAACAACAATACCTATGAGATGCGACCTATTACTGTCAGCGATTCGCTTATCGGAAGGGTGAAAAGCCTGCAAGGTGTTGTCAGGGCTGATTGCTTCGTAACAAAGCCCGGAATGATAAAAACAGACTCATCATTTCAGTCGGTTGTTTTCAAGGGAGTTGATTCAACTTACAATTGGTCGTTTTTTGAACACAACCTGAAGGAAGGCAGGTTGCCAAAAACCGGAACAAACGAAATCTTGCTGTCGAATAATGTCGTGCGAAAACTTCAGCTGGCACTTGATACTACCGTTTTTTGCTATTTTCTGCAATCTAATAGTATAAGAGTTAGAAAAATGCAAGTCGTAGGAGTCTATTCTACCGACCTCGAAGATTACGACAACCTTTTTGTTATAGGCGATTTGGGCGTCGTTCAAAAACTCAATGGATGGGATGAAAATCAGGTCTCAGGTATTGAAATAGGCGTAGATAACTACGACAATCTCAATACTATCGCCGATGAAGTGTATTTTGCCACTGCCAATCGGTTGAACAAAGATGGTGAAGCTTTATATACTCAAACTATTCAAGACCTTAACTCACAAATGTTTGCATGGCTTGAATTGCTTGATATGAATGTACTGATAATAATTTTGTTGATGCTTGCTGTGGCAGGTTTTAATATCATTTCAGGATTGATAATCATTATTCTCGACAGTGTAACTCTTGTAGGCGTATTGAAAACTCTCGGAGCAACAAACTGGACAGTTAGAAAAGTATTTTTGTGGCAAGCTGTATATTTAGTGTTAAAAGGTATGATATGGGGAAATATAGTAGGATTGTTGTTGTGTGTCATTCAGTATTATACTCATGTCATTCCGCTTGATCCATCTGCATATTATGTTAGTTATGTACCGATTTATTTCGATTGGCTATGGTGGGTAATGTTGAACTTAGGAACTTTGTTGGTCTCTTTCTTGATTTTGTTAGGACCATCACATATTATAACAAATATATCACCGGCAAAAGTAATGCATTATGAGTAAAAAGATTAGAGTATTGAATATTGTAGAAGATACAATGGTTGACGGACCAGGCTTACGCACGTCGATTTATTGTGCAGGATGTGCACATGCGTGTAAAGGTTGTCATAACCCGCAGTCGTGGGATTTCAAGGGAGGAACGGAAATGACAACAGACGAAATTATGGAGCGTATTCTCGCCAATAAATTTGATGATGTTACGTTCAGTGGAGGCGACCCAATGTATCAGGCAGAGGCGTTTGCAGAGCTTGCACAGAAAATTAAACACCAAACGCAGAAAACTATTTGGTGTTATACCGGTTTCCTTTATGAACAGGTCATTGAAGACAACACAATGCGTAAGTTGCTTGAATTGGTAGATGTCTTGGTTGACGGAGAATTTATTGAAGAACAGCGCGACATACAAATTCGTTTTCGTGGCAGCCGAAATCAACGACTTATCGACGTACGAAAATCGTTGGAAAAAGGTGAAGTCGTCTTGTGGAAACATGAGAGTGCAAAAATATAAATATGAAAATCAAAAAAAATAAATAGGAAAATCGTAAATAGCAAAATAAATCAATATATGTATATTTCAGAGCGAATTTTAAATCTTTCAGCATCGCAAACGCTCGCCATGTCGCAGCGCAGTGCAGAACTTCGGGCACAAGGTGTTGATGTCGTTAATTTGAGCTTGGGAGAGCCTGATTTTACAACTCCTGAGCATATAAAACAAGCAGCTCAAAAAGCAATTGACGAAAATTATTCTTTTTACTCACCTGTGCCGGGTTATTTGTCGTTACGTAAGGCAATATGCGGCAAATTAAAAGCCGAAAACGGTTTAGATTATGCCCCCTCGCAAATAGTGGTGTCGAATGGAGCTAAACAGTCGATATGCCAAGTCTTACTTGCCGTGGTCAATGCCGGTGATGAAGTCATTCTGCCTGCTCCGTATTGGGTTAGTTATCCCGAAATGGTCAAATTGGCAGAAGGTGTGTTGAGAGTAATACCAACAGATATTGAACATGATTTCAAAATAACGCCCGGTCAGCTTCGTCTGACACTCAACGAAAAAACGAAAGCAATAATTTTTTGTTCGCCGTCAAACCCGACAGGGTCGGTCTATACGCGTCAAGAAATTCAAAAATTGGCAGCCGTATTGCGTGATTTCCCTAATGTGGTGATTATAGCAGACGAGATTTATGAACATATCAATTATGTGGGCGAACATTATTCTTTTGCGCAAATAGCCGATTTGCGAGAAAGGGTAGTGATAGTCAATGGTGTGAGCAAAGGCTATGCCATGACAGGTTGGCGAATAGGGTGGATTGCCGCCCCTGAGCAGATTGCAAAGGCGTGTTCCAAGCTCCAAGGTCAGATCACTTCAGGAGCAAGTAGTATATCGCAAAAAGCAGCTGAAGCAGCCTATCTCGGCGAACAGCAATGTGTCGAAAATATGCGACTTGCTTTTCAGCGCCGTCGCGACCTTGTAGTCCGTTTGGCAAAGCAGATTGAGGGACTAAAAGTCAATGTGCCGCAAGGTGCATTCTATCTTTTTGTTGAATGTAGTCATTTCATCGGAAAAACAGATGGAGAACGAATAATCAAATCTGCTACTGACCTCGCAATGTATCTGCTTGAGCAAGGTCATGTTGCAACAGTCAGTGGCGAAGGTTTTGGTGCACCGAATTATTTAAGATTGTCGTACGCAACGAGCGAGGACAATCTATGCAAAGCATTCGAAAGAATCAAACAAACACTAAATAAATTAAAGTAAAAAAGATGAAAAAGAAATTATTATTTGTAGCTTTGGTTGCATTGTTTGGCAGCCAAGCACTTCTTGCAGCACCGCGTGCTATTGGTGGTCGTTTAGGTTGGGGTGCTGAATTTTCTTATCAACATGGACTTAATTCCGGTAATATGCTGAGTGTCGATGCCGGTTTGGCAGGATTTGATGGAATTGAAGCAGCAATCACTCACGATTGGATTTTCAATATCTCTGCTTGGGATAAGCAAGGTTCATGGAATTGGTATCTTGGCGTTGGTGCCGGTGGCGGTTTTGCTAATCTTTTAAATAATAATCCAAACACAGGTTTTATCGGTGTTGCCGGCCGTGTCGGAGCGGAGTATAACTTCTGGTTCCCACTGCAACTCTCATTAGACTGGCGTCCAATCATAGGTCCGGGCTTTAATAGCAACGGAACACATTTCTATACTTATGGACTCTATAATGGCGGACTTTGCCTCGGCGTGAGATATTTGTTCCATTAATCAAATTCTTTGCAAAAACAAAAAACGAGATGTCATTTGACCTCTCGTTTTTTATTTTCAAATTTTCAAATTTTCAAATCTTCAATTTTTCAAATTTTCAAATCTTCAAATCTTCTACACCAGTGAGAAAGCCACTTCCATCATGTTGGTGAAAGAGTTTTGGCGTTCTTCAGCTGTTGTAACCTCACCTGTGAGAATATGGTCAGAAACGGTCAGAATACCGAGCGCACGATTGCCTGAGCGAGCAGCGTTCATATACAAAGCTGCCACTTCCATCTCAACAGCTAATACGCCCATATTCATCCACTTGTCGTTATGAGCATTCTCGCAGTAGAACATATCGCTCGAAACGACATTACCTACTTTGTAGTTAAAACCAAATTTTTCACAAGATTCAACAGCCTTTCGAACCAAATCGAAAGTAGCTATAGGTGCATATTGTCCGGGCAATTCAAACTGTGCAACATAGTTGGAATTGGTGCAGGCACCCATAGCAACAACTAAATCACCAACATGCAGGTCGTGATTGATCGAACCGGCAGAACCTACGCGTATGATGGTCTTTACACCGTAAAAATTATACAGTTCGTAGGTATAGATACCTATTGAAGGCATGCCCATACCATGTCCCATAACGCTGACGCGTTTGCCTTTGTGGGTGCCCGTAAAACCAAGCATTCCACGAACATTGTTGAATTGTACAGGATTTTCAAGAAATTTTTCAGCCATCAGCTTGGCACGCAACGGATCGCCTGCCATGATTACTGTTTCGGCTATCTCACCGAATTGAGCCCCAATATGGGGAGTTGGAGTGTTTGCCATGATAATTTTGAATGGTTAAAGTTAATATATGTTATTTTTTTGTCTTACTTGCCAAAAAGTCCGCAAAGTTACAAAAAAAGTTTGAGAATTGCAAATTTCTGTGAAAAAACACTTGTATCTAATCTCTAACTTCTCACTTCTTACCTCTAATTTGTTAATTTGATAAAAAAGTTGTAACTTTGCACGCGTGATTAAATTGCAAAGGTATGAAAAGATTGTTAATTTCTCTGGCTATTTTGCTATCCTTGTTTGGAAGTCAAGAACTTTATGCTCAGATTCCTAACCTCACTCTACGAGATATCAACGGGAAATCAGTAAATATACAGCAGCTGTGCAATAGTGGCAAACCCACGATTATTTCCTTTTTTGCCACATGGTGTAAGCCCTGTCTGCGCGAACTGAACGCAATAGCTGATGTGTATGACGATTGGCAAGACGCAACAGGTGTCAATATCATTGCTGTGAGTATCGACCGTGCACAAGATGTCGAAAAAGTAAAGCCTCTCGTTGACGGCAACAACTGGGACTACCTCGTATTGCTCGATACCAACAACGAACTTATGCGCCAAATGCAAGTTCAAGCCGTGCCACATCTCTTCGTCATTGACGGAAAAGGCAAAATCATCGAACAGCATAATGGCTATACCGACGGCGAAGAAACTAATCTGTATAAAACACTGCTTCGCATAAAATGAAAAAATGTATTATAGTCATACTGCTCTGTTTCTGTGCATTGACATCTTTTGCTGATGTGTCGCTCAATGGAGGTATTCAGCATGATGGACTTTTCGGATTTAACGACCAAGCACTCAATGCAAATTACGACTTTCCATATTTGAGCAATACCTATCTCAATCTTGGAATGCAAAGCACGTACGTTGCAGCAGGATTGCGTCTTGAGCTTATGCCAAAACCATTGCAGGGTTACGAGACTTCTTTTGCCGGTGCAGGTGTAGGTAATCTTTTTGTGCAAGCAAACTATAAATGGCTTCGTCTGACTTTAGGAGATGTCTATGCGCAATATGGAAGTGGTTTTGTTCTCCGACTTTACGAAGACCGAGCCTTAGGTATCGACAACTCTTTGAGAGGTGCAAAATTGGAGCTGACGCCATTTCGCGGCATAAATATAGAGGCCATCGGAGGTAAACAACGAGTGTATTGGAACTGCTATGACAACACATCATGGAACCTCGACTATACCCAAGGCGCTGTCGTGGGAGGAAATATGGAATTGCAAATCGACCAGTGGAGCAATACCATGCAAGAAAACAACATAGGTCTGTTGCTGGGCGCGTCATACGTGAGCCGTTATCAACCTATGGACACTATAATCGCATCTTATTCGCCTCTGACAATGTATAATCTGCCGGTTTGGACTGCCGCAGCCGATGTGCGTGCCAAACTGAGAATACAGGACTTCAGCCTTTTGGTGGAATATGCACGCAAAGCCAACGACCCATCTGTCGAAAATCAAATTTCATATAATGACGGAGAAGCACTATTACTTTCAGGTGCATGGTCAAGAAAAGGACTGAGTATTGTGGCCCAAATCAAACGAAGCGAAAATATGTCGTTCCGTAGCGACCGCATGGCACGAGGCAATGCAGCAATGATTAACTACCTCCCCGCCTTTACAACAACTCACACTTATGCTCTTGCTGCTCTCTATCCCTATGCCACACAAACTCTTGGCGAATGGGCATGGCAGGGAGAAGTAAGATATACAGCAAAGAAAAATACTCCATTCGGGGGCAAATATGGAACGACGCTCAACCTGAATTTTGCTCATGTCCGTGGTTTGGGCAAAGGCTGGTTTGGCGTGAGTGAACAACCATATTACACCGATGTACACCTCGAATTACATAAACGTTGCTCACAAAATTGGTGGATAAACGCAATGTACATGTATCAAACATACAACCAAACAGTTGTTGAAGGACATGGCGACTTGATTAGAGCCAATATTTTTGTAGCAGATGTGAAGTATAAAGTGTCAGACAATGTCTCAATGAGAGCCGAAGCACAATATCTCTTTTCGCGTCAAGCAGAAGGACAATGGGTGTTCGGACTCTATGAATTGGCACTCTGGCAAAAACTGACATTCACTCTTTCAGATATGTTCAATATCGGAGGAGAAAACTATTGGCAGGCAGGCGCAACATACCAGACAGCCGGACACCGGCTCCAAGTCAGCTATGTGCGACAACGAGCCGGCTACAACTGCACCGGTGGGGTATGCCGATATGTACCAGCACAAAAAGGATTTAGTCTGAATTATACTTACAACTTCTGATGAAAAAGTTTATATTTGCATATCTCTCTATAGCATTTTTGGCAGCATGTCAGGTTATCCCGGAAGACAAGCGCACCATAGCTATTGACCAAAAAACTGGCGAAGCAACAGTGTTGCTCACCGAATTTACCGGTGTAGGGTGTGTCAATTGCCCAAATGCAGCTCAAGAAGCAGAAAAACTCAAACAGACATTAGGTAATCAATTAGTAGTGGTGGCTATGCATCCGGCAAGCAACCCATTTACAAAGGCCGTCGAGGAATATGATTACACCGCCCCTGCTGCCGACGAGTATTACCGCTATTTTCAGGGAACTCCGTCAACGCCATTCCCTACCGGAGTAATCAATTTCATGAAAATAGATGACAGCTATTTTCAAGACTATACCGCATGGGGAAATAATATATTGAAACAACTCAATCAGAAATCGGAAGCTTCTCTCGACATGGATGTCAATCTGCAAAACAGAAAACTGACAATAGAGACAAAAGTCCAATCGGAACGTGAATATTCTCTATTGCTCTGGCTCGTAGAGAGCAATATCAATGGAGCACAAATGATGCCTGATGGAAGTCTCAATACAGATTACATACACAATCATGTATTTCGTGAAGCACTCAATGGCGTTTGGGGCGAAAAAATACAAGCGAACGGATTTGCAACAGGCGAGTATGATATGTCAAACAAATATGACCTGAACAATTGTGCGATTGTCGGTGTCTTGCTTGATGACGACAAACAAGTCGTTGCGGTCAATGAAATAAGTTTTCCCGACCAACAAACTAAGTTTCTCTTTTCAATCAATGGCATCGGAGATATAACCAATGACACCGTAATCGAGGTGTCTAATGTGCAAATTAATCCTTTAACCAAACGTCCGGAAATAGAGTTGCATGGTATGCTGGCATACGAAGGAACATTGAAAATTAATATCGACCGTGACAATTCTGATTCTGACGACCAGTTCTGTTGCGGTGATAAATGCACAAGTACTAATTGGGAAAAACATCAAGAAATGAGTTTCTCAATAAATGGAATAAGTAGCTGGTTTACGCATGTTGCTTTCGACCAGCCTGCTGAATATACTATTCGCTACACATTAAATGCAGATAGTGAAAAACCTGTAAGTTTAACAATCAAATATATATACAAATGAAAAAAAGTATTTTTAGCCTACTAACTATAGTAGCATTAATGACAATTGCAGTTGGTTGCAGCAAAAAAACTGAACCTGATGCTCCGGCAAAAACTAACGATTCAATCCCTGCCGGGAAAAATGATACAACTATCAACAAAGACACTACAGACACGACTGTTATTATCCCTGAAGTGAAATCATTTCCGCGCAAGCAAATGATTGAACATTTCACAGGTCAAACATGTGGTTATTGCCCTGATGCTATGGATGCTATAAGCAGTGTTTTGAAAGCAAACCCTGATAAATATGTGTGGTTGAGCAACCATGCAGGATTTGCAGACGATAGTTTCACAATCACTGAATCAAAGAAAATTGTGTCTAAATTTGGTGTGAATTTTGCACCTGCAATGATGCTTAATCGTACCAAATGCTCCTATTCTGACTCCGACGGTAAACATAATGATTTGGTATTCCATCCCGGTTACTTACCGAGTATCGTAAAATCGCAAATAACCGAAACAGCACCTTTGTCAGTTGAAATAGCAACAGAAATGAGTGGTAATCAGTTGGCAATAAAAGTCGATGGAGAAGTGTCTGACACAACCGAACAACTCTTGCTTATTGTCGCAGTTAAAGAAAGTGGTTTGCATGGTCCGCAGTCTGACTACTACAATACATGGGAAGGTTGGGAAGATTATATCCACTCAAATGTGGTGCGTAAGTATGTGAGCAATTATCTTGGCGACACAGTCAAACTCAGCGGCTACAACTATACACAAGAATATACACTCGATTGGAACACAGCATGGAACGCCGAAAATAGTAGCGTAGTTGCCTATATTATCGGACCGAAAGGCAATGTTGTGAATGCCAATCAAGCACCTGTTATTGAAGGAACAGCCGGAGGTAACGATATCGACCACGAGGGTGTTACGAGAGTAGAAGTGCCAGAAACATATCCGGAAGATGGTGATACTCCTGCCGGAGGGCAAAATGTTACCTTCGCTAAAGCCGAATTTTCCTATGCCGGCAAATTCTCTAATGGCAATAAAGTTCTTTTGCTCGATTTGTCAACCGACAAATTAGTCAGATATGATGGCAATCCATGCTTTATATATGCTCGTTTGTTTGTTGTATTGAACTCAAGTGCAAGCACCAACACATTGCCTAATGGCACATACTCATTCTCTGATGATATGACTCCGGGAACTGTATGGGCAGGATATAAAGACGAAGCATCTTATTCTATGGGTGGCTCATCGTTATACTATGCACAGGTAAGTTATCTGCAGAATTATGGCTATGTTATAGGTGCACAATGGTTGCTCACAGCCGGTGGAACACTTACTATTGCTGATGGCTCAATAACCTACGAGACCACAAACTTGCATGGCACAACCATGAAAGGTTCATTCTTTGGCGTTGCTACTTACACAACCGCACCGATGCAAAAACGCCAAAGTACAAATGTGCCTTTTGCCCCTAAAGCAGAAAAATTTGAAGTCTGCAAATAAGGAATCTAAAAGGATTAAATGATATAGCTAAATCATTAGTATCTTGCTGAATTAATCAGTGAATAAAAACAACAGCAGTGAGACTCAACTTACTGCTGTTGTTTTTTTCAACTTAACAATTCCCTAACATGAAAACATAGATTCAGTCCGCAAAGTTGGTGATAGAATCCATATTTGACACCAAGAAAGTATTATGATACTTTTGGTTCGATTGTCCTGATTATTTTTGCCGGATTACCGCCAACGATAGTGTTTACCGGTACGTCTTTTGGTTCTAATTCCCTATATTCTAATGGTGATAAAACAAAAAAAAGGTACCATTGCGGTACCTTTTTTGTTTTGAAAAAGAGATGTTTAGTTTATTTCTGCGCGAGCAATAGCGTCTTTGTAGTATTGTTGGTCAACAAAGACATCTTCTTTGTAAGGATTGATATGGCGTTTCTTTGCCTGAACGCAGATGTAGCACAGAGCAACGGCGTTGGTTATGAGAGCTAATGCACTGATAACAAGCATCATTGTCGGGTTGGCAGCGGTTGCGCCAACAGCTTCAACTGTTGTACCTGTAGCAGCGGCTTCGCCACCGGCGGCAGCATAGATAGCTGTTACGGTGTCAATACCGTTTACGTATTGTACTGGCAATACAGCCCAGTTGAATGCTTGGAAACCATCCTTGAATGTCTCTTGGAACAATGGGAACACTTGTGCGAACATGCACCAGATTGCCAATGTGTTAGCACGGTTTTGAATCCAACCACCGCGGTTCCAAAGCAAAGCGGCAACAGTAGGAGCAAGCAACAGTGCAATACCGCAGTACCAGCTGTGAGTTGGCAGGCAGTTGTAGGTATATGCAAAGTTCCAAATGTCATATACAAGGATATATACCCATGTCATGTCTGCCCAAATCATATCCTTACGATCTTTTGAAGGATATACATTCCACCATGCTGTCATACAGAAGATATTGAGCAAGCCGGCAAGACCATTGAACACATTGTGCCAACCACCATAGAGCCAAACGCCTTCTGATGAGAGCCACCATTTGTTCCAACCCATAACGGCTGACTCAAAATCAGAAACAACAGCAATCAAAATGTTGATAGCTACGATGATGAACGGGAATGGTTTGAACCAATGTTGTTTTCCAATACCCCATTCGTACTTAATCATCATGAAGCCGATACATCCTGTCAGAGCAGCGTAGAGCTTGGCATAGTGGAACCAGCCGTTCATATAGACATGTGTCTGGTTGTTCACTGCCCATTCTGCACCCATGCGAGCACCAACGGCAATAGCTATGAAATAAGCTGTCAGTGCCAAAGGAATGGCAAAGAAAGTGATGGCACCGCCCCATTTTGTGCGGCGCGCAAACTCATTGAAGAGAATAAGTCCTACGAGGACTGCAAGTAGCATTGCCCATTGAACAAGGGCATGCTCTCCGTAAACTTGAAAGAACATAATTTTGTTTGTTTTTAGTTAGTTATTATTATTTTGTGGTTTTACAAATGAAAGAAGTTGGTTAAATTGTCGTTTTCGATATGTCGAAATAGTGAAATATCGAATACCTTTCAATTTTCAATTTTCAACTTTCCAGCTCTTTCTTTGGCGTATGACCATGCAACCCAAATAGCTGTTACTATTACTGACATCGGTAGTCCGACGGTTAGCATTTCATGGAGCATAACGCTGCCTCCGCCTGCTGTCTCAAGAGCAGTGAAAAAGGGAAAACGCCATGTGAGCTCGCCATTGATGATATGGTCAACAATGAGCATTACTGAACCTCCCCAGAGCATTTTTTCGAGGGTAGGCAGGTTGCGACTAAGAAAAGTATCTTTTTCTGTCGCATATTTGCGGTAAGCCGATGTGGCAGCCGCCTGTACAAGTGGTACTACAAAACAAGACATACTGATATTTACTATTTAATTATTTACTATTTAATTATTTGGAACAATAATCTCTCTAATTTCCACTTCTCTGCCATGCAGAAGCCATGTGCGAGTACTTCCGCAGTGCGGACATATCTTACCATGTGCCACTGTAGGATATTCTTTGCCGCAATCATCACAATGTGTTACTGCAGGTATGGTGTTAATCTCTAATTGACAGCCTTTCAATATTTCTTCTTTATCTGCAGCCCAGCGCCAACAATCGGTCAAGTATTCAGGCACAATAGTTGATACTTCGCCTATATCCATAACAACGGACACCACGCGCTTAAGAGCATTCTCCTCTGCCACCTTCTTGACATCGCGTATGATATAAAATACTATCCCTAATTCGTGCATGATAAAAGTGAATGTTATTGATCTTCGCTGTTGTGGTAAATGAATAAATAAATCAAATGTCTAAATAAATGAACAAATGGCAAATGAACAAATGGCCCAATATTTTGTGTTATTTTTTACTTTTGGGGCTAAGTCCTTTGATGGCGATTTTGCCGGCACGTTTAATCATATATGGCAGTATGCCGTCAAATTTATTCTCCGAGGTGTGCATTATGCTTGCTTCGGGATGTTCACGATGAAGGTGTATGGCGTCAAAACCACATTTTGTTGTGCATATTCCGCAACCGATACAACGATTTTCATCCACTACTGATGCTCCACAACCAAGGCATCGTGCGGTTTCTTTGCGTACTTGCTCCTCAGTGAGAGTGCCATGATATTCAGCAAACTTATTCTTTTGTGCAATGTCAACTGCTTGCTGTCGAGAACTATTGTCGTAAGACTCTACAACGATGTCTTGTTTGTTGAGTTCAATAAAGTCGCGGCGGTTGCGACCTATCGTCATGTGACCATGTTGTACATAGCGATGCAGTGATTCTGCTGCTTCTTTACCTGCTGCAATGGCATCGATGGCAAATTTTGGTCCTGTGAATACATCACCGCCTACAAATATGTCCGGCTCCGCTGTCTGATAGGTAAGTTTGTCTGCAAGAGGATAGACACCGCGGAAGAATTCTACCTTAGTGTCTTTGAGTAAGTCTTTCAGAACGACAGTTTGACCGATAGCGAATATTACTATGTCGGCATCGAGTGTAAGCAATTGGCTCTCATCGTATTCCGGTGCAAATTTATGTTCTGCGTTAAACACCGAAGTGCATTTTTTGAAAACGATGCCTTTCACTTTTTCGTTTTCGCCTTTCACTTCTTTTGGACCCCAACCCGGATTGATGACTACTCCGTCTTCTCGCGCTTCGCGCCGTTCTTCAAGTGATGCCGGCATAATATCCTCTGTCTCGAGTGAAAGCATCGTTACTTCTGACGCTCCGCTGCGCATTGCCACGCGTGCAGCATCAATAGCCACATTACCACCGCCAACAACGACAACCTTTCCACTTATTTTCATATCACCGCAGTTTGCATTGTGCAAGAAGTCAATAGCAGTAGTCGTGCCTTCCAATGTCTCGCCTTCGATTCCAGGCAAACGACCACCTTGACAACCGATTGCTACATAGAAACCTTTATAGCCTTGTTCGCGCAGTTGTTGGATAGTAATATCTTTGCCTATCTCAACACCTGTTTTTATCTCTACGCCTATTTCGCGCATGATATCTATTTCGGCATCAATAATATTTTTCTCTAATTTATATGAAGGGATACCATAACGGAGCATTCCTCCGGGTTGCTCGTTTTTCTCGAATACGGTTGGTTTATAACCCATTGTTGCAAGGTAGTAGGCACAACTAAGACCGGCAGGTCCGCCTCCTATGATAGCTATCTTTTCGTCCCAGCGTTCTTTAACATTGGAGCAGATATTTACTTCCGGTACAAAACGTGTCTCTGCATTCAGATCTTGCTCTGCTATAAATTTCTTCACTGCGTCGATGGCAATAGGTTGGTCTATTGTACCCCGTGTGCAAGCATCTTCGCATCTGCGGTTGCATATACGTCCGCATACTGCTGGAAAAGGGTTTTCACGTTTGATAAGTTCAAGGGCTTCACGATATTTGCCTTCGGCAGCTTTTTTCAGATAACCTTGCACTGCTATATGAGCAGGGCATGCTGTTTTGCACGGTGATGTGCCGGTAGGGTAGCAGTTGATGCGATTTTTGTCGCGATAGTCTTCTGTCCATTTCTCTGGTCCCCATTTCGTTTCGTCCGGCAGTTCTTGCTTTGGATATTCTATTTTTCCTTTGCTTGTGCAGAGTTTTTGCCCGAGTTTTACTGCTCCAGCAGGGCAATACTCTACGCAGCGTCCGCATGCAACGCATTTTGCAGGGTCAACTTCTGCCACGTAGGCACTGCGCGACATATTCGGTGTGTTGAACAACTGTGAAGTGCGCAAAGCATTGCAAATCTTGACATTACAATTGCAAATGGCGAATATCTTGCCCTCACCATCAATGTTGGTTATTTGGTGGACAAATCCATGGTCTTCGGCTTTTTTGAGGATAGCCATGCATTCGTCGTAAGTGATATAGTGTCCACGATTTGTTTCAACCAGATATTCTGCCATGTCGCCAACACCTATACACCAGTCGTGATAGTCGTCAGCACATCCTTCGTCCAACCCCTTGCGACCTATACGGCAGGAGCAAATACCAACTGCCAAGTGTCCCTCGTAGCGTTTGAGCCAATAGCTGATATGTTCAATGTCGGCTGTTTGATTCTCCATAGAGATGGCTTTCTCAACTGGAATGACATGCATACCAATGCCGCTTCCACCCATTGGCACCATAGGAGTGATTTTCTCGAGCGGCAGGAAAGTCATTCGCTCAAAGAACATACCCAACTCAGGATGCTTTTTCATCAACTCCTCATTCATATTGGTGTATTCGGCGCTGCCTGGTACGAACATAGGCACCCAATAAACGCGGTCCTCGCGGTTATATGTTGTGCCCGGCACAGGACCATCGTTTGTGTATTTGTCGCCGTAGTCGTACTCCAGAACTCCAAATCGGGCCATGAGATCCAGCAAGTCATCAAAACTCTTGTCGTCAGGCATATAGTGTTTTTTCGCATTCATCTCATGCAATTGTGCGTATGTATGGTGTTTGCGCACTTTGAAGAAATTGCCCGGCAACATATCTAACATCAAGTCCAATGCCGCTTCACGAGTAACGGCATCCATCTCGTCTTCAAAGATACATGCAAGACCCCAATACTCTGGGGCATCGGTTGTCATCTTTATCTTACCCGGGATACGGTCTGTGACGTGACGGACAAGTTTCAGTAACTTAGGATTAGGATTTTTGTCGCCCTTGTGTTTGGGGACAAATTTGGTTGACATTTCCGGCATAATATTTTCTATTTAAATATTTACGATTTGATTATTTATTTTGCCAATTTCTGACCTCGTTCAGTAGCCATTCGGCAAATTGGTCAATGCCCTCACCTGTCTTGGCGCAAACGGGTATGACAGTGGCTTTGGGGTTACGCATGTGAATATATTCTTTGCATTTATCAAGGTCAAAGTCAAAATATGGCATTACATCTATTTTGTTGATAACCACAACATCACAAACGGAAAACATTAGAGGATATTTCAGTGGTTTGTCATGTCCTTCCGGAACAGACAATATCATTGCATTGCGTACTGCGCCGGTGTCAAATTCGGCAGGACACACCAGATTGCCTACATTTTCGAGAATCACGAGGTCGGTGTTGTCAATCGACACGTTATCAAGCCCTTGACGTGTCATCTCTGCATCAAGATGGCACATTCCGCCTGTGTGCAATTGGATAGATTCTACGCCGGTTGCTTCCTTAATCTTGATAGCATCAACATCACTGTCAATGTCGGCTTCCATAACCGAGATGCGAATCTTGTCTTTCAGACGATTGATTGTATGGATGAGGGTAGTGGTTTTACCGCTTCCGGGAGCAGACATAAGATTGAGCAGATAAACACCGCGTTTTTTCAAATCAGCACGCAAATTATCAGCGTCGCGGTCGTTGTCCTCAAAGATACTTTTTTTTATTTCAATGACTTTTACTTCTTCCATAATGTGTATTCCATGGTTGCACACAAAATTACAATATTTTTTTATACAATCAAACAAAAAAAGCAACAAATTTTAACACAAAAGTTGTATAATATACCACAAAACAAAACGATTTATCTTATGGCACACGATATGAAGGGTCTTGTGAGAGTATCCAAGCAGCGGTTGGAATGTGTTCCATGATTTGTTTGAACCTTATTTGCATGACATTTTGTCAGGGTAAAATGAAAAGATATTTGAAAACTAATAAATTTATAGCTCAACTTTTGGTATTTATTTGGTAATTTGCGTTTTTTTTACTAATTTTGCCGTTGTTTGTTAATGAAAATTGACAACGGCATAATTTTTGCCACTTGCGTGGCATGATTTATTGTGTAATATTAAAAAAAAACTAAATAAATGGGTTTTATTGATTTTTTAAGTAAGTTGTTTGGCAACAAGTCGCAACGCGACTTGCGAGAGATAATGCCATACGTGAATAAAATTAAGGCTGTCTATCCTGAGATTGAAGCCTTGTCGAATGATGACTTGAGAGCTCGCAGTCAGTCGTTGATGAAAAAAATTAGTGATTTTGTTAGTGAGGATAAAGCTAAAATCGCAGAGTTGAAGGCATCAATAGAATCGTTGCCTATCGACGAACGTGAAAAAGTATATAATCAGGTTGACAAACTCGAAGAACAGGTTAAGGAAAAATACAAGCAGGTGCTTGACGAAATTTTGCCCGAAGCTTTTTCTATTGTCAAAGATACAGCCCGCCGTTTTGCTCAGAATGAAACTATTGTTGTTACGGCAACAGATTTCGATCGCGACTTGGCTGCAACACATGATTTTGTTGAGATAGATGGCGATAAAGCGATTTATCATAACCACTGGGTTGCAGGTGGAAATGACTTGAAGTGGGATATGGTGCATTATGATGTTCAGTTGATAGGTGGTGTCGTTCTTCATCAAGGAAAGATTGCCGAGATGGCAACAGGTGAAGGTAAGACCCTTGTTGCAACGCTGCCTGTTTTTCTTAATGCACTCACTCACGAGGGTGTGCATGTAGTTACTGTCAATGATTATCTTGCCAAGCGTGACTCTGAATGGATGGGTCCTCTGTATATGTTCCATGGATTGAGCGTTGATTGTATCGACAAACATCGTCCTAATTCTGACGAACGTCGCAAAGCATACGCTGCTGACGTAACGTTTGGAACAAACAACGAATTTGGTTTCGACTATTTGCGCGACAATATGGCAACAAGTCCGCTTGACCTTGTTCAGCGCGGCCACAACTATGCCATTGTCGATGAGGTGGATAGTGTGTTGATTGATGACGCTCGAACACCATTGATTATCAGCGGACCGGTGCCAAAAGGTGAAGACCAGCTTTACGACGAATACAAGCACCGTGTTGAACGCCTTGTCAAAGAGCAATCCACACTGACAACCAAATTGCTTGCCGAGGCGCGCCAGAAAATGGCTTCCGACAACAAAGAAGTTCGTCAGGAAGGAGAGCTCGCCTTGTTCCGTTCCTACAAAGGTATGCCGAAAAATAACGCCTTGATTAAATTCCTCAGTGAGCAAGGCGTGAGAGTTCGCTTGCAGGCTACCGAAGATTTCTATATGCAAGACAATAATCGCGACATGCATATTGCAACTGATGTGCTTTATTTCGTTATAGACGAAAAACATAAGACTATAGAACTAACCGACAAAGGTATTGATGTACTGACCGGTGCAACAGAAGACCCTAACTTCTTCGTCTTGCCTGATGTCGGCTCTGAGATAGCCGATATTGAGAAGTCTGACTTGTCGGATGAGGAGAAAGCAGCAAAGAAAGATGAGACGCTCCAAAATTATGCTATCAAGTCAGAGCGTGTTCACACCATACACCAGCTCTTGAAGGCTTATACATTGTTTGAAAAAGATGTTGACTATGTAATTATGGACAATCAAGTGAAGATTGTTGACGAGCAAACAGGTCGTATCATGGAGGGTCGTCGCTGGTCTGATGGTCTTCACCAGGCTGTTGAAGCAAAAGAAAATGTCAAGGTTGAGGCTGCAACACAAACTTTTGCAACAATAACTCTGCAGAACTATTTCCGTATGTATAACAAGCTTGCCGGTATGACAGGTACTGCTGAAACAGAAGCCGGTGAGTTCTGGGATATCTACAAACTTGATGTCGTTGTTATTCCAACCAACAAGCCTATCGCGCGTATAGATATGAATGACCGTATCTATAAAACCAAACGCGAGAAATATAGTGCTGTGATTGAAGAAATCGTCAGTCTTGTCAATCAAGGTCGTCCTGTGCTTGTTGGTACAACATCGGTTGAGATAAGTGAGTTGCTCAGCAGAATGCTTACTATGCGTAAGATACCTCACAACGTGTTGAATGCTAAGTTACACCAGAAGGAGGCAGACATCGTTGCCGAAGCTGGTCGTACAGGTGTTGTTACCATTGCAACCAATATGGCAGGTCGTGGTACGGATATTAAGTTGACCCCTGAAGTTCGTGAGGCTGGTGGTTTGGCTATTATCGGTACTGAGCGTCACGAGAGTCGTCGTGTCGATCGTCAGTTGCGTGGTCGTGCCGGTCGTCAAGGTGATCCGGGTAGCTCAGTGTTCTATGTCTCACTTGAAGACAATCTGATGCGTTTGTTCGGCTCAGAGAGAATATCCAAACTTATGGACCGTATGGGTTTTGAGGAGGGTGAGATGATTGAACACAGCATGATTTCTGATTCTATTGAGCGTGCACAGAAAAAAGTCGAGGAAAACAACTTCGGTATTCGTAAGCGCTTGCTTGAATATGATGATGTGATGAATGCCCAGCGTAATGTGATTTACGCCAAACGTCGCCACGCACTTATGGGCGAGCGCATCGGAGTGGATATAACTAATATGATTTATGATGTGGCTTATCAAATCGTGGCTGACTATCGTCAGGGGCTTGACTATGAGGGTTTAGGCTTAGAAATAATGCGCGTCTTTGCAATCAATACTCCATTCTCTGAAGATGAGTTCCGTTCAAGAAAGGAAAACCAGCTTGGTGAAGATTTGGCTCAAGCAGCGCTCGCTTCGTTCAAACAGAAAATGGATCGTCTTTCTACTATCGTTAATCCTGTTGTTCGCAAAGTATATGAAGAGAAGTCGTCTCAATACAAGAATATCTTGATACCGATAACCGACGGAAAACGAATCTATAATGTGGTGGTTGGTCTTGAAGAGGCCTATAACAACGAGAGCAAAGAAGTAGTTAAATCATTTGAGAAACAGACTATTCTGTATATTCTTGATGATGAGTGGAAAGAGCACCTTCGTCAGTTAGACGAGTTGCGTAACAGCGTTCAGAATGCAAGTTATGAGCAAAAAGACCCGCTGTTGATTTATAAACTTGAGTCAGCAGGTTTGTTCGACCAAATGGTGCGTAGCTATTATCGTCGTGTGCTTTCTATCTTGCTTCGCGGTCAGGTACATATCCCTGAACCGGAAAATGTACGTCAAGCCCAAGAGCAACGCCGTTCGGACATGAGCCGTTATCGCGCTGAAAAAAATGAGGTTGGGACATCGGCTCAACAGGCTGCCCGTGCGAGCGGTCAAGCCGATGCAATGGGACGCGATACGCGCGAAGTACAAAAGACAATGCCTATACGAGCAGATAAGAAAATAGGCCGTAACGATCCATGTCCTTGCGGAAGCGGTAAGAAATATAAAAATTGCCACGGAGCAATGTAATATAATGTATATAATAGAGTTCTATAGATGCTATAAGGATCTATAGAACTCTATATTTTTTTCAAATCTTCAAATCTTTATGTTATCTACAGTTGTTTGGACGGTTGACCCTATTGCCTTCAGTCTTGGAGGACTTGAGGTTCGTTGGTATGGTATATTATGGGCTACGGGTTTGGCTCTTGCTCTTTGGATAGAGGAAAAGCTTTATAAAAACGAGCATTTGCCGACTGATTGGACTGATAAGTTATTCCTTTACATGACTATAGGAGTTATTGTGGGAGCGCGACTCGGACATTGCTTTTTCTATGAGTGGCACCAAGTTGGTTCGCCTGAAGCAATGTATTACGGACTTGACGAACCGGTTAAGTTTTTGGGTTTGACATTCAACTATCGCAATCCATACATTGAAAATCCGTTTAAATTGCTCAAGATATGGGAAGGAGGATTGTCAAGTCATGGGGGTGCTTTCGGCCTTATTTTTATGGCATGGCTCTTGAGCAAAAAGCATTTCAAGACGGGTTTGGTGTGGATATTCGACCGACTGATGATTGGAATCTGTATTTGCGGAGCGTGTATTCGTTTGGGCAATCTGATGAACTCAGAGATATATGGTAATCCGACAGACATGCCCTGGGGATTTCAGTTTAATGGTGATATGGACGCAGATGGTAATCCTGTATTCAGTCATCCAACACAAATCTATGAAATTCTGTATTGCCTCGTAACATTTGCAGTATGCTGGTGGCTTTATTGGCGAAAAAAGGCTTATGAGTTTAACGGACTTATATTTGGAGTGTCGTTGATAGGAATCTTCTTCACTCGCTTTATGCTTGAATTTATCAAGCTCGACCAAGAAGCTTTTGAGGCTAATCATCTGCTGAATATGGGGCAGATTTTGAGTATTCCTTTTGTCGTTTGGGGAGTATGGCTTATCATTAAGGCGTTGAAACATGGCAGAGAAGTGCCCCCTCGTGCCGAGCCGCTCGCAAAAGCATATATCAAACAACATCCAGAGACAGATCCAAGTAAAGAAAAGAAAAAATAAATGCCAACTCTTAGGGCTAAGTATGTTCGGTTTATAGTTATGTCGAAGGAATATTGATTTAGTTCGAATTTAACTTAAAACTTTTTTTATATGGAGGTTTTATCTATGAGATTAGTTTTACATGAGATTGACAATGACTATATTCAAAAAAAATGTTGTCCTAATGTCATAAAGGGAAATGATTTCGCCCCAAATTGTAATTTCATGTCTAATGGTATGTTTGCACAAGACATTGAATCGTCAGATTTAGTTATTAGTTTATCAGATGTCAATAATAACGATAAATACGGTTATCTATTTATTGACATACAAACAGCGACAGAAGGAAATAAGGCATATACAATAAAGACAGTTATATTTGATGACCGTCTTAACGAAGAAACTATAGGGGTATTTATATATAATACACTTTATTGCCTGGTAGACAAACAGTTGAGACAAGATAGAATAATTGCTAATGGTAACTATCCCTTCAGTCAGCACACTTTTTTTGACACTTACAAACATGTTGCTAATGAGATAATCAAAGCATTTATCTTAAACAGAGATGGCTTTGTTGCTAACCAAGATTATATGCAATTACTACAGACAATAGGAGAAAAGATGTCAAAAGAATAAACTTACAAGGAAAAAGTGAATATTTCTACCCACTTTTCAAATTATTTAGTGCTAACTCCTATATAATTCCCTTTTTTTTATGAATAATGATGAAACATATAGCTTGCTTTTGTCTCAGATAGAGGCTCTTATTTCAGGTGAGAGCAATCGTATTGCGAATTTGGCAAATATCGCATCAGCAGTACATCATGCTTTTGATTTTTGGTGGACGGGCTTCTATCTTGTTGAAGGCGAGCAACTAACCCTTGGCCCTTTTCAAGGACCGGTGGCTTGTACGCGTATCCCGTTTGGTAGAGGTGTGTGTGGCACGGCATGGAAAGAACAACAGACAATCGTTGTACCTGATGTTGAACAGTTTGAAGGACATATCGCATGTTCTTCTGAATCGAAAAGTGAAATAGTGGTGCCTATATTTGTGAATAAAGCAGTTGTTGCGGTACTTGATATCGACAGCAAGTATCTAAACACTTTCGACAATACAGACAAACTCTATTTGGAGCGTCTTGCCGACTTGATTGAACATTGCTGGTAATCTTTTTTTTGATAATCATTATGGACGTGATTTATTTTGCAGGAGGTTGCTTTTGGGGTACTGAGCATTTCTTTAAGCAGATTGAAGGTGTCGTGAACACTGAGGTGGGTTTTGCCAATGGAAATATAGATCATCCCACCTATGAGCAAGTATATACCGACACAACAGGTTTTGCTGAAACGGTCAAGGTGGAGTATGACCCTGCAAAAATAGACCTTGAATACCTCGTTGATATGTTCTTTGCTACTATTGACCCTACTTCTCTCAATAAACAGGGTCATGACGAGGGCACTCGTTATCGTACAGGTGTTTATTACACTTCAAAAGAACAACTCTCAACGATAGAAAAGGTTTTTGCTCGGCAGCAGGCAAAATTGTCTGCGCCGATGGTGGTTGAACTTCTGCCTTTGAACAACTTTTTTGCAGCAGACGAGTATCATCAAGACTATCTCGACAAAAATCCTAATGGCTATTGTCATCTGCCCTTAGAACTTTTCCGCTGGGCAAAGAATCAAAGTAAAGAAAAGAACTAAATGCAATGGCGCATTTAGTTCTTTTCTTATTCAATACTAAAATCTTGTGCTATATATGCTTCATTTCCTGCAAGGTCTGTGCAGTAGATTAGCAAGTGATATTTCCCTGTCGTGGCATTGTCAGAAATGTCAATGTCGATATCTCGAAAACACTCTTTTCCGCTCAGTTTGTCATTGCGTGATTCGGAAGTTATTGTTGTCTCAAAATCAATGGTGTTCCCGGGGCTTGTCTGACCGATTTTGTTGTGAGCATGACCATTGAAATTAGGGTGAATATTGATTTTATAAGAATTGAGAGCAACATCGTCGGTGAATGTTACTTGGATGCATAATTCTTCAC
Organism: Paludibacteraceae bacterium; assembly: GCA_017527495.1. Classification (GTDB taxonomy): domain Bacteria; phylum Bacteroidota; class Bacteroidia; order Bacteroidales; family Paludibacteraceae; genus RGIG6639. The sequence goes on from JAFXPY010000032.1 coordinate 42,931, forward strand.
CTGCTTTGACTGCTGCATTTTGTTGTGGTGTGGCGACAACGATTTTCGGTGCTGTAGTGTCAGCTTCTTTGCAACTGAATAGAACTAAGGTAATCAGTGCGAGTAAAGTAATTTTTTTCATTTTCATTTTGTTTTTATGTTAAACGGTAATGTGAGCGAGATTTGAAAATTGCTTGCCGGTTCTGGAATCCCAATTGTTCGATAATAACTCAAATGGTTGAAATAGACGCGGTTGGTTATGTTCTTATAATTGAAATTCAGTGTTGCTTTGCTGTCGAAGCAACTGAATGAGTAGCTTGCTGTTAGATTGAGTAATGTTACGCCTTTGGTGCGAAGCTCGTTATGTGCTACTCTGTTTTGTGGTGCAATGAGTTCTAATTCAGGCGTGAGTGTCAGTCCGTCAATTATTTCCCATTCTATTGATTGACGTATAGTGGCTGGTGGAGAAAATGGTGTTGCTGTAAGAGCATTAATATTATAAGTGAATACATAGTCGGCGCTGAGGTTATAGTCTAATCGTCGGCATGCAGTGTTATTTCTCAGGATATGTACCATTATCTGCAGCTCGCTTCCGGCAAAAACTGCTTTGGTTTGTTCGTAGCGATAGATTTGACTGGAGTGGGGGAGGAGCGACCACTCGCCACTTGGCGAGAGATAGATGTAATTGGTGTAGTAACTTCCAAAGGGTGTGACCAATAGCTCTACCCATTTTGTACTCATTTGATAAGAAAAGTCTATTTGCCATCCTTTTTCGCTTCCGAGTTGTGGATTGCCTTGTTCATGCCTGAAAGCACCATGATGGATACCATTTGAGGCGAGTTCGTTGGCGGTAGGAAGTCTGAAGCAGCGTCCTATATTGACTTTTATTGTATTGCTTTTGTCGTGTGTATAGACAAGGCCGACAGAGCCGCTTATATTACCCATGTTGCGGCGTAAATCAACGCTTGACCATGAGTATGATTCCGCTGTCGGTAGGTCAATTCCTTTACTTGTAAGATATTCAAACAGATAGTTGTCGTAATGACTTTGTATGTCAAAAAATCCATGGTCGTAACGAAGTCCTCCGGAAAGACACACCTTGCTTGTAACATCCCAGTCAACAAGCCAGAACAATCCGGCTGTCGTCCTGTCGTATTGTGGTAAAAGAAAACTATATCCTCCGATTGTATTGTGTTGCCACTGAGCGTCAATGCCTATTGTTTGCTTGAGAGTGTCAGAGTGGTGTATATGCCATTCGAAAGTGCCTGATGTTGTGTGTAGTAGAAAATCTAATTCTCTGTCAGCGTCATGTGTGGGGGCAGGTTGGTTGGAATAGTGTGTGTGGAAAGCTGCCATTTCAGAACGATGGTTGCGTTGATAGCCCAATGTGAGATTGAGTGTTTGGTTGTCAATGATAAATCGTTGTTTTGTCGAACCTTTCAAATGTCCGACCTGGCTATATGGCAATTCGATGTTCCATATTGTTCCATCGTGTTGCAGACGAGTGAGGTCCGGCACTCCATGTGAGCCGGGGAAAAAACCGCTTTTCTGAAATACATAACTCACAGAGTAGTCGCTTTTATAACTACCATTGATGTATGATAGCTGTGCGTTAATGTCGCGTTCCATGCCGGCTGTGTTTTTGAGTCGGTGGTTGTCAATAGGTATTTTGTAGGTGAGATAGTTGATTGTGTCTATCGGCACACTGAGGTCGGCATAATGATTTTCACTATAGCGCAGTCTCCACCATAGGTGATTGATTTTTTGTCCGATCATGAATGAAGCACCTATGTTCCAATTGGCTGATTTGGTGAATAATGCCATTTCTCCAAACACCTGATTGGTGGTCGGTATGGTAGGTTGCAACATTTCAATCACACCTCCCATGGCATCACCTCCATAGAGCAATGATGCAGGTCCTTTTATGATTCGTATGCCGTCAATATCGAATGCATCAATTTCCAATCCGTGGTCTGCACCCCATTGCTGGCCCTCTTGTTTTATTCCCTGACTTACAACAGATATGCGGTTGAATCCCATGCCTCGAATAGCCGGTTTCGATGTCCCGCTACCGATGTCCATCGATTGAAGCCCCGGTGTCTGATTGAGCATTTGAGCGAGTGTATTGCCGCGTTGAGCCGTGAAATAGTCTTTTTCTAATATGCACGAGCTTTGAGCCTTGGCGTTGTGTTGCTGCTGCGCTTTTGTGGCAACAACCTCCACTTCGTCAAGACGAAACATTGCTGTGTCAACTTGTGAAAAAGCTGAGAAAAAACAACTTATTGTGATTATGGGTGTGAGGAAAAGTTGTTTCATCAGTTAAAAAATATTCATGTCAGAAGGCATGCGCCAGTCGCCTCTCGGACTGAGACTCACACTCGTAACTTTAGGCCCGTCAGGCATACAGCTGCGTTTGAATTGTTGAGTGAAGAAACGTTTCATAAATGTTTCAAGCCACTTGTCGATTTCTTCGCTTTCGTATTCATCTGCAAAAGCTAAATTAGCCATGTAAGCAATTTTTTCGCGGGAGAAACCATAGCGCAGAAAATAGTAGATAAAGAAATCATGCAATTCGTATGGTCCGACATTATCTTCCGTTTTTTGAGCAATCTCAGTTTGCAAACCATTCTCTTCTGTAGCATTTTCTGCCGGTAGAAGCTCAGGACTGACAGGTGTGTCAACTATATCTTTCAGAGTGCGGGATATGTCTTCTTTTTCAATTGAGGCGACATAATTAACCAAGTAGCGGACAAGAGTTTTTGGAATACCGGCATTGACACCATACATAGACATCTGGTCGCCATTATATGTTGCCCAGCCGAGTGCTAACTCCGACAAGTCGCCCGTTCCGACAACCAATCCGTTGTACTCATTAGCGAGATCCATAAGGATTTGTGTGCGTTCGCGTGCTTGAGCATTTTCGTAGGTAGAATTATGGATTGAGATATCGTGTCCGATGGCTGAGAGGTGTTGTGTTGTGGCTTCTCCAATAGGTATTTCAATTTGTTCCACTCCGAGTTGAGTCATCAGATCAAGAGCGTTTTGGTATGTTCTGCCCGAAGTACCAAATCCGGGCATAGTAACACCGATAACTTTCTTGTGGTCGATATTCAAGAAATCGGCTGCGCGTGTAGCAACAAGCAGGGCGAGTGTGCTGTCCAAACCACCTGATATGCCGACAACAAGTGTGTCTGCATGAGTGTGTTCCCAGCGGCGGGCAAGCCCAACAGTTTGTATCGTGAGAACATCATTGCAGTAGTCGGCTGATTCTTCGGGCGAAGGAAGGAATGGATGAGGATTGAAAGTGCGGTGAATAGGCTCAACCCAATCAATGCTCATGCCTGTGTATATCTTGCGATAAGTGCCTTTTTTGTCGAGATTGAAATTGGTGTTACGCTCACGATCAGAACGCAAACGCTCTATGTCTATCTCGCTGACAATCATACTACTATTGGGCAAGAAACGTTCGCCTTCTGCTATTATTTCCCCATTTTCGGCAATATATGTAGAGCCTGAAAAAACAAGGTCTGTTGTTGATTCACCTATGCCTGCCGATGAGTATATATATCCACAATGTGTGCGAGCCGATTGTTGGCAAAGCATTTGGCGACGGAATTCGTGTTTGCCTGTGATGCAGTTGCTTGCCGAAGGATTGAATATGAGGTCGGCACCTTGTACGCAAAGTTGTGTGCTCGGTGGAAGCGGGCACCATAGGTCTTCGCACATCTCAATGCCAAAACCAAAATTATTGGTCAGAAAGAGTAGGTCGTGCCCAAAAGGAACATCGCCCGACCATAATTCAACAGAATTGATGTCTGTTCTGCCGGAGGCAAACCAACGCTTTTCGTAGAACTCGCCTGTGTTGGGAAGGTTGAGCTTGGGAACAACACCCACAACATCTCCGTCAATCATAACGAATGAACAATTATAGAGTTGGTTAAGTATCATCAGTGGTGCACCCACGATGGCAATTATGTTTTTCCCTTTAGTGTGTTGGCAGACTCGTTGAAGGGCAATCATAGCCTTGTTTTGCAAACGATGATTGAAAAACAAATCGGCGCAGGTATAGCCTGTCATGCCTAATTCGGGGAAGCAAATAATCTGAACACCCTGAACAATGGCCTCATCAATCTGCTTGATCGTCTCTTGTGCATTCCATTTGCAGTCGCCCACTCTCAGTCGCGGCACAGCAGCTGCAACTCTAACAAAACCGTAATCCATAATTGTTGTTAGTGATTAAATTATATTAAGCATTTATTATGCAAAGATACTTATTTGCTTTGATATATGCAAAAAATACTAAAAAAATATGCTAAAAAGTAAGATTTTTTTTGCGTAATTAAAAAAAAAGTACTACCTTTGCAACCGATTTCGTTATGACTACTATGGTGCTATCGTCTAGCGGTCTAGGACAACGGCCTCTCACGCCGTAAACCCGGGTTCGAGTCCCGGTAGCACTACTACAAATAAATACAACTTGCAATTTCTGCGGGTTGTATTTTTTTTGTAATACGGTTTTTCAGAATTGTTTTAATCCGTTTTCTAAATGTTGTCAGCAGAGAAAACTGAGAAAGCAGATTATTCGTTTCAATACGCTTGATTTGTTTTCTAAATGTTGTCAGCAGAGAAAACTGAGAAAGCAGATTATTCGTTTCAATACGC
>JAFXPY010000033.1 GCA_017527495.1 Paludibacteraceae bacterium
GTCATTGTGCAATAGCAAACCAAAATCTCTTGCACGCTCTTCTGCAAAATCAGACATATCGACATAATCTTCTCCATTACTCAAATAGGTTAATAAAGCTATTGTCAGTAATTCGGACAATACATAGGTGCAACGACCTGTTATACGATGGTCGGCAATACTATCAAAAATAGGAGGTAGCATAATCTATAAATTTTAGTAGTTAATTATGCTACAAATTTACTAAAAAATATTGAAATACACAAGCGTTAATACATTATATATCAATAAAATATGATATTATTTTTATTGTTCAGTGCGACTAATGTTTGATAATACAATTTGCCGTCATTCGCAATAAAATCACTTATAAATCAAAATTAATTTGATGCGGTTGCCGTGAAAAAATGTAAATTTTTTTGCATAAAAGAAAAAGTTTTTGTACTTTTGTGGCGTATTTCCACGCTGGAGGGTTTATGTCCTATCCGGGTTGGTAATACAGACATAGAAATAGGCGTTTATTGAACGTTGTTTGCGACTCGATGAAATCTTCGCAACATTTCGTACTTAGTCCAGACAGCAGCCAATGAATGTCCTCGGGGTATGTAATATCCATACTACACGTATAGGGCGTGTAGTTTGCTTGCATATTCAGCGTGGACTTCGGTTGTTTTCTACTAAGTACAGGGATTGCGAAGCCCTCATCGAGCGTGAAGACCAATTGGACTCCACGCTATTTTTTTATACTTATATGCTATCATTTGAGTTTGTAAAAAATAGTTAATCATATCATATTCCTTTAATGGGCAGGTATAGAGATATGAAAGTTATTAACAATTCTAATTTTTTATTTTTATGAAAAAGAGTCTTTTATTACTATCAGTGAGTGTATTCTTATTGGTAGGATGTAAGAAGAACGAGCCTGTAGTTCTGCCGACTGTCAATACAGGTTCTTATTCTATTAATGCCGGTGTAGTAACATGTGGCGGTGAAGTAACGAATGCCGGTAATGGTGTTATTTCTGACCGAGGTATTTGTTATATGGCAGGTAGTAGCAGTCCTTCAATTTCGAATAGTTTAATTCGTGCTGGTAATGGAACAGGTGATTTTACGTGCGACATTTCAGGACTTGCAGAAGGTAATTATTCCTATTGTGCGTATGCAACAAACGAAGCAGGAACGGCTTATGGACAGACAAAAATGTTTACTATTGAAAAGGCAACGCCTAAATATAAAATTGTGGATTTGATAGGTAATTATACATGCGAGGCAGAAGTAAAAGGGGTAACATGTTATTGGACAGCTTCAATATCAACATATACAGCATTTGATAACCTAACATGGGTTGCAATACAAAGTCTTAATTATTATAATGCCAAAGATGTCGCCGTAGGAGTAGTAGATGAAAATCAACAATGTATAAAAATTCTATCCGGTTATACGACAAACACGGACGATGTTTCGTATTGGGATAGTGAGTTTAGTGCTTATTGCTATGATATTTTCTATCCGATTTATATTAGCTCCAGCGGTGATTATAGGTTGGTAACTGACGGAAGCAGTGTTGATTCTGATAGGGGTGAGGCATGGCTTAGGTTTTCGCAAAATGATAAGAGTCAGTTGACACTGACATTCGGTCCGTCCAATAACCCTGATCAGTGGGGAATAAAAGCTAACGCCTACTTATTTAATATCTATTACCAAAGTAGCGGAGATTTTACCAATTATTATTATGGACCTGTAACAAAGTTGAAGATGTATAAATCTAATTCTATGGTTGCACCTCAAAGTGATATTAATGTACCGTTAGATGTTGTAAAGAATGTAAGCCATTTTTCTAATGAAGAGATAAAGAAAATGTCTAAAATATTTCAAATATATAAATGATAAAACTTATGTAAATCTCTATAATTTTAAATTATAGAGATTTACTTGGAAATAATTTGAAAAAATATGTCGAGTTACCTAAAAATAACCAAGTTGCTAATTCTATTTCTTTTAGTTTCATTGAATGTTAGCGCTGTGCAGGCAGTTTCCGAACCTATTGTAATTACTCAACCGGATGGATCAGAGAGAGTTATTTTTTTACATGGAGATGAAAAGTTTCATTATATAACAGATTTACAGGGTAAATGGATAAAAAAGGATGAAAGAGGATATTTTATTGAAACTCAACAGCTTTCTGAAAAACAAATAAAGCAACAACGCCTTCGTTCTAAATTTCAGATTAAGAGGGAAATCGGAAACTTAAACATTGTTCCTCATGGTATAGTTATACTTGTAAATTTTAAAGATAAAGCGTTTAGGACGGAAAATTCTTTAGTAGAAATGTATGAAATGTACAATGGTAGTAATTATACCTATCGTGGTGCAACAGGTTCTTGCAAACAATATTTTAAGGATCAATCAATGGGTGCATATATTCCGCAATTCGATGTCGTTGGTCCTGTGACGCTTTCTAACAAGATGTCATATTATGGAGCCCAAAGTGGAACGGACAATGATATTAGACCCGCAGAAATGGTTGCCGAAGCGTGTCGTTTAGCTAATACTCAATTTGATGTTGATTTCACAAAATATGATAGCAATAATGATGGTGAAGTAGATTTTGTCTTTATTATTTTTGCTGGAAATAATGAAGCAGAAACAGCTAACGAAAATCAGATATGGCCTCATTCATGGAGGTTAGAATATGGGGGCGTAAATTTGATACTGGACAGCAAACGTATAAACCTATATGCATGTACGTCCGAACTACGAGGAGTAGGGGTCGAACGGGCTGGTATAGGAACATTTTGTCATGAATTTTCGCATGTTTTAGGTTTGCCGGATATGTATGATACAGGGCAAAGCAAAGATAATCATAAAACTCTGGGTAGCTACGATATTATGGATAATGGTAATTATAATAACAATGGCAACACACCATGTGGTTATTCTGCTTATGAACGCTGGTTCATGGGTTGGCTGACTCCACAATACTTGTCTAAACCTCAATCTGTTAGTTTGTATGATATTACAAAATCAAATAGTGCTTACATAATTACAGAATCGCTTGAACCTAATTATAACGTATATGATCCAAATCCGAACACTTTTTATCTTGTTGAAAACAGGCAGCAAAGCGGCTGGGATAAGTATATACCCGGTCATGGAATGATGCTTACAAAAATACACTATAACTATTATAGTTGGGTCAATAATAATGTCAATAACAATAAATCTGACATGGGAATTGATATTATTGAAGCAGGAGGTTCAATTCCTAAAAATAATTTGGGAGCTTCAACAGATTTATTTCCTGCCGGTGCAACAGAATATACAAAAATCCCAAATAATAGCATTACAGATATTAAGGAACAACAAGGAATTATATCATTTGATTTTAAGGGTGGTGAGGGAGCAAAGGAATTGTTTTTTAATTACGCTCAAGCCGTATATCTATCTGACTATTACGATGTTGTTGATAGTGTAAATTTATGGGAACTTGACATAATTCAATATAATGAAAATTACGAACTCGAAGCATCGATGTCATTCATCTTTGACGGGAATAGTCCGACCTCTATTTGTGGACAATATGATATTTCTGATATGTATTTTGCAGATTATAAATTAGTTAATGCGGAAGATACAACAATTATAAATCTTAAGACTGGTTCGTTAAATATTAGTCGTTTATATAATGTGAATGGTGAATTAATTTATCATATTATTGTAGATGCTTATGATGATGAGGGAAAGGTTTATTACATACTTTATGATACAGATTTAGATTGTTGGAATCTTAAAGATTATTCAGATATAGAGATGACAGATACGGTTTATTTCGGTGCTGAAGGGTTATGTGTTTCAGATGGAAATGAACGTTTGGTTTTCTTTGAAAAGTCGGAAGGTTTTGGTGATGATATCCGTTGTTATATATGGCATAACAATGGTTTTGGTAAAGTAACAGAAGTTTGTGGTGAATGGCCGGGTGAACGAGCTGTGCCGCTTGGAGATGGTATATATAGATTCGAGATTCCAAATGATGGCTACGAATTTGATTCTTCATGGATGATTATTTTTAATGATGGAATAAATCAGACTGCTGACCTTGAGTTTAAGAACCAACACCTATATACTTATTTGAGTTATGCAAATAGAGTTGTAATGCGTCCAATTACAAAAATGTGTAATGGTGATGGTGATAATACTAACATAGAAGTCCACAATGAAGAATATGATGTGGTATTACCTATTTACTCTCTTTCCGGTCAGTTAATTAGAACAATTATGTCATCTCAATATCATATTATATCAGATATTTTACCTAACGGTCTTTATCTTGTAGGAAAAGAAAAAGTTTTAGTGCCATAAGTCAAAATTTACGAGTTATAAACTACAATAGTTCGTTGTATATTTGTGGGGTAAATCTTTGTGTTATGATTGTTTTTTCAGTTCTTTTGATTGCAGCCTGTCTTTTTGCCGGCTATTTTCTTTTGGTCGGTATTGCTTATTTAGTGGCCTTTATTGTTGCGGCGGTGCAGGTTCGCACCGGTCGTATTTCTCGTGAGCAGTTGGCGGAGAATGCTGTTCAACACAAGCGTCAGAAGTTGTAGCGTAGGCAGCAAAAGATGAAGGAGAAGGAGCGTAAGCGCTTTTTTGCTTCGTTGCGTGATCTGATTTTTCCTTCAGCAGTGGATGTTGCTTTAGGTCGGTCTGCTCGCCCGGAGCGTGTCAATATTGAAATCAATATTGAGGATGAGAAGACTTAGTGTTTTCTCATTTTGGTTTTGCTTCTTGTTCTCTTATCCATTCAAGTTCTTTTACTCTCATAGCCCATTCTTGGTCAGTAAGGCTGTCGGGGTCGGCGATGTGCATGTAGTAGCGCAGTTGTGCGTCTAACTTTTGTCAATACAACCACCCTGACACGATGCCGAGACGATGCCGAGACAATGCCGACAACTACAAGTGCTCAAAATGAGCAACTAAACCTGAAAAAGGTTGACACGATTACTGAGATAGAATCTTAAAAATCGTATAGTTTTGACTTGTTTACTGAAAAGGTTTACTCCTATGCTAAAGAGGTTGACTTTTAAGTCTGCTTGGATTTGCCAAACAGCCCGCAGAGTGTTGCCATCGTTTCAGACGGGTACTCTACGGACAGACTTTCTACTGTCCGGCACCATCTTTTTTTAGCAGGTCAATGCCGTCTTCGTGTTTGACAATTTCGAGAAGTCGCTCATAACCTGCCACTTTGAGTTTTTGATACTCAACCTCACGGCGGAGTTTTTCGTTCTCTACACGGAGGTTCTCAAGGGCTTGATCTTTTGCATCCATGTGAATAGAATTAGAACGCAAAGATACACTTTTTAACCCATTTTTGCAAGAGGATAGCCAAGAAGATAGTGTAGTTTAACGGAATATTCCACTTCTGGCAACATCCTGCTTGGCTCATACCGGACTGAAAATAGTCATCCAAAACTTGTTGTTTGAACGATTGAGAATAATTGGTTCTGGTTTTCTTCATAAAACTTTAATCTTAAAAATAGTACATTTTTTATCGTTTTATGAGTAAACCTATTTCAGGATAAGACACTATTTAATTGGTCTTTAATATGTACTTAATCGGTCTTTAAAATTTCTTTTGTTTTCAGTTCTGCTTGTTTTTCTATTGCCGGTGTGATGTTGCTTTTCACTGTCTGAACAACAAAAAACAGTGCAGAGAGGTCATCGGTAAAACCAAGCATCGGTATTGCATCCGGCACAAGGTCTGCTGGCAAAATCAAATATCCTAATGCTCCTAAGATTAGTCCTTTATGCTTTATTGGTACGTTTGGCGATTTCAGCACATAATAGAGCAAAAGTGCGTTATACACAATTTGTTCGCCTGCCTTGGCTCCAAAGCGACGCAGCTTCGACCAAAACTTTTGGCTCGAATACTGGTCTTGGTACTTGTTTAGTTCTTGTGGTTCATCTATATTTTGCATAGTCAGAGTGATTTTTCACTACAAAAGTACAAAAAATAATTGAAAAATATGCATATATTCGTAAAATTGTGTAAATTTGCATTGTAAATTGTTTTTGCAATTTACTACTAAATAAGATTACTTTAAATTTTATATGATTATGCATAGTGATCCTGCAAAATGTTTGTATTGTACAAACAATGAAACTCTCCATGAGTTGATGATTGAAGTGGCACATTTGCGTGTGTCGCGGTTGTTTATTTTCAAAGAACAGACTTACCATGGCCGTTGTCTTGTTGCCTATGACCATCATGTGGCAGACCTCAATCTGCTAAGCGACGAGGAGCGCAATTTATTTATGGCCGATGTCGCTCAAGTTACTTGCGCTATGCAAAAGGTGTTCAACCCCGAAAAAATCAATTATGGTGCCTATGCCGACACGCTTGAGCACCTGCATTTCCATCTCGCTCCAAAATATGTGGGTGGGCCGGATTTTGGTGGTACTTTCCAGATGAATCCGAAGAAGGTGTATCTCACAGACGAGGAATATGCTCAGATGTCTGAACAGCTTAAAGCTGCGCTGTAAGGAGAAAATAAAACGGTTGCCCAAGCAGGCAACCGTTTTGCTCAAAAAATCTTGTTTTTTGCCACTGTGGCTTGAAATTCTTTCAAGTAGAGCGGGTCGAAATAGGCAATATCTGCAAAATCTCTCTCATTGTATTTTTCTATTGCCAACCGTCCCATATTTTCTGCCAGCGGAATGATGTTGTCAAGAAAGACAGCATTGTTTGAACTGATGACTTTTTTGCATTTCTCTGCTCCATTGCCGCAGAAACATACTCGCTTATCGGTCAGTTCTTGTTTGAACGATTCATTGTTGACCACAAGTGCTTGTATGTCTCCAATGCGTTGTAAGTCTGTGGTATATAAAGCTGTGTAAACTTCCATGCGGCGTGCATCAATCATTGGGCATATCAAATCATATTGTTGCGCCGGTACGCTACAAGCCAGAAGTTGTAACGTATCAATGGCAACAAGTGGAATGTTCAGTCCGTAGCATAGTCCCTTTGCTAATGCTGTGCCGATGCGCAGTCCGGTGTAAGAACCCGGACCTTGACTTAAACAGATAAAATCAAGTGTAGCACCTTTTTCTGAGGCAAGTGAAATAAGTTGTTCAACAAAGAGCGGCAATTGTTTTGCATGATTGGCACCGCCTTGCTCTACTAATGAAGATATGCAATTTTCGCCAATAAATAATGTTGCCGAACAAACGTCTGTTGAACTCTCTAATGCAATAAATGTCATTTTAGTTGTGTATAAAAAACAAAGAGCGATGAATAAAAAATCCATTCAACGCTCTTTACCTTTTGAAATATTGATTTATTCGTCTTTCTTTATTCCTGCCAATTCAGGGTCAATCAATATACGTCCGCAATATTCGCACACGATGATTTTCTTGCGCAAGCGGATGTCCAATTGGCGTTGAGCAGGTATTTTGTTGAAGCAACCGCCGCAAGCGTCGCGCTCGACAGCAACCACAGCCAAGCCGTTGCGGGCGTTGTTGCGAATACGATTGAATGCAGTCAGCAGGCGCTCGTCTTTGATGTTGTCTTCAAGCAATGCTGCTTGCTCACGCAATGAAGCTTCTTGCTCGCGTGTCTCAGAAATGATGTCTGACAATTCTGATTTCTTGACGCGCAAATCGCTCTCTTTGTCTTCAAGTTGTTGTGAGGCTGATTCTTTATCGCGCTCTTTGGCATCTATTGTTGCATTGTATTCGCGGATGTGTTTTTGTTGAAGCTCAATTTCAAATGTTTGGAACTCTATCTCTTTGAGCAAACTATCATATTCACGACTATTGCGAACATTGTCTTGCTGGTCTTTGTACTTCTGCATTTTAACATTAGCCTCGTCAATCTTTGTTGAACTCTGGCTAATCTCTGTGCGCAAATGAGCAATGTCATTGTCGATATTTTGAATACGAGTGCGCAGACCGGCTATTTCGTCTTCCAAATCATGAACTTCAAGAGGTAACTCACCTCTGATGTCGCGAATTTTTTTGATTTGGGTACGAACTTTTTGAAGTTCATACAGCGCTTTCAATTTATCTTCTACAGTGATTTCAATTTCCTGTTTTGCCATATTATATTTTGTTTAATTATTATCCTTTTTTAGCGGCCACATTTGTGCGTTTCACACTACCTTTTGCTGTCTGAGATTTTGGCGCAGCAGCATTTTTTGCCTTTGTTTCTTGCGCTTTTACTTTTGCTTCTTCTTTGACCTCAACTTCTGCTTCTTCTGATTCTTCAATAGAAAAATCTGTTATTCCGGCACCAATCAAAATGTTATACCACTGAATTAATTTCTTGATGTCAGTCGGATAGACACGATCAACATCAAAATTAGGTACTATGCCGGCGAACCATTCACGAAGCTCATCGTTATTTGCTTTCTTATAGTTAAAAGAGCAAAGTCCACCATTTTCTTTGTCTTTTATTATGGTTAAAATTTCATTAAGAGGCTTATCTTCATCTGTTGTGTACATTGCAACATCGGCAACAGATATTATTCTGTCGCGAGCAAAAGTTGGGAAACGTTTGCCGTCAACTAAAGATTCTACAATCAAATGATTATTACCGCGACTTACCAATTTGTACAAGCCCGGTTTACCGGTGATTGCTAAGATATTTTTAAGCATAAAAACAAAATTTATGAAATTATATGCAAAATTACAACAACTTTTGATAATATCAAAGTAAATAGTGAAATTTATTTGGAAAATCAATTAAATTTGTTTAATTTTGTGTGCTTGATTACAAAATAAGTATATAAAATGGCAGATAATAAACTTCTCTACAAACAATTGTGTGAAACAGAAAACAGTATCCCGCTCTTTATGCAATACTGGTGGATGGAAGGTGTATGTGCAGGGAAACACTGGGATGTTATTCTCTCTTTCGACCACGAGAATAATATCCGTGCAGCTATGCCTTTTCTCTACAATCAAAAGTGTAAGCTCAAATATGTTCTTATGCCTCAGCAGACCCAAATAGGGGGTGTGTGGGTAAAACCTGAATATAACAATAGTCAGTCTATTCTTCAAGATATAGCTCAAGAATTTAACCAAAAAATTGAAGAACTCGGTCTTGCATACTACTATCAGCACTATCCGCTTAATTCAAAGATTGCTCCACTAATGCAACAATTCGATTTCAAAGTTAGCGATCGTGTAACATATAGAATCAACGATTTGAGCAATCTTGACGAAATCATAGAGAAGTTCTCGAAAAATAAAAAGCGTCAGCTGCAAAAAGCTCTTTCTTCAACTGTTGATATGGACTTATTGCCCGATCAGTTCTATGCTTTCCATCAGCAGTGTCTTGCTCAGAGACATAAAGAAATCAGCTATTCACGCGAGTTTTTTCTCGTAATCTATGAGAAGGCTATTAATCGTCATCAAGGTCAGATAATTGCGATTCGCGGGCCAGAAAATCAGCTTCAAGCTGCTGCTTTTCTTGTCTGGGACAATCAAACACTTTACTATCTCATTCCAACATATTCTGAGGCAGAAAAAGCAAGTGGTGCCTCTGCAAGGTTAGTGCTGGAATCAATTCGTTTGGCAAAAGAAAAAACGCAGTCCTTCGATTTTGAGGGGTCTATAGATAGAGGAATAGCAAATCATTACAAACAATTCGGATCAGAGCCGACTCCATATTGCAGTGTAGAGAAATACTATAAACAGATTTTCCGCCTTGCCAATGCCTACAATTGGCTTCGTAATTTCAGAAAACGCTAAAACGCAGTTAGAAATAAAAAAGGTGCACTCACGGTGCATCTTTTTTATTTCAGTCTCAACCAAGAACGACAAAAAATGCTATCATCACTGATAGCATTTAACACGTAGTCAGACTTTGTCGCTTATGCTAATTTATTAACGTGCAAAGCCAATTTTGATTTCAAATTGCTTGCTTTGTTTTTGTGGATAATATTGCGTTTTGCAAGTTTATCCAACATAGCAGTAACGATTGGGAGCATTTCTGCTGCCTGAGCTTTATCTGTCGTTGCACGCATTTTTCTAACAGCATTACGAGCTGTCTTTGCATAATAACGATTGTGCAAGCGACGCTTATCTGTCTGACGAATTCTTTTGAGAGATGATTTATGGTTTGCCATCTTGTTTAGTTTATTAAATTTTTGTAGCGCGTAGGAGAGTCGAACTCCTCTTCCAAGAATGAAAATCTTGTGTACTAGCCGATATACGAACGCGCCATTTGTAAATCGGCTGCAAAATTACAACTTCTTTTTGAATTGACAAAATATTTTTTACTTTTTTTTCAAAAAAAATGTTCATAAGGTGTTGAAAAGGCATTTTTACACCTAATTTTTCTTTCTTTATTTGTTATGTCATGTAAAAAGTATTAATTTTGCACACTAATTTTTCTAACTTTTTCTATATATATGAAAGTTTGCTTCCTTGTTCCTCCTGTCGTAATCGGTGATTTGCCCGCCGAAAGAAGTTCTGGCTGTACGCATGTCGTTTATCCGACTCCGAATATATATGAATTACAAGTGGCTGCATGTGTGAGGGAAGCAAACCATCAAATTCAGTATCTCGATTGCGTTAATGGTAAAATAGCAATATCTGATTTCCTTGACTCTCAGAAGCAAAATCCTTCTGATGTATATGCAATTTGGACGGTCAATCTTTCCATAGAAAATGATGTTGAAGTGGTTAAACAACTTCGCAGTGTTGTTACTAATTCTTATGTTGTCTTTCTCGGTCCGGGCGCAAATTATTATACAGATATTGCTCATGTTGACGATAGAACAATAGTTGTACATGGCGAGCCGGAGATGACTCTGATTGACTTGCTTGACGCTCTTCAAAACAATGCAGACTTGTCGGAAATCAATGGGCTATCATACGTAAAAAATGGTCAAACCATTCGCACACCAATGCGGGCATTGATGAAAGATTTGGATTCTCTTCCCTTTCCAGCGCGTGATTTAGTGGCTTCGGTTGAATATCGTAACCCTAAGCTCAAACTCACCCCATACACCACGATGGTTACGTCAAGGAATTGCCCATTTCATTGCATCTATTGTGTGCCGAGCTCGCTAACTTTTGCAAGAGAAATAGAATATAAGCATTATTTCGGAAAGAAACCGCCAATATCATTTCGTTCGGTTGAAAAGGTCAGAGAGGAAATAGCCTATCTGCATAGTTGTGGAGTTCGGGCTATAGGTTTTATGGACGACAATTTCATTTGGAACGAAAAACGGACTAAGGCGATATGTGATGCTCTGAAAGAATACGAGATTGTATGGGGATGTCAGGCACGTGTTGATGCGATAACGGAACCGATAGCAAAAATGTTGGGTGAGTCAGGTTGCAGATATGTTGATTTAGGTGTTGAATCTTTCAACGAAAAAATACTTGAATATGTACATAAAGGCATCACTCGGCAGCAAATATACGCAGCAATTCATTGGTTGCAAAAATATGGCGTGCCTGTGAAATTAAATATTCTGATAGGTACATCTCCGCTCGAAACAAAAGAGACAATCAAAGAAACAATCAGAGAGGCGCGTAAGTTAGATGTTGACCAGCTGATGATTAATATCGTTTCACCATTCCCTGAGACCGAATTGTATGATTTGGCGATTGAAAACGGATGGATAAAGGGAGGAAAATATGTGCCTACTGATGTGCAGCGTAATTCTATCCTCAACTATCCGCACCTATCCGCCAAAGAGATGGAGCATTTGCTTTTTGTGTCTAATCTAAAATACTTTCTCTCGCCTCGTTTTGTTTGGAAACAGATATGGCGCTTCCGCTCGTGGAAGGACTTTACTCATGCGCTCAGAACACTAAAAATAAAACTCTTTGGATAATCAGATTAAAATATCGTATGTCATCATCACATGGAATGGCAAGCATTTCATGGTTGATCTGTTGCGCTCTCTGGAAAATCAGCTCCGACGCCCGGATGTGGAATGTATAATTGTGGACAATGGAAGCACCGACGGGACTACAGACTTTTTGAAGACTAATTATCCATATTGTCAGTTGATAGAATTGAAAGAAAATCATGGCGTTGCCAGAGCACGCAATATGGCATTGAAAAAAGCTAAGGGCAGATATCTATTTATCTTAGACAATGATATGATTGTCAATGATGAGGCTATTGCTACTCTCGAGAACTATATGGATTTACATCCGAGAGTAGGTTTGGGAGCTGTAAGACTTGTTGGAACAGACGGGAAAACGCAAGAGAATTGCAGACCTTATCCGGGTATTGGCGAAAAACTGAAAAATATTTTCAACCGCAGTCATGCTTTTGTCTATCTAAAACAAATTGAAGAAAATCTGCCTTTTGAACCTGATTATGTTATAGGAGCATGTCAGATGATTCGCCGTGAAGCATTTGAAAGAGTTGGCTTTTTAGACGAAAAGATATTCTATGGTCCTGAAGATTGCGACTATTGTTTGAGAGTGCGTCAAGCCGGCTACAAAATCATCTATCTGCCGATGGTCAGCATAGTTCATTGCTGTCAACGCATGACCAATTCTCACCCATTTTCAGCAATGGGATTCAGGCATGCTAAAGCACTAATATATTTCTATTGGAAATATAAACGATTTTGGTAAATAGCGATACTAAACCACCTCACCTTTCAGTGTAGCCGCTGTGGCTTCTGTTATCCTTACTCGTACAAATTCGCCTATATGACGTCCTGCTTTTGGAATAATGACTACTTTATATTGTGAAGTGCGGCCGTATAGTTCGTCGTGGCTGCGCTTGCTGTAACCTTCTATCAAAATTTCAAATTCTTTTCCTATGTCTTTTAGGTTGCTTTCAAGCGACAACTGTGTTTGCAACTGAATAATCTCGTTCAGACGGCGAGTCTTTGTCTCCTCGTCTATATTGTCGGGCATTTGGCGAGAAGCTACTGTTCCGGGACGTTCAGAATACTTGAACATAAATGCCATGTCAAAACCAACCTCACGCATCAGGCTGAGCGTCTGTTGATGGTCTTCATCTGTCTCGTCATGAAATCCGCAGAACACGTCTGTTCCTATTGATGCCTCAGGCAAGATACGGCGAATGGCGGCAATACGGTCAAGATACCATTCGCGTGTGTATTTGCGATTCATCAGTTTTAGAATTTTGTTTGACCCGCTTTGCACAGGCAAATGAATAAATTTGCAGAGATTGTCATGCCGAGCTATAGCTTCAATGGTCTTGTCAGACATGTCTTTGGGGTGAGACGTCGTGAATCGAATGCGCATGTGGGGAACTGTTTGAGCCGCCAACTCAAGAAGCTTAGGAAAATCAATCACACAACCATCTTCTAGAATGAAATTATATGAATTTACATTTTGCCCTAAGAGAGTAACTTCTTTGAAGTTCTTTTGCTCTAAGTCCTTCAATTCGTTCATAATGCTTTGCGGATCGCGACTGCGTTCTCTGCCGCGAGTGTAGGGAACAATACAATAAGTGCAGAAATTATTGCAACCGCGCATTATAGAAACAAAACCTGAAATCGGGTTGCCGATGCGGGCTGGGATAATGTCTTTATATGTTTCTGTTGTTGAAAGTTCGATATTTATAGCTTTATGTCCTAATTGGGCTTGAGAGACTAAATTTGGAAGGTCTTGATAGGAATCCGGACCGGCAACAAAATCTACGCCATAGTTGTCGAGCAAATTTTGCTGGACACGCTCTGCCATGCAGCCTATCACGCCAACAATCAAATTGCGATTTTTGCGTTTCTTTGATTGAAAAAAAAGTAATCGTTGAAAGACTTTTTGTTCTGCATTGTCTCTGATGCTGCAAGTGTTCAGTATGACCATGTCGGCTGAATCCATATCTTGTGTAGTTTCAAAGCCGGCTGTCTGCATAATCGAAGCAACAACTTCGCTGTCTGCCACATTCATCTGGCATCCGTATGTCTCTATGTATAATTGATTGTTCATGAGTGATTCAATTTTCAAATGCAAAATTATATTTTTTTTGTGATTTGGACAAATTTTATAAAATTTTATACCTTCTACAATGTTGATTGATTATTAAGGGTACATCTAAAAATTCCACGTTTTAGGTATCCTAATGATATTTTAACATTGGCACTTTTATTTTATCTTGACATCTTGATGATTATCGCTTAGCCACAATGCCCGCTTGCTCCTTCGTGAAAGTCATCAATTTGCTCAAGATAAAATCAAAATGAAGCAATTTTTTAGAAGTGCCCTTAATTGATTATATCTGTATTTTTGATAAAAATGTAACACAATTTTGAAAAGTCGTAAAAAAATATTAATTTTGCATTCCTTATGTTATATTGGAAAACATGCGCTTATTAGAATACAAGAACGAGATTAAAGACACATTATGGTTGACTATTTTACAAGGACTCAATTATATTGCTCCTTTGTTAGTTCTTCCTTATCTGATGGTTGTTCTTGGTGCTGATGGTTATGGGAAAATTGGATTTGCTCAATCGTTTTGTCAATATTTAATGGTTATTGTAGATTTCGGTTTCAATTATACGGCAACCAAGCGTATCGCTATAGCGGCCGGAAATCAAAAAGAAATCGATTCAATATTTTCATCTACCATTAAAGCAAAAACAATACTTTTGTTTGGTTGTACTTTAATAGCAATTATTGTATCTTTTCTTCCTCGTTATGCTACATATAGAGGTGTAATTTATGTTATGTTCCCTATGGTTATAGGGCAGTGTTATTCTTTTTTTTGGCTATTCCAAGGTTTAGGTAAGGTTAGAGTGATTTCTATTGTTAATTTAATTGCAAAATTTTCTATTTTGCCTCTAACTTTTATTTTTGTTCGTGATTTTAATGATGTTATAGTTGCCGCATGGATACAATCAAGTGTGTATGTACTAACTGCTATAATTTCGATTTTCATAATTTATCGGAAAAAAATGGCATGTTATATACCGGCAAGCAAAGAAGAGTTGAAATATAGTTTTTCAGATTCTTTCCCTCTTTTTATCTCAGCAGCCGCTACAAGTGTTTATACAGCCCTATTTGTCGTTATATTAGCCTATTTTTCAACCGAAGCCATCGTAGGTAATTATGCTGCTGCAGAAAAAATTATGCGTGTAGCTTGTTATTTAATATGGATTCCACTTTCTCAGGCTTTTTTTCCAAAAATCAGCAGATTATGTGTTGAAAACAGAGAAAAAGCCATACAGTTGGTTAATCGTTTGATGTTATTAGTAGCTTTAGTTATGTCGGCCATAGGGGTTATACTCATTGTTTCATCGTCCCTGATAATCAATTTCTTGGGAGAAAGTTATCAGAATTGTGAACATTTGTTGAAAATGATGGCATTTGTCCCTCTTATAGTTGGTATTAGTGCGTGTTGCGGTCAGTTTGGTTTGATTGCTATGGGTAGTGACGCCCAAAAGCAGAAATTCAGAAATATTTACTTAATAGCGGGCTGTGTTGCTTTGTTGCTTGTGTTCCCTTTATCATATTTTTACGAAGACGAAGGTACGACAATCGCTATGGTAATGAGTGAAGCAATAGTTTGTGTGATGATGATTTATAGTTATGTAAAAATGATTAAAGAATGATTGATGTCTCTATTATCATAGTGAATTATAATTCTGCAGAATATACTCGTTGCATAGTAGATTCTATAAAACAAAAAACGCATGGGATAGAGTATGAAATTGTGGTTGTTGACAATGCCTCGAATGAGCAAGATATTGATTATTTGAAGAAACATGTTGATGCAAAAATAATAGAGAATGAAAAAAATTTGGGTTTTGGTCGGGCGAATAATATCGGTATTAAAAATTCTGCAGGGAGGAATATTTTGTTTTTAAATCCCGATACCAAGTTAGTAAATAATGCGATAAAGATACTTTCAGATTTTCTTGACAATAATACGAATGTCGGTGCGTGTGGCGGAAATTTATATCATGAAGATATGAGTGAGCAATTGTCGTTCTGGAGATTGTTGCCCGGGGCAAAATTAGAACTTAATGCTTTATTTTCTGATATTTTTATTCATTTGAAATATGGCAAGTCATATCAGTTTAACAACACCGAAAAACCGATAAATGTAGGACATATCGTTGGCGCAGATTTGATGATACCACGCAAAATTATTGATAGGATAGGGTATTTTGATAAAGATTTCTTTCTTTTTTATGAAGAGACAGAACTTTGCTATAGATTGCATAAGTTGGGATTAGGTGTAGTGTCCGTTCCGCAGGCGAAGATAATACATTATGAAAGTCAAAGCATAGGGACTAAACTCCAACGCCTAAATTATATGATGCCATCGAGAAAATTATATTTAGAAAAATGTGTGTCGAAAAAAGAAAAGTTTTTGGCTGACACCATTTTAAGAATTAATTGTTGCCTACGATTAGTTGCTTTTACGTTCTTATTTAAAAAAGATAAGAAAATATATTGGAGAAAAGTTTTGAAAAATATAGAATAATTAATGCTATAAATTATTGAATTACATAACGATAATATTTGTTTTGTTATTGCTCTTAGGAACGAGTGATTTGATAACAGAAAAATATCCAAAGTTGCAAGCGGATATTTATAATTGTGCGTTTTTCGTTACAGTTTTTTTATTTCTAATCAAGTATTATTTCGGACCTGATATTGTTCATTATGTTCCTCATTACTACGGAATGACATCTGTATCAGAGGTGTTGTTGATGAATTATAGCAATAATTTCGAGTGGGGATATAATTTGTTTTGTAGCATACTCAATTCAATGAATGTATCATTCTATTGGATGACAGTTCTTGTTGATTTGATTTATTTTTATGTAATATATCTATTGTTTAATCAAATAAAAAACAAGCGTACATTTGCATTAATGGTGCTTGTATTATTTGAATATAACCTTATATTTTTTGAATACCGTCAATGCTTATCGGTCTCTTTTTTCTTGTTAATGACAATATGTATGCAGCGCGAAAATAAAGTTGGTATAATTATTTGTGCGTTATTGTCAATTATTTGCCACAAAGCAGGAATTTTTGTGGTAGGCTTAACTTTGTTTTTCTTCTTAATACATGGCAAAAAGATTAGACCACTTGTATATCAAATCCTATTTTGGGTCTTGGTATTGATGATGTTGTTGCCCATAACGAAAATTAGTGTTTTCTTTTTACATTTATTACCATTGCCGGAATCATATTTGATTTCGTTAGAGCACCATCTTTCACTTGGGCGACAATTTCAGCTGATTTTCTTTATTTATGCTCTAACAATACTTTGTATTGAGTATTATATTTCATGTCAAAAAAACAATATAAATACATTCGCTATTGTTTCCATTGTCGCAATTTGCATTATTATTTCGCTTTATCAGTATTATTATTTGTTGAATAGGATTAGGTCATATTTTTTACCCATATTGATTGTTTATATATTCAATCTTATACAAAATAATTCTACAATTAGATATGGCACTTTGATTAGGCAAAGTTTGTGTATTGTTGTAATTATTTTTTTTCTTCATCAAATCAATTTGATAGAAAATGGTATGTCAAAAATGAAAAATAAAGAAATCAATACTCCATGTACTATTTTCAATTTGATAAATCATGATAAGAACCAAATCCAAAATCGCCAATTGCAGATTGCTGATAGATGGTGGGTAGAAGATTATTTAGAAGACGAAAATAATGTTATAAAGAAAAAATGATATTTATTACAGGAACATATCCTCCCCAAAAATGTGGTGTGGGTGATTATCTATATTGCATTATGACTTCCGAAATCGGAAAGGAATGGTCTGTTTTTTATGATGTCGATTGGAAGTTGTCAAATTTGCCTCGCTTAATCAAAAAAATGAAGTGTGTTACAGATCCTATAATCAATCTGCAATATCCGACGATGGGCTATGGTACACATCTTTCACCGCATATTTTGTGTCTGTATGCTAAGTTTTTTTTGGGGAAAAAAATATATGTGACGATACATGAGTATTCCCAATTAGGTTGGAAGGGCAAGCTCGCTTTGAAGCCGTTATTTGCAATAAGTGAAAAAGTAATTTTCACTACTGAATACGAAAAAAATCAAGCAGAAAAGATTGCTCACATACAAAATGGTTGTGTGATCAAAATTAATTCAAACATTCCGTCTTCACCGCAAATTAAAGAGATTAAAGATAGAAGTTGGGATGTCGGATACTTTGGCTATTTACGCCCACAAAAGGGATTAGAAGAATTTCTTGCAACAGCAAAGCAAGTAAAAGAAAAAAATGTAAATGCCAAAATATGTATTCTTGGTTCTATACAACCCGAATTTGAAAATTATAGTAAGGATATATTGAGAATAGCAGAGCAAATCGGTGTGAGTTATCTTGGTGAAAATACTCCCCAACATACTGCTGAGATGATTAATGATATAAAAATAATGTATTTGCCATTTCCTGATGGGTTGTCAGAAAGACGAGGGTCGTTTCTTGCTTCTGTGGTAAATGGTTGTGTAATTGTTAGTAAGCGTGGAAATTTTACAACTTACGAACAACAACAAAGTTGTGTTTTCGCCAGTGGTGATGAGGCTGCATTTGTCATAACTCAGCTTCTTGACGATGGTGCAAAATTGGCAGAATATCAAAAGAAAACTCTTTTGTTTTCAAAGAAAAATGTGCCGGGTTCATGGAACGAAATAGCTAAGAAATATAAGGAACTTATAGAACAATGATTTCTGTTTGTATTGCGACATATAATGGAGAAAAATATATTGAGGAGCAATTAGAATCAATATTGAAACAAATTGGAGAAAGTGATGAGGTTGTTATTTCAGACGATGCCTCAGTTGACAATACTTGTGCCATAATTGAAGCTTTCAATGACAAAAGGATAAAACTATTGCATAATAATAGTAAAAGCTGTAAATGGAATTTTCAAAATGCTTTGAGCAATGCGCACGGTGATATAATTTTCATGTCAGACCAAGATGATGTATGGCTTGAAGGCAAAGTAGATAGGTGTGTTGAAGAACTTAAGCATTACGATTTAGTGGTTACAAACAGCAAAGAAACAGACCAGCAATTGAATATCGTCAATCCTGATTTTTTTTCGGTTTATAACTCCGGAACAGGGTTAATCAAGAATGCAATCAACAATACATACTATGGCTCATGCATGGCATTCAAGGCCGACCTTTTGAAATATGCTCTGCCATTCCCGCCAACAAATGAAATTGGTCATGATATTTGGATAGGTTTGGTCGCTGAAATGGTAGGGAAAGTCAAGTTTATCAATGAACCTTATTTACTATATCGTCGACATGAACAAACAGTGACGAGTACAAATCGAAGCCTTATGAAAAGGTCTAATAGAAGTTTTCTTACCAAAGTATTCAGCCGATTAGTTGTCTTCTACTACATAATAAAATTTAAAATAAATCACTAATTTTCTTCTTTATTTGTGGAAGTTAAATAAAATGTGTAACTTTGTGAAATAATTTATAAATCATCTTTATACCATATAGTAATTAATGACAGCATTGGTTTCAATCATAACTCCATTGTACAACGGGAAGCGTTTTGTCGCTCAGACAATTGAGAGTGTTCTTGCCCAAACTTTTCAAGACTGGGAAATGATTGTTGTTAACGATGGATCGAAGGATGGGTGTGAGAAAATCGTGGAGGATTATGTGCAAAAAGACCCAAGAATAAAATTATTCAACAAAGAGAACGGTGGCTCTGCTTCTGCCCGTAATTATGGGATAAAACAAGCGAGTGGGAGGTATTTTGCTTTTCTTGATTCTGATGATGTTTGGGAGCCGCATTTTCTCGAAAGTCAACTCTTCTTTATGAAGCAAACAGGCGGTAAACTTGTTTGTTCGGCACATAAAAGAATAGACGAGGAGAATAAAGAATGTCTCAAACCTTTTTATCCGCCTCAAAAAGCAACATATACCGACCTGCTCAAGACTTGTTCGATATCTTGTTTGACCGTTTTGTATGATTCAGAGCCTTATGGTAAATTCTATTTCCGAGAAGACCTCGGAAGTTTGAGAGACGACTATGCACTCTGGCTTGAAATAATCAAAAAAGTGGGAGTCGTTTATGGAAACCAAGAGATACTTGGTAGTTATAGAATATTAAGCAATCAGGTGACTGCAAAAAAATATAAGATGATAAAACCGCAATATGGAATATACAGAAAGGTTGAGAAACTGGGAGTTTTTCGAAGCTTGTATTACCTTTGCTGGTGGGGAGTGAAAGGACAGATAAAATACAGAAAGTAAACAAACAACATACTATTATGCTCAAAAATAATTCAGCAGAATCTTTTGAAGAACTCGACATGACTTCTTTTGCTGTTTTTGCAGGTGAAAAGAGTCGTTATCTTGCTCAGGAAGTTTGCAATTGCTTGCATTGTGAATTAGGAAAAATCAAAATTCAACATTTCAAAGATGGCGAATTTGCAGTTGCTTTCGAAGAATCGGTCAGGGGAAAATACGTATTTCTTGTTCAATCCACTCCTGCACCATCCGACAATTTGATGGAATTGCTTTTGATGATAGATGCCGCTAAACGCGCATCTGCATACAAAATTGCAGCTGTTATTCCTTATTTTGGTTGGGCGCGTCAAGACCGTAAAGATCAGCCAAGAGTTTCTATTGGAGCCAAACTTGTGGCTGATATGTTGCAGGTCGCCGGTGCTGACAGAGTCATAACGCTTGATTTGCATGCTGACCAGATTCAGGGCTTTTTCAACATTCCTGTCGATCACCTTTATGGTTATAGCATATTCTCAGATTATATTAAATCTCTCAACCTAAAGAAATTAATTATTGCTTCACCTGACGAAGGAGGCAGTAAACGAGCTGCAAAATTCGCTGCTCATGCCAATCATGCTCCTATTGTGTTGTGTTACAAACATAGGGAAAAAGCAAATGCTGTGTCGCAACTCCGTGTGCTTGGTAATGTGAAAGGAAAAGATGTCGTGCTCGTTGACGACCTTGTTGATACGGCGGGAACACTATGCAAAGCTGCACAAGAGATGAAAAGACTCGGAGCTAATAGCGTGAGAGCTGTGGTGTCACATGGCGTGATGTCGGGAAATGCAAGCAAACTGATTGAGAAATCGGAGCTTGAAGAAATAGTTTTTTCCAATTCCTTGCCGTACGACACTGCAAAATGCTCTAAGGTTAAAATTATTTCAATCGCTAAGGTGTTTGCTTCGACAATCAAATCTATACTTACTCATCACTCAATCAGTGAGGATAATATACTTTAAGTGATGGCTCATAAAAAAATCATCAACGACCCTGTCTTTGGATTCATAACTATTCCAAATGAGTTTCTGCTTGAGCTCTTGCAGCACCCTTATCTACAGCGACTCACTCGAATCAGACAGATGGGGTTGGCTTATTTGGTCTATCCAGGTGCCACACATACTCGTTTTTTGCATTCTATAGGTGCCATGCACCTCATGAATGAAGCAATAACAGGCCTCAGACTTCAAGGAATAGAAATAACGCATGAAGAGGGCATTGCAGCTATGGCTGCCATCCTTTTGCATGATGTGGGGCACGGACCTTTCTCGCATGTGCTCGAAAATACTCTTGTTGAGGGTATTACGCATGAGGATATTTCGTTGATGATGATGAAAGAAATCAATCGCGAAACAAACGGGAAATTGCAACTCGCAATAGATATATTTACCGACAAATATCACAAGCATTTTCTTCACCAACTTGTCAGCAGTCAGCTTGATGTTGATAGGCTTGATTATCTTTGCCGCGATAGTTTCTTTTGTGGCGTAAGTGAAGGTACGGTGGCGTCGGCCAGAATACTCAAGATGCTCACTTTGGTAGATGGCAGACTTGCCATAGAAGCAAAAGGAATCTACTCAATAGAGAAATTTCTTGTCGCACGCCGACTTATGTATTGGCAAGTATATCTTCATAAAACATCAGTGGCAGCCGAACAAATGCTGATTAAAATTCTTTCAAGAGCCAAATTACTTGCCGAACAAGGAAAAGAGATGTTTTGTTCGCCGGCACTGAAAATATTTTTGTACCAAAAAATAAACAAAGAAAATTTTGACTTTCAAGTGCTTGAGCAATATGCAGTTCTTGATGATTCAGACATACTTTCTGCAATTAAAGTATGGTGCAATTCCGATGATGTTGTTTTGAGTAAACTCTGTACTGCTTTTACTAATCGTCGTCTTTTCAAAACTCAGCTGCTCGAACAGCCCCTTTCACAAACAGAAATCACCAACTGGCAAAATAAATATGCCGAGAAATTCAATATCTCTTTGGACGAAGCTAATTATCTTTTTTCTCTTCATACATCAAGCAAAGATACTTATAGTGCAGCTGATGACTCGATTGACATTATATATAAAGACGGAACAATAAAAGATATTGCCAACGCATCAGATATGCTTAACCTCTCTGTTCTGACCAAAAAAGTGAGCAAACACTATTTATTCTATTTCCCTATTGATTGATGCAACAGATTCGTAATATACTGCTTATTTGTCTTTTGAGCTTGTCTGTTTGTGCAAAAGCCCAGCAAGAAAACCCCGATACAATCAATCGCCTTGCCGACGATTTCGTTACAGCAAGTCTTATTGTTGTCAGCCCGGGCGAAGTCCTCTATTCTACTCTTGGCCATGCAGCTCTAAGGTTGCAATGCCCTACATTCAATCTCGACTATGTCTTTTCCTATGAGAGCGAGAATGTTCGTGACAAGATATGGACATTTCTCAAAGGACAACTGAAAATGGGGCTTTTTGCTATTCCGATAGATACATTCATTGATTCATATCGGGCAGAGGGCAGAGGAATATATGAGTATAAATTAAATCTTTCTCCGCAGCAAAAATTATGGCTATGGGAAGTGATGGACAATCATTTGTTAGAAGGGCCCAATCAGCCATACGATTATTTCAATAAAGGGTGCGCGAAATCAGTGGTACTTGTTATGCATGAGGTGCTTGGTAATAATGCAATTCAATATGCACCATGGGATGATAAATATAAGAATAATACTCAACGAGAATTGGTAAGAAATTTTATAACCAATGCTCCATGGGAAGAGGCTTTTATGTATTGTTTGATTGGTAGCAAAGGAGATAAACCATGTGCAAACGAAAAAAAACTTATTGTGCCAACAGATTTGGTTGAAGTATGGCAGAAAGCCAAAGTTAACGACCAACAATTTCTTGAAGATAATGCATCGGTACTCTTGCCCTTAGAAAAAAAAGAACAAAAAAAATGGTTGACGCCATTGTTGGTAAGTATTATTTTGCTAATATGTGTCGTTATATGTTGGCTATTCAATATAAAAGCGATTGATTATATCGTACTTGCGATTCAATCTGCATTAGGATTGTTGATGACTTATCTTATTGTGTTTTCTTCATTGCCTTGCACCGAATGGAACTGGCTTATTATACCATTTAATATATTACCACTAATTTGCTGGCATTGGCGAAGATATTGGTTATTACCATATTCAGCAATAAACATATTGTGGGTTGTAGGGATGATAATATCTTCACTTTGGTTTCATGTCTTAGTTGACGAGAGTCAAATAATATTAGCATTGACAGTAGCAATTGTGTTTATTAAAGAGTGGTTTCATTGTAAAAATTATCCGCTACCTTTTAGTCTTAAAAAAGTCGGTTACTAATTTCCCGCATTCGTCTTCTAACACACCGCTTGTAATCACACATTTTGGGTGTAATGCTTTGGGGCTATAAATGGAAAAACCTCGTTTTTCGTCTTTTGCACCATATACGACACGCGCAATCTGTGCCCAGCCTATTGCTCCGGCACACATCACGCAAGGTTCTATTGTAACATAGAGAGTACATTCTTTCAAGTATTTCCCTCCCAAACTTGCCGATGCAGCTGATATGGCTTGAATCTCAGCATGAGCTGTTACATCTTGAAGATGCTCGGTCATGTTGTAGCCTCGTCCGACAATTCTGTCGTTGCAAACCACTATACAACCTATCGGCACCTCGCCTATCTCTAAGGCTTTTTGGGCTTCAGCCAAGGCTAAACGCATATAGTCTATGTCGGTTCGTTTATTTAGCATAATCATGTACAAATCTGCAAAAATCAGCCATGTCATCGGCATTTTGCTCAAAATGATTTCCAATAACCACCATATCGGCTCCACCATCCAAAGCCTTTTTTATGTCTGTCTTATTGCGCAATCCTCCACCAACAATTAGTGGAATATCTATCACTTGTCTGACTGCTTTTATGACTTTGTCAGACACGGGAATGAGAGCTCCGCTGCCAGCCTCTAAATAGATTGCTCTCATGCCTAACAGCTCACCCGCCACAGCAGTGCTAACAATAGTTTCTATGTCTGATTGTGAAATCCCCCTGCAGCCACTCGCCTTTTCTACTGACGACAGTTTTCCCCCATCGATAAGGATATAACCGGTAGGAATGATACTCAAATTGCTCCTTTTCAACGCTACTGAGCACCTTGTATGCTGACCAATCAACAATTCAGGATTTCGACCGGAAATCAAGCTTAGAAGTAATATTCCATCAGCGCATAAAGACACTTGATTGACATTGCCGGGGAAAAGAATTATGGGTAGTGCTGTTTTTGTTTTTAGTTGGGTAATAAAATTGTTGATATTGTTGATTTCACCGCTTCCACCGATGAGTACCATGTCGGGCAATGCATTATTAAGATGGCTACATACCGATGGTATGTCATCGAGAGAAATCTTTGCAGGATCAAGCAGTACAGCAATTTGTTTTTTATGTCTGTTAATGTTTATTTTCATAAGCAACAACAATCACTTTATCATCATAACCAATAGAGTTGAGATGTATGTTTTGAGAAAATCCAACTGAGCCATAAAAATTCGATGAAATCGAGTATTTTTTTATTTCTATTGTGTTTTTGAAGTCAAGGGCTTTTTCTCCTATTAATTTATAAATAGCCTCTTTGCCACACCAGCAAATTGTTGCATTGGTAGCTATGTCAGTGCTTGAGTTTAGCTCTTCAAATTCATTTGGAGTCATAAATCGCTCTGCCAATCGAACAATTCTATCGCTTACAGGTTCTATGTCAATGCCTATAGGGAAATGGGCTAATCCCACGCAAACAATTTCTTTGCAGTGTGATACGCTGATGTATAGAGCATCGTCTTTTAGCCAAGGTTTGCCGTTTTCATCGTATTTTATTTCAGGAGTTTTTCCCAACATTCTTTCCAGTAAAAGCATCCATGCTGCAAATTCTTCTTTTCGTTTGGGGCTTTTGCGTTGAGAGTATATGCCGGCATATTTTAGTGCTAAATCTGTTTTTTCAAATTGTTCTGTAACGCTTGAGTCGAATTTCGAGCAGCAGATAGTTATGCCTTCTATGTTGTAACTAAAATCTTTCATTTCCACGAGAATGATTCCATTAGTTCAACGATATCTTCTTTTATGTAGTCAATAATAGGACTAAGCGAGTCTTGATTTGGTGTGCAATTAAAATAGAGAGCACCTCTGAAAAAGTGATTAGTACTATCTGTGATTACAAATTGGCAAGGTGATGCAGTGTTTCCCTCAATGTCATAAACAACGGCATAAACTTTTTTCTCTTGATTTTCGTAGCTACGGCATGGAATAGAACTCGCCATGTTGGCATGTTTATACACAAATTTTTCTGCTTCCTCAGACAGAAGTCCTAAGTTGTTCTCAACAGGCTTATAGCTGCAATGTATGCGCGCATTGTAGTTATTATAATGAATGTCTAACCAGTATTTTTCGTTTTGCCCGTTTTTGTTTTCAATTGTAGAAATCCTGTTGATGTTGAAACTATATGGAAATCCCGCAGAGTCGAATGTCTCATACACAGGTTCGGGTATTTCTATGCGTACATATCCATAGGGGTGTGGAGTGTATGTTGTTCCACAGCCTATAAGCAGGAGTGTAGCGAAAAATAATATTATATTATTCCTTTTCATCGGTGTTGTCGTTGATATGTAGTCTGATGTTTTTGATTTTCCGTTTGTCCACACCAGTTATTGTGAACGAATAGTTGCGGTAGTTGATGACCTCGCCTTTCTTTGGTAGCTCTCCTCGAATTTCGAGTATCAGCCCTGCAAGAGTTTCTACTTCAGACGAGAACTTGTCAAACACTTCGCTATCAATGCCTGTAACCTTGTAGAAGTCGTTCAGAAGTATCTGAGCTGCAAAATCGAATGTGTTATCGTCAATTTGTGTGTACAGACGCTCATCTTCGTCGTATTCATCGCTTATGTCACCAACAACTTCTTCCAAAATATCTTCCAAGGTAATTAGTCCTGACGTCCCGCCATATTCATCAACAACAATGGCAAGGTGCATCTTGTTTTCTTGAAACTCGTCTAACAAATCGCGCAAGCGTTTGCTCTCAGGAACGAAATAAGCCTGACGCATCAATGTTTGCCATTTGAAATTTGATGGTTTGTCCAGATAAGCAATCAAGTCTTTGCTGAAAACTATTCCTTTTATATTGTCCATTGATTCTGAATAGACCGGAATACGCGAATAGCCACTTTCTTTCACAAGTTTCAGTAAATCTGCAAAGCTACTACGCACATCAATGCCCACAATGTCTAAGCGACTATGCATTACATCAACTACACATTTATTTCCAAAGCTGGCTATGCCTTCAAGCATTTCTTTGTCTTTCTCATTGCCTATATTGGTCAGTTCGATGGCTTGTGACAACTCATCCATTGTTATATCGTTGCCGGAATGATGAACATCAACACTATCGAATACTCTGCTACTCTTAACCAATAGCGATGAAAACGGGTAAAAAGTATATACCATTGCTCGCAGTAATCCGGAAAAACGATTGACAATAACCATTTTGTTGGCAGCTGCATAGAGTTTTGGAGTAATCTCGCAAAAAAGCAAAAGCAGAAATGTGATAAGCACAGAATCAATGATGAAGCCAAGGACAACATGTTCTGAGAAATCAAACAAACAACTTACAACATACGCAAGCAGTAGAGTAATGATGATGTTGACAAAATTGTTTACAATCAGTATTGTGGCAAGAAGTCTTTTTCGGTCATTAAGCAACCATAGAGCTGTGTCGTTTGGAGAGTCGCTTTCGCGCAAAAGCGTAATGTCTGATGCTGATAGAGAGAAAAAAGCATTTTCTGACGATGACACTACAGCAGATAGCCAAAAACATATAGCTATAATTACAAGACAGACCCAAAAAGTCCAACTCAAACTGATATGTAGAATAGAAAGTATAATCATTTACTCAAAAATCCAAAGATTACAAATTGCAAAATTACAAAAAAAAAGTAAAATAATCAAATCAAGACAATTTTTTTATCTCAATAAGAAAGTTGAGTCAAGTCTGTTTAACTATATCTTTTTACTAAAGTTTCCCACATTGTTCTGAGTATTTAATAAATATCAATCCTCCATCGTTCTTCAACCGCTTTAGCGGTTACATATTAAAATGCAACTGAATAAATTTGAATATTAGACAATGTGCAACCACTCGTGGTTGTTTTGTTTGTATTCTTGATTGTATCTATTAATATGCAACGGCTAACGCCGTTGTACGCCGAAATATTAAAATGTGAAACTTGAATATGTAACGGTTACGCCGTAGTTTTAGTAAGTGGGAAATTTCAATCTTTTTATTTAATCTTGTTGTAATGGTTGTTCGGATGTATGCTGATAGTAAAGTTTTTTTAGGTTTTTTGCATAAATTAGACAAAAATTTGCCAAATCTAAAAAAAAGTAGTAATTTAGCGCACTAAAATGTGAAAAATGCAAATTACAATGGAAAACATCGAAAACAATTATTGCGTAATTATGGCAGGCGGAGTAGGAAGCCGTTTTTGGCCTTATAGTACAAACGATAAACCAAAGCAGTTTCTTGATTTCTTTGGGACGGGTCAATCTTTAATTCAAATGACAGTAAATCGTTTCAAGACTCTTGTTCCAATGGAAAATATTTACATTGTGACCAATGAGCATTATAAGCAAATCGTAAAACAGCAGCTGCCACTGCTGTCTGATAGTCAGATTCTTTTAGAACCGACACGTCGAAACACTGCTCCATGCATAGCATACGCCACAGCAAAGATCAAAGCTATAACGCCTAAGGCAAATATAATTACAGCTCCTTCAGACCATTTGATACTGAATGAACAACAATTCATCAACACTATTGAGAGTGGTCTAAAATATGTAGAAGAGCATAATGATTTGCTCACGATAGGTATCAAACCTACGCGCCCGGAAACAGGCTATGGATATATTCAGATTGACAATAATGAGAACGACGAGGCAATAAAAACTGTTAAAACTTTCACCGAAAAACCTAATCTTGAATTGGCAAAAGTGTTCTATGAAAGCGGAGAATTTTTGTGGAATGCCGGAATTTTCTTATGGAATCTACAGACTATTGATTCTGCTTTAAACGCCTATCAGCCCAAGATACAAGAAATTTTTGGACAGATAGCGCCTATGCTAAACACTCAAAATGAGCAAAGTGTTATTCAACAAAAATTTCCTGAATGTCCGAATATATCAATAGATTATGGAGTGCTGGAAAAAGCCAATAATGTGGCAGTTATGTCTGCCGAATTTGGTTGGTCTGATTTAGGAACATGGGGTTCGTTGTATGAATTATCCGGAAAAGATGAAAATCAAAATGTAACACTCAACTGCAAAGCAGAATATTATGGCAGCAAAAGAAATATAGTTGCGTTGCCAAAAGGTAAACTTGCAGTAATTGAGGGATTAGAAGATTATATCGTGGCGGAAGAAAATGATGTGTTGCTCATTTGCCCAAAGCCTGAAGAGCAAAATATTCGTCAGATAGTAAATGATGTACAAATAAAATACGAAGGCAAATACAATTGATTATGAAGGATTTAGGATTTAGTTTTTTTGAAATAGGTAGTGCATTTGTTGTTCTTTTCGGTATAATCGATGCTCTTGGCTCTATACCAATCATCCTTTCCATAAAACAAAAGGAGCCGATCAATGCCGGCAGGACAGTGAATGTTGCACTCGCCATATTGCTTATCTTTTTCTTTGCGGGCGAGTGGATGCTTAATTTCCTTGGTGTTGACATCAAGTCGTTTGCCGTTGCCGGTGCTTTGATTCTTTTTTTGATGGCACTGGAGATGTTGCTTGACATAGAGATATTCAAGAATAAAGGTCCGGAAGGCAGTGCATCAATCATTCCTTTGGCGTTTCCGCTGATTGCCGGTCCCGGTACTTTTGCCGTATTGATCTCTTTGCAATCAATGTACCACTCAATAAATATTGTTATAGCTCTGCTCTTGAACATGCTATGGGTTTATATCGTAATTAAATCAACAGATAAAATAGAGAAACTCATTGGCGAAGGAGGTATATATATATTGAGAAAATTCTTTGGACTCATATTGCTTGCAATGTCAGTGAAAATGTTTACAACAAATTTGAGCCAGCTTGTTTCTTTGGTAAAAAAAACATTCGTTAATCCTCAAGAGCAAATTGCTCAAATTTCCGATTCCATCGCTGCTGAAGTGCAAGATTCAATCGGTATAGATTCTATAAATACAATCATAGATACAATAACAAAATAAATGTCCTCTATTATGAAATCAAAATCTATCGTTGCTGTTATGTTAGTTGCAACAACAATGCTTAGTGCCCAAACAATAACAACCGTCAAACCAAGTTATGAAGTTGGCGAACAGGTGGTTATTGACTTCAAGCAGGTGCCAATTGGCTCAAATCTGTATTTATACCAAAATTATTCACTTGTGCCTAATGTTGTGTGCAAAGAGAATATAACTCAAACCGATGACAAACTTGTGTCTTCTGTTCTTGAATCCGGCATTTATGAAGCCGTATCTGAATTTAATTCAGAAAAAGCAAATTCAGCGCAATTTGTTGTAAAACAGCCAAATCAAACATCTAACGATGCTCTGAAAATATTTCTCGCAACGGATATTCACGTCATGGCAAAAAGTCTGGTCATCAATCAAGGCTCTGCCTACAATAATGCTATGGCAAGTAATCGTAAGTTGCTGGGACAAAGTGAGGATGTTTTCTTTCAAATTATTGACACAATTTTAAGTCAAAAACCCGATATCGTTCTGCTTCCTGGTGACTTAACCAAAGATGGAGAAAAAATATCTCATGAGGTTGTGGTTAAAGGACTTAATATGCTTAAACAAAACGGAATAACAGTGCTTGTAATACCGGGAAATCATGATTATCGCAGTACAAGTTCTGTTGCATACGATGGAGAGCAAACTATTGTAACGCCAACTATAACCGAATCTGAATTTAAAGAGATCTATAAAGATTTTGGCTACGACGACAGCTTTGCGGTACAAGATACTTCTTCACTATCGTATTATTGCGATGCTTTTCCGAGTTTGAGAATAATAGGTATTGATGCCACTCGCGATAGGGAAAATCAAGTAAAGCAATTAGGCGATGCGTCAAATAAAACATTTAGCGACGGATTGATGAGGCCTAATACATTGCAATTCGTTCTTGATGCGGCTGATCAAGCTGCCGATAGCGGGCGAAATTGTATCGTTATGATGCACCATCAAATGCTTCAACACTTCACCAACCAAGAAAAGATATTCAGCTCTGCCACAATACAACAGGGTGATTCAATTGCTCGCCTTTTTGCTAAGCATAATATTCATATTGTCTTTACAGGACACATGCATATCAACAACATCTCTAAAATCTACAATCGCGAGCAGGGATTGGATAGTCTTGTAGAGATATCAACAGGCTCAACAATTGAATATCCCGGTTGTTTCAGAACGATAACAATCAATCCGCAGCGCAACCTTATTAATATAAGTACGCAACTTATAAAAAACACCGCCTTGAACGAAAATTATATCAAATATGCTCAAGATGAACTCGCTTCGCATACAGAAGTCCTTTGGGGGCCAATGTCAAATATGATATGGGCTAACCTCAAAAACCTTAGAAACAATAATTCTTTAGGTGCAGTTCCGCCATTTAGTACATTCTTTGACCTTCTAATCAACAATCAAAGTACTTATTCGCCAATGGCATACGAATATCTCAAAGAGCCGGTGAAACTGACAATGCTTACAGCAAGCGAAGCCAATGAGAATTATAAAAAGACAGAAATCATTACCAATATGTTGTCAGAACAAACATTGGCTTTTTGTAAAGACGTAATGACAAGTAATGGTTTCCCTACACCACAAATACAAGTAGTGCAAAATCTATTGAAATCAACAACAAACAAGATGTATGAAGACTATCTGAAAAGTTTGCTCAAAGATTGTACATATTGCAAAACAGAAGATGAAAACACTACTAACGACTTGTTTGTTGATTTGCATATAAAAACTCCATCTATAACATCAAACAATGTGGTTGAGCAAAAGAAAGAAGATGACAACAATTACTACGATATTTTAGGGAGGAAATACACAAGTCGTCCAACAAAACAAGGTATTTATCTTCACAATGGAGAAAAAATTTATATCAAATAACCATCAAAAAAAGTTCAAATATGAAACCAATAAAAGATTTATCTATTGTGCTTGCAAGCGACCACGCCGGTTACAAACTCAAGCTTAAAGTAATTGAACATCTCAAAGAATTAGGATGTACTCAAATAACAGATTGTGGTTGTTACAGCACCGAGTCATGCGATTATCCTGATTTTGCGCACCCAATGGCAACCGCCGTTGAAACGCAGAAAGCTGATTATGGCATAGCTATATGTTCCACTGGAAACGGAATCAATATGACAGCCAACCACCACCAAGGCATACGTGCAGCCTTATGCTGGATGCCGGAATTAGCAAAACTTGCACGAGAACATAATAATGCTAATGTGCTCACTTTGCCGGCGAACTATATTTCAGAGCATCTTGCATACGAAACGCTTGAAACATTCTTTGCAACAGATTTCGCGGGTGGACGCCATCAACGTAGAATAGATAAAATACCGGTAAGATAGTTATTCCCAATCTTTAATTGCCCTATAATTTATCCTTCTTGTGATAATTGTGGGGCTATTTTTTTACATCACTATATAGTTATAAGACTTGATTTTGAAGTAAAAAACACACAACAATAAAAAAATAATATGCAAAAATCAAAAAAAATATCATAAAATTATATAAAATCAAAAAAAAAGTATTAAATTTGCAGACTAAAAGAGAAATATCAACAAAAAAAATTAATAGATTATGAAACAAAAACTATTATTTGCTGCTACATTAGTAATTGCAATGCTAATGACAGCTTGTAACGAACCATTGCAACAACCAAGCAATGTAACTTGCAATCCTAACCCTCTTGTTGTCGTAGGTAACAAAGTTGAAGCTAACGTAACAGGAACATTCCCTGCAAAGCAGTTCAACAAAAAGGGTGTACTTATTGTTACTCCGGTTTTGAAATACAACGGACAAGAGACCCTCGGTAAATCAAGAACTTTTGTTGGAGAGAAAGCAAAAGTTAGTGGAACTACCGTTCCTTACAAGAAAGGTGGAACTTACACAATCAAAGCTGAGTTTGATTATGTTCCTGAAATGGCCCAATCAGAACTCTATTTGCGTTTTGAGGCATCAGCCGGCAACAAAACTTATGAAATACCTGATTTGAAAGTTGCTGATGGTATCGTAACAACATGCAAACTTGCTTCAGCTAATGCAGATGAGCTCGGTCCACAAATCGCAGCTGACAAATTCCAAAGAATTATTGAACAAAAACAAGAAGCTGACATCAAATTCTTGATTCAACAATCAAATCTTCGCAATGAAGAACTTGCAGGTGCAAAACAATTAGCTTCTGACCTTGTTACAGCAAGCAAAGAAGGTAAAGAAATCAAGTCTGTTGAAGTTTCAGGTTATGCATCACCGGATGGTGGCGTTGAACTCAACACTAAACTTGCTCAACAACGTCAAGCAAACACAGAAAGCTACCTCAAAAAACAAGCAAAGAAAAGTAAAGTGAATGTTGATGTTGAATCAAAGACTGTCAATGAAGATTGGGAAGGCTTCCAAAAACTTATGGAAGAATCAAGTATTCAAGACAAACAACTTGTATTGAGTGTTCTTGCAATGTACACCGATCCTGAAGAGCGTGAGTCACAAATCAAAAATCTTGCTGCCGTTTATGAGACAATAGCAAAAGACATTTTGCCACAACTTCGCCGTTCAAGAATAATCATGACAACAGATCTTATTGGTCGTAGTGATGATGAAATCCTCGCTGTTCTTGACTCAACACCATGTCCTCTTTCATACGAAGAAGTGCTCTATGCTGCAACATTAGTTGAAGACAATGCAAAGAAACAAGACATCTACAACAAAGCTATTGCTCTCGACGCTAACGACTATCGTGCTTACAACAACCTTGCACTTGCTCAATACCAAGCAGGTAACCTCAATGGTGCAAAAGCAAATATAGAGAAAGCACTTCGTCTTGCTGAGAACGATGCTGATGTGAACTTCAATGCAGGTCTTATCGCTCTTGCACAAAACGACACAAAGAAAGCAGCTGAATACTTTGGCAAATCAAGTGGAACAAAAGGTAACCTCAATGCTGCTCTCGGTACAATGTACACTATCAATGGTGACTACAAGAACGCAAAATCAGCATACGGCAATGCAAAAACTAACAATGCCGCTATTCAACAAATTCTTGACGAAAACTACAACGGAGCAAGAGCAACACTCAACTCAATCGCTCAACCTAATGCGCTAACTTTCTACTTGAAAGCTATTGTTGCCGCAAGAACAAACGATAGAGACAATGTTTATTCAAATCTTCGTTCAGCAATTGCAAAAGATGCTTCATACAAAGCAAAAGCAGCAAAAGACATTGAATTTGCTAAATTTGCCGAAGACGAAACATTCCAAGCTATTGTAAAATAAAGGTATTTATAATAAACTTTACAGACCGCCTAAAAAAATAGGCGGTCTTTTTTTTGTTTGAAGTACATTTTTATTTGGTAATAATCTAAAAAAGTCTTAACTTTGCAGACAAATAATTATTAGTTATTTATGAAACGCATGCGCATACATAGAGAGGGCAGGAATTTATTGCTGATTGTACTTTTTATTATAGCAAGTCTTTTTGTCTTTTTTCTGTGCTACCCGGATAAAACATTAACAATTGTACTCTTGTCATTAATGGCAATACTTCTATTGTTTGTGCTTTATTTTTTCCGCAATCCGGAAAGAGAAATTATCATCGATGATTCAAGTTTTGTTATTGCTCCGGCAGATGGTAGAGTAGTTGTTGTTGAACCGACAATGGAAAATGATTATTTCCACGAGCAAAGAATGCAAGTGTCGATTTTTATGTCGCCTTTTAATGTTCATGCCAATTGGTACCCGATTGAAGGAGATGTGATTTTGTCGGAGCATCAAAAAGGTAGGCATCAGGCGGCTTGGTTGCCTAAATCAAGTACCGAGAACGAGCGCTCGGCAGTAATAATCAAAGCAGAAAACGGACAGACAATTCTTGTGCGTCAGATTGCAGGAGCTATGGCAAGAAGGATTGTAACGTATGCTAAAGCGGGGAAAAAAGCACACATAAATCAGCACCTTGGATTTATTAAATTGGGTTCAAGAGTAGATGTGTATTTGCCAATGGATGCAGAGATATACGTAACCGGAGGAGAACTCGTAACGGGCAATGAAACAATAATAGCCCAGCTTAATGACAGCAATAAGCAAGAATCTAAAAAAGAATAACCATAAAAACACATAAAATTATGTACGATTTTGAAAAACTGTTTGCACAGTATAATTGCAATCTTGATGATGCACAAATTGAAGCACAAGTTAAGGATATCATTGCAAAGCACTTTGCAGAAAACAACAATGCAGAAGTGTGGAAACAATGCCTGCACCAAATAGATCTCACCACGCTCAATGGTGAAGATACAGAGCAAAAGGTTGCTTCTATGGCTCAAAAGGTAAATGATTTTCCAACACAATTCAAAGATGTCCCCAATGTGGCTGCAATATGTGTGTATCCGGCTCTTGTTGAAACGGTTAAAAAAAATCTCAAACAGCCTATAGGTATTGCTGCATGTTGCGCAGGTTTTCCTGCTTCGCAGACATTTATTGAAGTCAAAGTTGCAGAGACTGCTTTGGCCGTACGTGCAGGAGCGACAGAAATTGATGTTGTCATTTCTATAGGAAAAATGCTTGAAGGTAAATATCAAGAAGTTTATGATGAGCTTTGTGAGATACGTGATGCAGCTCGTGGAGCACACCTTAAAGTCATTCTTGAAACAGGAGCGTTGAAATCGGCAAGTTTGATAAAGAAGGCTTCGCTTATAGCAATGCAAGCCGGTGCAGACTTTATCAAAACAAGTACGGGAAAGATACCTGTCGCCGCCACTCTTGAGGCTGCGTTGGTAATGTGTCAGGCAATTAAGGAGTGGAAAGAAAAGACCGGAGTTAAGGTTTCCTTCAAGCCTGCAGGAGGCATAGCAACAACGGAAGATGCCGTTAAGTACTATACTATAGTAAAAGAAGTGCTTGGTGCAGAGTGGTTGAATAACGAGAATTTCCGTTTTGGAGCATCTCGAATGGCTAATAATCTCTTGTCAAGCATAGAAGGAAAAGAAATAAAATGGTTCTAAAATAGTCAACCAAGTTAATTAATTAAATCTATCACCTATTTATATCGTAGGTGATAGTTTTTTGAAGTAAAGTTTTCTTATGAATAAAATCGTAGCCAAAACGCATTTTTCTGAAAATGTAGTGTGTTTTGAAATAGAGGCACCATTAATAGCAAAGTCGAGAAAAGCGGGTCATTTCATAATAGTCAGAGTAGATAAATATGGTGAAAGAGTTCCGCTTACTATAGCCGACTCCAATTTGGACAAAGGAACAATAACACTTATTGTTCAGCGTGTTGGTGCATCTACTTATAAAATGTGTGATTTGGAAGCCGGGGATTATTTAGAAGATGTAGTTGGCCCGCTTGGAAAGGCAACAGAGATTAAGCATTTTGGAACGGTGGTTTGTGCTTGTGGTGGAGTAGGTACTGCTCCGATGTTGCCTATCGTAAAAGCATTAAAAGAGGCAGGCAATAGAGTGATATGTGTACTTGCAGCGCGAACAAAATCTTTAATTATCCTTGAGTCACAGATGAGAGAAGTGGCTGATGAGGTTGTTATAATGACAGACGATGGGTCGTATGGAAACAAAGGACTTGTAACAGCGGGGGTAGAACAGGTTATCTTGCGTGAGCATGTAGATAAATGCGTTACAATCGGACCGGCCATAATGATGAAGTTTGTGGCACTACTCACAAAAAAATATGAAATACCAACTGAGGCAAGTCTTAACACAATAATGGTTGATGGTACTGGAATGTGTGGGGCGTGTCGTGTTAATGTCGGTGGTAAAACAAAATTTGTTTGTGTTGATGGTCCCGAATTTGATGCTCATCAAGTTGATTTTGATGAGATGTTGAGCAGGTTAAAAAGTTATAGCAGTGAAGAAAAAGCAGAGTTGGAGAAGTACCAATCTGGGCAATTTTCAAACACAAATATTGAAAATAAAGGTGTTCAATCGTCAAATCACGAACAACACACTCCTCTTGTTGATATTGACACTTCTCGCGATTCAGAATGGCGAAAACAGCTTAGAGCATCGATGAAAACGAAAGAACGTACGATGATTGAACGAGTTGTAATGCCTGAACTTGAGCCGGAATATAGGGTACATCATCGTCTTGAGGAAGTTAATCAAGGATTGACAGAAGAACAGGCACTAACCGAGGCAAAGCGTTGTCTTGATTGCCCCAATCCAACGTGTACTGAGGGTTGTCCTGTCGGAATAAACATACCGGCATTTATCAAAAATATAGAGAGGCATAACTTCAGTGAGGCTATTCAAACAATAAAACTTTCTAATTCATTGCCGGCAGTGTGTGGTCGTGTCTGTCCCCAAGAGAAACAGTGTGAGAGTCGCTGTATTCACAACAAAATGGGTAATCTTCCTGTTGCCATCGGCTATTTGGAGCGTTTTGCTGCTGATTATGAAAGAAATCATGGTGTGGTGGCATCGTTATGTAAGCCTAAGAATGGAAAGAAAATTGCAGTTATCGGCTCAGGTCCTGCAGGGCTTGCTTTTGCCGGCGATATGGCAAAAGAAGGTTATGACGTAACTGTGTTTGAGGCATTGCATGAAATAGGTGGAGTGCTTAAGTACGGAATACCTGAATTCCGATTGCCAAATCAAATCGTTGATAACGAGATATCTAATTTGGAACAGCTGGGTGTCGTTTTTGTCAAGGATACTATTGTTGGAAAAACAATCACTGTAGAACAGTTAGAGAAAGATGGTTATGTGGGAATATTTGTAGGCAGTGGAGCCGGTTGTCCGAAGTTTATGAATATTGAAGGCGAAAATCTCATAAATGTTCTCAGCAGTAATGAGTATCTTACGCGCGTAAATTTGATGAATGCAGCAGACAACAAATTTGATACTCCGGTGCCTTATGGTAAAAATGTTGCTGTTATAGGCGGTGGCAATACAGCTATGGATGCTGCACGTACGGTGCGTCGTCTCGGGGCTGAAAATGTCATGATTGTTTATCGCCGCACCGAGCAAGAAATGCCTGCAAGAAAAGAAGAAGTTAAGCATGCCAAAGAAGAGGGAATACAATTCTTGACTTTAAACAATCCGATAGCATATTTTGCCGATGAAAACGGCAGAGTAAAGAGTATGCAATTGCAGAAAATGTGTTTGGGTGAACCCGATCAGTCAGGGCGTCGCAGCCCGGTTCCTATTGAAGGAAACACTGAGACAATAGATGTCGATTTGGTTATAGTAGCTGTTGGCGTCGGTCCTAATCCAATCATTCCAAATTCAGTTTCAGGATTGGATATAAGTTCGAAAGGAACAATAGTTGTCAACCAAGATACGATGCAGTCGTCTAAAACCAATCTTTATGCCGGTGGCGATATAGTAAGAGGTGGCTCAACAGTTATTCTTGCAATGAGCGATGGACGTAAGGCCGCAAAAGCAATGATAGACCAATTGCGATAGGATCATATAGATAAAGCAATTTTTATAAGTGTTCTAAATAAAAGAAATCTGCTGATTATTCAGCAGATTTCTTTGTATGTAAATAGAAGTATATGCCCAAACCTATGCAGAAACAGCTCAGAATACCAACCCAAAGCGTGTCCCCACTGCCTAAACTATCGATGTCATCGATGTTGATTGAAGATTTTTTTGAAACAATATAGTAGGCAATTACTGAGCATGCATTGTTTGTGAAGTGGGCAATAATTGGCACCCAAATACTTTTTGTCCAAACGAGTAGATAACCTAAAAAGGCACCTAAGAGAAGACGTGGTAGGAAACCATAAAACTGAAAATGGATGAAACTGAAAATAAAAGCAACAACCCAGACATTGATGTTTTTGTTTTTGCTTTTTTCGTTCAATACATTTTGCATTGTACCGCGAAAGCAAAACTCTTCGCAAAGGGCAGGGGTGAGTGCCATCAAAAGTATGTTGATTGTGAGTTGTCCGATGTTGTCGGCTTTAACAAATTGTTCTGTTAAAGCCTCTGCTGAAGTTTCCATCTCTTTTATGTAAATTTCCAAGTCTTTCAAAAAGTCAGGAAGAACAAGTTGTTGATTGAGGTTTGAAAGCATATTAATTGCTGGGAGTCCAACAATTATTATACCAATTGCAAAACAAATGTCTTTCCATGATGGAGCCTTGGTGATGCATAGAAAATCTGCCGGTTGGTCGCTCCAAAGAAAGGCGCAGAATATCGATGGAATCAGGAAAAGTGAAATACTTTGCAGCAGTTGGAGCCATTTGAGTGAAGTAATATCGTTTGAGCCAAATATCATTTGCCACAAGAGAATGCTGCAAAATGTGGAAATGATGCAGATACCTATCCACTCGAAAATTTTGGCAAGTAGAGAGTGATTTTTAGCTATTCCTTTAATGTTCATAAATCAATATTTTAATATGGGTCAACATCAATACTTACTATTGTGTTTTTTCCGTCGGGTGTTTCTTTGATTATGTTTATATTGTCTTTCAAAATTTTTTTTGCGGCAACGTATGATGCTTCCGCCTCAATTTTAATTATGATTTGTCTTATATGTTGATTTTGTACCCATGCTATGACCGGAACAATGACCTTGCTTATTCTTTTTCCAAATATTGCAAAAAGTCTGTTTTGCAGAAGCATTGTGATATATTGCAGTTTCCGTTCGTCTCTGTGTTTGAGCGTTACTTCTATAATCCGGTAAAATGGTGGGTAGTGAAAAAGTTTTCTTTCCTCAATTTGTTGCTCAAAAAAGCCGTTGAAATCGTGATTTTTCACTTGTGTTAGGATTAATTCTTCGGGTTGTTGTGTCTGAATCATGACGAGTCCTTGCTGTCCTTTTCTGCCTGCTCTACCGCTCACTTGTTCTAATATCTGGAATGTCTTTTCATGTGCTCTATAGTTTGGTTGATTCATGAGTGAGTCGGCGTTGAGAACTGCGACAAGGCTAACATCATCGAAATGAAGTCCTTTAGTTATCATTTGAGTGCCAACAAGAATGTCAAGTTCGTGATTTGAAAATTGGTTTATAATTTTTTCGTATGCTTTTCGAGAGTGTGTAGTGTCAGTGTCCATGCGGCCAATGCGTGCCTGAGGAAACAGCTCAATCAGTTCGTCTTCAATGCGTTCGGTTCCAAAGCCGTGTTCTGTTAGTGTCTTGTTGTGGCAGTTGGGACAATCTTGTGGAATGTTGATAGAGTATCCGCAATAGTGGCATACCAATTTATTATATCTTTTGTGCATTGTCAGTGCAACGTCGCAGTTGACGCACTTGGGAATGAAACCACACTGTTTGCAACTGATATATGGTGCAAATCCTCTTCGATTTTGAAATAGTAGAACTTGTTTGTTGTTTGATAGGCATTGATTGATTTGAGCTATTAGTACGTCAGAAAAGTGCCCGATATACTCTTTCCTTTTGTAAGATTGTTTCAAATCGACCAGCTCAATTTGTGGCAGCTGAATGTCTTTGTATCTTGTGGTGAGATTGACAAGTCCGTATTTGCCTATTTGTGTGTTGTGATAGGATTCAATAGAAGGAGTGGCACTGCCTAAAAGGACTTTTGCTTTACAGAAAGAGGCCAGC
Organism: Paludibacteraceae bacterium; assembly: GCA_017527495.1. Classification (GTDB taxonomy): domain Bacteria; phylum Bacteroidota; class Bacteroidia; order Bacteroidales; family Paludibacteraceae; genus RGIG6639. The sequence goes on from JAFXPY010000033.1 coordinate 40,094, forward strand.
ATAATGGCGGAATTTCTTGCGTTGTATCTTGGTGCAGGGTCTTCTTGTTTGTAAGATGCATCATGCTCTTCGTCAACAATGATTAGTCCTAATCTGCTGAATGGAAGGAAAATAGCAGAGCGTACTCCGATAATAATTTCATATCCTGAGTCTGTCAGAACGCCTTTATAGACTTCTGCTCTTTCAGCGTCGCTATATTTTGAGTGATACACTCCTAATTTACTGCCGAATATTGCTTTTAAGCGATCTGTCAGTTGTGTGGTGAGTGCTATTTCCGGAACTAAATAAAGTACTTGTTTTCCTTGTTTGATTTGTTCGTCAATTAAATGTGTGTATATAGATGTCTTACCGCTTGAGGTAACGCCGTTGAGCAAGGTAACTAATTTTGTTTCAAAATGTGTCTTTATTTCATGGTATGCTTGTTGTTGTGCGTCGCTCAGAATTGGCAGTGTGTTGAGATTGTCGTTGGAGAAATTTATGCGGCGAACATCCTTTTTTGTTAGTGTCAGAATGTTTTTGTCTATAAGTTGTTTGAGAATTGTGGAGTTTGAATTGCTTTTTTTCAGTAAATAATCTCGGTCAATCTCAAGAGGTTTATAATTTGTTTCTTCTAAGTATGTCGTGAGCAAGCTTAGTTGTTTAGGAGCTCGTTTTAATGCTGTAATTAAGCTATGAAGTGCGACTTCAGATGAGTATTCAGTCGATAAACTGACATAGAGTTTTATTTTTTGTTGGTATTTGTCGTCAACACATTCGTCAATATAGATAGCCTCCATTTCTGATAAGATGTTTATGTGTTTGACAATAGATTTTATGTCTGTTAGTTTTGACAATTCGTTGATGGTGTGTTCTTTTCCGTCGGCAAGAGCATCTAAAATAATTTGTTGGTTTTTTGGCAGTGGATTTTCTGCAATGAAGTCGTCATTAATCCAAATTCGTGTCTCGCTTTCAAGTTTCAGCGCATTAGGCAATGCTGCCTTGCACACTTCTCCGAGGCTACACATATAGTAGTCAGCAATCCATTCCCAAAGGTGTAGTTGCAGAGGGGTTAGTATAGGTTGGTTGTCAATAATACTAAGAATAGGTTTTATTGTATAACCAATGTCGGGTATATTTTCGTTCAATTTATGTATTATGCCGGTATAGATTTTTTTCTTACCGATTTGAACAAGAGCTCTCATTCCGATTTGCGGAGTAATCGGTTCGTCATCGGGAACATGGTAGGTTAGTGTTCCGTTTATTGCAAGCGGGACAATGATTTCGGCATACATGGGAGTCTATTTTTGTGCTGTTTTTTTGTTTTTGGTTGGTTCAACAGCAGCTGTTGTTGTCGGTTCTTCTTTTAAGATATAGTTTTTGTAGAGTGAAATCATTACTGTTGTGAGAGGAAGAGCAATAATCATTCCGGCTATACCGAGCAGGCTTCCCCAAATAGATAGAGCGAGGAGCATTACGGCGGGTTTCATGCCGAGTGTGCTTCCCATAATTTTAGGCGTGAGTATAAGGTCTTGAATTGCCTGAACGATGCAAAATACGGCAGCTATTTCAAGCAGAATAATCCAATAGCTTGTACCCGTGTCAGCAGATTGCAGCAGACCAAGTATCATGCAAATGGGAATGCCTGCTGTTTGCAGATAAGGCACCATGTTGAGCAGCCCGATGAAAAGGCCTATAATAATGCCCATTGGTAGCCCCATAATGCTAAAACCTATTGCAAATAAAACACCAACGCAACTCGCTATTATAGCTTGGCCTCGGAAGTATTTACTCATTCCGGTTGATAGGTCGCTGAAAATTGTGGACACTATTTTTCTGTATTTTGCAGGAATGCCGTTTGTAAAGCTGTTTGATAGAGAGTCGAAGTCAAGGAGTATAAAAATAAGGTATAGAAGAACAATAAAGATTACAAATAGTCCACCAATGATATCCATTGAAGTGCCAAGAATGGATCCGAGCATAGAAGAACCCTTGCTTGCAATAGATGACAAATCAGTTGTGGAGAGAATTTCTTTCAAATCAATTTGATTGAGCATGTCGCCAATAAATTCTTGCCATTCTTGAGGCAAAATAGTATTGGCTGTCATGCCGTTTGTATAGTTGTTGACGATAGTAACAAGGTGTGATACCTGACTTTTTATCGGGCTTATGAGAGCACTAATTATAAGAGTTATAACGAGTACAACGCTGACAAGTGCAGCAACAATAGATAGAATGCGGCTTTTGAACTTCAGTTTGTACTGAAACAAGTTCACCAATGGATTGAGCATGTATGCTATGAACCATGCAACGATAAAGGGTAGAAGAACACTACTGAGGCGGTTAGTAATAAAAAATAGAGCCACAATAACGGCAATAGTCAGTAGCAGTCTGATTGTACGGTCGAACGTAAAAGTTTTTTCTTCCATAACTTGTCGTTTTAAAGTGTTTCTCCGCTTTGTATTTTATTGAAGCAACGTCTGCATATTGGTTCGTATTCTTGAGTTTCACCTAATAGGACGCGCCTCTGAGAATCCACAAGACGATGGCTTATGTACGCCAGTGAGCCGCAATGTACGCAGATGGCATGTGTTTTATACACTTCTTCGGCAATAGCCATTAGTGCAGGCATTGGTCCGAAAGGAACACCTTTGAAATCCATGTCGAGCCCGGCAACAATAACCCTTATACCTCTATTGGCAAGTTCAAGACAAACATTGACTATTCCATCGTCAAAAAATTGAGCCTCATCAATGCCAACCACATCAACATCTTCCGTCAGCAGAAGTATATTTCCCGAAGAATCTACGGGTGTAGAACGGATTGTGTTGTGGTCGTGAGATACAACATCTTCTTCTGAATACCTAACGTCAATAGAAGGTTTGAAAATCTCGACTTTTTGTTTTGCAAACACAGCGCGTTTCATACGCCTGATGAGTTCTTCTGTTTTTCCTGAAAACATTGAACCGCATACCACTTCTATGCTACCTCGTCTCTCGCAAGGAGATTGTTTGTCACGCTCTGAAAACATATCTATTTGGTTGAAAGTTTAATATCTTTAATATGTAGTTGAATGGATATTGTGCCTCTAAACTCGTTTTTTTCTAATGTGTAACAAATATCCACTTTTTCACCACGACTCAGAGGTTCGTAAAATTCCTTTTGATTGAAAGCAATGCCAATCATACGTGAATTAATAGTGCCGTCGCTTACTTCCAATCTTAGGTGTTCTTGATTTTGACCAACAAGTCTTGTCCCCGCCACATTATAGACACCTCTTGTTATGAATACAGGCTGTGGATTGTCTTGCCCGTATGGTTCGAGTGATTGAATTATATTGAAGAAATCTCTTGTAATATCTGCAAACGATATTTCTTCATCATATTCAATAAGAGGTGTTTTTTGTTCCTGTGTTATAGTTTGAGCCACAATATGTTCAAAATCTTGCTTGAATTTTTTCAAATTTTCCGATTTCAACGTAAGTCCGGCTGCAAAGTCATGTCCTCCAAATGATTCTAAATCGTCTGCACAAGCTTTTATTGCCGAGTACAAATCAAAATCAGACACAGAGCGTGCTGAACCGCTTATCAGTCCGTTGGAATCGGTTAAAACGATAGTAGGTTTATAGTGTTTTTCGATAATTCTTGAGGCGACAATACCCACCACGCCTTTCGCCCAATTTGGAGAGTAAACGACATTTGCAGCTTTGGTCGGTGTTGTTGGATCTAAGTCCAGTTGTGCAAGTGCTTGTTCTGTCGTTTGTCGGTCTAAATCTCTGCGTTGCTTATTGAGGCTTTCTATGATATCGCAGTGTTTCTTTGCCTCTGTTTTATCTGATGAAATCAGTAATTTCACTGCTTCATCTGCAGTGTCTATCCTTCCGGAAGCATTAATGCGCGGCCCTATTTTATAGACTAAATCGCTAATGGTTATTTTTCCTATTGTCAGTTCGCAACTTTCCAACATTGCGGCAACACCAATACTCGGTTCTGTATTTATTCTTTGAAGTCCCATTTGAATGAGCAGACGATTTTCTCCGGTGAGCGGAACAATATCAGATGCAATGCTCATGGCTAACACGTCTAAAAGCGGTAGTAGTGTTTCTTGTGGGAAGTCATTTTTGATGGCAAAGGCTTGCATGAACTTAAATCCGACGCCGCAACCTGATAGCTCATTGTAAGGGTAGGTGTTATCTTCTCTTTTCGCGTCTAACACGGCTATTGCATTTGGTAATGAGTCGCCGGGGTTATGGTGGTCGCACACGATGAAATCAATTGATTTGATGTTGCCATAGTCGATTGCCTCAAAGTCTTTAATTCCGCAGTCTAAAGCAATTACTAATGTGCATTTCTTTTCAAAAGCAAAGTCAACGCCTTGTATGGAAATGCCATAACCCTCTGTGTCACGGTCGGGGACATAGAAAAATAATTTATTGTAGTATTTCGATAAATAGCGATACACAAGAGCAACAGAGGTGGTGCCGTCAACATCATAATCTCCGTAAATCAATATGTTTTCTTGCGAAGTTATTGCTTTGTTGAGACGCTCAACAGCTTTGTCCATATCTTTGTAAAGAAACGGATCGTGCAAAGAAGATTGTTTGGGCTGCAAAAAAGAATTTATTTCGTCTTGGGTTGTTAGGTTGCGTTCAACATATAATTTTGCGAGCAAAGGACTAATCAACAAGTTTTTTACCAAATCTTGCTGAATGATTATCTGCCTGTCAGTCAGGACTTTCTTTTTCCAAATCCAATTACTCATAGTTTCATTTTACTTACTCTGCAAAGATAATCTTTTTTGTTAACATTTGCAAATTATATTTTCAAATCGTCAATAATTCATAGCAGAAAGATGAAATTTCCGGTGATTTTAATGTTGGTTTAGAAAAAAATGCTTAATTTTGTATCGGAATTGCATGCCGAATTTTGCTATTTGAAATTTAGGCAGAATAAGCAACTCACTTGCTAAAATCCAATTTAAATTTTTGTTTTTGAAATTTTAATAGTAGTATAATTGTGCAAAAGGGAAATTTTGTTTATAGTCAAGAAGTTATAGATGAAGTAACTATAGCAGTTCAAGTTTGTAAGATGCTTGAGAATCTTGTTGGTATGGAAAAGGCGGATTTTGTGGGGAAAATGATCAAACTATTGCCAATGTTGTATGTAAAAACGTTGATGCTTTCAGCTGACGATTCAGAGACAGACATGTATCTTCAAACATTTGTAAATGAAGATGACTATTCTTATGTTGAATCCGGTGTCGCTGAGTTGCTTGGTGCGGATAATGCATATTTGGAAGTTTTTGTTGACGGAATGCGTTATTCAGATACGCCAATAACATCTTTTATTTCTGAGAATCTTGCGGATGTATATCAGGAGTTGAAAGATATGTTAGGCAATTTTCAAACAGAAAATGAAGAAGTTATGCTTTCAGCTCTGTGTGCAATGAAAGCAAGCTTTGTCGAGCATTGGGGACAGAAACTGCTCAACACTTTAAGAGCTTTGCACTCTATATATTTCAACCCCGATGAAAACGACGATAATTTGTGATTAATACATGGCACCGCAATTCAAAAATAGAGTGACAAAGGAGGAAATTTCCTTGATGCCCAAAGTGTCATTTCAAGGAGAGATAGTTGTTGTGTCGAAAAAAGAACAAATTGAGTCATGTGCTAAGTTCCTTTCAGCTCAACCCGTTTTAGGTGTTGACACAGAAACTCGTCCGGCATTTACTCAGGGTGTTCATTATCCTACTTCATTATTGCAAATCAGCTCATTGAAAAGGTGTTATTTAATACAATTAAATAAAGTTGGTTTGCCTAAACCGATAGCGGACATATTTGAAAATCCATCTATAATCAAGGTTGGACTCGCCTTTACTGACGATTTGCGTGGTTTGCAAAGAATACGACCATTTACTCCAAATAATTGTGTTGACATACAATCTATTGTCAATCAGTATGGTATTTTAGACCTTGGTTTGCAAAAAATATATGCAATAATCTTTGGTCAGCGAATATCAAAAACGCAACGTCTGACCAATTGGGATAAGTCAGAACTTTCAGATTTGCAACAATCTTATGCAGCAACAGATGCATGGGCGACGCTATGTATATATAATGCGCTCAAGAGTGCAATTCCACTTTCGCAAAAGGAGGTTGAAGAACTTGTTGAGGCAGATAGATTGCAGCATCTTTTGCAGCAGCAAAATGCAGAAACAGAAGAACACGAAACAAAAGAATAAAAGCGATGAAATCGGTAATTCTTAAACCTCACAAAGAAGAGTCTCTATTGCGTTTTCACCCATGGGCCTTTTCCGGAGCGATAGCTCGTTTTGATGAAGAACCTGAGGAAGGTGAACTCGTTGTTGTTCGTGATTGTAAAAATCACGTCTTAGGTGTCGGACACTATCAAATAGGTTCTATTGCTGTACGAATACTCGAATTTGGTGTTGAAACATTGTCTGAAAATTTTTGGCGTGATAGGTTGCAAAAAAGTTATGTTCTCCGAAAATCTTTAGGACTTGTCTCAACCGAAAACAATGCTTACCGATTAGTCCATGGTGAAGGCGATTTCTTGCCAGGTCTTGTTGTTGATATATACGGAGAGACAGCAGTCGTTCAAGCTCATTCGGTTGGAATGCACTATTGCAGGACCATGATTGCCGAAGAATTGATTAATGTAGTAGAAGGGCTGAAAAATGTTTACTACAAATCTGAGACGACATTGCCGTTCAAGGCTCCAATTCCGGAACACGATCGTCAAGATTGCTATTTGATTGGTGAAAGTTCAACATATATAGCCAAGGAGAATGGTCTCAAATTTTATATAGATTGGCTTCGTGGTCAGAAAACAGGTTTTTTCCTTGATCAGAGAGAGAATCGCTCTTTATTGGAGAAATATGCCGGTGGCAGAAAAGTACTCAATATGTTTTGCTACACAGGAGGTTTTTCTGTTTATGCAATGCGCGGTGGTGCTCGTCGGGTCGTTTCTGTTGATAGCAGTGCCAAGGCCGTAGAAATAGTGGATAAGAACGTATCACTTAATTTTGAAGATGTGTCAAGACACCAGTCGGTAACTGAAGATGCGTTTCGATATCTCGACAATATGGAAGATGATTTTGATTTGATTATACTTGATCCTCCGGCATTTGCCAAGCATCGTGATGCTATTCGTAATGCATTGCAAGGTTATACCCGTTTGAATGCAAAAGCGTTTGCAAAAATCAAAAGCGGAGGTATATTATTTACTTTTAGTTGCTCGCAAGCAATCGATAAAGAAATGTTCAGATTGGCCGTTTTCACCGCTGCTGCCCAAGCTAAAAGAAAAGTCAGAATACTTCACCAATTGACTCAACCGATTGACCATCCAATCAACATATATCATCCCGAAGGAGAATATCTTAAAGGGCTTGTTTTATGGGTTGAGTAAAAAAATAATTAAGAAAAATTTTGTACTTTAAGAAAAAAGTATTAATTTTGCAGTCCCAATAGTAAATGGGTACAAATTTTATGGTACTATGCCCGAGTGGTTAGGGATCGGTCTGCAAAACCGGGGACTCCGGTTCGAATCCGGATGGTACCTCACGAAACAAGAAAAGTCGTTAGGTGTCTAACGACTTTTTTGGGTAAAAAAACACAACAAAGGCGATGGTTCGATTTATTGGACACAATGATGTGAAATCTATTCTTGAACTTGCCATAGATTACTATCACACAGAAAACAATCCTGTAGCTAATTATTTTAGATTAGTACGGCGACATAAAGCTTGTGTGAGTGTAGATGAGCAAGGGCATATAGTGGGTTTTATTCTTTTGTGTCAAGCTGTTTTTCTGATTGATGAGGCAGAGCAATGTGATTGTTGGTTCGTTTTTAAAGAATATTGTAAAAATGGAGATACCAAAGATCTGCATTCTTTTGCTAAAACAAATATTGCAGAGCCAATCATTTATGTTCCTTCACATTTTGCAGATTATGACAAAACGACGTATCATGAATTTGCTACAAGAAAGCTGTGTGTCTTAGAAAAGAGTGAGTGTGAGACTGCAAAATTGCCCTTTTCATCGTTGTCTGCTAAGCAATTGGTTACTTACCGAAAGAAAGTCATGAGTCAAAAAACTTTGTTGTGGGGATATGATGTTGCACAGTTGCTTGTTGAGAGTTACAAACATAATAATATGATGCCGTATTTAATTGGTAGTGGCGAAAATAAGTGTCTGATTATTTGCAAAAAAGATAGTGAAATACTGACTATATATGAATTTCTTTCAGAAAAAAATGTTGCGCAGGCGGTAATGAAAGTTGCAGATGCCGTCATGGCTTATTTTGGAGTGGAGAAAGCATTATTTTATTTGCATAGTAATACTCAATTAGATGCCTCTGTGCAGCAATATGCTTTTGTAAATACGAATATGATACCATTTTCAACAGACAATTATGTCTTTATTGAATAAATTTAAATGAATAGTATAGAACAATTTACCAGCGAAGAGTATAAGTATGGCTTTCATACTGATATTGAGACAGAAATCATACCTCAGGGACTAAATGAAGAAGTTGTTCGTTTGATTTCAGAGAAAAAAGGTGAGCCTGAATGGTTGCTTGATTTTCGTCTAAAAGCATATCGAAAATGGCAGTCAATGCCCATGCCTAAGTGGGCTCATTTAGATATTCCTGAAATTGATTTTCAGTCTATATCTTACTTTGCTGCACCTAAGAAAAACGCCGATTCCAACGGTGAAATAGACCCTGAACTTGTGAAAACATTTGACAAATTGGGTATTCCACTTGAAGAACGGAAAGCACTTTCCGGTATGGCAGTTGATGCTGTGATGGATAGTACAAGTGTGAAAACGACTTTTCGCGATAATCTTGCTCAGTTAGGCATTATATTTTGTTCAATATCTGAGGCTGTGCAGCAACATCCTGATTTGGTTCAAAAATATTTAGGCAGCGTAGTTCCATCTGCTGACAATTTCTATGCGGCATTGAATAGTGCCGTTTTTTCCGATGGGTCGTTCGTGTATATTCCTAAAGGCGTCCGTTGTCCGATGGAATTGTCAACTTATTTCCGTATCAATGCGGCCAAGACAGGTCAGTTTGAACGCACACTTATTGTTGCGGACGAAGGTGCATACGTATCGTATCTTGAGGGTTGTACGGCTCCAATGCGTGATGAGAATCAGCTTCATGCTGCTATAGTTGAAATTGTGGTGATGAAAGATGCCGAAGTGAAATATTCAACAGTACAGAATTGGTATCCGGGCGACAAAAATGGTAAGGGCGGAATTTACAATTTCGTGACAAAGCGTGGAATCTGCAAAGGAGAAAATGCTCGATTGAGTTGGACACAAGTAGAAACGGGCAGTGCAATAACATGGAAATATCCTTCGTGTGTGTTGCAAGGCGACAATTCGTCGGCTGAATTTTATTCCGTTGCGGTAACCAACAATTTCCAACAGGCCGATACCGGCACTAAAATGATACACCTTGGAAGTAATACAAGAAGCAGAATTATATCTAAAGGTATTTCAGCAGGTCGAAGTCAAAACAGTTACAGAGGTTTGGTTAGAGTGGCACCAAATGCCAATAATGTGCGCAACTATTCGCAGTGTGATTCTTTGCTCCTTGGAGACACGTGCGGTGCCCATACCTTTCCAAATATGCAGATTGACAATCCTACTGCAATCGTTGAGCACGAGGCGACAACATCAAAGATTTCGGAGGATCAGTTGTTCTATTGTCAGCAACGTGGCATCAACACAGAAGATGCCGTGGGACTGATAATCAATGGTTATGCCAAAGAAGTGATAGACAAATTGCCAATGGAGTTTGCTGTTGAGGCTCAAAAACTTTTGCAAGTAAGTCTTGAAGGTAGTGTAGGGTGATGGAAACGGATAATTCTAAAATAGTTGTAGTCGAGCAATACTCAACGCTCTATGAGGCTCAAATGGCGCTTGACTTGTTGCAGCAAAATGAAATTAAGTGTTTTTTAAGCAACGAGATAGGTTCTCAACTTTATCCTATGTTTGGGAGTTCGGCGTCAGGCATTAGATTGCATGTTTTTGAACAAGATGTATTCCGAGCGCAGGCACTTCTCACCAAATTTTGAAAGAAAAATAGCCAATTATTTGGTGTAAACGAGAAAAAAAGTGTATCTTTGCAAAAAGATTGAAAATTTAATATATTAATTTACAAAATTTTATGATTAACTCTCAAGATGTAAAAAACGGCATGTGCATCAGAATGGACGGCCGACTCTATTTCGTGATTGAATTTTTGCACGTTAAACCGGGCAAAGGAAATACAATCATGCGTGTTAAAATGAAAGATGTAGTTGACGGTCGTGTGCTCGAAAGACGCTTTAACATCGGTGAAAAACTTGAAGATGTACGCGTAGAACGCCGCCCATACCAATTCCTTTACAAAGAAGGTGAAGACTATATCTTTATGAACAACGAGACATACGAACAAATTCCTATTGCTCATGACCTAATCACAGGTGTAGATTTCTTGAAAGAAGGTTTCAACGTAGAAGTTGTTTCAGATGCGTCAACAGAGACAGTTCTTTTTGCTGAATTGCCTGTAAAAGTTGAATTGGAAATCACTTATACAGAGCCGGGTTTGAAGGGCGATACAGCCACCAATGCCACCAAGCCTGCTACGGTAGAGACAGGTGCTACTGTTCGTGTACCTTTGTTTATCAATCAAGGTGAAATAATTCGTGTTGACACTCGTACCGGTGAGTACTGCGAACGAGTTAGATAATCAATTCGAAAAACAAAATGGTCTGTACTGCTTTTGTCTGTACAGACTATTTTTTTTATGCGTCAGAAAACTCAAGCCATAGTACTTCATCTCACTCCACACTCCGATTCTATGAGTGTGCTGAATCTTTATACTCGCGATTTTGGGCGTATTGACTATGCAGTTTATGGTCTAAGCGGAAAAAAAGGCAAGATGCGTCGAGCAATGTTCGAGCCTTTGTCGTTACTTGAGATAGATGTAAATCATCAACCCACCCAACAATTACAACGTCTTGATGATGTCCGCTTATTGTCGGTTAATCATCAGATTGCGTTGGATATCAAGAAAAGGACAATATGTATGTTTATAGCCGAAATTCTCTATCGTGTACTTCGGCATCCTATGACAGACGAACAATTGTTTGATTTCCTTATGCTGAGTGTTGAAACTTTGGAATACACATCAGAACCAAAGAATTTTCATCTTTCTTTTTTGCTTCGTTTTACCCAATTTATTGGTTGTTATCCCAATTTTGATATCAGCGGCCAGTGGTTCGACCTCCGTTCCGGAGAGAAAACACCCACAATACCTCTTCACCCTGATTTTTTAAATGCCGATGAAATCGGTGTGATTGAGCAAATAGCGCAGAGCGAAGACCTGACAGCTGCAGATGTTGAATTAAGTAGGCAGCAAAGAGCGAAAGCTTTGCAAAATATGCTTGCTTATTATTCCCTTCATGTGGCAAATATGCCGGAGCTCAAATCACTTGAAGTCCTTACTGCAATATTCGACTAATGCAGTTTTTTAATTCGTTGAGTTGTCTATATTTTCCTTTTGAGAAATAGTCAGCTGAATCATTCTCACAAATGTTATGATAAATACATAAATGTCAAGAGTGAGGATGTCGTGTGTGATATGGTAGATAATTCTTGGGCACAGAATGTCGCTTGGGAATATAGAGAAAAGGACAAGATTTGCCCAAAAGAGTATTTTGTCAATTAATGTAGGTTCGGGCATTGTGTAGTACACAATCAGAAATCCTGTCAGTGCGATGATATAAGTATGTATTTCCGAAGCGTCAGAGAATAGAATTGTCCATGCCATAAGGATAGCCAATATGCGTGCACGGAATGTGAAGTCAGCCCATCTCTTGTTGTAAGCAAAAAACAGAACAATAAGTAGTGTCAGAGATAAGATTTGTATGATTCTTGTGTGTGGTACAAGCCATTGTGCAAAAGGTACAATATAGAAGAATGAGGTAAAAGTGGCGTCTGCCGCCGTGTTGTGTTGCATGAGAATATTCCACCATTGTTGGTAGGCGGTTGGCAGCCCGCTAAATCCGGTTACTATACTTGGCAGGATGAGCAATACGCATGCGCAAATGATTGCATACATATAGTTTCTGATAGGTTTCTTATAGCAAAAGAGTAGAGCAAGTTCAAAAATGCCGTAAATCTTTGTTGTGGCAGAAATCATAATCATGAAAACTGCCCAAAATGGTTTGTCTTTTTCCAAAAGAATAAAAGCAAAAAGATAGATATATGCTATAGTGATGTTGAATTGGAATGGGAAAACGCTTTCAAGCAAAATTGGAAGAAGATAGATAAACATTTTCAGTTTTGTAGAGGCAAATTTATCAGGCAGTTTCATTATAGCGAGGAAAAAGAGGCTATAATTCATGATGTTCCAAACGAATGCAGCTACTGATTTTGGCAGTAGGGCTAATGGGGCAAAGAGAATGGAGAATACCGGTGTGTAGAGAAAATATCTGCCGTGTTGATTGACAAAATCTTGTGTATAGGGGTTTACACCTTGCAAGAAAAGGCGTGTACTATCGTAGAACACTTGAAAATTCTCGGCTCTACCACGGAACACTTCTATTGCCGTGGCGGCAATAGCGATGGCAAGACCGAAAAAAAACACAAAAGTTGGATTTTGCCAAGTCGATCGGAATTTTTCTATTGCCTTATTCATCTTTTTTTGTCGGTTGATATGTTTTGATAAAGTAAGGTGGGCGTTTTTTTGTCTCGTTGAATATCTTGCCTAAGTATTCACCGATTATTCCAATCGAGAGCAATTGAATACCGCCAAGGAATAGTATCGTAACCATTATTGTCGGGTAGCCTGCCACTGGGTCGCCAAAAATCCACGTAGTGATGAGGATATATATTAGATAGCAGAAGGCGACAAAAGAAACCAATAAACCTATAAATGTTGAAATCCTCAGAGGTGCAATAGTGTAGCTTGTTATTCCGTTAATTGCAAGACTGACGAGTTGTCCGAATGTCCATTTTGTTTCGCCTTGTTGCCGTTCGTTTTGGTCGTAGAATATTCCTTTTTTATTATATCCAATCCAAGAGTAAAGTCCTTTGGTGTTGCGTTCTGTTTCGCGCATTTGCTGCAGTGCGAGTATGCATGAGCGATTGAGCAAGCGGAAATCGCCGGTATTTTGTTGAATTGGTATGCGTGTGAGGCGTTGCAGAAAACGATAGTACCAGCGGGACGATTGTTTTTTGAACCAGCTTTCTTTGCTTGTTCGTCGTTGAGCATAGACATCATCATAACCTTCTTCAAAATAATGTAGCATTTCCGGAATGACGCTGATAGGGTGTTGCATGTCGGCATCCATAATGATTACCCCGTCGGAATCAATATGGTCAAATCCGGCCATCATAGCAATCTCTTTGCCGTAATTGCGCGAGAGGTCAATGTATGAGAAATGTTGCGGGTCGCGTTGGTGGAGAACTATCATTTGTTGCAGAGTATGGTCGGTGGAACCATCGTTGACGAGCAGGAATTCCCAATCGTAGTCCGGATTGTCGGCAAGAACTTGCAACATTTGTTGTTCAAGCAGGGCAAATGATTCTTCCTCATTATACGCCGGCAGCAGTATGGTTATTTTCTTTTTCATTTTTCAGATAGTGTTGAGTAAATTCGGTGTAGGTAATGAATTGTGCTTGCTCTTGTTGGAATGTGTTGATTAGTCTTCGAAGCCTATCTTGCATATTTTTTCCTGCATTTCGTTTTATGACGAATGGTATTTTCCATTCCTTATGCTCATGCAGGTTGGTGAATTCGTATGGGTGGAAATAGATTACAAAAAGTCCGTCGTAGTTGAGAGTGTATTGGCACATTGCAAGGTAGAGGTATAGTGGGTAGTTGTGGCATGCGAGCCAGAAGACGGGTAGGCGGAGGTGTGGTGTTACTGATGTTGGTATTTGCAGTACTTTTCCTTTCATGAATGGTAGTCGCGGTACGTCAAGATGCATATATCTGCCTGGAATGAAAGCAGGGTGAAGTGATGAGTTGTAGAGGTAGCCGGCGTCTTCAATTTTTTGTTCCGGGACATCGAGCATACGCGGTTGGCGATATCCGTTGATGTCTTTATTGCTGAGCTGTTGCAGTATGTCTTTTGATTTTTCTATGTCGTCGGGTTGCGGGTTGAAGTGGTCGCATGCATGTGAGGCTATCTCGTGTCCCTCGTCGATAATTCTTTTGAATGTCAGAGGTGCATTTTGTGCAAAGTTGGTGGTGCAGAAAAATGTGGCTTTAATGCCTGTTTCTTTGAATATGTCAAGCACAAGATTTGTTCCTTCTTCTGCCACTTCGATTTGTTTTTTGAAATCAATATCTACGCCTTGTTCGCGCGGGAGGTCAAATTCTTCGGTGTCAAGGCTCATCAACACATAGTTGGGATAGTTTTTTTTGTGGGGTTTATATACCCAATGAAGTATTGCGTACTGTACAAGCATAGCCACAGCCATAACGGCAATAGGTGCAATGAGTTTGTGCATGCCGAGCCAAAGAAATAAGTTGAGCAAAATGATATGCAGAATAAAGTTTATGGCATGGCTGCCTGAAAATCCGATAAACTTAGTCCACGAAGGTTTAGAGCGAAAGGTAAAATATGATGTAGCGAAGAAATTTCCGACAAAACTTATCAGATAACCCGCTATGTATGCTGCGTTGATTGGTGCATTGCAGAGCAGGAGTAGGTAGTAGATGCCATAATGGACACCGGCAGCACAGCCGCCAACAATGCAAAAGCGCAGAAAAGAGAGATATTTGTCGGGAATGTCAAATTTCATCATTAAATACCCATTAGGCGGTATGTTAGATATACAGCGTACACAAGTAGCATAAGCAGACCGCCCCACCAGCGTATTTTATGTTCTTTGTCGGCTGCAACAATAACGAGAAGCATAAACGAACCGAGAGCAGTTACCAAAGCGTCGAAAACAATACCATCATAAGCAGGTAGGTCGGTGATAATAGCGCTTGTACCAAGCACGAAGAATACGTTGAAAATGTTTGACCCAAGCACATTTCCGAGTGCGAGGTCGGTGTTTTTCTTGTAGGCAGCGACAACCGATGTTACCAATTCTGGGAGTGATGTTCCGAGTGCAACTATCGTCAGACCGATGATAGCATCGCTAACACCCATACTTTTTGCCAATGCTGTTGCGCCATCAACAACAGAGTCGCCGCCGAAAATTAAACTAACCAACCCGACAAGTGTGAGCAACAATGCTTTCCATATAGATCGTGGTTGAGTCTGGTTTGATGTCTCTTCTGAAGTATCAGCTTTTCTGCTTCGCAGAGTGTAAACTAAGAATCCGACAAAGACCACTAACAAAATTATACCTTCAAATCTTGATATGGCATCAGGGTGTCCTAATGTTGCCATCAGTAAAACAGCAATCGCAGCTGCAAAGCCTAACCAGATATTATAGTCTTTCAGTCCTCTCTTGGCAGCCACCGGGTGGACGAGTGCTGTAGCACCCAAAATAATCAAGATGTTAATCATGTTTGAGCCTAAAATGTTGGTAATGGCGAGGTCGGTATTTCCTTTCGTTGCTGAAAGCATATTTACTACAAACTCAGGCATTGAAGTGCCAAATGCTACAACTGTGAGACCAATAACGAGGTTTGATATGCCCCAATGGCGAGCAATGTCTGATGCTCCATCAACGAGCCAATCAGCTCCCTTGACAAGCAATACAAAGCCTATGATGATAAGAATAATCTGTCCCCAAAGATGTTCAAGAAGCGGGGCAATAAGTTGGTCAATATAATCCATCGTTTCTATACATTAAATCTGAAGTGCATGATGTCGCCATCTTGTACAATATAGTCTTTACCTTCTATTGATAGTTTTCCGGCTTCTCGGCATGCGGCTTCTGAACCGAGTTGGTCGAAATCGGTGTATTTAATCACTTCTGCGCGTATAAATCCGCGTTCGAAGTCGGTATGTATCACTCCTGCACATTGTGGTGCTTTCATCCCTTCAACAAAAGTCCATGCGCGTACCTCGTCGCTTCCCGCGGTGAGGAAAGTGCGGAGACGCAAGATGTGATAGGCTGATTTGATAAGGCGAGAAACGCCTGACTCTTCAAGCCCGATTTCGTTCAGGAACATTTGGCGTTCTTCGTATGTTTCAAGTTCGGCTATTTCGGATTCTATTTTTGCCGCCACAACGAGCACTTCTGCATGTTCGTTCTCAACGGCTTTCCTTACTTCTTCAACATAGTGATTGCCGCCAACGGCAGCTGCTTCATCAACATTGCAAACATAAAGAACAGGCTTGTTCGTAAGCAGGAACAAATCGTGTGCAACTTGTTCTTCTTCTTTATTTTCCAGTTGTACTGTTCTTGCAGCAAATCCTTGTTCGAGAGCTTTTTTGTATTTTTCAAGCACCCCTACAGCTATCTTTGCTTGTTTGTCTTGTCCGGCACCGGCTTTTTTGCGCGTTTTGTCGAATTGCGAATCAACTGTCTCAAGGTCTTTGATGAGCAATTCTGCATCAATAATTTCTTTGTCTCTAATAGGGTTGACAGAGCCGTCCACATGTGTAACATTGTCATCGTCGAAACAACGGAGAACATGGATTATAGCGTCTGTTTCGCGTATGTTAGCTAAGAATTTATTGCCGAGTCCTTCGCCTTTGCTTGCTCCTTTAACCAATCCTGCAATGTCAACAATCTCAACTGTCGCCGGAATAATGCCTCGTTCAGGATGGCATAATTCAGCAAGGCGATTGAGACGTTCGTCGGGAACGGTTATTTTGCCCACGTTAGGTTCTATCGTGCAAAAAGGGAAGTTGGCTGATTGAGCTTTTGTGTTGGAAAGACAATTGAAAAGAGTTGATTTGCCCACATTAGGTAGGCCTACTATTCCGCATTGAAGTGACATATATGCTGTTTTTTGTTAGTTAAAAATCAATATAGCCTACAAATTTACAAAATATTAATTAAATAAAAATGATTTTTACTTTATTTAACATGAAAAAAAGCAAAAAATTAACATTGTGGCACAAAAATTGCAATTTATATGACAAAAAAATATTATATTTGCAAATTGAATGTTTTTAGCTAAAAACACAATTTTATTTTATTAATTAAATTACCTAAACCAAGACTAAATTTTATGAGAGACGTAACTCTAATAACTATCATGGCGCTGACCATAATTGCCCTTATTGCAGTTCAAACGTCGATGAATGATCGTTTGATGCGAGCTAAGGTAGAGCAATATGATCAAGCCGTCAACATGGCTCTTGTTCACACAACACATTTCTTTGAGGACAAAGAGGCACTTCTTTATGTATCAGAAACTTTGGGTGAAGGTGATGCTGATTTGCAACATCACCTTGACAGCTTGACTAACCAAATGCATTATATTGCACCTCTGATTCGTCAGAATATGAATAAGGGTGATGAGAGTGTAGACAAAGTAGTTGATATACTTCACGACAATCTGAGTGTGAATCTCGAAAAAACAATGTATGTGCTCGAAAAGTCGGCTTTTCGGTGGATTTTCGATGTTGAAGAAACCAATCTCAAAGAAAGACTTGATTTCGATGAGATGAGAGAAGTGTTGAAAAATCACTTTGCAATGTATGACATATTCGATCCGTTTGAGTTTGCGGTCTATGATCAACACAATCGTTTGGTATATAGTTCACCTAAAGTGGTCGATATCAGTCGTGTGCGCAAGCCGACATTTGTTTATGAGTGCCCATTGTTTCCTATGAGCGTAGAGGGCGGGCAAGCAAAGATACAAGTCGTTTTTCCGACTATAAAAAGTTTGCGTATCGACAATATGCGCAGTACGATTCCAACAATTATTCTCGTCGTTCTTGTGTTTGTCATTTTCGTTTATACCATAATTATAATCAAGCGTCAGCGTGGTGTAAATGAATTGAAAAACGATTTTATCAACAACATGACTCATGAGTTCAAAACACCTTTATCAGCTATTTCGTTAGCCACAGAGATGCTTGGGGATTCAGATGTCGAAAAAACGCCACAAATGATAGAGCGTCTTTCTACAACGATCAGGTCGGAATCCAAACGATTGCAGATACTGGTTGATAAAGTGCTGCAATTAGCGTCTTATGAAAAAGGCTCTACTCCAATCAAGCTTACCGACATTCATTTGCACTCTCTTATTTCAGATGTTTGTAAGTCTTGTGAATTCAATATAGCGCATGTCGGCGGGAGTTTACAGCTTGAGCTTGATGCTCAGTACGATCTTGTGTTGGCAGACGAAGTGCATTTCAGTAATTTGATGTTCAACATGATTGACAATGCAGTCAAGTATCGATCGGCAGAGCGGCCACTCAAAATAGTGATTCGTACCAGTAGTAATCAGGAGGGAACTATCCAAATTACAATAGAAGACAATGGAATCGGAATTTCAAAAGAAGATCAAAAACATATTTTCGACAAATTTTTTAGAGTAAACACGCATAATGTACATGATGTGAAGGGCTATGGAATAGGTCTGACTTATGTAAAGCGAATTATAGAGGCTCACCATGGACAAATAAGACTTACTTCACAGCTCAATGAAGGCACACAATTCATACTTATTTTACCAACTCTGATGATAAATGATAATTAATAAATATTTGTATTAACTTTTAAACAACCCCAACCACTATGATTCAAGAAAAATTGAAGATTTTATTGTGCGAGGATGATGAGAACTTCGGTGCGCTTTTGCAGGAGTATCTCAACAGCAAAGGTTTTGATTGCGACCTCGTAGGTAATGGTGAGGATGGCTACCACGCTTTCTCTCACAAGTTGTACGACATTTGTCTGTTAGATGTTATGATGCCGAAAAAAGATGGTTTCATGCTTGCAGACGAAATTCGCCAAACCAATATTGACGTACCAATTATTTTCCTTACGGCTAAGCAAAGTAAGGAAGATACAATCCGTGGCTTCAAGATTGGTGCTGACGACTATATTACTAAACCTTTTTCGATGGAAGAATTGACCTGTCGAATCAGTAGTATAATGCGTCGTGTCAAAGGTAACAAAAAGCAGAAAGCTGTTGTTTTCCATTTGGGTGAGTATGTTTTTGATTCTCAAAGACAAGTTCTTGTCTATGAAAATCAGGAGATGAAACTCACAACAAAGGAAAATGAGCTTCTCAAACTTCTTGCGCAGAATGCCAATCATATACTTGAGAGGCAGTATGCACTGAAAACAATCTGGGTTGACGACAACTATTTCAATGCCCGTTCGATGGATGTGTATATCACTAAGTTGAGGAAGTTGTTGCAAGAAGATCCGAATGTGGGAATAATTAATGTGCATGGCAAAGGCTACAAATTGATTATTCCGGACGGAAGTATTGACTAATTTTATTAACTGTGTCAGATTGGTGTAGAAGCACCAATCTGGCACTAATTTTTTCAAATGATATGATACTTGATAAGTTAGAAAATGGGCATAAGTATGACAGCCTAAATCCACGTTTTAAGGCTGCTTTCGATTTCTTGCTCAACAATGATTTACTTGCACTTGAGGCAGGAAAAATACAATTGGATGGTACTGATTTGGTTGTCAATGTGAACAATTTTGAGGGTAAGGCAGAAGAAAATTGCCGAATGGAAAGCCATCAAAATTTCATTGATATTCAGTTGCCGGTCAGTGCTGATGAGTTTATGGGTTGGAAAGCTCGTACTGAATTGAAACAGATTACAACTCCCTACAATCCGGAAAAAGATGTTGAGTTTTATGCTGATGCTGCAAGCTCGCTCTTTGTTGTTCCGGCAGGTCATTTTGCAATATTCTTCCCCGAAGATGGACACCAACCCGGTATTGCTCCCGGAAAGAAATACAGAAAGATAATTGTAAAAGTTAGAGTGTGATGAAAAAACTTGAATTGATAAAGTCAGACCCTTGGTTAGAACCCTATTCTTCGGCTATAGAGGGTCGATATTTATATGCCTTAGCCACAGAAAAATTGCTGACAGGCGACAAAAAGCTTAAAGACTTTGCCAATGGTCATCATTATTTCGGTTTGCATAGAAATAGCGATGGCGGATGGATTCTGCGCGAGTGGGCTCCTAATGCCACTGCAATCTATGTGAAGGGTGATTTCAATGGTTGGCAAAAATCAGAAGACTATCGTCTGCAGCCTGTAGGTAATGGCAATTGGGAAGGTGTATTCCCTGCTGAGGCTATGCATCATGGAGATTTATTCAAACTGCTGGTTGAATGGCAAGGTGGTTATGGTGAGCGTATTCCGTCGTATGCCAATCGTGTGGTGCAAGACGATTGCACAAAGATTTTTTCTGCACAAGTGTGGGCGCCAGAAAAGCCATATAAACGCAAAGTAAAGAAATTCGTTCCTAACACAGAACCATTGCTGATTTACGAATGCCATATAGGCATGTCGTCATCGCAAGAAAAAGTATCAACCTACGAGGAGTTTCGCACGCAAGTACTGCCGCGTGTTGATGCTGACGGCTATAATTGTTTGCAAATAATGGCAATACAAGAGCACCCATATTACGGTTCTTTTGGCTACCATGTATCCAATTTCTTTGCTGCATCAAGCCGTTTCGGAACACCTGACGAACTGAAACACCTCATCGACGATGCCCATCAGCGAGGAATAGCCGTAATTATGGATATAGTCCATTCTCATGCAGTAAAGAACGAGTTGGAAGGTTTAGGCAATTTCGACGGAACGCCTTATCAGTATTTCCATGATGGTGCTCGTCGCGAACATCCTGCATGGGATTCGCTTTTGTTCAATTATGGAAAACATGAAGTAATGCATTTTCTTCTGAGCAACTGTAAGTTCTGGCTCGAAGAGTATGGTTTTGACGGTTTCCGTTTCGATGGCGTAACGTCAATGATATATCGTTCGCATGGTTTGGGCGAAGACTTTAATGGTTACGAGTCGTATTACAATCTCAATCAGGATGGTGATGCAATATGTTATCTCACGCTTGCCAACAAGCTTATTCATGAGGTCAATCCGCATGCCATCACTATAGCAGAGGAGATGAGCGGAATGCCCGGTCTGGCCTATCCAATCAAAGGCGGCGGAATGGGCTTTGACTATCGTCTTGCAATGGGAATACCTGACTTTTGGATTAAGATAATTAAAGAGCGTAAAGACGAAGATTGGGATCCGGGCAATATCCTTTGGGAACTGACCAATCGTCGTGCTGACGAAAAAACTGTATCTTATGCAGAGAGTCACGACCAAGCTCTCGTGGGCGACAAGACAATTATTTTCCGTCTCATTGATGCCGAGATGTATTGGCACATGGAGCACGGACATAACACATATATGGTTGACAGAGGTCTGGCATTGCATAAAATGATTCGTCTCATCACTGCCTCAACAATCAATGGTGGATATCTCAACTTTATGGGTAACGAATTTGGTCATCCTGAGTGGATTGATTTTCCGCGCGAAGGCAATGGTTGGTCATGCAAATATGCTCGTCGTCAGTGGGAATTGGTTGACAATCCAAATCTCTACTATCATGAATTGGGTGAGTTCGACAAAGCCATGATACACCTAATCGGAGGTCGTAAGGGATTTGAAAATTTACCTTTAGAGTGTCTTTGGACAAAAACTGACGATCAAGTAGTAGCATATCGCCGCGATGACCTCATCTTTGTATTTAATTTCAGTGGAGGACGCTCATTCCCTGATTATGGATTCTTGGCTCCTGAAGGAAAATACAAAGTTGTGCTCAACACCGACAGTGTCCAATTTGCAGGCTTTGGCCTAACTGATGACTCCGTAGAACATTTTACTCAACATGATCCACTATATGCACCGGACAAGAAAGGTTGGCTCAAATTGTATTTGCCGGCTCGTAGTGCTATGGTATTGAAAAAGATAGATTAAAAGCAATGAAAAAAATAATTTTAGCATTTTTGTTTTTAGTGGCGTACGTTACACTTTATGCCGACAATAACAATAATTACGTGCGTCAAGAAAAAGCTCGTTTATTTGGTTTAACTATAGGTTATTCTCAGCCATCATTTTATGAAAAGGAAGCTCTATTGTCTGCAAATACAACAACAAAATATGAAACTAATCATTTCCATAGTTTGTTGGCAGGTTTGACCATCAACCCCGAATTTGGTTCAGGGCTGGGGATACTGACAGGTGTGCAATATAATTTGGTTCCTACAGTCCAACGTGTAGGTAAGCCGCAGGACTACATCAAGAAATCAATAATTATGCATGACATTGTGGTCCCTCTCCGAATACAATACAGGTATGAATTTACGCCGGCTTTTTCTCTTTTTGCTTACACCGGTCCTTCATTAGGCGTAGGACTATCTTTTGAAAAAACAACGCAAACCTATAAAGAGGAAAAACTTGTTGAGACGCTAAAGGAAAATTTATATAACGATTCTGCTGAAAAAATTTATTCGCGTTTTCACACTTTTTGGGGTATTGGCTTAGGAATAATACTGAATCAGCATTTTCGAATAGAGTATTTTGCTGATTGGGGGCTGAACAATATCACTCCTTATAGTTTCCGGGCAACACGTTTTAATAAAATAGCCAATGTTGCATTGTCTTATATGTTTTAAGGAGACTTCTAAGATGTACCCTTATATAACAAAAGCGAGCCGAGAGGCTCGCTTTTGTTATAATGTAGGAAGGCTCATGCCTGTGATTTTGCGATAGAGGTCGAGGGCGTAGTTGTCGGTCATGCCGGAGACATAGTCAAGCACCGCTTGTATGCGTGTGTAGGGTTGGGCAGAATAGACTTCAAATTGTTGCGGTATGCGCTGCAGGAGCTGTCGGCTATAAGTCTTTTCCGGATTGAACACTGCTTCAATAAGTTCTTGCATCAAAATGTTGATAATCTTATAGCCCGCAAGTTCAATATCCAAAACATCTTGCGAACGATAGATGCGTTCAACAGAGAGTTGAGAACATGTTTTATATGCTTGATGTTCCAGTGATGGAAGGTGTTTAATTAGTGAACCTTCAAAAGTTCCGTTTAGTATTGACTCTTCGTTTTCAATAAATATCTCGCTGCAAAGCTTAATCAGTGAGCCAATGACGCATGAACGCAAATAGGCTATTCTTTCGTTCTTGTCGTCAACCTTATTCATTATGTTGTATATTCTTTCTTTTCTTTCTCCCCCAAAGAAATTAAGAAGCAGTTGTTCAGTTTCGTCGTAAGACAGGATACGCAGTTTGTGTGCGTCCTCAATGTCCATTATCTCATAACATATATCATCGGCTGCCTCAACAAGATAGACAAGAGGGTAGCGCGCAAAAGCCATTTTTTTGCCTATCTGTGGTATGCCAAGTTTTTGTGCTATGGTGAGCCATGTCTCTTTGTCACTATCAAAGAAGCCGAATTTTTGTTTAGGCGAATCAATGGCAGAATAGGGGTATTTAACGATGCTTGCAAGTGTGCTGTAAGTCAAGACAAAGCCTCCTTTGCGTCTGCCGTTGAATTGGTGTGTGAGCATGCGGAAGGTGTTGGCATTGCCTTCAAATTTCACGCAGTCAGCCCATTGGGCATCGGTGAGATGATATAGGGTTTTATAATCTGTTTTTGCGTCGGAAAAAAATGTGCCTATTGCATGTTCTCCGGAATGGCCAAAGGGTGGGTTGCCTAAGTCGTGTGCAAGGCAGGCGGCACTAACTATAGAGCCTATTGCGTCGAAAGGGATATCTCTTTTGGTATATTTTGCATGCATGGCATTGCCCACATTGGTGCCTAACGAACGACCAACGCTCGATACTTCAAGACTGTGTGTCAGACGGTTATGTACGAACACGCTACCCGGGAGGGGAAATACTTGTGTTTTGTTTTGCAGACGCCGGAATGGCGACGAAAAGATTAGACGGTCGTAGTCGCGCTGAAACTCAGTGCGTGAGTCGTTGTGGTGGTGTTGGTCAAAATAGTCTTCAAGACCATAGCGTATCGGTATGAGAAGCTGTTCCCAAGTCATATTTTTATTGTTTTTTAAAGCGACCATATATGGTCGCTACTTGACAATGCAAAATTAGTTAAAATTCCTTTGCCATGCAAATGATAGAAAAAAATAGTCCCGCGTGGGACTATTTTAGTTTGAGAAATAGAGGTATATAGAGTTCTATAGATTTCTATAGATGTTTATAGTTTTTTCTCTTTATTGCTATAAATGACAATGCGAGGGTGAGCAGAACAAGTATTCCATTGCCGAGTGGTTCTTCCACACCGGGCTCGCCCGGGTCGTCGTCATCACTTACTCGGCGCGGGCCTGACTGCGTATGGTTGTTGCCAAATGTTGTTGTCCCCATTGAAGGCACTGCGACTCCTGTCGCCCCACCACCTGAACCTATGCTGCCATAGCCGCCTCGTGAGCTACCTCCTAAGCCCATTCCGCTGCTCATTGAACCGCCACCGCTACCGGAACCACCTCCGCTCAAACGACCTGCTGACTGATGGAAATTAAACACTGTTGTTCCGCCTCCGCTACCGCCACTTTGCTGTGTCGGAGACACATAGCGACCACTGCGTACAGGCGTTGTCTTCCGATTCAGGATGGAGTTACCATTATTCATCCTGTTTCCCACATTTTGTTGTTCCAAAGATGGCTGGCTGACAGCAGGAGCATTGACTCCAACGCCTATATTTGAACTTGGTTGGCGGTTGATACTCTGGGCATTTATACTAATGTTTAATAAACTACAAACGAATAAAATTGTTGCTAATGTTAGAATTTTACGCATTTTGTTTCTCCCTTTTTAGTTAATGGTTTGTTTTTGATGGTATCATATTCAAGTATTCTATCAAGGGCTTTTCAACCCTTGATAGAATACTGTTTAATCATTATTTAATCACTGTTTTAATTACCTTTCTTTCGTTGCCATAGCGAACGACGATGTTGTAAACACCTGTTGCAGGAGCATTGAATTGTACACTCTCGTCTGTTGTCTTTTGTTGTGCAAGTGTGCGGCCGACAACATCAACCAATTGTACTTCTGCGCCTTGTGGCAAGCCCACTACTTCTATTCCGGCAGGTGTGAGCAGCACTCCGACTTCGTCCATTGCTGCTATCTCAACTTCTGTTGGTACGCGTTTGCGAACTACCACAGTCACTGTGAAGCCATCTATGTCGCCATAGCCTTCTGCATCAAGCTCGTACTCGTCGAACAAGAGGTTGGCCACTTGTTCGCCATTGTATTTAAGGTAGATAGCGTCGATGTCAGTGAGGTCGGAACCCGGAGTAACCATGACGGTGTATTTACCTACTTCTGGAACATATATTCCGAGAGGTATGTCTGTTGCGTTGCTCATAGGCAGTGCAATGAATGCCATCTTTTCTTGGTCTGGCGCTATGGTGTAGAGATTTGTTTGGTTCTTGTTGCGTGCCATCTTGTAGAGGTCGCGTTGTGCTTCGTAACCTATCTCATAGTCGTCAGAGAGAGCTATACCTGCAACATCGAATGTCGAGTCTTGAGCAACAATCATCAAGTCGAAGCCTACATGTTGGTTCTCTTCTGCTTGACGCTCGCGGCGAGGTGCTTTAGTCAGCGTACGACCATCTTTCGAATAAGTGATGGTCTTTGTAGCTGCACTTGTTCCTGCCACTTGTACGAAGTAAGGCAAGAATGGTTCGAGTTTCTCGCTTGCTGCCTCGCGTTGCTCGTAGTAGCGCATAGACGCATCAGTAGGTACAGATACATATACACGGTCGGTATTGGTGTATTCCTCCAATCCGTACTGACCTTTAATCATGACAGTTGTATTGTTCATACCTTGACGAGCAGCAGCTAATCCGGCAGGGTTGAAGAGCGAGATGAATGGTGAGCCAACGAAGTTCCAACCGCGGTTCATCTGGTTGCCATCGCCTGTGTAAGCATATACATTGGCAGTCTTGGTGTCCGAACCGCCTTCGGTATAGCCATTGGTTGATTTCGGCGATTTAGGCGGGAAGAATATTGATTTCGACTGTCCTTCCCACTCTGTGGTGTAGAGACCGATGATGTAACCTTGATTTGGTTGCAGAACATCTGTTGCGCCTAATTTCTTCCAGTGTTTCGACGAAACGCCCGTACCGGCAAAGTTGTCTTGTGCCTGACGCTCTGCACCATCGTAATACTTGATTACCCAATCGGTGCCGTAGATACCCATTGATTTACCATTCAGCTGACGTATAGTTGCAATATCGCACTTGTAAGGTAGCGAGAAACGATACCAATGGGCATCATCAATACGCTTAACGTGTACGATTGAGTCGACAGTTATTCCGGCAGCACCATTGTTGATAATGGCGTAAGATGTCTCGTCGTTGATACCACGCATCTGCAAGCCGTGCAAAGTGAGTGTCAAATCGTCAGCAACCATAAGTTTCGCACCTGAATAAACCTGAACATTATTGAATTGGTTTTTCAAGTTGCCGCCCGTTGCGCGGTGTGTCAGAGTAGCGTTGTCGCGAACAACGACATCACATTCGGCACATATTGTGCTCCACTCGCCTTTCTTCACATTTTCGTCAGCACCTGAATAGCTTGGGTTGTTCGGGTTTCCGAAGAACTTGGCTGTGTTGGTGTAAGCATCTTCATCAACTACGATAGGAACGCGATAGTCTTGATAGTGGCGAACTGATGATACATCAACACCATTGATTGTTTCGTGTTCGATGATTTCTATACGCACTTTGTTACACCAGAAGCGAGGCACATTGACATCACTCACGAGGTAGGAACCATCAGAGCGACGGTCGCCAACGAGATACTCATCTTCCTCAAGTGGTTTCCATGCGTTGTAGTAGTTGGAATAGTCGTAACCGCCGACAAAGGCGAAGTTTTCGCACGATATCTCGTCTTGTTTTGACGATGGTTCGGTTGGAACGTGGGCACCTTTCCATTCCGGTTGTATCGGGCTGATACCGAGGGTGTACATATTGCCCACATTGACATTGACAGCGTTGTTACCTGATTTGACAGTGTAGAGACGAACCAGCAAGCAACGGTTGGTAGAGAGCAGGTAGCCTGCCGGCTGGCTATTGCAGGTGTTGCTCGACCATGAATCTTCTGAGATGTCAAGACCATAACCAACCCAACCATAGTCATCGCCTGTTTCTGTTGTGCCGTTTTTGCAGTTCTTCCATGTCCAGTGTTTGATACCTGAGCCGTCAGGCATGTTGTTGGCTGCACGCGCACCGATGATGTCAAGCATTGTCCATTCTGTCTCGTCGTCGTCAACTATAGTACGCCATGAGAGAGCATCACCGGTTACTGATGTTGCAGGCGGAGTACGATAGTCGGCTTCACCTGTGCGCACTTTACGAACAAGCAACAAAGCATCATCACCAGAGTAAGACAACGGACCTGAGTTAGGATAGCCGTTCCATTCGGTCATGTCTGTCTTACCGCTTTCGCAAGTGTAGCTGTTCTGACTTGCATAAATGATGATCTCTTCTTTAGGACCGATAAAGCCTTTTTCCTTACCATAGCTGTCAAGATAGACAACCTCTGAGCGGTTCCATGCATTTGATGCACCGGCTCTGCCGCCTTTTGATTTCCATACCTGCATGCCTTTCAACGATATTTTCTCGTTGGTCGGGTTGTATATAGCCCAGAGCTTCTTGTGCATATAAGCCTCGTAGTACTTCGAGAAGAATATCTCGTCGCCTACGTTTTCGTCTATTTCCTCGTCGGTAAGTTCGCGGTCTAACTGTATGCGGATTTCTGAGTTTTCTGAGACATTCTCAATGTTATGTTCGACGGTCAGTGAGCTGTTGTCAAGTTCCACCACTTCAACAGTCGGTGTGGCTTGGTCAACACCTGCCGAAACCGTCCAGTTTACTGTTATCTCGTATGGTGTCGCGAGTCCGAGTGTTGTGGCTGATATTGTGCAGGAGCCTGTTGCACCTTGTGCATCGCCTTCAAGTGGGGTGAATGCAAATACCAGACTACCACCGGCTTCCGACATTGAAGGTGTGAGCAATGATAAGCGTCCACCGCAATCGTCGCCGACATTGAACAGAATTGTAGAATAAGCATTCAAGGCGGTGATGCTCACTGTTCCGCGTGTTGTAGAGCCTTTAGGTCCTGTGACTGAAACAGGGTTAGGATCACCTTCGATACTTACAGCATCGGCTGATGCCAGAGTGGTGAAGGAAACAATATTACTTGCGCAACCTGAAGCATTTACAACATAGTAGGAATATGAAGTACTTGGTTTGAGATCGGTCAGTGCCTTTGATGTTGCGGAACTAATAGGATATTCAGAGAAGTTACTACCCGGAACAACGCCTGTACACTTCAAGCTGAAGTCGTCTGCTGCATAGTATGACGGACCGCCTGTCTTGTAGGCAAGGAATATGTAGCCTGTTGTGGCTTCTGTCAATGTGAAGGTGTCTTCAATCTTTATCCAACCTGTTTTGCCTTTGATGTTTGTTCCTGTGGCAGGGCAAATCGAGCGTCGTGCTGTGGCATACGATTTTGTAGGGAAGTCGTTGGCAAAGCCCATGAACAACTCACAATCTGAACCATAAGCAGCATCGCTCAATGCGCTTGATGTTGAGGCATTATGTACATAGCACGAAATGGTGTAAGTACCGGGTTGTAAAGTCGTTTTCTCGCCATATACAGCGGCCCCAAGAATGCCATCGCTTGTCTTTCCTGTGGCAGTGTTAGGATAGACGTATGAGCCTTGTCCGTAGCCTGTCATGATTATGCAGTTGCCTGAGCGGCCTAATGCCTTTATTGCTGTTTGGCGTGAGCCGCTTGTAGGCATCATGGAACTCGGAACACCGTCCCAGCCGAGGCCGTCCTGTTCAAAGCCCGGGTTAATCAACAGCTCGGTGTTCATACGAGTGTTTTCTGAAAGCATCAAGTAACCTGTCGTTGATTGCGACCAGCGTGCCGTTGCGCTATTCTTTGTTATAGAAGCAGCTGATGTTGCCTGACTTCCAAAGCCTGACGGACATGAGTGACCTTCGATTTGCAGAGGCGTCATGCCAGAAATAGTGTAGTTGGCAGTGTGAGAGCCTTCGGCTGTCGGGTGGTAGGTTATCTCAATCGAACCGGTCAGTTTGCCTGTCGTTACATCATAAACCAACCCCGATTTATCAACAGCGAAATAAGAAGCGTTTGTACCTGCAAGTATGCCCGTGATGTCGCAAGGAGTGAGATTATCGCCTGCAACCTCAACCGTTGTTGTTACATTGCCGTTAACATCAGTTTGCAAAGTTGCTTTAGAAGGCGAAAATTCGATTGACGGATCACCACTACGAGTTGTAACGGTCATTTCGTTTGATTCGCTACCATTGCTAATTGTGTAGTAATAGGTTGTTCCCGCAGTCAGTCCCGTAACAGCGCGTGAAGATGTACTGCTTGATATTCCGCTTATAGGTGATGATGCAACATATTTCTTAGGTCCTTTCATCTGTACAGTCAAACCGATAACGCCTGTTACACCCGGACCGCCCGATGAAACATAAAGGTCAGGTACGATAGCAACACGGTTACCTGAAGATAGAGCCACTGTTGTTTCAATTACTGTCTTGCTCGTCGGTAGATCGAATGTTCCAATTGCGGCACCGATAGGCTCACCATAGGCATCTGTTTTGTAGATTGTTACATGTGAAGCATAGCTTACGGCACGACCGGTAAATGTTACGGTGTAAGTGCCTGCTGTGGTACATTGCGCACTGAATACAGCCCAACGCTTTGAAGTGTTACATATACGCCAACCGCCATAACTATCACTTTGCCATGTCAAAATACCTGATGTCGGTGATGCCCAGCTTTGACCATAGAGCAAACCTAAGAATACCGGATTTTTAGAGTCGTCGTTGGTAGAGTTACTTCCTTGTGCATAATAGGCAGTCGGCTTCTCATCGGCTGTGAATGTTACATCGCATATCGTCGTGCCGATGTCGTAGGTATATACATTGAGAGTTTGCGACGCACTTCCATTTGGTATCCAGTTGGCTGTAAAGCCTGTCTTTGTTATCGGACAAGCGTCGAGAGCTATAGGTTTCGAGCAGTCGGTAGAGTAGGTGAATGTGTAACTTACATCTTGATAAGGCACGCCGGTGCTGCTCTTCATTACACCGTCGTTGTTGATCCACTCAATGCGGTATTTCTTGCCGGCAACCATGTCGCCAATATGATTTGAGAGACTGAACGACACTATGCCTGCACCCGATATTGCGCGTGGTAATGACTTGTCGCTCACTTTGCTTCCTGTTGCTGCATCGTAGAGATAAGTATCTGTTCCGTTGAATTCACCTAATGTGGCTATGACACCGGCTGATTTATACATTGCATTGGTGAGTGTGAAAGGATATGTGGTGCTTGCTGTCAGAGCCGGACTCGGTGTCTTGTCGGCACAAAGTATATCTCCTGTGAAATAGTCAGTATTCTTTGTGAATGTCTGTACGGCAAGGCTCTGAACATGTATAGTTACTGTTGCGGTGCGTGTTGTTGCTCCGGCGGCTGTGAAGCTCAGTGTTGCTGTATAATCACCTTCGGCTGCTTTGCCCGGCATAGTAACTGTTACTGTCGTTCCGTCAATAGAAGCCGTGATGCCGTTGCCCGATGGTGTGCGAGCCGTAACACTTACTGCCACTCCGTCTTCGTCTGTTGTGGCTGTGATAGAGAATGTCTCTGAGAAGGCAACATTGGTTGTGGCATAGAATTCTTGATTGGTAACGGTTATACTTGCAGCTGTCCATTGTGCATAGAGAGTTTCTGTTGCACCTTTTGTTGCCGACAGAGTGTAGCTGTCGCCTGCACCACCTTTGCGTGTTCCGCCAGATGTGGCTGTGTACCATCCGTTGAAATGGAAACCGGCCACTTTTGGAGGTGCAGGAAGTGATACTATCGAGCCGGCGCGGTCTTTAATAGCAGTAGGTGCAGTACCTGTCTTGCCGTTCATGTTGAAGTTAAGTGTGTTTTGTGTCCATTGAGCATGAACGGTCTCGTTGGCGGTTACGGTATAGGATGCACCGGCTGCACCGCGTAGTGTTCCGCCTGATGTGGCTGTGTACCAACCTTTGAAATCGTATTTATCTTTTGTAGGTGTAGGCAGTGTGGCAACATTGCTTGTACATGTGGTTACAAAGGTTGCAGGCATGTCTGTTGTTGAACCGCCGTTATAGTCGTAGGTCAGTGTCTTGGCACTTCCGTATGGTTGAGCAATGACTTCTGCTGAATATGTTTGGCAATCGCCGTAACTTACAACAGCATAGTGATACTCAGTACATTCTGTCAGACCGCTGATTGTTACATTTGAATGTTTGGCATTGGCAGAACCTAATGCGATATTGTCTTTAACCACTGTTCCGGCTGTTACGCCACCGGCTGTGTTGGTCTGAACAATCTGGAATTTGGTTATACCGCTCAGACTTGCAGGATTTTGCCAATTGAGATATATTGCAGTGGCAGAACTTACACCTACAGTAACATTTGTTACGGCAGGCAAAGCGCAGCAAGATGAGATATAACCCGAAGCAGACGAATAGAGAGAGACATCGTTTTGAGTGTTGGCATAACTACCAAAGTTAGTCATGTTGTTGTTCAGCTGAATTGAACGAGAAGTGTTTGTTCCGCTTGTGATGCGGAGTGTCGGATCGCCCTCATCATCGGTCTGCTCGCTGATAGTATTGTAGGTCTCTGTAGCTGTAACATTGATTTGACCATTGCTTCCACCTGCGTGAATATAGTAGTCGCCGGCTTTGATATAGTAGCGTCCTGCTGTTCCTGCATAGATAACTCTCACTTGTGTAGCTTCGGCAGTAGTCGATTTGGATGTACCGGCCTTATTCCCTGTTGAGCTGGCGTCAAAATAGAGATATTTAGCATAGTAGGCACCTTTTATATAATAGTAAGCACCGCTTGTTATACCCGATATACGAGTAATCTCGCCGCCACCATCAGCCCAAACGGCATAGTAGGTGGTATTACCTGTAGGCACTGTTGTTCCGGCTACTGCTTTTGAACCTAATGTACCGAGGCTTGCTGCACCCGTAGGTGCGCTCTCCGAACCGGCTGCCACAGGGAACCACCCGACGAAGGTAGTGTAGGTGTCGGAGCACGAAGTAGGATTAGAAGGTAAATTAGTGATTGCATTGCCTTCTGTAACACTTGTTGTTGGTGAGCCGGTTGTGTAGTTTGTTCCATTGGCCTTCCATGTGATGGTGAATGTTTCTTTTGCAGGGTAAGAAATATTCACTGTCATCGCACTCTGTACATTGGCTATCGTTACGCTTGTGGCTGAAACGACAGTTATGTCTCCGTGCGTACCTGTTGCTGTTACCGTAGGATTACCTTTGTGTGAAGCATCGGCAGCACAAGTGATAGTCAGTGTAGCACCGCAAGTTATTGATGTAGTGGAAAGTGTGAATGTACTTGCACCGGTTTTTGTACCTTTTGTTATTGTATATGTCTTGTCTTTCCAAACGGCATAGAGTGTCTTGCCTGCTGTGAGCGTTACCGACTGACCGTCAGTGTAGTCGCGTGTGCCGGCATCGGCTTTGGCTTTGGTGTCAGCCCAGCCATAGAACTCTTTGCATGTTGGAGCAGTGAAGGCATTGGCAGTAAGTTTTGTGGCGGTGTTGTATGGAATAGACTGATTAGCCATAGTACCCGTACCGCCATTCTTGTCGAACACAACGGTAACATTACCCGTTACGGTTATAGTGCTTGTCGTAACCGATTTCTCGCAGTATGTAGCATTGCCTGTCCATGTGCAAGTAACTGTTGCTGTTCCGGCACCGACGGCAGTAATCACACCACTTGAATTGACGGTCAGCACCGAAGGATTGCTCGATTCAAATGTGCGTGTGCCATACACTGTACCTGAACCAACTGCAATAGTTGTAGTCCCGCCTGATGTCAGACTTGTTGAATAGCCTGAAAGAGAAGGAGTAGCCCAATCGGTACAACACTGTGTTACATAGCGTGTGATAGGTTTTTCTGTCCATCCTGCATACAGTGTTGTCGTCGCAGCCTTAACCCATTTGCTGCTGCTTGTGTAGCCTGATGCCGTAGCCACCCATGTGAGGTCGGCATTGACAACTTTTGTACCTGTTCCGCCTGAACCTGAGTAGTAGCCGGTGAAGTCATAGCCGGTCTTAGTAGGAACCGTACCGCCAATGGCAGGACATGTGGCGTTATATGTTGCTGTCACACTTGCCGTACCGCCCGTACCGCCGTTTTTGTTTAGCGTAACTGTGTATGATTGTGCAGTGAAATTAACCGTTACGGTAGAAGCCTTGCTTGCACCTTTTGTGTAGGTTATTTTGAAGTTTGAGCCGTCGGCTGTAACGCTTGCACTATTAGTTGCAGTAGGTGTGCCGTTTACCTTATAACCGGTGTTAGGAGTAGGAACGATATAGACGATAGCATTAGCGTCGCAGTTGTCCACTGTTCCGCCACTTGCTATTTCTGTGCCTGAAGCCGAACCTTCTTTCAAAACAAAACTACCATTAGTAGCCGCTGCTTTGGTTAAGGTAACCTTGTTGGCGCAAGAAGAAGTAGCAGTATATGTTATTATAATATCATCTATAACGCGGTTTGCTGTTGATGATCCACCACGACTAATTCTTACATATACATTAACATTATTCGCAGTTAAATCTTGAGACACTTCGGTAAATGTTCCTTTTGTGGTACTTGCAATGTTGAAAGTATTCACAGTTGTCCAATTTGTACCATCTGTTGAGGTTTGAATATACACCGGTGTATTGGTTGTGTTTGTTGATGTTTTGGTGGCATAGTATTTAATATTAGATATAGTACCGGTAATCTTGTCATTTGTTTTAACAACAAATGCTGTTGCTGAGAATTGACAAGATTTGCTACCCCCATGATGATAAGATGTGTTTACAGAACCACTTGTTACTGACCATGCAGAATTATAGGGGAATGTACCGGATCCTTCAAATGTTAGTTCCATGGTTTCTCCCCACACTTGTGTGGACAGCATTGTTAGTACCATTAGCACAGCAAGATATCTAATCTTGCTAATTGCATTGAAAATGTTTGTTTTCATGTTATTTAGTGTTTTATATTATTCTTAAATAGTGGTGGGTGTATAATTGCCAACTTAAAAAAGTGTGTGCATATATCATCAAGCAATTTATATCTTCATTAAATAAAGTATTGTGCGTGCCAATTAATTCAATTCCATAAATTGCCTATGATGCAATATCATAATGTTTCGCTTTGTTCTATGGTGCAGCATCAGCGCACCATAGAATACACAAAAAACGGTAACCCATATTGATTATTGGATTACCGCTTAATTTATCACACGTGTTGTGTATATTTTTTATTTAATCAAACTAAAAAATTCTTCAAGTGTTAGTACGTCAATATGAGGAAAAGAGATTGTTTTTAAAATATCGAAATGATGGTCATTAGAAACTATATATCGCGCATTGGCGGATATAGCACAATCTACAAACTTATTATCGTCAGGGTCTTGAGTTATTATATTAAAACGATAATATGGAACAACGAACTCAACAAATTTACTGTTTATAATAGTTTTCACGATTGCTTCTGCAGTCTCATAATCGGTAAGGCGTTGTAATATCTCTAAATACTCTGTGATAATTTCATTTGTAACACAAAGTGTATTTTTGCCTTCTACTAAAGACTCCCATATAGCGTAATAGCGGCTACGCTGTGAAATACTTTGTATGAGGCAATTGGTGTCAAGAACAATGCGCATAGTTAATCTAACTTGTGTAAATCCATTTGGTTGATTTCGTCAAGATGGGCTTGATTCAATGTTCCATTATCCCATAATTCATTCAATCTATTCTGCATTTTTTTTGAGTAGTAATTGTATAAAACCTCCTTAAGTTCTATCAATCCATTCTCATCGTTATCTATTGAAAACATTTGCAGAAGATGAATCTGTATGGGGTTAAACACCGACTTTTCTTTTAAATTTGCTTCCATACTAAACTCCTTTCATTTACTTTATTGGCTTTACAATGTACCTTTGCAAAACTATCTAAAATTAACATTTGAGAAGTAGAAAAACATGATTCATAAATTTTCTTTTTCTCTTAAGCATTGGCAAAGGTACAACAAATTTATATGTTTTGCAAGATATTTTGCAAAAAACTCTAAATTTCACGAATTGTACCATTGATTTTACGGTAATCCAATATGTCAAATATCACTTTTGCGGAAAAGTTCCGCAATGGGTCTATGGTGCGGTATCAGCGCACCATAGCTATTGTCAGCCAATATCAGCTGATGACTTGCAGCTTTTAATAATAGCCAAAGACGGCATAGAACACTTGGTTGCCTGATGCAGTTGGAGCTTCAGACGCGGTTGTAAACAAAGGCGAAGGTGCAGTGCCGGCATCATAGTTCTCCACTGTTGTCCAGCCCATAAATTTGTCGCCACAATATGAAGCAGGACTTGGATCTGTAGGCAATGTAGTTACGTGTTCGCCGTGATTAACTGATGTTGACGTATAGGCAACGCCATTAACCTTCCAAGTAACGGTATATGATTTAGGAGCCCATCCGGCATACAATGTTGTTGTAGCAGCCTTAACCCATTTGCTGCTGCTTGTGTAGCCTGATGCCGTAGCCACCCATGTGAGGTCGGCATTGACAACTTTTGTGCCTGTTCCGCCTGAACCTGAGTAGTAGCCGGTGAAGTCGTAGCCTGTCTTGGTAGGAACAGCGCCACCAATGGCAGGACATGTGGCGTTATATGTTGCAGTCACACTTGCTGTACCTCCCGTACCGCCGTTTTTGTTGAGTGTGACAGTGTATGATTGTGCAGTGAAACTAACCGTTACGGTAGAAGCCTTGCTTGCACCTTTTGTGTAGGTTATTTTGAAGTTCGAGCCGTCGGCGGTTACGCTTGCACTATTAGTTGCGGTAGGTGTTCCGTTTACTTTATAACCGGTGTTAGGAGTAGGAACGATATAGACGATAGCATTAGCGTCGCAGTTGTCCACTGTTCCGCCACTTGCTATTTCTGTGCCTGAAGCCGAACCTTCTTTAAGTGCAAAACTACCATTAGTAGCTGCCGCCTTGGTTAAGGTAACCTTGTTGGCACAAGTGGAAGTTGCGTTTAAAACATAAAATGTTAGGGCTGCACTTTTATAATTTGTTGCAGTCTCGCTATTATATGTTCTCCAGTCAGAGCCGCTTTCGTATGGACCAACAAAGCGATTAGCTGTTGAAACTTTAAGAAGTTTGCCTCCAGAACCCATTACAAATTCGTCGTTTGTACTTGACGCATTTCCTACTCTCAAAGCAGTATTTGAACCGGTGCCATTTAGAAATAGACGAACATCAGCACTTCCTTCTTGATAGAACTTATAATTACTCCCTGATTTTTTTAGTGTCCATGCCAAACTTTGTAAAGTTGTACCAGAAGGTGGTGTAATAGTTGTTACTCCAGCCGTTGTTGAGATAGTACAAACTTTTCTGGCAGGATTACTTCCAGTAGTAGTTGATGGTAATGCAACGTTATTAGCAGCAGTAGAATTACTCAAAATAATAATTGTTGAACCATCAGGAATACTACTTAAAGCAGTAGCAGTCCATGTCGGCGAAGCTGGCAATGTACCCCACGCATTTGTGGAAATCAAAGTCAGTACCATTAGCATTGCAAGATAACGAATCTTGCTGATTGCGTTAAGTAAATTTGTTTTCATGTTATTTAGTGTTTTATATATTTATTCTTGTTTTATATGCAATTGATGTATTGAAATGACTGCATAAAAAAATCAGACAAACTTCAAAAGTATGTCTGACTGATTGAAAAAGGATTTATTATTGTTTACTGAAGTTTCCCACTTGGTTAATATTGCAGGAATATATCTTTTTTCTTTATATTATAGATTATCGCGTAGCGATTTTCTTTTAATAGGGTAGCCGATTATATTTATCCATTGATTTCCCGTTAGGGAATTTCTACGGCGAAAATGAATTTAAAAGATATTCCCTAACGGGAAATAACGCTGATTATCAATATCAATGCTATTAAAAGCTAACCCCTACGGGGTATAATCTCAATATAAGTGATACTGAACATTAGCGGGAAGCTTTAGTTTCTTACTCGGAACAATGTGGGAAACTTTAGATTGTTTAGTACATTAATCCAAATAGCCAAAGTGGAATTTTATTTCCCATTGGATAGTCGATATTGTCTGCAGCTATGTAGCTATTTTCAATTTTAGCAATTTGTTTTCCGTCTTTTGCCTTTCCGCCAACCTCAAATGCGATTTCATGATTAATCAAAAAATCACCATGTATTCTAACGGACGACATTTGTGTAAAACATCTGAACAAATATCGCTACTATTTTTCAGAATATCTTGTAAGGTTACAATTGGCAATTCAATGTTGTGGTATAGTTGTAGATATTCGCGATATGAAAGTCCTTGCATATCATAACTTAAACAGCGGCGCAACAGATCGGCTTCTGCATTCAGAATATGAAGGAGTGATGAGCCGCTAAAAAGTGTTTTATATGCAAAACATTTTTAAGCAAGATTTGTTTTGTATGCAAAACAAATCAGTGAAGATGTTATCCATTTTTTATCAGTCATTCCAATATGTCAAATATCGCTTTAAGACAAAATAGAGTAACAAGGCACTTGAGATAAATATTTACTATATCTTGTGCATTTTTTTTCAAAGATGGTTAGTGCCTAAAACATTGGTGTATTCTGTGAGTATATAATGGAGGAATTCTACCCGCAGAACAATGATTGTAAAATGTTTTGTTGGCGCTGTGCAATGCAATCATTTTATGGGCGGAGGAGCTTTGTGGGTGGCCCGCAAAAAGGGTCGTTTTCGCGGGCCACCCTAAAGACGCCGTAAATACTGATTACATCAAGGCTCTCAATACACCTTGTTACATCTATTTTCATCTTTATAAATATCGTCTTGCTTCTTATTTTATGTGCTAAGCAATGCACATTGTAATTTGATGATAGGCAAAAATCTGTGGCCATGCCACACTAATGCATTACAATGTGTTATCTCGTCAGCTTGACACACACTGAATGGTGTCAGACCGAAAAATCAAACATCTTTGTAATACCACAAAATTTATTTTAGCACCTCAACTATGGGCAAACACCTTTGCACGCATAGCATAAATTTTGTTAGCACCTCTATATGTAAAAATTGGATTATTGACGATTATTTTATGCACAAGACGTGTTGCATAAGAAAAAATGCATTTCACGATGGCATAAAATTGTCGGTTAAAGAAATATTTTTTTGAGGTGCTTCTTTACGCCTGCAAAATTACACATTTTTTTTCATTTACCAAAAGATTTTGACAATTATTTATAGTTTTGACGATAATTTTTAACACATGTTGATAAGTTGTTGAGAAAGTAAAAGATGACAGGATAGCAAGACAAAGTGAATTGTCATAATACATAAATAGAGCCTAATGATTTGCACATTAGGCTCTATTTATGCGATTAAATTACTAATAATTAGTCAATCTTATGGAATTTGATTTGTTTCTTTTCGAAATATTTCATTTGTGCTTTACGACGAATTAGTTTGCCATCAATACCTTTAACGGCTTGCGGCTCAACATAATCTTGGTCGAGATGAATTGAAACGCTTGAACCTGTTGTTGTTGCTTTTGCGTAATATGCTGTGTCAGCATCTATAAAATCAATACCTGCAACAAGAACATAGTGGTCGCCTGCGCTGATTGTTGAGTATAAATCTCTTAAGTCAAGTGTTTGTGAACCTACGAAGAGATAAGGTTCTGCACACCATGTATATGAAGAGTCAGGATATGCCAACTTATCGCCATCTATAGATTGTACAAAATCTGCAAGAACGAGATCTGCTAAGGTAGCACCTGCTTGCAGTGCATTGTCTGCCAACTTTTTGTCATACAAAGCAATAGCGTATGTGTGTTGCGCATCGGAAGCATCAACCTTTACACTTAAAAGACCATCTTGCTCAACAGAAAGGACAAGGCCATTACCTTTAATTTCGAATGAGGCACTTGCGATATTGCTTGCTAATTTATTGTTAACAAGGTCAACAGCAAAAGCAAATACTTTGTATTTACCAACTGCAAATTGACCATAATCAGGTTGATATTTTCCTGATCCACCATTAAGTACATAACTATTAGGGTTTTTCAGTGCCTCAGGCAAAATAGTTGCCACTACTGCTGAGTCTGACAAGTTGGCAATTACACTTTCTGACAGTGGAGCAAGAACAAATGGCATATCTTGAGTCATTTTAACAACAAAAACAGGCTCATCATTTGCATCAAATTCAACATCAAGAGATATCTCAGTAACTACATAATTAGGTTCGTTAGTTACCTCATTAGCATTTTTTTTGCAACCCATCATGCCGAGGGCAAGGGCTGCAACGGTCATAAAATAAATAAGTTTTTTCATTTTTTTTATTTTTAATGTTTAACAAATTTGCAACGCAAAATTACAATTTTTTCTTATTATTAACAAATTTTTGTGTGTTATTTCGCTATTTATTAGCATAAATTGGCGATTTTTTGTTTTAATCAAACATTTGTTGTAATTTTGCAAGGTAGAATGTACTTTTTCAAAAAAACATAACAAACTAACTATTATAAATCATGAAAAAAACAATTATTCTTTTCTTAGCCTCGATTCTTGCAATAGGCGCCTACGCAGCCGGTTCAGAATCTATGGCTAACATCAAAAAACAAACTTATGAATATTCCGATGTGACCAACTACATCGGCGATAATGGTATGGCATGGAAAGCAGTTGGTGCAGCGGATTCAAAAGTAGGCGATTACAGGGTGCTGACACTCAGCTCGTCAGTAAGCGGCAATGGCCTTTCCGGCAATCTGACAACCACTCAAACCGCAGAAGGCGTAGGTTATGTAACTTTCTATGTTAAAGGTGTAACAGCAGGAACAGGCTTCGGTACTCGTTCGTTTCGTGTTACTGCAGGAAGCAAATCAGTAGTTGCCACCGTGGATGTCCCAAGCACAACAGGCTCTCACCTTTGCACTGCAAAAGTAGATGCCACCAATGCTTCAACACTTGCAATTACAATGCTTTCAAGCGTAAGCGGCGAGACGGCCACATTCGGTATTTATAACATTGAATGGACGTCATACAACGGCAAGACAGATAGTCCGACTTTCTCTACTGACGCGCAGTATGTTGCCAATAATGGAGATACGACCTACTACACAGAAAGTAATATAGTTGTCAATCTTGCTTCAACATCTGATGGTGCCACATTCTATTACACCACTAATGGTTCTACCCCGACAACATCATCGACAAAAGGTGCTGCAGTTACTCTTGGCGAGGGCACTCACACAGTAAAAGCTATTGCATGGACGTCAGCTCTTGGAGAGAGCGAAGTTGCCACAAAGACGATAGTTGTAAAGAAAGGTAAATTAGTTACTTACGACGCATCAAATACTGATGCTGATGGTGACTATCAAATCAATAATTCAAGAACATACACTACACTATCAGGAAAACCTTTTTACCAGTTAGGAACTTCAAAATACATAGTCACCGATGCTGTGGTTAGTCCGGCAGGGTTGAGTTGCTACGCAAGAAACACTAATAGTCGAACACTTACTGCTGCTTATCAGACCGGTACATACCAAGTTACCAAAGACTCAACCACATGGATGGCATCAAGTGATTGGACAGACATGTACACCACAGCAACAACAGATTTTGTTTCCGGCGAAATGACTCGTATAGAGTTGCCGGTAGCTACTGCGGCTCAAAATCAGACGGTTCGCCTGCGCTTGATGTCTTCTGGAAATTCGGTATATGTTGATGACATTATCACTATAGGTGCTGATGTTGAACAAGTTGCAATGCCTACATTCTCACATGCCGGAGGCAAAGTGGCGCAAGGCACAATAGTGACAGTAACGCCACCGGCAGGTGCTACACTGCACTACGCAATCGACCGCGGTCCGGAACTGACAACGACATCAGCACTAACAAAGAAAATAGAAGGCTCGACGGTTATCAAAGCGTATGCTACACAAACAGGCAAAGCTAATAGCTGGACTTATCGTGCAATATATGAATTAGAGGGCTCCGACATTCCTGACCCTATTCATCCGACAAGTGTTACGCTCTCTCAAACGACTCTCAACCTTGAACAAGGTCAGACAGCCACACTGACAGCAACTGTATTACCGGCAGACGCTGACGACAAATCAGTAACATGGAGTTCGTCGAACAGCAATGTGGCAAGTGTAAAAAATGGTGTTGTAACAGCAGAGAATGAGGGCACTGCCACAATCACAGTAACCACTGTTGATGGTGGAAAGACAGCAACATGCAAAGTAACAGTAACCGTACCTGTTGTTGAGCCTATTCATCCGACAAGCGTAACTCTTTCAAAAACAAGTCTGACACTTGAAGAAGGTGCAATAGCCAACTTGACAGCAACGGTATTACCTGCCAATGCAGATGATAAATCGGTAACATGGAGTTCTTCGAACAATGCCGTTGCCACAGTAAGCAACAATGGTCAGGTAAAAGCCGTAAAAGCAGGCAATGCCACAATAACGGTAACCACTGTTGATGGTGGCCTGAAAGCCACATGTGCAGTTACGGTAACAGAACCTGTCATTGTTCCTGTTCATCCTACAAGCATCAGTTTGTCAGAGATGGCTCTTGAACTTAACGAGGGTGAGACGGCCACACTGACAGCAATCGTACTTCCGGAAAACGCTGATGACAAATCAGTCGTTTGGAGCAGTTCGAACACCGCTGTTGCCACTGTGAGCGAAGGTGTTGTTAGGGCTCTTGCCGAGGGTCAGGCAATGATCACTGCCACAACTGTTGATGGCAAACTTACAGCTACATGCCCCGTAACAGTCAAGAAAGTAGTTGTAGAGCCTGTTCATCCTGAAAGTGTGATGCTTTCTGCTGATAGTCTGAAATTGACAGAAGGTCAATCTGCCACACTGACAGCCACAGTATTGCCTGTCAATGCAGAGAATAAATCATTAACATGGAGCAGTTCGAACACTGCTGTTGCCACAGTGAATAATGGCGTTGTGAAAGCCGTAAAAGCCGGTTATGCTGTAATAACAGTAAAGACAGTAGATGGCGGACTGACGGCTAAATGTGAAGTTATAGTGAAAGAAGAAGCTGTCAATCCTATTCACCCGACAAGCGTAACTATTTCGCAGACATCATTGACTTTGAAAGTGGGTAAGGCAACAACGCTGACAGCAACAGTGCTACCTGCCGATGCCGACAATAAATCAGTAACATGGACATCGTCGAACACCGCCGTTGCCACAGTAACCAATCAGGGTACAATAAACGCCATAAGTGTCGGAACAACCACAATCACAGTAACCACTGTTGATGGCGGACTGACAGCTACATGTGAGGTAACAGTAGAATCAGACGACGAACCTATCGGTGAAAAAGGAGAGAAAAACAATCCTTATACTATAGGCGAAGTGATTGCATTAGACAATCCCGGAACAGAAGCATGGGTAGCAGGTTATATCGTCGGCTCACCAAAGTCATCTGGGCAAAAGGCAGTGCTCAACGAAGAGGGAAGTGATGTGGCAACAGCTATTGCTCTCGCCGATTCAAAAGAAGAGACGGCAACATTTATTCCTGTTCAGTTGCCTTCAGGTGATATTCGCAACGAAGTGAATGTCGCTGATCATCCGGAAAATAAAGGCAAAAAGATTAAAGTGTATGGCAAGTTGGATAAATACTTTGGCATACAAGGAGTAAAGAATGTAAGTGCTTACGAATGGGATATCAACACATGGATTGAATTTGTGGAAGAACCGGCAACGGACTTTGTAAGAGTTGAGGGTAGCACGATAGTGTTCTTGACCGACAAACTTGCAGAAGTTGCCGTTTACACCATTCAAGGTCAATTGGTAAGCCTTGCTGAAAACAATATTGTTTGCCCGCAAGGATTATATATCGTTCGTTGTGGCAACAAAGTTGCCAAAGTGCTGGTTAAATAGTATTTAAAGACCACATAAAAGCCCTTTAAGGGTGTGATTGCTCAGGCTCTGCTGCTGCAGAGCCTGAGTTTTTTTTGATGTGGAATGTCAAAAAATCGAAATAACGAAATCCCGAAATAACGAAACTCAAATCATTGAATTTTAGTTAAAAAATCTTAACGAAAAATTGTACTATAAGTTGCTTAAAATTGAGTACTTACGGCGTCTTTAGGGTGGCCCGCGAAAACGACCCTTTTTGCGGGCCACCGGAAATCGTCATTAATGCTCTGATTTACATCGTGTTATAATATTTATTTTTGTCGTGCTTTTGTTCGGCACTGAAAAAGAACAAATGTGGTCGTTGAAAGAGTGATATAAAGCAAACTTTACACAAAAGAGTGTCAGGCATAAAATATGTTAATTAATGACTTTTTCCAGCTGTTGCTATTGACTTTTAAGAAAAAATAAGCTAATTTTGCATTGTAATAACTCTACAGCAAGGTACAATTCCGAAATTATTGCAGAATTACTTATTTTTGTTGCAAAAGCCTATAATATCAGAATCAGAAAAGGGCAAAATTTAATATCCAAGTCTGACACAACAACACTTTGTGCTGGGCTTTTTTCGTTTAGTCAGATGTTTGCGACAATATCATTTCTTACTGACAATCACACCGGTGCCGGTTGCAGCACTCAAAACCGAGCAACAATGATATTTGACATTATGGATTGAAAAAAACAGACTATAGGTGTAATAGTTTGCTGATAAGGATGTTTGCTATCACGAAATTTTTCGCAAAGATAATTATTTTAACTGAAGTTTCCCACTTGGTTAATATTGCAGGAATATATCTTTTTTCTTTATATTATAGATTATCGCGTAGCGATTTTCTTTTAATAGTGTAGCCGATTATATTTATCCATTGATTTCCCGTTAGGGAATTTCTATGTCGAAAAATGAATTTAAAAGATATTCCCTAACGGGAAATAACGCTGATTATCAATATCAATGCTATTAAAAGCTAACCCCTACAGGGTATAATCTCAATAAAAGTGATACTGAACATTAGCGGGAAACTTTAGTTTCTTACTCGGAACAATGTGGGAAACTTTAGTTATTTTAATTTGAAACAGCCAAATTGTATGCTATTTTCAATCCATAATGAATTAATATTGTTTGCCGAACCATTGAGCCCGCGGGGTCAATGGCCCAATCCCTTGCGGTGAGATCCTCCAAGGGACAAGTTTTGGTTTTCGGCTTAGCCTATCCTAACTATAGTGCCTCGCTCGGCACTTGATAAAGAGCAATCGTTCTTTGACATATTGTACATAAAATTAGTATGTTTCCAATCTGTCTGCTTCGGCTGATAACAACTGTAAACTGTTGATATCAGTATCAGAATTTACCTTTACAACACTTTTCGCTACGATAAGTTGCAGAAACGACCTCCTCCCAATATCTTTTCAGCAATATCTCGCACTTAGAATCGCTCAAGCAAGAAATTATTTTCGCGTTTCAGCATTTCTGCGAGCTGAAAATGGTTGAAATAATAAAATATAATTATGATTTCAACACTTTTCAGTGCTGAGATTTGTTCAAATCAAATATTTTATATACCTTTGCAACACTTTTCAAGAAATGTATAAATCTTAAATATCAATAAATCATGGCTGAACTTATGTTTGGGCGCGATGAGGAGTGCCGATTAATAAAACAGTACTTAAACAGCAATCATTCAGAATTTGTGGCTGTATATGGTCGTAGGCGTGTTGGCAAAACGTTTTTGCTACGTCAGACCCTTGGTGATGATATCTGCTTCTATTTCACAGGGATGGACAATGTTACAATGACAGAGCAACTTCAAAACTTCAGCATAACTCTGCGCCGTTATTATCCTGCTGCTAAAGCGAGCGAAAATTGGTTGGAGGCATTTGACCAACTGCGTGACTATGTGGAAAGTAGTAAGCAAGAACAAAAAGTTATATTTATTGATGAG
The DNA here is from genome assembly GCA_017527495.1 of Paludibacteraceae bacterium. Taxonomy (GTDB): domain Bacteria; phylum Bacteroidota; class Bacteroidia; order Bacteroidales; family Paludibacteraceae; genus RGIG6639. Next base: position 85,042 of record JAFXPY010000033.1, read on the forward strand.
TTGCCGTGGTTAGACACTCTTCGTTCGGGATTCATTCCTGCTTTTGAGCATTTTTGGAACTCATGGGCATCAGCTCGCTCAGATATCAAACTGTTTGTATGCGGTAGTGCCACATCTTGGATGCTTGACAATATTATCAACAACCATGGCGGTTTATATAATCGCACTACCCATCAAATGTACTTGGAACCTTTCTCACTTGGCAAATGTAAAGAGTATTTCGATGCATACCATTTCGGGTATTCTCAGAAAGAAGTAGCTGATTTTTATATGATTTTCGGTGGTATTCCTTATTATATGTCGTTGATGAATAGAGAGCAAAGTGTTGTGCAAAATGTTGACCGACTGATTTTTTCTCCAAGAGGCGAGTTGTGTCAGGAAAAGGATATTCTTTTTCGTTCGCTTTTCCGCCATTCCGAGGATTATGTTGCAATTATTGATGCACTTTCCGAAAAGAAAAAAGGCTTAACTCGTGCAGGAATACTTGATGCTACAGGTCTGACCAACAACACACTTTTCGGAAAACGATTGCTGGAATTGGAGAAATGCGAATTTATGCGAAAGTACACCGATTATTCTAATCGCCAACGTAATGTTCTATATCAACTCACCGATCCATTGTGTCATTTTTGGAATTCTGTGGTTAGTAAGAATCAACAGCAAGATTCAGCATTTTGGTCACATATTCAAAATACACCCATGTTCAATACTTGGTCGGGGTTAGCATTTGAGATGCTGTGTCTGAATCATGTGCCGCAAATCAAACAAGCACTTGGCATTAGCGGAATACAGTCGAGTGTCTATTCGTGGCGGTCGCCTAAAGATGCTTCCCAGAAAGTGCAAATCGACTTGCTTATCGATCGTGCCGACCGTTGTGTCAATCTCTGCGAGATGAAATACAGTCGCACTGAATACGAACTGACAAGTAAAGATAATGACCTTATCCAACGACGTATTGACACGTTCCAACGTTATGCTGAGCCTCGCAAATCAATCCGCATGACAATGTTAACATCCTTTGGCGTGAAACGGAACTCCAACAGTTACATCGTCCAAAACGAAGTGACACTTGCTGATTTGTTCAAGTAGCATTACAGACTTGTCTGCGTAGTGGCATTCAGGGGCGGGCGGAATTGAGTCTGTGATGAATCAAGTTTTAACCTGCCTCTGATATCGGCAACCACATCATGCTAATTTTATGTACCTAATCGAAAAGTCGGTTAGGTACTTTTATGTACAATAATTTCAAAGAATGCTTTTAATATCGGGTTTATGGTATTGGGTTACCATTGGCTCACAAAAAGATAGTGTCGATTGCAGCACTTAAAATAATGCAATACGATATTTGACATGTTGAAATGACTGATAAATCTTACACTTTTGTGCAGTTATTGACTATACAAAACTACACTTTTATGCACTTTATAAAATTATATTATGCATTTTTGTGCAGTTTGAATATTTTTTTGTATCTTTGCAACCGAAAATAACGTAGGAAAATTACACATTTTTGCACTTTTCGGCTATGGAAGCAGATTATCTGAGTATCTTAAGCGACCAACGTGCTGAGCTCGAAAGCAAGCCTTGGTTAAGTTATATCACCCGCAAGGAGGAACAAGAAATCAATCTTAACAGCACACTTGCTCAGGTTGTTATCGGTGTTCGTCGCAGTGGCAAATCAACCCTTTGTGCCAAAGTCATGCTCCAAAGCGGACTGCCTTTCGGCTATATCAACTTTGACGATGACCGTCTCGGTAGTCTCACTCGCAAGGATTTTGACCCTCTGCTTAAGACCCTATACCGTCTTAACGGGGATTTTCGGCATCTTTTACTTGACGAAGTGCAGAATATTGACGGTTGGGAGTTGTTTGTCAACCGTATGCTTCGGCAGGGTATGCGTCTGATAATCACCGGTAGCAATGCCAACTTGCTTAGTGGCGAACTTGCCACACATCTTACAGGGCGTTATCATGAAATCAGGCTCTTTCCTTTCTCTTTCAGTGAGTATTGCGACAGTCAGAAGGTTGACAAACACTCGCTGACGACCAAAGCTACGGCTTTGCGTGAAAGAGCATTAGACCAGTATCTGTTTTGTGGCGGCTTCCCCGAAATGCTTAATCTCAACGAGACGGAGAAGACCGATTATGTGCGCTCGCTTATCCAAACTATAATTGAGAAAGACATCGCACGCCGCTATAAGATTCGCTATATTCAGACTTTGACAAATATTGCTAATCAAGTGATTGACGAGTTTACTCAAGAACAGTCGTATAATGGCATTCAAGATAAGCACAATCTGCAATCGGCTAATACAGCGAAGAAATATTTACAATATCTAAAGAACGCTTATTTAGTATGCGGAGTACCGCGTTTCTCGCTGAAAAGTATCGAACGGCGCAGTGTCAGCAAGTACTATACTATCGACAACGCCATGGTGGCAAGACGCGAAGGAGCGTTGCTCACAGAGAGTCTCGGACCGCGGCTTGAGAACCTCGTTGCCATCGAACTTATGCGACGCACTTCTGTCTTGCAGCAGGTCTATTACCTGCATAAGGTGCGAGAGTATGAAGTTGACTTCGTTGTGGTTGACGGTTCGCAAGTTAAGGAGTTGATACAGGTGACTTACGACTTCCGCGAGCCGCGTGCTAAACTCTACAATCGCGAAGTTGGCAACCTGCTGAAAGCCTCTCAACTGCTGCATTGTGACAACCTTACGCTCGTTATGATGTACGGCGAAAAATGCGACATCATAAAGGATGGTAAGACCGTTCACTGCATCCCCGCTACCGAATGGTTTTTGAATAGTGATTAGGGTTGAGGGGCTTTTTGAAGGTATTTGCCTCAAGCCTGACCGCACTTTACAAACTTAGATTTCACATTTATCAGTCTGACATGATTCATTGAATCGTGTCAGTCTGTTTTTATACCATCAGTCATTTCAATATATCAAAGAACATTTTTATAAAAATATCGGGTTCATGGTATTGGGTTACCATTGGCTCACAAAATATGACATAGAACATTAATAGGACATTGCACTTAATAGCAAAAAGCACATCGGTAATAGAAAAACAGCCGTTTCAAGCCATAATTTGAATAGACTATGAACAGGAACTGAATTTTAACTGAACAAGAAAAAAGCAAACATGTTTTTGATGACTAAACCTGAAAAAGGTTGACTCGTTTACTGAGTTAGAATCTTAAGAATCGTAAACTTTTGACTTGTTTACTGAAAAGTATCATGCCGATTGAATATCCAATATGTAAAATCATCTCTTTACACGATGAAGCCATTGGATATTGAGGTGTTAAGAGAGTTAAAATAAATAGGAGCATAAAATAATAACGATATAACCGTTGTACCCGACACGGATGAAGGGGAAAAGAAGATGAAATCGCCAAAACATTTAGGGCATAAGCCGATTGTATCGGTAAATGATTATGACAAAGTCGATGGAATGTATCGGAACAATACAGATGCTCACGCATTGAGCATAGGTTGGGCGCAATATGATGCAGATGAGATATCAATGAAAGTGTGGCGAAAGAGAAAGCACTGGAGTTCACAATCAGAGGAGTTACCACTTCATCGAAATTTGGACTTGACTATATTGTTGCTACATGTGTTATTTGACGAAACACCAAATCCGGATAGTTTTCTTGTAAAAGCAAAGACTCTCTTTTCGGAAGATCAAGAGGGAGGAATTGAAGAAATCAAGAAATACTATCAAAAGAACAAAAGTTTCTTAGAACCTCGTTTGAAGGAATTGCGCGAACTCTTAAACAAAATGAAATAAACACTTGTACTAGTCGTTTGAACGATCTATGTGTATATAAATAGCAATTGTTAAAGTGTGCACGGACTAATAGTGCAAAAGATTATGAAACGCATGTTTGTGATATACGGAGAACAGAACTCAGGAAAAACCCACACGATGTGGTTGCTTTTGTGCCATTTAATAGAGCAAGGCGCAAAAGTAGAATTGCCAATGTTCCACGTAAATCAACCGTATTCATATGATGAGGTGATGGCGACAAAAGAGCCTTTACCCGATTTTCGAGCAGTGGTTGAATGGTATGGCAAGAAAGTAATGCTTCTTAGTGCCGGTGATTACTTAGAACATTATTATTGGGGCTTTCGCCAGCATATGCAATGGGCATCAGAGAAGCAAATAGACTACATAATTTGTTGTGCCCGCAGTCGGAATATAGAAGGTTCTGTTTATAGGGAATTAATGGAAGTATATCGCAATCAAACTTTGACCGATGAAGATTGGTTTTTGACTGAAAGGATGAATAACAATGAGGATTGGTTGCAAGACCGAGACCAATTGGCGAAGAAGATTATAATATCAATAAAAAATGCTATTATGAAAGATATGCCAATTCACTATAGAGTTATTTTTCCTGTCGGACAAGGAGGATTGGCAGTTGAACAAATCGATAATATGACAGTCGTTTATGATTGTGGTTCTCTATCATCACCGGCACGAGTGGAGATGTACATTGACGAGATGAAAAGAAGACAAGTACACCAAATAGATTACATATTCATTTCCCATTTTGATCAAGACCATGTCAACGGCATTGATTATTTATTAAGTTCAGGTATTGGAGTTCGCAAAGCAGTTATGTCATATATACCACATGATTTGCAAGTGGTGTATAACTTTGTGACAAGAGGAGCATACGAAAATATGTTATCTGTTCTGCGTCGTAATGAGTGCCAAATTGAGGAAATCGCCAACGAAGGAGAGAATTCTGGTAGGGTGTATAAGCATAAAGACTTATGGGAGTGGGTAGCTCATAGCCAAATGACTACTCAAGATTTTGTAAACTTGCGGCAAGCTTTTATAAATAAGGGGATAAATCTAAATAGATTAGATGATATTTGGTATCTTGAACAAAACAAGGAAGATATAAACAACATCTTTAAAGAGACATTTGGTCTGCAAGGTCCCAACTCAAAAGGATTGATTTTACTATCACAAAAAACGCCCAATGCGCAATTGTTTGATGCGAATCTGGAGAATGGCATCTGTTGTTGCAGACTACAGACATCGTTTAGAAATCTTTCTATGACTCCCGACAGAACAAGTTGTCTTTATGTGGGTGACGCCAGGATTAAAGCATCCGTTGAGGTAAATGAGATTATGTTGTTTTTACGTAGATATATGCATGAAGACCACTTATTACTGATGCAATTACCTCACCATGGTAGTATTAATAACATAGCAAAAGATTTGCATATGTCCATAAATGCAGATGCGTTTTTTGTAAATGATAAGAGTGAAAAACGGATTCAGAAGTCTACGACTTTATACAATGATTTGACAGCACAAAATAGATTGTTCATCGTAAAGGATATGTGCTCTAATTTAATTCTCGGAACGACAAAAGTACAATAATACCCACAAAATGCTCATAAAAATGTATAACTTTAATAAAGTATATCTGATTACATCTTTTGACGATAGGGACAACCCTGAACGGCTAGGTCTTTGCAAAACGGGACAAGAAACCATCGCTCGATTTCTTATATGCGAACATATGAGGGTAACCTCATTGGACGAATGGGACAAGGTCTGGATGGTGATTAAAGATGACTGTGCGAAAGGCTTTATTCCTCTTATACATTTGGCGATGCATGGCAATATTGAAGGTGTACATATACAAGGTATAGATGAACTGTATGCATGGCCGGATTTAATGGATTGCTTAGAGGAAGTTAATAATAGCTGCAATCATCAATTAGTTGTGTTTATGCAAGTGTGCCATGGTGCTCATTGTTTAGCCAATCTGAAGCAAAGGGAATACCCTCCATTTTATATAATGATTGCAAGTGTAGATAAAATTGATATTGGAAATACATTTAGTAACCTAAAATATTTTTATGAAAAAGTTGCAAATGACACATTAGGTGAAGCTATATTGACATACGTAGAAAAAATAAAACTATCTGAATCCTTTTATTCAAGTATAAAACATCATTGGTGTTTATTTAAAAAGAATGATTCTTTACCGAATAAATTATTTACATGTAAGATAACACCGGATATTAATGAGCGGGAATTATAGTAGCGCATATACATGTAAACCCGCCTAGGCGTACGTGCGAATATATTTTTTATAAAACATATGAGACAGAGAATAAATCCACACTTAAAAGAGGGAACGTATCAAATAGTTTGTACTGGATGCGGATTCGTAAAGCACGGCCCTCAGGAAGGTTCAGAAGCGGATGCTGCTCGCAAAGCGATGGAAATTGAAAACACTCAAAAAAGTGTGCAAATGGGTGCGATAATGAACTAATATTGGAGATTCATCCAAAAGTTCAGGCAAATAAATATAATGAAAATAATCCATACCCTTTTAAATAATAAACGGGCATGAGGTGATTGGTTTCACCTATGGTCACAAATAATAACACGTACACACGCGTACGTGATAAATAAAGAATAATATAAAAATCAAAATAATATGAAACATTTAATTAATTATTTGTCAAAAAAGAGTTTATCTCTCGAGAATGGTTCGAGAATGGTTCGAGAATGGTTCGAGATTGATTCGGCGAAGTCTCGGAAGAGTATCGGTTCGAATCTCTCTCGATTGTGTCTCGCCAGTCTGATTTGCCTATGTATGCTGACTGTCGGAGTTGGAAATGCGTGGGCTGATGAAACTTGGGATTTAACTACAAATTCGTATAGCAGTTCAAGCACGTCTACGGTAACGTGGTCAGGAACAAATGCTACTATGACTCTTGAAAAAAATGGAGGAACAAATGCCAACAACTACCTTGGTGGAAGTGGAAGCTATACGCACACGCGTGTTTATAGTAAGAACATATTGCGTATTACTCCGGCTTCGGGTCAAACAATTGCAAGTATTAAAATTACAGCGACAAGTTCTTCATACACCATTACCGGAACTTGGACAAATGGTTCTGCTTCAACTTCAGGTTCTGTAACGACAGTAACTCCTACAGATGGCACAAAAGCAGTATATTGTACTTGTAATGCCACAAAACGATTGTCAGAAGTTGTCGTTACTTTCGCCGCTGCAGCGTCTTGTACTACTTCTCCTACTGTGGGAGCGGGGTCGAATAGTGCGGTTACAGCTACAGGGGCTACGGTGAGCTGCACTGCCGGTATAACATCTCTTGGTTCGGCAGGGTGCACTATCTCAAGCTATGGGTTTGTGTATGGCACTGCTACCTCGCCTACATTAACCACAGGCACACAAGTGCAAAAAGGTACTGCATACACCACTACAGGTACCGCATTCAGTCACAGCCTCACAGGCCTAACTTCCGGTACTACCTACTATGTACGCCCTTACGCCACCAATGGCAATGGTACTGCTTACGGCACACAGACATTATTCACGACACTCAACGTACCTACTCTGACTCTGGATAAGACAGGAATCGGTTTTGGCGACAAAGCTAATGGTGGTGGTCCATATACCGCAATATTTACTGTGGCAGGTTCACACCTTACTTCAAATATAAGTATAGCAATAACAGGTGCTAACGCAGCACTATTCTCCGTCGATAAAACATCTATATCGTATGGCTCAGGTACTGTGGCTGCAACAACTGTCACCGTCTCTTACACACCTACTTCTGCCGGCTCACACTCCGCAACGATAACCGTATCGAGCACCGGAGCAACAAGTAAGACTATTAGCTTGAGTGGTACAAGTAAATACACCTATACATGGATGAAAAATGGTGCCGTTCATGCCACAACTCTTGTTGCATCAGGAACAAAACCAACCTTCCCGGCTGACCCGACATCATGCGATGATGTCAGCACGACATTTATCGGGTGGACCAATGCCGAATGGACAGGAAAAATAGACGATGTATCCGCAAAAACTATACACGAGACTAACTCAACAATGAGCAACGCCTCTGCTAATAAAACATTCTATGCCGTCTTTGCAAAAGAAGGAGCCGGAGGTACAACAACAAAAACATATTCTTTTACAATTGATGCTGACGATTTTAACACTACAAGTTATGCCGCCAATAATAATGAAAAGACAACTACTGCTACAGCTACAGATGCCTCAGGGGCAACAATTGATGTTGATTGGACTTCTAATCAAGTGATGAAAAGTGGTACCAATATGCAGTGGCAAAAAAGCAACGGATATATTTATAATAGCACCGATTTAGGAACAGTAAATTCAGTTACCGTTACGAGTTCTGCCGGAACATTTACCACATATTATGGAACCTCAGCAAACCCTTCGTCTGGAACTCAAGGAAGTGGAAAGGGTTATTTCAAAACATCCGTTGGAGGCGCGACAGGAACAACAAGTAAGGTTGTTGTAAATTTCACTAAAAGTTCATCCGGTGGCGTTACTTATTCCAAATATCTTACCAATTGTTGTACTTCTCTCGGTACTGTTAGTGCTACTTTAAGTGCTGTGAGCGGTACGACGGCCAACTTTACATGGTCGGCGGTTACAGGTGCGGAGAAATATCAAGTCAAGGTTGTGGGTAGCAGTAGTCACAACGCATGGACTGACGCCACATCAGGCGTTACTGTCAGCGGTCTTACTGCCGGATCTTCATACACCGCTTATTTCCGCGCTATCGACACCAATGGCTCACACTGCTCGGAAAGCGAAGAGACAAGCAAAGCCTTCACCACACCAAAACTGACTGTTTCTCCGACTACAATTACAGGATTGAACTACCCTGTGGGTAGCGGTCCGAGCGAGGCTCAGTCATTCACCGTGAGCGGTGTCGGACTGACAGGAAATGTTACTATCACTGCTCCTACCAATTTCGAGGTGAGCAAGACAAGTGCCACATCAGGCTTTGGATCCAGCGTTACGCTGACACCTTCAAGCGGAACGATAAGCACCCAAACGATATGGGTGCGCCTCGCTTCCGGTTTGGCACAAAACACCTATGGCGCAAGCAATGTAACCGTAGCCGGCGGCAGCGCTACGACAATTAACGTAAGCGTAACAGGTACGGTATCGTCGGCATGCGAAGATCCGACTATCAATACTCACCCTGCTGCCGCAACATATAACCTCAATGCCACAGCTACGGCTCTAAGCGTTACTGCCACCAAGAATGGTACAGGTCCGGCTCTAACATATCAATGGTACTCAAATACTGCCAACAATAACACAACAGGTTCGGCTATTCTGTCGGCAACAAGCAGCTCATACACACCGCCTACCACCGCTGCAGGCACGAAATACTACTATTGCGTGGTAAGCAGCGGAGCCTGCGAGACAGCCACCAACACTGCGACTATAACAGTGCGGACACCATCTATCACCGTGAGCAAGACAAGTATAGCTTACGGCGACCAAGCAAGAGGTGAAGGACATACCGAGACATTCACAGTTTCGGGTACTAACCTCGCATCAGGACAAGGCTTGTCGCTCGCCCTTTCTGGTACTAACAATGCTATGTTCAGCATCGACAAGACCTCTGTGGCGCAGACCTCTGCAGGTGCCGTGGCTACAACGACAATAACCGTAACATACACGCCGTCAAGCAATGGTGCACACAGTGCAACAATAACAGTAAGCAGCACTGGCGCAGAGAGTAAGACTATTGCCCTTAGCGGTACAGGTAAGTGGAAAGTAGAATGGATGCGCGGCGATGCTTCTGTCGGCACAGCATTAGTAGCCAACAGTAGTAAGGTGGCTGCGTTGCCAACTACACCGGCTGACAATGCACTCGGCAGTTGTGCCAATAAGTTTATGGGTTGGAGCCGTACAGATATAGGCAATACGCCTGTCGTCAGTGCACCGGCAGACTTATTCACCGATGTTGCCGGTTCCCCATCTATCACCGCAAATACTACTTTCTATGCAGTGTATGCTACGGCAAGTGGAAGCGAAACGCCATCATCTGTAACATCAACATTTACATCTAAATCATGGGCTGACGCAAGTTCGTTATGGACAAGCGGAAAAGATGGCAATGGATTAACATCTGGTCGAGGTGTTCAAGTTACAACTGGCTCTTCAGGTGCAAATGCAACAACTAAGTCTTCATACTCAAAAGTAACATCAGTTGTTGTTACTTATTCTACAAATGCCTCTTCTGGTGCCGGTAGTATAGCAATAACTGTCGGTGGAACATCAATGACCGCATCTGCTTCTGTTTCTACAACAGGCGGGACTTCTGATCGTACTATCACTTATACTCCGACATCTCCGGCAACGAATCTAACTGGAGTTGTGAAAATTGCAGTGACTTGTTCCACAAACTCTCTCTATATTAAATCTGTTAAAATAAATTATACAACAGGCTCTGCCACTTACTCCGACTATGTAACCAAGTGCTGTACCGATTGGACAGCTCCGACGCTGACTTATTCGGTGCCGAGTGGTTGGAAAGCCGGTGATGCGGATGTCAATGCCACTGTCGGAGGCGGTACAACCCATGGTGCCGTATCGTTTGAGTCAAGTAACACCGATGTGCTGACCGTCAATGCTTCAACGGGTAAGATACATGCCGTCGGCGCCGGTACAGCCACTGTTACTGCCACATGGGCCGGCGATGCTACCTATTGCGAGAAATCGCGCACCTCAGCAACGATTACCGTAACGGGCAATGTAACGATAACCTTCAAGATGAATGGTGGTGGCGGAACGGACAACAAGACGCAGTCGGTTGTATATAACACCGCTACGGCACTGACTTCGCTTGCCACTTTGGGTTATACCGCTCCGAGTTGCAAGCAGTTCAAAGGCTGGGCGACGAGTGAGGCTAATGCCACGGCAGGCACTATTGCCTACGCCGACGGCGCGAACATCACCGCCACGGCAGGTACGACACTGTGGGCGACATGGGAAACGATAAACTACACCGTTACCAAAGGCACCGGCACGGGTGCTGCAACTTTCACTTTAAGTCCTGCAAGCAGTGTGGCGTGCGGTGGTACGATAACCGTGTCGGCAACGCCCGACGCAAGCCATAAGGGTAGTCCCGTTGTAACGATCTCGCCTGCTGACGCAGGTACGGTAAGCGGCACGAACATTACAAGTGTTACAAAGAATATAACCGTCAATGTAAGTTTCGCAGCGAAAGAGACTTATACCGTTACTTGGTCGGCTAATGGTGCCGAACTGACAGGTGGAGCATTAGGTAGTGCACCGACAAGTGTTACCGAAGGCAACGCTATCGGAACTCTGCCGCCTAACCCGACTTCTTGTTCTGATGAATACTCGTCCTTTGTAGGCTGGTATGCTTACGAAGCCGGGACAGAGAGCGACCCGACTACACCTGCCACATTTGCTTCAAGCGCCGGCGACAAAGTAACAACAGCAACCGTTCCGACAGGCAATGTGACCTACTATGCAGTGTTCTCAGATGGTAGTGCGGCAGGTTATGAGTTGGTAACAAATGTAAGCGGAATTAACGATGACGATGAATACATAATAACCAATAGTGCAACAACAGGTGCCGGTTATGCAATGTCAACAACGCAGAATAGTAACAACAGAGGTCAAGTTGCTTGTGATAATGCTGATTTTGAGACATTAGTTCAAAAAATATGGATAGAAAAAACTATAAGTGACCAATACATATTATACACCAATTCAGACAAAACAACTTGTCTAAATCAACCTTCAGCAAACAACTATCTTCGAACAAAAACATTCAATTATGGAAGTGAATGTTATTGGACAATTTCTATTACTTCTAATGTAGCGACAATAACGAACGCAGGTTATAATTACCAAATAAGAAGGAATTCCGGTAGCAGTTGTTTCAGTTGCTACGATGGCACACAACAATCTGTTTATCTCTATCGTGTTGGTGCAGCAGGAACGGGTTATATATCTTCTTGCGGTACGAACATCAAGATTGATGGCAATGTGAAGATTACAGCTGCCAATGGTATGTGGGTCGAAGGCAACTCGATGCTTACTCTCACCGGTACCAACATGACCGATAATGCTGCCAATGTAACCGTTGTGGTTAAGGTAACCGAAGGCGGTACAAGCAAATGGCGCGTTAAAGACGGCACTGCCGGTACGACAGGTCAGGGTGGAACAGCAGGTCTCTCATTCACCGACATCACATCTACCGACTGGACACGCAATATTGCCGTTACTTATACCCCTGCAGCTGCCAATGTAACAGAAGAAGCCACAATCACAGTGCTCGTGAAAGCCAAAGGCGCAAGCGACGCTGCCGCATTCGTGACTAAGACTGTCAAGGTTTATGGCCGCTCGCTGCCGTCTAACTTCCTGATTGCCGTCAACGACGGTACATTAGCCGACGGCCACTGGTACGCCATACCTGCCGACATGATTGCCCCATACGGTAGTACATGCTCAAGCGGTTTGGGCACATACAAGCCTATACCAATCACTGTGGATAACAATACCAACCCGACCAAAGCCACTGTGGCTCCGGCACGCGCTGTTTATCAACCGGTTCAAAGAAGCAGCGTGACAACATCACCGCAGACATTGCGTTTCAAGAGCAAGACACTAAGCAGCGGCGGAACTGTTCACTATCTCTATGGTGGCGGAACAGGAGGAGAAGGAACAACAAATAACACGCACATACAGAACGCCACATTTGCTGACTCAGAAAAACAAAAATGGTTCATGGAGTCGGAAGACTTGCAGAAATACACCGTACATCTTGCAAGCGGCATAACAACCAATGTATTAGGCTATACCACAGCCGGTGGTGCCAACAGAGTAGGTCAGTATGCAGCCGGAGTAGCCACAACAAAGAAAGACATCTGGTTCTTGCCGTTCGATGTGAGCGAATGTGTATTCTTGCCTGCTCCGGATGTAACAGGTGTAAGTCTCGATGCAACCAACTATACAATTCAGTTCCCGAAAGACCGTCTCGCCACAGCATGGCAGATAAGTACCGACGGCGGAAGCAGCTGGGTGGCACTACCAAACAAATCTGAGATTGCATGTTCAGGAAGTGTAGAGACACCGACCACAGTACAGAGTGTTCTGCCTATGGCAACCTATCGCGGACAAGAAGTGAAGATTAAGGTTAGTGTTCCGTCAGCAACCTGCGGAACCAATATAGCCACCTTCACAGTACCAAATCCGGTGATAACAGTAAATGGTGCAACACCATGGCATCTATATGGCATTACCGGTCAGGCATTCGACGACCAGACACAAACAATAACACTTAGCGGCCTCTACGAAGGTGTCGGTGCTGCAACAAATGTGGCTTCGAGCAATCCTGCAATACATGCCGAGCTTGTCGCACCTATTGCAAATGGTGAAGTCCATGTGCGCCTGACCATGACAGCCGGTGCTGCCACTGCAGGTGACCACGAAACAGTACTCACATTTACCTCAACAGGTGCTGAAACAAAAACACGTACAACAGTAATCACAATGCAGACACTTGCCGGACAATCGTTTACTAAATTAGGTGCTTATTTCTCCGGTGATTTACTCTGCAAAAACAGCGATTTGTCTGTTAGTACAAACTATGTATTCAAAATGACCAACCCGGCATACAAGTCAGCAGGTGTGCTTTGTACTCTTGGCGAATTCAATAGCTCTGACTTGAATCTCTATGATGTTTCCACAGGGGAAAAGGTTAATTCAAAGTCATTCCCGAGGACTATGGACGGATCAGGTTATGTATCGTTCTCATTCTCCAATCATATTGGCGACATGGTGGAAGGTAAGAAATACAGATTGGTATGGACTAATACAGATCAGGCAGTAAAGAACTCGACCGGCGTTCCATATCAGGATGTAAGTTACACCTTCACCTATGGCGACTGCTCAAAGCCTATAGCATTGCAACCCTGCCCGATAGGAACAACCTCGTTTACAGCTAACTGGATACCGTCGGGAAGTAGTGCTCAAACATTTAACGCCTACTATTATGAATTAGGTATTTCAATTTGCGATGTAACCTATACTTCAAGTAGCGCTCCTAAATTATATTATTCGCAGGCAAGCAATTATGCTGCCACAGAAAATGCATTCTTTAGTCTATTATATGGTGCGAGTTGGTCGTCTCCTTCTTCAACAATGTGTTCATGGCAGAGCGATTCATACGGTGGATGGCGAATGTGTAATACAAGCAAACGCTGGGCATTGTTTAGCAAACAATGTACAACGGCAGGAACATATACAGTAACATTCAAAGGTAGAGCAGTTTCCTACGCTAACAATGTTACTGTCTATAAGACAGACCAATATGGCGAACCTATCGGTGGTGCACTTGGCGTGTACGAATTAGCATCATCGGGTGTAACAACAGTATCATTGCAAGTGGCACTAACTTCAGGTCAGCGCATAGCTATTGTTCCTGATTTATCGGTTAGCAGTTCGAAGGGTGTAGTTGCGGCTATTGCGTTGTCTGTTAAGCAGGTTGGTGCAAAGCACTATGTAGGCTCGACTCCTGCTGCCGGAATAGCAAGCAGTATAAACAATCGTACCGTTACCGGATTAACCGCAGGAACGACATATTACTACACAATAAATAATGGTTCTGAATCCAATGAAGTTTCAGTAACAACGCGTAGCGGTTCTCCTGAAATAGACTTCTCACCTGGTAAAGCTGTTCTTCAGGCCGACAAAGATGGTTCGGTAAGCACAACAATCAATCTTGATGGTAGCAATATCACTTTATGCGAATTAGAAGGTTTGCTCGGTGGAACTAATGCAAGTTACTTTAGCGTAAGTACAGCCAATGCCGTTTACAACCAAACAACAGGCGCTCTGAGTGGCTATCTGACTATCACTTATAGCCCGACAACAACAGGTAACCATACTGCCACCTATACTATCGATGGAGTAACGCTACAATTAGAAGGTCATGCTTGTCCTGCCGGCTTCGGTAGCTCGTTGGCAACAGCAGCAACACTTGTGACAGAAAGCTCGGCACGCGCTAACTGGAGCACCAACACTACGGGCTATTTCATGCTCGCAGAGAACCAGCGTATGAACACCGAATTGCTCGCCAATGGCGGATTTGAAGAAGACGGACTCGAATGGGATGGCGTGCCTAATACAATGCTCCCAACAAAGGGATCGAGAAGCAACGAACTCAATGCCGCAATGAAGCGAAGTGGCTCGAAAGGTTTATATGCAAGATACAATGGTAATGGTTCCTATCTCTATCAGTATAATAGTCCGGGAACGGGTGCAACAATAGCCGGTGCAGTATATGGTGAGAAGCAGACTCTGCCTGCCGGAACTTATACTATTTCAGCCTATGTTCATGGAGCAGGAAGCGCAACATCGTTAAACGCGTTCCCCGGAAGTGACCAAATGTTCTATGTCGGATTTGCAACTGACTTCCCAACCTTCTCACAACCTAATGGGCGTAAAGCAGTAGGACCACTGACAGGAACAAATGTGAATGGTAAGAGCATTTGGGTAAAAGTGGAAGACACATTCACACTGACAGAACCAACATCAGGTTATATCTTTATTGGCAACTCACATGTTACCGGTTCCAACCATGCTATTGATGATGTCAGCCTCAAATGTACAGGTATTGTGCCGGGAAATAACTTCTCGGAATACCCGATTTCGAGTGTGAGAAAATATGACCTCACAGGTCTCAAACCAAGCACTTCGTATTCCTACTATGTTGTCAATGGCGATGGTTGCGCAAGTAATATAATCAGCTTCACCACAACGTCAAGTGGTGTGGCTCCAACCATTACTGCTACTCCTAATCCGCTGACCATACAAGGTCCTAAGGGCACAACAACAAAATCTACCATAAGTATCACAGCAGAGAACGCATACTCTACTATATTGCTCTCTGTTGCCGGTGCTTGCGGAGGACGCATCAGTGTAAGTCCTACATCGTTCAGCTCTGCAGGCGGTTTGGCTGTAGTATCGTTTACGCCGCTTGAAGGCGACGCAGAAGGTGCTTCAGGAAGTTGCACCATTAGCGCCACAACATTGGGCATTGCAGCTCCATACGACATAACCATTAACTGGTCTGTTGCTGCTGGATTGGATGTCAACACAGAAATGATTGAGGTTGTAGAACTCTCTAATGCGGATATGACCGTCGAACATAATATCGAGGGCATAAGCGACAACTCAGAGATACATATCGTGCTCGAACGCGAATTGGCTCCTGATGAGATTGAGGAGAATGTGGGCGACGAGATATTCTTCTCGAAGTACTACGAAGCTTTTATGCACAAGAAACTCTGGGCTATCTTCAACCCGACCAACGAGAAAATCTCGCTGAAAGGTATGCAGGTATGGCGTTCTGCCGGTGGTTCTGCCGGTACACGAGGTGAATGGAACCGCACCGATGTCGTCGATTTGTCGCAATATGGTCAGGAGAAAGGCTTTATAGGCCCGCAAGAAGAAATCATCATCTACGCAAGTCAGAACACTTACACTTGCGAGCAAGAACGCGTAGATATGTCCGACTGGTTCGGCTATCCTAACTCAGGTCCGTTGTCTTACTCAGGTGACGATGCTCTGTTGCTCGTCCGTAAGGTTCGCACAGGCGATGCCGACTATCGCACGCCTCCTGCTGTGTCTGTTGCGGGCGATGCTCTCACATGGCGTTCTATAACCGATGATGACGACACAGAATGGACTATGCTTGATATCATTGGCGCCCGCACAAAGAGCAATATGCCTGACGGCTCTGGTCTGAAAGGTGGCTGGACATGGCATAACTGCAAGAGTGGTACAACAGAAGCCGGCGACGACAATGGATGGGTCGGTTACGGACGCGACATTGCCGACGATGCATGGTCGAGCAACACATGTAGCGGTGAGACAGGTGGCTACCTCCTCTCTACCAACCGCTGCCTCCTGATTCGTCAGAAAAATGTCAAATCAGGTAACAATGCTGTCAATGTCAATGTGGGCAATATGTACACCCTCGGTATCAGTCCGATACAATCGGAGTGGCAAGGTGCTCATGTGCCGACAACACCGGCAGCTAAACAAGATGAAATTTCCTGCGAGAACTTCTCGTTTATCGGTGGTTACGACTATGCCGGTTACTACAATCGATGGACACCGCTTAACGATGATGAATATGCTGTTGGAGAACGCCGTGACGACGGATCGTACCTCGTAAGTGATGTCAATGTGCCGCGCTTCTGGTGCAACACTGTGCGCATCGAGATTGTTGAGAAAGAGACTGTCAATGGTGTGGAAATAGAGAATGTTCGTAAATTCCAAGACTATAAAGTTCCTATCGTAGTTGACGAAGACGCTTATACCAATACAGCCAAGTTCTTCGGTGCACCTAACAACCCAACATATTCCGGTGCAGAAGACAACCAGAAGAAAGGACAGTGGAGTTCAATATGCGCCGAGTGTGATGTCGTTGTTCGCGACAATGCCAAACTGACCCACCGCACGGGTAGCAATGTGAAGAATGAATTCCATAATATGCAAGTCTATTCAGGTTCGAAACTCGATATTCCTTCAGGTCTGACACTGACTCTCAACGGCTTGCAGATGCGTGGTGTGAACGACGAAGTATCGTACGCAATAATCAACAATGGCGAGGCATCAATCAGTGTTGACACTATTGTCCATGTTAAGCGTATCGACGATGCACACTGGTATCGTTTCTCACTGCCGTATGATTGCGACATAGCAACTATCCGTCAATTGAATGGTAAGGCAATGGGTATCTACGGAACCGATTGGGTAATCAAATACTACGATGGTGCCGAGCGTCAGGCACAAGACAACTTTGCCGGCGTAGGTGTTTCGTCGAAGCACTGGAAGAAACTGACCGCTACTGACCGACTGAACAAACACCAAGGTTATATCATCGGTCTCTACACCACAGAGTGGGAAGGACAATCGAAATCAGTTTATTTCCCGCCGAGAAATCCGAATGCAACCTATGGTTATACAGAAGGAGGAGCAGAGACCAAGACCGCCAATGTATATGCATACACAGGCGATGGCAACCAGATGAACCGCGGTTGGAACTTCGTGGGCTCACCATTCATCTCGCTCTTCAACCCTGCCGGTCAGTCTGCTGCCAACCAAGGTATGAACAACTCATCTGTAATGATTATGGGTCAGTACGACATTGAGGAATACAAGAATACTGATCGTGTATATGTATCTGTTCCAACCGACGCCGGTATGCGCTACTATGAGCAACGCGAGGCAGCAAGCGAGAAACTCGAACCATTCTTGCCTTACTTCGTACAAGTGGCAGGAACAGTGGCAGAGACTAAAACTATTTCATACGCTAAGGGCGGTCGTACGCTGACCAAAGCACCTCGCCGCGAGCGTCAAGCAGAAGAGAACCAACATGTAGGCTTCGACTTGATGATTGTTGCTCAAGACTCGACATTCGATGTTGCAGGTATAGCTCTGTCAGACGACTATGAGATAGGTTACGAAGCAGAACGCGACCTATACAAGATGACACGCAGCAAGAATCAAACTAACTTCTACACCATTGCACCTGACCAAGAGAAGATGGCATTCATTGCACTGCCGATGAGCAACGCTACTGACATACCTCTTGGCATCTATGTTCCGGAAATTGGTAAATACACCATTATGGTTACTCCGGGCTCCGACCTAACTGACATCGATGCCATCTATCTTAAATACTATGGCGAACAAGTGGCTAACCTCTTGTTCGACGAGTATGAGCTTGATGCAGAAGGCTATGGCGACATAGACGGCTTCACTGTGACTGTGGTAGTTCGCAAACGTGTTCCGACAGAAGTTGAGATAGCAACAATGGACGAAGTAGGAGTACTGCTCACACCTGCCGGAATAGAAGTAGTGGGCTTGCCACAAGGCGCAGAAGTACAATTGGTTGATGTTGTCGGCCGCACACTTGCACAACAAAAGACGACAGACGAGAGCGTACAATTCAATGCTCCTGCAACAGGCGTTTACAACATCGTCGTTCGCTATGGTAACGAACAAAAGGTAATTAAAACAGTGATTAAATAGCGATTAAACAATAATTAAAGAGTGTTCAATCAAGAGCCAGCGATAGGCTCTTGATTGAAACAACTCAAATAACAGACAATCGGAAAACCAAACAATAACTAAACAAAACAATAAAATAAAATGCGTCAATTACAACAACAATTAGCAATTATTTTACTCACTTGTAGTTTATTGAGTGTCAATTTGTATGTTGAAGCTGCGAGTCGAACTGAAAATGCTGAAGCAGGGGTGAATGTTGGGGTGAATAGTCCCTCAGTCAGTCAGCCGGCTTTGAGTCAACCAAGTTATGGCAATGGATTGCAGGGAGGTAATTCTATTCTTAATCGTCGCACTACACCAATTCGCAGTAGTCGCTATGTATCTCCGACACAACAAAGTGGCGGTAGCGTAGGCGGGACAACGGTGTTTAATTTCCGTCAGTCGGCAGGTCGTTTGAGCGGAGGCGGTTCTGGTTCTGGTGGCGGTTCAATGAGCAGCGGAATGGGCTTAGGAGGAAGCTCACGAGGCGGCTATGGTAGCATAGGCTCAGGTGGTGGGGCGACAGGAGTCGCTGTGCCTTCAATGGGGACAACAACATTTGGCAACAACCATACGCAGTCAGGCCCGCGCCGAGTAAGTGATGACGACGACCCGGGCGAGCCCGGTGTGGAAGAACCACTCGGCAATGGAATACTCGTTTTGCTTGCAATAGCATTAGCCTTTTCCGCCAAAAAAAGAAAAGAAAAAAACATATAGAAACTATAGAACTCTATACACCTCTATTTCTCAAACTAAAATAGTCCCATGCGGGACTATTTTAGTTTTGTAAATATTGCGTTGCAACTTTGCCAAATGTCTTGCCATGTCAGGCGAAAATCGCCGGTGTACCATGGGTCGGCAACATCATGCGGATTGTCTGTCCAGTCCATCAAAAGCGATACTTTTCTTTCCGAATCATTACCCACGAAGCGTTGCATATTACGCAGGTTGTAGTGGTCCATGGCGATGATATAGTTGTAGTAATCATAATCGTCAGTGGTCATCTGTCGGGCATGGTGTCCGTTGCATTCTATTCCATGACTATTCAGCTCGCGTCTTGCAGGTGGATAGACCGGATTGCCAATCTCCTCTGTACTTGTGGCAGCAGAGGCTATCTCAAATTGATTGTCTAAATGCTGTTCTGCAACCAAATGTTTCATCACAAACTCTGCCATAGGGCTGCGACATATATTCCCGTGGCAGACAAAAAGGATGCGTATCATAGATTGGCTTCAAAAGGAATGTCAATAAGTGTGAAGTCCGAAACGATTCTTACTTGCAGTTCTCCGCTTGTGTTGAATCGGAGTGTAGCACTTTGTGCCGGTTGGAGTTGCATCAGGTTAAATTCGCTTCTCACTCCGTTAATCTCCACAAATGCAGGGCGGTAGATTGGTGTGTTGCCAATGTTTTTGATTGTCAGAATAGTTGTTGTCTGATTACTTTTCAGTTCGGTTATTTCAAATCTATATCCTGTCACTTTCGATGCTTCGAGGAAGCGTTTTGCTGTGCCGTAACTACCATCTGTGGCATCGTTGGAGTTCATAAATGTAATGTGGTATTTTGTGGCGGCTTGTTCCCATGTTACGCCGTAAATACCTTGCGGACTGAGGAAATTATGCTGGTCACTCTCTGTGTAATAACTTACTTCACCACCGCAAGGCGAGTGTTTCCAGCGGTCTTTGCCCGACATGTTCCACATCTGTTCGTTCCAACCGTCGCCGCTACCTATCTCGTGCTCTTTGTGCATAAAACTATCGTCGAAAAGCCCGAAGTGTAAGGCGTTGAACGAATTGTCGTTTGGCAGAGGACTATATGTGTCGTCGCCGGCATCTATAGACACTAACCAGGGTAAACCATTTGCCACTTGACTGAGGTGTTGGAAAAACTCTTTTTGGTATTGTTTCGACGGGAAGTTTTGTCCGAGTTTGAGTGTTGTGCCGTATATGTGATATTCCGACCAGTGTCCAAACCCTACTTCAAGAAAAGCGAGGCGCGGGTCGTTTGCATAGCGTGCGCAGAAATCAGTGTAGAACTGTTTTGTGAACCACTGCAATTCTGTGTTCGACCAGTCGGCATAATAAGTAGGTCCGTCGCCACCGGCGTTGGAATTGTAAGTCTCTTTGTAATCCGGTAAGTCTTTGATGTATTGTGGCACAGCTGTAGTCCCTTTTTTGCCGTCCACTTCGGTGCCTGACGGGTATTCATAGCGGAACCGAATGACGGCTTGGTGGTCGCGCGAAGCTATGTCGTCAAGCAGTTCATCAAATGACGACCAGTCGTATTGAACAGAGCCATTTGTTTTGCCTGTAACAACGCGGCAGGGTAGGCAATAGGCAAATTCAAGGGCTATACTCTTGCGAAACTCTGAGTCGCGCTCTTTGGCGTTGTAGGGCCATAGAACAAGACCCGTCATAGGCAGAGCACGATCGATGGCAGATTGCAAGTGTTGCGCAGTGTATGTGGTGTCGATTTGTGATGTTGTGTCGTTCGGAATAGTGTCTTTGGGAATGGTGTCGTTCGGAATAGTGTCTTTGGGAATTGTTGTCGTGTCTTTATTCACGATAGTGTCGTTTTGTTGTGGTGGCACAACCTCGGATTCATTTCGTTTGCAACATATTAACAATGTAATTGCTGCAATAAAGATAAATATTTTTTTCATAAAAATGGAATTAGAAATTAGAAATTAGATTTTAGACCGCTTTGCTGTTAGAAGTTAGATAATAGACCGCTTTACTGTGAGATTTTAGGCCGCTTTGCTGTTAGAAATTAGATAATAGACCGCTTTACTGTGAGATTTTAGGCCGCTTTGCTGTTAGAAATTAGATAATAGACCGCTTCGCTGTGAGATAATAGACCGCTTCGCTGTGAGATTTTAGGCCGCTTTGCTGTTAGAAGTTAGAGATCTCTTACTTCTTATATCTCACTTCTCACTTCTTACTTCTTATATCTCACTTCTTACTTCTAAAATAGCTAAATACAAAAGGGTTGTCTTTGTATAAGACAAGGCAACCCTTTTGTATATTATCTAATTTTATATTTTAAAGCTTTGGACCGGCAGCAACCAATGCTTTACCAGCTTCATTGCCTTCATATTTAACGAAGTTCTTGATGAAGCGGCCTGCGAGGTCTGCTGCTTTTTCTTCCCATACTTTTTTGTCAGCGTAGGTGTCGCGTGGGTCAAGAATATGAGGATCAACACCGGGCAGTTCTGTTGGTACTTCAAAGTCGAATACAGGTATTTTCTTTGTTGGAGCACTCAAGATTGAACCATCGAGGATAGCGTCGATTATACCGCGTGTGTCGCGAATAGAGATACGCTTGCCTGTTCCGTTCCAACCGGTGTTAACGAGGTAAGCTTTTGCACCGCTTTTCTCCATTTTCTTTACCAATTCCTCAGCATATTTTGTTGGGTGAAGCTCAAGGAAAGCTTGGCCGAAGCAGGCAGAGAAGGTTGGAGTAGGCTCTGTAATACCGCGCTCTGTACCTGCCAATTTAGCTGTGAAACCACTCAAGAAATAGTATTTTGTTTGCTCTGGTGTGAGGATTGAAACAGGAGGAAGAACACCAAAGGCGTCGGCTGAAAGGAAAATAACATTCTTTGCAGCAGGACCTGCTGAGATAGGACGAACGATTTTCTCAATATGGTTGATAGGATAGCTTACGCGAGTGTTCTCTGTAACTGATTTGTCAGCAAAGTCAATCTTGCCGTTCTTGTCAACAGTAACATTCTCGAGCAATGCGTTGCGACGAATTGCGTTGTAGATGTCCGGCTCTGATTCTTTGTCGAGGTTGATAACCTTAGCATAGCAACCGCCTTCGAAGTTGAACACACCTTTGTCGTCCCAGCCGTGCTCGTCGTCACCGATAAGGAGGCGTTTCGGGTCGGTTGAAAGTGTTGTCTTACCTGTTCCTGAAAGACCGAAGAATATTGCTGTGTTCTCGCCGTTCATGTCGGTGTTGGCAGAACAGTGCATTGAAGCCATACCTTTGAGAGGGAGATAGTAGTTCATCATTGAGAACATACCTTTTTTCATCTCACCGCCGTACCATGTGTTGAGGATAACTTGTTCGCGTGATGTGGTGTTGAATGCAACGCATGTCTCTGAGTTCAAACCGAGTTCTTTGAAGTTCTCTACCTTTGCAAGAGATGCATTGTAGATAACGAAGTTAGGCTCGAAATTTTCCAATTCTTCAGCTGAAGGTTGGATAAACATGTTTTTAACAAAGTGTGCTTGCCATGCCACTTCAACGATGAAGCGAACGGCCATGCGTGTGTCTTTGTTGGCACCGCAGAAAGCGTCAACAACATAAAGTTTCTTGCCTGAAAGCTCTTTGATTGCCAATTCTTTCACCTTTGCCCAAACATCTTCTGACATAGGGTGGTTGTCGTTCTTGTACTCGTCTGAGGTCCACCATACAGTGTCTTTTGAGTTCTCGTCCATAACGATATATTTATCTTTTGGCGAGCGACCTGTATAGATACCTGTCATTACGTTAACTGCACCGAGTTCGGTAAGTTGACCTTTTTCGTAACCTGTCAGTGCAGGATTCATCTCAGCTTCAAAAAGAGCTTCGTAGGATGGGTTATGGGCAATCACTGTTGAGCCCTTAATACCATACTTTTCTAAATTTAATTGTGCCATAAAAAATTATATATATTTTAGTTAAATTACAAATAAGCCAAATTAAAGGCATACAAAGTTAAACATTTTTTTGCAAACAGCAAAATTTTTTTATGTTTAGTTAATTTATTTTGTGTTTTTGTAACAAATAATTTGATATGTGGCTTCTCGGACCAGATGAAAACTGTTTCTGCTATTTGCAATAAAATAGCAGTTAGCGATTGATGCTATGTTTTAACATTCAATCGCTAACGCAATATGTAGCAGACGAAACGAGAGGTGTTATTTTAATATACTAAAGTTTCTCACTAATTGTTGAGTAGAACTTTTATTTAGATTATACCCCGTAGGGGTTCCCTTTTAATAGAACTAATATTGATAGTCAGCGTTATTTCCCGTTAGGGAATATCTTTTAAATTCATTTTTCGCCATAGAAATTCCCTAACGGGAAATCAATAGATAAAATATAATCCGCTTATTCTATTAAAAGAAAATCGCTACGCGATAATCTATAATATAAAGAAAAAAGATATATTCCTGCAATATTAACCACGTGGGAAACTTTAGTTAATATATTTATCTGAGTGATAATGATTTGCAAAAAGTTTAGTTGAGTATTTCTATTGCTTTTTTTGTTACGGCGTCGTCTTTCATGTACATTGGGTAAAATCCTTCGTCATTGAGCATATTTCGAATGATATATGCGCGGAGTAGCCGTTCGATTTCTTTTCCGCATTGTGCCAATTCGTTTGATTTTGGTGTTACGCCTTTTGCTTTTGCGTATTCAACAAATTGATTTATTATGTTTTGTTGGCTGAGATAAGCATCAAGTTTTTGCCATGTAGTGTAGGCACTGAGTTCTGCTCGGTGTTTGTCTGTGTAGTGGAAAGCAAATTGGTAGGTATAATTTTTGTTTATCACCGTTTTGTAGTATGTGTTGAAATATGAAGTGTCGGAGCCAATGAATATGTCCGGCATTATTCCGCCTCCGCCATGTACAATACGCCCTTTTTTTGTTTTATAGACGGCAGAGTCTTCTTTTATACTGTCTTTATTGTATATCTCACCTTTTTCGTAGCGTTCATAAAGCTCGGAATAGTAATCGAGCTGGTCACCTAATTTATAAGGTTTTTGTATGCATCGTCCGGAAGGAGTATAATATCGTGCGACGGTTAGTTTGACGGCCGAGTTGTCTTTGAGGTTGAACACTTGCTGTACAAGTCCTTTGCCGAATGAGCGTCGTCCGATAATTGTGGCGCGGTCGTTGTCTTGCATAGCTCCGGCGCATATCTCTGAGGCTGAAGCCGAAAATTCGTCGATGAGTACTGCGAGAGGCACGTTTTGGAAGCGGCCTAATCCGTTAGCTGCTGACATAGAGATAGGGTATTGCCTGCCTTTGGCACTTACAATGACGTCGCCACGCTCAAGAAATTCATTGCATATCTTTATTGCTTGATCCATCAATCCGCCCGGGTTGGAACGCAAATCAAGAATGTAGCTTGTAGCGCCTTTCGCTTTCAGCTCGGTCAGTGCAGAAAAGACTTCGTCATAGGTCGTACTACTGAATTTATCAACTTTGATAAAGCCTATATTGTCTCCAATAATGAATTTTGCAAGAACGGAATGTACCGGTATGTCACCACGTGTGATTGTGTAGTCAAGTGGTTCGGTTGTCCCTTCGCGTTTGACGGTTATCTTCACCTTTGTGCCCTTTTCTCCCCGAAGAGTGTGCATCACCTTTTCATTATTGATGTTTTTCCCGACAAAAACAGAATCGTCCACCATAATTATTTTGTCGCCATTCATCACGCCTGCAGCCTCCGACGGACCACCGGTAACGACACCAACGACGCATACCGTGTCGCTTTGGATACTGAATTGGACGCCTATACCGGAGAAAGAGCCTTCAAAATCACTGTTGAAGTCTTGCAAGTCTTTGGCAGGTATGTACTCCGAATGAGGGTCAAGCGATGTGGTGAGTTGTTTGATTGCCTGCTCGGTGATAGAATCGGTATTGATTGTGTCAACATAATAGGCATCAATATACATCAAAGTCTCGTCAAGTGTTGACGAATTTTGCAATGGGAACAGTCCTAATTGTGAGTTGTTAGATGATGAGTTTTTGTTGATACTCAGTCCTATCAGCAAGCCGATAAGACTTGCCAATATGACCAAACAGGGCATAAGGTATTTTTTGAACATATTATTCTATTTCTTCAATTGTGAGTTGTACTTTACCAACATAGACACCGCTTTTTTGCATTTGTACGGAGAGAATAGAGTCGTTGTCTTGGTCGGTAACAAAATGATTTTCAAAAAGCATGTGTGTGTGTCCGCCAATTACCAAATCGATGTCTTTGGCTGATTTGATCAGTGTGCTGTCGCATGGGATTCCGTCTTTTTGAATTGTTCCTATGTGTGAAAGGCAAATAACGACATCACATTTCTCTTGGTTTTTAAGCATTGTGGCTGTTTTGTTTCCTGTCTCTATGGGGTCAAGATATTGCAGAGGCGAGAAATTGACATCCGTAATCAGTCCTTTGGGATTAACTCCAAGACCGAACACACCAATTTTCAAACCTTTGCGGTAAAGTATGATGTAGGGTTTTACAATGTCTTGCAGCGGTGTGTTTTCAACAACATAGTTAGCGCACACCACGGGGCATTGGAGTTTTTTGAGTTTTGCGGCAAGAGTGTCAACACCGTTGTCGAATTCGTGATTGCCGAGTGTTACGGCATCGTATTTCATGCGGGTGATGGCATCGATTTCAATATCTCCTTTATAGATGTTAAAATACGGAGTTCCCTGACAAAAATCCCCTGCATCAAAAAGTAATAGTTCAGGGTCTTTTTCACGTTCTTGAGCAATAAGTCCCATGCGTCGGGCGTAGCCGCCACAGTCTCCGTTTTTAACACCTTTGTCGATAGGCTCTACTTGTGAGTGTGTGTCGTTGGTGTGAAGAATGGTAAGAGTGACGGGTTGTTGTGTGCATGACAGCATAATAGCCGCTAATGCAAGAATGGTAAAATGTTTGTACATAATATGGTGATTAGTTAAAGTGATTATCAATTTCGTTTTGT
Organism: Paludibacteraceae bacterium; assembly: GCA_017527495.1. GTDB lineage: Bacteria > Bacteroidota > Bacteroidia > Bacteroidales > Paludibacteraceae > RGIG6639. The sequence goes on from JAFXPY010000033.1 coordinate 111,687, forward strand.
TGTTGCAGGTAAATAACCGTGTGACCATCAGGTGTGTGAGTGTGCGTTTTGCATGCAAACAAATTGTTGATAAGTTCGCTCATCTCTTCACGACTCAGTTTCTGACCATAATTGATGGCTGTTGCCTTGGCTATCTCAAGCGCAATGAGATGGTGATAGTGGTCGTTAGTGTTGTTGGGTGTCGTCTGTGCTTGGTAGAGAATGTCTTGTATTGTTTTTAGAGGACTATGTTGGGCAAGCATTGACGGCACACCATTGATTATAAAAGAGAACGGACCTAATTGCTCAATTTCGTAGCCGATGTTTTTCAAACTCGGTAACAGAGTAATCATAAGTTGTGCTGTGCTTGCGTCTAAATCTATTGTTTCCGGGAACAATAATTGCTGTGAAGCACTTTGTGTGGTGTCGAGTTGATGACTATATTGATTGTAGAGCACGCAGACATGGGCGCGATGCTGGTCGATCCACATTAGTCCGGACTTGACAGGAGTGAGTATGTAGTGTTCTTTGAACTGATATAACTCGCTTTCAACATTGATGATTTCATCTTCTTGTTGGGTCGTTTGTTGAGGTTCCAACTTGCTTTGATTGAAATCTTCATAGAGCTTTTCCCAGTTTCGACTATTCGTTTTGGGTATAGTAGGCGTATAGCTTCCGTTTGATTGATTGAAAGGATTATAGCTGCGGTCGAAATTAGGTTGTGGAAGTTTGACGTCTTGGTTGTTTGATGGAATATGTGGGATGCTGGGTGCTCCTTGCTGATTGAAATCAATGGAAGGTGCAATGTCAAATTTTCCAAGACATTCTTTCACTGCCGCATGCAGAATTTGCCAAATAGTCTGTTCGTCAACAAATTTGATTTCTGTTTTTGTCGGGTGGATATTGATGTCGATTGCATTGGGGTCGATGTCGAAATATATAAAGTAAGTCGGTACAGTATCGGCGTTTATCATGCCTTGATATGCCATTTGTATTGCCTTATGAAAATAAGGGTGTTTCATGAAACGGTTGTTCACAAAGAAATACTGCTGAGCATTTTTTGACGCTGTTTCCGGTTTGCCAATAAAGCCATGTATATTGACAAGGTGTGTCTCCGTTTTTAGGTCGATGAGTTGAGATGTGAATGTCTTCTTTTTGTCTCTCCCTAAAACGGCTTCTATGCGTTGTTTCTCTGTTTGCTGTGGAAGGTCGAAAACTATTTCATCATCATTGACGAGAGTGAAACCTACTTGACTGTTGACGAGCACAATACGATAGAATTCTGTAAGGATATTTCGGAACTCTGTTGTGTTGGTTTTCAGAAAGCGCCGTCTTGCAGGTACATTATAGAATAGATTTTTCACTTTCATGCTTGTTCCTGTAGGACATTGCACAGGCTCTTGCAGTTCAACTTTTGAGCCTGCTATTTCCAGCTTTGTACCTATCTCGTCCTCAGGTCGTTTGGTGAGGACTTCCACTTGTGCGACAGCCACAATACTTGCCAGTGCTTCGCCGCGAAATCCCATCGTGTGAAGGTTGAACAAGTCGGCAGCAGATTGTATCTTAGATGTAGCATGGCGTTCAAACGCCATGCGTACATCTGTTTCACTCATCCCTTTCCCGTTGTCAATCACTTGCACAAGAGTGCGCCCCGCATCTTGAATAATGAGGGTTATATGCGTTGCTTCGGCATCCAAACTGTTTTCAACGAGTTCTTTAACTATTGATGCCGGCCGCTGAATAACTTCTCCTGCTGCTATCTGGTTGGCAACAGAGTCGGGTAAAAGATGAATAATATCCACTATTAAACTATTAAATCGTGTCTCTATAATGTGTTAAAGTAAAAAGTATATTGCAGCAATAGCCAGCAGTAGTGCCAAAATAACTATAAAACGTTTGTTCGCTTTTTGTCCTTCTTCAACGCGCACACTCTGGTTGTCGCGAGCTTCGCGGAACGAGCCACGGTGAAGTGTGGTGTGCCGCTGTTCTTGACCTTCGTTCGACATAGCTTCTTGTGCTTCTCTTTGTGCAGTTTTTTTCATTGCTTCAAGTCGTTTTTGGCGTTCATACTTTTCCTCGTCGTAATAAATCGGACGATAATCCCACTGACGAGGCTTATTTATTTTTGGAAATAAGATGGACATAAACTATTTGCTGTTTTGTTTTGTGCTAATCACCAACGGACACGAGATTGCTTGAGCTGCATTGCTGACTGCCTTGAACCACGCCTGATCTGTTTCAAAAAGCCACTTGTTCCAGCCACCACCGAAATAGTAGGTCGCCGTGTCGCCTACTTTATAGTCTTGCCATGCAATCAGATTGCCGTCTTTTTGCAACGTGTCGGCACTCTGAGGCATAACAACGGCAACATAGTTGCGTCCTTCGTCAAGCCCTGCGTCTGATTGTGCATGTTCGGCGTATGCCATCCAGTGTTGAGCGGGCATGTCTGATTCAATCACACCCGTGCTGTCGGAGTGTAAGAATATGCCGGCTGCAAGTTTCAATCCTTCGATATTTTCGCCCTCATATACAACATCAGCGCGATTGACAACACTACCTGCGCACACTGTTATGCGAATCTTTTCTTTCAGTGTTTGGTCAAGAACAGCAACAGAGTCGTAAGTTAACTCAAAAATAGTGCGCAGCGGACCTTCTTCAATGATTTCCCAGTGGTCGTAGTGGTTGCCAACAAGTACGCTATCGTTCAGAATAAGAGCCACGCCGCCGCAACCCATTGTGTGCCCGACTTTGTAGCAGTCAAGCCCTTTGCCATAATCAACATGGTAGGGTAGGCCTAAGTTATGCTCACGATAGTAGAACGAATCAACAATCAGTTCCGAAGTTCGTTTGAGCCAAAGGTCAACGCCGTTTGACGGATTTTCGTTGGCAAGTGCAGGACCATACATACGATAGGCAGCAATGTCATTTTCCCATGCAAAATCGTCTTTGCGCTCAGGCACGAAGCGCGCAAAGACTTTGTACATAGGAGTTGAAGGACGGCCTTGTTTGATTTGAAATACAGACGATTCACTTGCATCTAACGACACTTGGAACAATATTCCATTCGCTGTGCGTTGGTATGGAATCTCTTGTTCTGCTGAATCAACGAGAAGGAAATCTCCGTTAGGAGCAATACCTAATTTTTCAAAATCAATCTCAACAATTTCGTTGTTTCGACAAAAGTCAGTAGGGTTGCTCACAGTAAAGCAAATTGTTTTTTCGTCATCCTTAAGATTGAAAAACCAATATGCGCCTGCAATCAAAGCAATGACTATAACTGCAAGGATGATGCTTTTGTTTTTAGACATACGACTATTGTTTTTTTATTTAGGTTGTTTGCCGATATAAGCCAATATACCTCCATCAACATAGAGAATATGTCCATTCACAGCATTTGAAGCTTCTGAAGCGAGGAACACAGCCGGTCCGGTGAGTTCTTGCGGGTCAAGCCAGCGTCCGGCAGGTGTCTTGGCGCAAATGAATGAGTCGAAAGGATGACGACTTCCATCCGGTTGGCGTTCGCGCAAAGGAGCTGTCTGAGGTGTTGCAATATAACCCGGTCCGATGCCATTGCATTGAATGTTGTATTCGCCGTATTCAGAGCAAATATTGCGTGTGAGCATTTTCAGACCTCCCTTAGCTGCAGCATAGGCGCTTACTGTCTCGCGACCTAATTCTGACATCATAGAGCAGATGTTGATGATTTTGCCGTGACGGCGTTTCATCATGCTTGGCAAAACAGCTTTCGACACGATGAACGGAGCATTAAGGTCGATGTCAATAACTTTGCGGAATTCAGCAGCTTCCATTTCATGCATGGGGATACGGCGGATTATACCGGCATTATTCACAAGAATGTCTATTTCGCCAACTTCTTCGCTTATGCGTTTCACCATAGCTTGTACTGCCGGTTCGTCTGTAACGTCGCATACATAACCATGTGCCTGAATACCTTTTTCTTTATAGGCAGCCATACCACGATCAACCAATTCTTGATTGATGTCGTTGAAACAAATCTTTGCACCTTGTTCTGCAAATGCGCTTGCGATAGCAAAGCCGATACCATACGAAGCTCCTGTAACGAGAGCAACTTTTCCTTCTAATGAGAAATTCAAATATTGATTCATAATATAAATGTTTATTGAGTTATTATTTCAAGTCTGTAATTAAAGAAAAATCTTGGTCGCCATAGTCGAGATTTTCACCACCCATGCCCCAGATAAAAGTGTAGTTATGTGTAGCAGCAGCAGAGTGAATTGACCATTCGGGTGAGAGAACAGCTTGGTCGCCTTTCATCCAAATGTGGCGTGTCTCCTCAACTTCTCCCATAAAATGGCATATCGCATGGTCTTCAGGTATTTCAAAATAGAAATAAGCCTCCATACGGCGACTATGCACATGTGCCGGCATCGTGTTCCATACGCTGCCGGGAGCCAATTCGGTCATACCCATTTGAAGTTGGCAAGTAGGCAACACTTGATTGACAATCATCTTGTTGATATTGCGGTCGTTAGAGCCTTCAAGTGAGCCCATGTGAGCGACAACAGCATCGGCTTTGGTTATTTTGCGATCGGGGTAGTTGCGGTGAGCTGTGAGTGAGTTGAAATAGAATTTTGCCGGTTTTTTAGGGTCGGCACTTGAAAAGTAAACATCTCTGTCGCCACTTCCAAGATATAGAGCTTCTTTGAATGCTAAGCGATATTCTTTTCCATCAACGCTTACTATTCCTTCTCCTTGGCCAACATTGTAGATACCTATTTCTCGACGGGTCAGAAAATGCGTTGCTTTGAGCGGGTCAATAGCCATGAGAAGAAGTTTCTCGTCTGTAGGCATTGCGCCGCCAACAACCATACGGTCGTACATAGAATAAACCATGTTGACTTCGTTTTCAACAAAAAGATTTTCAATCAAAAAATCACGACGCAAGCGTGTTGTGTCGTAGTGTTTGGCATCTTCAGGATGCGCTGCATAACGAATTTCGTAGTTTGTCTTCATATCATTATTTGTTTTTATTATTCCTTTTGTTTGGCCACAACCACCCTATGTTCAAGCTAAGGTTCATTGGGGCTGAGGTGCTGAAAAAATCTCCCACATGGTTGGAGTATAAATCTCCCAAACTGAAGTTAAATCGTGCTTCGAGCATATATATCCCGGCAACTTTACTATCTACTTGCATACCCAGTCCGCCGGCAATACCCCAGTCGAAAATCTTGCTGATAGGCTTGTGTTGTTCGGCAGGTTCGTCAGGAATATTCATGCTTGATTGTGCAAAGCATACGCCAATTTGTGGTCCAAGATTGAGAAAGCCGCGCACCTCTTTGCCTACATAGAGATGCATGAGAATCGGCACCTCGATATAGTCTAATTTTGCAATATAGTCGGTCTCTGTTTCTCTCCAGCCTCGACGCATATAGTTGAGTTCAAGTTGTATGGCAGTATATTTGCGATTGCCGTATCTAAAAACAAAACCTCCATTTACGCCCATCAACGGCATCTTGGCAGATTGCTTGACCGTCGGATCAAAGCGAACCATACCGGCAATAGCTCCGGCATGAAAGCCATAACTCATCTCCGGCACATCCATGCGAGGTTGAGAATAAGCCACGGCACTCAGAAAAATACAAAATAAAAATATGTATAATTTATTGCTCATAATTACATTCTGCTGCCGGGTTTAGTTATCACATATCCGCGATTAGAAAAGCCGGCACCTTTTTGAATTTGGTCAAAATGAATGTTCGATTGTATGCCGCGATAGTCAATCGTCGGAATTATTTCTTGTAGAGTTTTGTTCTGTTCGTTATTTAATTGATTTTCGTACAGCATACGGAATGTGTAAAGAGTGATGTCGTAACCCAAAATATCGTAGCGTGGGTTAGTGTTTGAAAGCGGATAGTTGTAGTAGAAATTGAACTCCTCGGCGTAAAGGTCTTCTTTTGTGTCATCGTTTACATCAAAGATTGAAGCGTAGTATATCTTTGTCGGAATGTCGTATTTTGCCCAGTTATATTGTCCTACCATTGACACGTTATAATCCCACAGCAAGGATTGAATTGTTTCAAAATGAGGTTTGGCATCGGCAAATTTCAGCGATTTGAACACAAGCACATTCTCTTTGTTGCTTTTCATTACGCTTTGAAGGTTGTCGATTGTTGTTGTCGTAAAATTCAGATGATTTTTTCGCCCTTCGTTGATGATTTTTGAGTACAAAACATCCTCTTTTGTTTCTTCGCCTAAATCGATAAGTATGAAATGCTTACTGTTTGCATCTTCAGCGAAATGTTTGAAAAGCAGGTCGCTTTCCTGTTCTTGTGTCAAGTTGAATCTCAAAAGATACTCACAGGTGTCTATGCTCTTCACATTAGATGTGAAAGGAATGATGGCAGGAATATGTTCTGTTTGTGCAAACTCGCTTACGATATCCACTTGTGCAGGGTAAGCCGGTCCGATGATTGCGTCAATAGTTTTCAATGCCGGTGTTTGAAGTGCTACCTTGAGCGAGATATCGTTTTTCTCAATGTCAAATGCAAATAGTTCTATTTTTAGACCTTGTTTTTGCAAGTCATTGATTGCAAGGAGCGAACCCTCGTAGAACTCAAGAAACCGATCCATATTGGCATCGCGACGAGTGGCATCAAGCATAAGAGGCAAAAGATATGCAACTCGAATGGGAATTTGTTTTGTACTGTCATTTAAGGCAATAAAATCGGCAGGATATATTTCTCTTATCGGCGAATACAATATTATACTGTCTTTGTGTTGTAAGCTATCGTTTAGTAATGAAGTAATACTTTTTGTCGTAGTGTCGGCATTTACGGCAACAATAGTTGTGTCTCGGCGTACGGCAACAGGTTTGCTGTCGGCTGTAAATATGCTCAAATCAGATGCAACTTTCTGTTGTTTGATCTCTTCCGGCGCAATTTTTTGTTCTGTTTTTTTGACGGCAACTTGTTGCACAGGTTCCTTTACTTCTTGAGGTTTGGTAGTTATTTCTGCTTCTTTAGACTGATTCTCGGCTCTCAATGCAGCGCGTGCCGAAGGAGTGTTGGGTATCAAAAGAATCTTGCCGGTGTGCATTCGCTTTGAAACTTCAGGGTTGATGGCTTCTAATTGCTGCATTGGAACGCCATATTTTTTGCTCAATGCAAAAAGTGTTTCTTTAGGCTGAATGACATGCTCAATATATTTCTTTGTGGTGTCTGCAACCTGTTCATCAGTAGTATTTTTTGCATTGTTCTGTATGGTTTCAGATGTAGGGATAAGAAGGATCTGGTCTAATTTGAGGCCATCTGCTTTAGTGTCGGGATTATATTTGAGAATGTCTTGCTGACTCACGCCGAATTTCACGCTCACACGATACAAGCCTTCGCCACGTTCTACTCTGTAACGATAAAATACTTTGCCGTCAATAGTGTCTTTAGGGTAATCTAATGATTGAGCCGAAGCAAGTGTTGGTATGAAATTTAGTAAAGTAATTATTAATGTGCTTATAATTAATAATCTACGTTTTGTTGTCATTATCATAATTGTGCTATTATACATTTTAACACGCAAAGTTACAAAAAATATCAATAAAAAGCAATAGCTCTTAATTTTTTCTTTTCTTGTTGCCATTAAACGACTTGTTTTTGAAAATTTTGTTAAGTCTCAAAAAAATATTAATTTTGTGTTTCAAAAAATGTAGTTATGAAACATATATATATGGTTTCTCAGGCCGGAGCAATGAAGCCTGAGCTTGTTGATAAAGCGGCTGAAGTGTTAAAGTCGTGGGGCGTTGGCGTTACTATCGGGCAAAATGCCAAAAATCGTTATGGCGGTTTAGCAGGAACGGTTGAGGAGCGTCTTGCCGACTTGCAAAGAGCAATGGATGACGCAGAATCGGATGCCATTCTTTGCAATCGTGGCGGATATGGAACTATACAATTGATTGATAAAGTCAAAATCAACCCCGACAAAATGCTTATGGGATTCAGTGATGTAACTATATTGCATAATGCGTATGGCAATCTTGGCAGATGTTCGTTGCATTGTCAGATGGCAAAAGAAATAGCCACATTAGGGCCAAAAGATGAGTCGTGGGTTATGTTGCGCAAAATAGTTCAAGGGGAGCGAACACTAACATACGCTCTTGACCCTCACCCATTAAATATCATTGGCGAGACGGATGGTATATTGATGGGAGGCAATCTCTGTGTTTTTACTCTTATGCAAGGAACACAATTCGCAGCTCCCAAAGATGCCAATATACTTTTCATAGAAGACATTCACGAATCGACTCACTATCTTGACCGCTATTTGCAGAATCTGCGTTTGTCGGGTGTCTTGGATAGATTGAAGGGCGTCATTGTAGGTGATTTCAGCACTTGTGAATATGATCAAGACAATTTTACCGTACCAAACGAGCAGATGATAAGAGACTTATTCAGGCCTTACGGCATTCCTGTTTTGTTCGGTTTCCCTGCCGGACATATCACTCACAATATGCCGATGATGATGCATGCACGAACTCACCTGACAATAACTAATGATGGATGCATATTCGAACAAGAATGGTAAGCAGAATAATCAATGGTCATTGTCTTCTGTAGTTAGTGCCATTGGCTTATTTGTTTTTCTTCTGCTTCCTTGTTTTTTGGCTCTATTCCTCGCGCAGGATTTGAGCTCTATGCTGATGCGTGTAGTATATCTTTTGGGCAGTGTCGGATTGATGGCCTTTGCTGCCTCTGTGCTCTCTGCGCGAAAGTGCTTTTATGTGCTGTCTGTTCTTTTGCCGCTCGGTGGTATTGAGATTATTCATTTAATCATCAATCATGCAACCACATCGATGCTTTTTGTTTACACTATTATAGCATCCGAGCCCGGTGAGTTTCTCGAATTGCTTTCAACAGGGTGGCTTATCGCTCTTTTTGCCTTTTCTTTGTTTGCGGCTTATTTCTTTGTCGTTCGTAGGTTCATTCCCAAAGATACATATTTCTTTCCGCGGCACTCAAGACATGTCGTTGCTTGGGTTGTAGGTGCTTATTTTGCTCTATGTAGTCTTGGACTCATTGTTTCAAGCCATAGAGATGTTTTACCTTTTTTGTCGCTTAATGCTGAAGACACTCGCACCGCGGCATGGATTGGGATTGAAAAGATATGTCCGGTAAATCAAGTGCTTGCCACTATTCATATCATTGAAGTACAAATGAGAGTAAGAACACAAAATAGGCGATTAGCGGATTTCTCTTTTAATGCACATTCCCAAACAAGTCATCAACCTGATGTCATCTTGATTATTGGAGAAACTACACGCTACGGCAACTTTAGTTTTAATGGTTATGCCCGTGCTACTTCGCCAAGGTTGCAGCAACGATATGAAAATGACGAACTTGTCTCAATGAATAAGGTATATTCAATTGCTGATTTAACGACAGTGTCTGTACCTTATATGTTGTCGCCGGCCACACCGCAAAATGCATCTGATTATTTATACACAAAATCTATTGTAGAAGCCTTTGCAGAAGCGGGTTATCGAACTGCTTGGATTGCTGACCAAAGTTTTGGCAACCCTATGTTGTTGCGCATTTCCAACACATGTGATTTTGTTCACTATCAGGCGGCAAAAGATTATAATTATTCGGATGAGGACTTATTGCCGATATTGAGTGAACAATTACATCAAAACGATAAGCCTCAAATGATTGTTATGCACACATTGGGCTGTCATTTTAGGTATGACCAACGCTATACGGAGCGTTTCAGAAAATTTCAACCTGACATGTCTAATATAGAGCCGGACAGTGTGAGAAATTTGATTGATTCTCTGCGTGAATATAAGGCTTTACCAACAAATGAAGTGAAGGAAATCATTGTCAATTCATACGACAATGCAATCTCTCATGTTGATTTTATTGTTGACACCATACTGCAAATCGTTGATAACTCTGACCGTGAGGCCGTAGTGGTCTATATCTCCGACCATGGCGAAAACTTACTTGATGATGAGCGTATGATGTTTTTGCATGGTACTTATGGTGGTTCAGAAGTGGAGTTTCATGTTCCAATGTTTGTGTGGGCAACACCTGCATATAGGCAACAATATGCTGAAAAAATGGAGGCATTGCGCCAGAATAATAACCAATTGACAACAAGTATGTCTTTGTTTCATACTTTGCTTGATGCCGCATGTTTGCAAACTCCTTATTTTGATCCTACAATGAGTCTATTCTCCTCGGACTTCCAAGCCGATTCTATATTATATGGCCTTGATGCAAACATGAATTGTACAATTCTGCCGTATAAGTAAAACTACTTTCTTTATAATGATGTGGTATTGCAGGTTATTGGCAATATATTCTGTAGATAGAAAAGCATAAAATTCGTACTTTTTCTGTCGAACACCTTTTTTATTGTTATGTTAATGGTTTTGTTGTTTAAAAAACAGGTTTATTTTCTAAAAAATTTGGTTAATTCGAAAAAAATACCTACTTTTGCCGTTGAAATTTAATTTTAATCGGATTGAAACCGATTTTTATGGTAAAATTGACATGAATAATCGTTTTGTTGCATTAGGTAAGGCCACAAGTCGCCAACCAATACCCTTTGAGGCTCCCAAGGGGAAGGTGAAGGACTATTTTGCTCAGGATGTGTTCACTCGTGAGCGTATGAAGGAATATATAGCCGACACTGTTTTAGAGCAGTTGTTTGATGCCGTGGACAATGGTCGGACTATAAGTCGTGAAATAGCCAATAGTGTTGCTATAGGTATGCGTAAATGGGCGATGGACCATGGAGCGACCCACTATACTCACTGGTTTCAACCTTTGACCGGTGGTACGGCAGAGAAACACGATGCTTTTTTCAATCTCAAGAGTGATGGTTCTTTTATAGAAGAATTTTCAGGTAGTGCGCTTTATCAGCAAGAGCCCGATGCCTCGTCTTTTCCGAGTGGCGGTATTCGTAACACCTTTGAGGCTCGCGGTTATTCTGCATGGGATCCTTCTTCGCCTGTCTTTGTTATTGGTGATACGCTGTGTATCCCGACTATTTTTGTTGCTTATACAGGCGAAGCCTTAGACTATAAAACTCCATTGATTCGTTCTACTGCGGCCTTGTGTAAGGCGGCTCGTGAGGTATGTTGGTATTTTGATAAGGGAGTTCGTCATGTGCATGCCAATTTGGGTTGGGAACAAGAGTATTTCCTCGTAGATGCTGATTTGTATGCAGCTCGTCCTGATCTTATGCTCACGGGCAGAACGCTGATGGGGCATTTAAGCGCAAAAAACCAACAGCTTGAAGATCATTATTTCGGTGCGATACCTGAGCGTGTACTTGCTTTTATGACTGAGCTTGAATACGAAGCTTTGAAAGCCGGTGTTCCCGTCAAGACGCGTCACAACGAAGTAGCTCCTAACCAATTTGAGATGGCTCCTGTCTTTGAAGATGTCAATTTGGCAAGCGACCACAATCTTCTGGTAATGTCAATCATGGAGCGTGTTGCACGCAAACATCATTTCCGTGTGTTGCTGCATGAAAAACCGTATGCAAGTGTTAATGGTAGTGGTAAGCACTGCAATTGGTCGTTGCAAACCAACACGGGTGTTAATCTCTTGGCACCGGGCAAAAATCCATATACTAATCTGCAATTTGTAACTTTCTTAGTTAATGTCTTGATGGCGGTATATAAATACAATGGTTTGTTGAAGGCATCAATCTCGTCAGCAACAAATGAGCACCGCCTTGGTGCGAATGAGGCACCTCCTGCAATAATATCAGTATTCGTCGGAAAGCAGATAACAGAAGTATTAGATAAATTGGAGAAAGCGTCTGTTGACAAAGGTATCATCATCAATGCAAAGAAAGAAATGAAGCTTGGCGTTGCAAACATACCTGAGATATTGCTCGACAATACAGATCGAAATCGTACATCGCCTTTTGCCTTTACCGGTAACAGATTTGAGTTTCGTGCAGTTGGTTCGAGTGCCAACTGTGGAGCTGCGATGTTGGCTCTGAATGCGGCTGTGGCAGAGCAATTGACCCTGTTCAAGCAAGAGGTTGATGGCAGAATTGCCAAAGGCGAGCCAAAGGAACAAGCCTTATTTGCTGTGATAAAAAAATATATCATAACGAGTAAACCTATTCATTTTGAGGGAAACGGCTATTCTGACGAGTGGCGAGCAGAAGCGCAAAAGCGCGGGCTGGATTGCGAAACGAGTGTGCCTAAGATATTTGATAGATACCTTGCGTCTGAAGTCGTTAATATGTTTGATGCAACAGGTGTTTTGACAAAGGCTGAGTTGGAGTCGCGTTGTGAAGTAAAGTGGGAGACATATTCAAAGAAAGTGCAGATTGAAAGCCGTGTTTTGGGTGATTTAGTTATCAATCATGTGCTGCCGGCTGCAAAACGTTATCAAACTATGTTGTTGCAAAATGTGCTGGCTGTCAAACAGGTGTTTTCGGAACGTGAAGTTGAATCACTCAACGAACAAGACTATACAATTATTCGCCGAATAGAAAAACATTCAGGCGAGATAATCAGTTGTGTTGACAAAATGACAGCAGCTCGGCATGAAGCTAATCGTATTGAAAGCGAACGAGGAAAAGCTATCGCATATCACGACACAATCTTGCCTCTTATGGCTGAAATACGAGAACATGTTGACGAGCTTGAAATGATTGTTGATGACGAGCTTTGGACTCTTCCAAAATATAGGGAATTACTTTTTGTCCGTTAAGAAAACAGGTAAATCGTAAATAGGTAAATCGTAAATAGTTAAATGAGAAAATTATTATGTGTGGAATAGTTGGTTATGTCGGCAAGCGTGACGCTTTTCAAGTGTTGATAAAAGGTCTTCACCGTTTGGAATATCGTGGATATGATAGTGCAGGAGTGGCACTGATCAATAAATCAGGCGATTTGAATGTATATAAAACAAAGGGTAAGGTTGCGGATTTGGAAGCTTCTATTGTAGGCAAAGATATATCAGGGACGATAGGAATTGCTCATACGCGATGGGCAACTCATGGCGAACCCAATCAGCAAAATGCTCACCCTCATTATTCAGAAACTGAAAATCTTGCCATAATACATAATGGTATTATAGAAAACTATGCTGTTTTGAAACAAGGCTTGATGGAACATGGCTATACTTTCAGGAGTCAGACCGATACTGAAGTCTTGGTGCAGTTGATTGAGTTTACACAACTGCAATCACAAACCGACTTAGAAACTGCTGTTCAATTGGCTTTAAATCAGGTTGTAGGAGCATACGCAATTGCCGTTTTAGACAAGCGTAATCCTGATTTGATTATAGCTGCGCGAAAGTCGTCGCCTTTGGTCGTAGGGATTGGTGACGATGAGTTTTTTCTTGCTTCTGATGCGACACCTATAGTGGAATATACCGACAAAGTTATCTATCTTGACGATGAAGATATAGTGCGACTTGAGAGAGGAAAAGGTGTTAGTGTTAAGACTCTGCATAATGTTGAAAAAACTCCTGAGATTAAGAAGTTGGAACTTACACTATCTCAAATAGAAAAAGGTGGTTACCCGCATTTTATGCTCAAAGAAATCTTTGAACAGCCTACAACACTTGCAACGTCTATGCGTGGGCGTGTGAATGTGGAAAAAAGCAATATCACCGTGGCGGGTTTTATCGACAATAAGGACAAATTTGTCAATGCAAAGCGTATCATAATCACTGCTTGTGGCACATCATGGCATGCCGGTTTGATAGCCATGTATGCAATTGAAGAATTTGCTCACATACCTGTAGAGGTGGAGTATTCTTCCGAGTTCCGTTATCGCAAGCCGGTTATAAACGAGGGCGATGTGGTTATTGCTATATCTCAATCTGGTGAGACGGCCGACACCTTGGCTGCTGTTGAATTGGCAAAGAGTAAGGGAGCCTTTATTTTTGGTATATGCAATGTAGTAGGCTCGTCAATACCGCGCGCTGCCCATTCGGGTTGCTATACCCATGTCGGACCGGAGATAGGTGTTGCTTCAACAAAGGCTTTTACTGCTCAAGTAACAGTGCTCACAATGTTGGCTTTGATGATAGGTCGGGAAAAAGGAACACTGACGCAACAACAATATCTCAATTTGACAAAAGAGTTGGGTAATGTGCCTCAAAAGATAGAAAAAATATTAGAACAAAATGCTCATATAGAGCAAATTGCAGAAAAATACAAAGATGCGCTCAATTGTTTATATTTAGGTCGTGGCTATAACTATCCTGTGGCACTTGAAGGAGCACTGAAACTCAAAGAAATAAGCTATATCCATGCGGAAGGTTATCCTGCGGCAGAAATGAAACACGGACCAATAGCCTTGATATCAGAAGGTATGCCTGTTGTCGTTGTGGCACCACATTGTGGAACATACGACAAAATAGTGAGCAATATACAAGAAGTTAAGGCTCGTTATGCCAAAGTTATATCTGTTGTGACTGAAGGAGATGAAGAAGTCTCAAATCTAAGTGATGATACAATCATTATTCCTGCAACAGAAGAATCTCTCACTCCTCTTCTGACTGTTGTCCCTTTGCAACTTCTTGCCTATCACATTGCAGTCAAGAAGGGTTGCGATGTAGATCAACCCCGAAATTTAGCAAAATCAGTAACTGTAGAATAAAAGTCTATAATTTCTTTGATGTGGGAAATCAGCAAAGTATGTATTGATGTTGTAATGTCAATGCGTACTTTGTTCTTGTTTTAAAAATTAACAATGACGTCAATGTTGGTTGTTGCACTGAAAAAATAATTTGTTGTTTTTCATGTAGATACGTATTTGTGTCTTTTAACATTTTTTAGAAAATGGCTTGAAAATTTGCTTATTTGGAAAAAAAATAGTAACTTTGTGCGCTAAAATGTAAATTTTAAGTTATTATGTCAGAGCCAATTCGTGTACTCTTCATATCGCAAGAGATATATCCTTATTTGTCGGAGCAAACTCCTATGCGAGTGTTGAATCGCAAGTTGCCTGAATATTGTCAGGCTAATGGTTGCGATACGCGTACTTTTATGCCTAAGTTTGGTGAGATTAACGAGCGTCGCAATCAGCTGCATGAAGTGATTCGTTTGTCCGGCACCAACATTATGATTGGCGATATGGATCACCCTATTTTGATTAAGGTCGCATCCATACAGTCGGCTCGCTTGCAGGTCTATTTTATTGACAACGATGATTACTTCAAAAAGCGTCGTGGGGTTGCTGATGCAAATGGAGTTGACTATCCTGACAATGACGAACGCACAATATTCTATTGCCGTGGCGTGATGGAAACAATCATTCGTCAGCGCTGGACTCCTGATATTATACATGTTTCAGGTTGGATGTCGGCTTTGGCTCCTTTGTACATAAAGAAAGCTTTTTGCGATACTCCTTTTTTGGCTCAACCCAAGGTGGTATTCTCAGTTTTCGACCAAGACACGATGAACAAGTCATTTGATTCTAAATTTGCCGACAAACTTTTAGTTCCCGGAATTACGAAAGCGGATGTGGAATCAATCGCAGGAAAGAAAGTTACATACAATCAGCTTATCAATCTTGCTATTGATTATAGTGATGCTGTTGTGCAGTCGTCGCCATCTATTCCTAATGCAATCAAAACGCATATCAAAAAAACAGAATTGCCTTTCCTCGATTATCAAGAAACGACAGAAGCTTATTTAGATTTTTACAAACAGTTATTAAACAGATGAGGCTTAGATATAGTGTAAAATCAATGTCTGTAGAGATGCTTTTGGGAGTGTCTCTATTGTTCGTAATAATAGGCATTACTTCATGCAGTAAGAATGATGTCAATCCAACGGGTATGTCCCTGCTCGGGACCGAAGATGAAATAAAAGTTGGAACCGACACCTTTCCTCTGCCCAGCTATATGGTTGGCGTGGATAGTATTCCGTCAGATCCTGACTCTCTTCTGTTGGGAGAGGCAGACACTAAGTTGGGAACAATACATGCTGAGGTTTTGACGCAGTTTGCTTGTCCTGAAGGTTTCCATTTCCCTGATAATGCTGTTTTAGATTCGGCATTTTTGATTTTGTATTACAGCAGTTGGTATGGGGATGGAAATAGTGCAATGTCAATTGATGTGTTCCAGATGGATAAGAAAAGTATGAATTATGATGAGATTTATTTCACAGATATTAACCCTGACGATTACTGTTCTTTTGCAGATTCAACACGTGTGGCGAAAAATCCTATTGTACTTACAGCCCGAACACCAACCGACTCGACCTATCTTTCATCCGCAGGCGGCTATTTGAAATATATCAAAGTGCCGCTCACTGAAGACTTTATGGAAGTATTGCGAAATAATGGCAACTATGAGTCTTCAAGCAAATTCCTTGAAAACTTCAAAGGATTATACATAAAATCTGTTTTTGGCTCGTCGACAATACTTTATATCAATTCGCTTGCAATGTCTTTGCACTATCATTTCACCTATCAAATAGAGGGTAAAGACACAACAACAAAAGATGTTGTTGATTTCTACGCCAATGATGAGGTGCGGACTGTAAATCGAATTAATCATATTGATCGACTTGATATTATTGATATAGTGACCAACGATGAAGAGATATCTTACATAGAATCTCCGGCTCATATTTACACCGTCTTACAGGTCCCGCTATCAAACATAACTACAAGCATTAAAGATTCAATGCTTCAAGGCAAACGCCCATATACCAATAGTGCAAAAATCAAAGTATATGCAACCAATTATGTGTCAAAGGTAGATCAGACAAAGCCTGAGCAATGGTCGCAACCGCCAAAGTATATGTTGCTGATTGAAAAAGACCATGTCGAAAAATTTTTCACGAGTCGTTCGTTGCCTAATGACACAACGGCCATCTTGTCATCGTTATATACAGAGCAAAATGAAGACCTGACAACGTCTGCATATTATAGCTATGACATATCAACTCTGCTGACAAAGGCATTGCGAGAAGAAAAAACTGATTCTACGCTTGAATTGTTTATGATTCCGGTGGCAATCAATTCCATCTATTCCAGCACATACGGAACATCAACAATAACTTCTGTCAGACCATTGCAAGTCATATCGTCAACGCAAATAAACACTAAAGAAAACAAGTCAAATCCGTTGAGAATAAGTGTTGTTGCAACCGGCTTATAGCAAGTCGGTTTGTTTTGTTTTTATAGAATTAGATCATTTATGATTATATATTTTTCAGGAACAGGTAATAGCTTGGCTGTCGGGAGGAAAATATCTGCAGCATTGAACGACAAAATAATACCTTTGGTTGAAGCTGTCAATCAAGATTTGTCGTCAGAACAAACTATTGGCTTGGTCTATCCATCGTATGATTTCAATGTGCCACCTGCTGTGCGTATGCTTTTGCCAAAATTGAACATAAACAAGGAAGCTTATGTTTTTATAGTAATTGCATGTGGAGCTCAAGCCGGCAATTCGATTTGGACAATTCGTCGAGTGTTAAGAGAAAAGGGCATTAACTTGGCATATTCAAACAAGATTCGTGTTCCTGACAATAGTGCAATTGTCTTTTCTCGAAATCCCAACGATCAAGTTTGGAAATTCGAGCGTTTTGCTCCGCGACTTGAAAAAATAATTGACGACTTGAAAAACAAAAAGCGAGCACTGCACTACAATTCATGGAGTTTTATGGGGTGGATTATGGGGCAACCTAAGTTGGAGAAAAAACTCATAGGGAGTTTCCGCCCCGCGTCAAATCAAGAGAAATGTATTGGTTGTGGAATTTGCACGAAAGTGTGCCCAATGAATAATATCTCTCTTTCAGAAACGAAAAAAGCAGTTGTGGGTGATAACTGTACTGCATGCCTTTCATGCCTGCATTTTTGTCCGCAACAAGCTATCGAGGTAGGTGGTAAGGAGACTATTAAGAATAGGCAATATCACCATCCGCAAGTACAAGTTAAAGAGATGATGTTGAGATAGGAATGTTATGAATGGGTTGTTATTAGCTTTGTTATTGCCGTTTGCAGGCACAGTGTTGGGTTCAGCCTTCGTCTTTTTTATGCGCGACAAGATGTCGCCTATGCTTCAGCGAATTCTCTTAGGTTTTGCATCCGGTGTGATGGTTGCCGCTGCTGTGTGGTCATTACTCATTCCGAGCATAGAACTATCAGGAGCAGAGGGATTTATGAGTGTCGTACCGGCTCTGTCAGGTTTTTTGTTCGGAATGTTATTCCTGCTTGCAATTGATTATTTAACACCTCACTTGCATATCGGAGAAGATACACCGGAGGGTCCTCGGAGTCATCTCTCTCGTACGTCAATGCTTGCTCTTGCAGTTACGATACATAATTTACCCGAAGGTATGGCTGTGGGCGTTGTGATAGCGTCAATGCTGCAAGGTAATCCAAACATAACTTTGGCGAGTGCAATGGCTGTCTCGCTCGGTATTGCAATACAAAATGTCCCTGAAGGTGCCATTATTTCAATGCCTTTGCGGGCAGAAGGTAACAGCAAAATCAAATCGTTTGCAATCGGAAGTCTGAGCGGTTTGGTTGAGCCTATAGGGGCTGTGGTGATTATTCTTTTAGCATCAGTGCTGGAACCTCTTTTGCCTTATCTCCTCGCTTTTGCAGCAGGAGCAATGATTTATGTTGTGGTTGAGGAACTCATTCCTGAAGCGTCGCAAGGAGAGCATAGTAATATAGGCACGATAGGTTTTGGGGTAGGGTTTGCCTTAATGATGGCACTTGACGTCGTTTTTAGTTAGTATTTTTAAGTTAGATGGTTGATATACAAAATTACATGAGTAATGCCATTCGTGGCATAATGAGTAAGGCTTACCGCAATGTGTTGAGCAATCCGCTTGAGGCAAAAACGGTTTTTCGCTTGCAACAGACTTTTATCAAATCAGAATTGCGACGCAAAAAGGTAAGAAATGATGAAGGTGTCGATGTTCCTCCTTTTTTGATTTGTTCGATTTCCACAACATGTAATTTACATTGTAAGGGGTGTTATGCTCGTGCCAATGGAATAGCAACGGATAGTATTGAAGAGCAGAAACAGACACTAAGTCCCGAGCAATGGAAACAAATTTTTGAAGAAGCAGCCTCGTTAGGAATCAATTTTGCGTTGCTTGCCGGTGGAGAGCCAATGATGCGCAAAGATATTCTGGAAAAAGTGGCAGAAGTGGAAGATATGATATTCCCTATTTTTACTAATGGCACTTTGATAGGTCCGTCATATATTGCATTTTTGAAAAAACATCTCAATCTTATTCCTGTGATAAGTATTGAAGGCATGGAACATTCTACAGATGCGCGTCGCGGACAAGGAATGTACAAACGTGCAATGCGGTCGGTGAGCGATTTGCATAAGGAAGACTTGTTTTTCGGAACGAGTATCACTGTTACAACCGAGAATTTTGAACTTGTAACCTCAGATGCTTTCGTCGATAATCTGTGCGATTGGGGATGTAAGCTGATAATATATGTAGAATATGTCCCAACCGAATCCGGAACAGAATATTTGGCTTTTGGTGAGGCTGATTTAGACAAGATGGAGGCCGTTCAGGCTCATCAGCGTGAACGCTATGATGATGTGATAATCATTTCATTTCCGGGTGATGAGCAACACATGGGAGGTTGTTTGGCGGCAGGAAGAGGATTTTTCCATATCGGACCTGATGGAAATGCCGAACCATGTCCTTTTTCTCCATACAGTGATAGTAACGTGATGACGCTTGGGGTTAAAGGTGCATTGCAGTCGCCATTATTCCGTAAATTGCGTGATGTCCATCTTGTCGGGGGCGAACACTCAGGAGGGTGTGCTTTGTGGGAGCATAGAGAAGAGGTAGAACAAATGTTGAATGAATCAAAAATAGAAAAATAATATGAAAACAGCAATTCGTTACTACAGCAAGTTTGGCCATACGGAGAAAATGGTCAAAGCAATAGCAGAGCTTGCAGGCTGTGACCCTAAAACGGTAAGTGAGCCTTTAGAGGAAAAAGTTGATGTCCTATTTCTTGGTGCGGGCATATTCCTGAGTAAAGTAGATAAGAGTGTGATGCAATTTATTGAA
The DNA here is from genome assembly GCA_017527495.1 of Paludibacteraceae bacterium. Classification (GTDB taxonomy): domain Bacteria; phylum Bacteroidota; class Bacteroidia; order Bacteroidales; family Paludibacteraceae; genus RGIG6639. The sequence continues at coordinate 131,691 of JAFXPY010000033.1, forward strand.
TCACTCAGCTCTGATTCAGTCGGTTGTGTCGCACTGATTGGTTCGTCTGCAATCATTAAAGAACCGACAAAACAAATGCGTGATGCACTGCAAAAACGAAATATAAAAGTGTATGAGCGCGATTTTACTTGCAAAGGTTCAATGGGACCCATAGGTGCCGGTCATCCTGATGCAGATGATATAGAAGCATTAAAATCATTTGTCAAAGAGGTGTTAAAGTAGGTGATTGATTAGATAAATTTTGCAATTCAGAATAAATATATTAATTTTGCATAGCATTAATTATCACTAACAATGGAAATAGCAGTAGTAGAGTTTATAAAGCGTACTTGGAAGAATTTACCTTTCAATCGCGCAAGGAAAAAGAAAAATTCAATCAGAGAGCTTGCGGCGCAACGCCGTCGCGTGATGTCGAAAGAGCAAGTAGAAGAATACTCACAGCAGATAATTAGTCAGTTAGAACAACAACGTGCATTTCAAGAAGCCAAGGTGATATTGTTCTATTATCCAATTTCAAACGAGGTCAATGTACGTCCACTGCTTGAAAAATATAAAGACGAAAAGACGATTTTGCTGCCTGTTGCACATCAAAAATCAATAGAGATGCGTCCATATACAGGCAGAGAAGGTCTGCATCGTGGCAGATATGGCATCCCTGAGCCTAAACATGGAACATACAAAGGAAAGCCGGATCTTGTTATTGTGCCAGGCGTGGCTTTCGACAAAAAGTGCAATCGACTTGGGCGTGGTAAAGGCTATTACGACCGTTTCCTCAATAAACTCAAAGATGTGAAAACCATAGGGCTTGCCTATGATAAACAAATAGTTGAAGAAATACCGACGTCATATTGGGACGTACGATTAGATTGTGTGATAACACAAACAGAGATATACACAAAAAAATAAAGTGAATTTGAAGCGGAGCATAATAGGTGCTTCGCTTTTTGTTTGTTCTCTTTATAATCGCCAAAACCAAATGTACCAAAAGTAAAAAACCAAATGTACCAAAATTATATTCTTAACAGTCCTCTTTATGATATAGAATAGCGGTTACTTGATGAGTAGTCGCTATTCTTCTTTTTATAGCCATATAAATGTTGTTTGATGTCTCTACTTAATATCTTTATTCTCTCTATTTAATGCCTTTTATTTGTCTTTTAATACCGTTTAAGCGGCGTTTTAAGGGTGTTTTAATATCGTTTTAAGGTTCTATACATTGAGTACGAACTTGATGTCTTTTTCGCCGTTGAGGAGGCGGAAGGTGTTGAGCAGGTTCGTTTCTGTGGATTGAGTCCATGTTGTTTAGCAAGTTATGAATGCTCAATTTACAAACAATGACAACTTTGTCATCGTTTGTGTACATTGCTGTGTCGATAGTCTTTTAATGCTGTTTAAGCGGTGTTTTAATATCGTTTTGCTGTGTCGATAGTATTTTAATGCTGTTTAAGCGGCGTTTTAATTGGCGTTTTATGGTTTTTTGCTGCTCATCTGCCTTGCACTTGAGTCCGAGGATACTGCTTTTCTCGCCGGTGAAATAGTCTTTCTTGCCGGTGAAATAGTCTTTCTTGCCGGTGAAATAGTTTTTATGATGTTGTGATTAGTTTTGTGTCGCTGATAGTCCAGCCTTTGTCGTGTAGGTATTGTTCTGCTGTTGTGTCGTCGATTGGCAGGGTGTGTATGTTGTAGGTGCTTTGTTGTATTGTGTTCAGGTAGATTACTCCGTCTGCGTTGGGTCTTGTTGGCAGGGCTGTGAGCAGGTCTCTTACTGCTTGTTCGTTTAGTGCTGCCGCTCTTGAGGGGTTGGCTGCTATGGATTGTATATGCACGCTATTCAAGTTAGGACAATCTATTATTGTTACATCTTCTAATGGTATGTTGGTTGATTGTGATGAGTAGATGTATAGTGTTGTGAGGTTGGGCAGGTTTTTCACCACAACATGTCGTGTTAATATGCTGTATTCTATTCCTGATTGTTTTGCTGAGTTGAAGATTATTTTTTGCATTGTGCTGTCTGCTATGCGCACACTATCTGCGATTCGTGCATAACTGTTAAGGACTAACTCATCGGCGTTGTTGTTGCTCGTGTTTATCAGTTTTACATTGCTTAATGTGATTGAGCCTAATTTCCAGTTGTAGAATTTGTCATGCTCGATAGTGCAATTTTCCGCTATGATTTGCGGTGCGATGGCTCCGTTTGCTGCTTGTGCTGTTTGTACGAGTTTTATTCCGTGTGTTTCTACATAGGTTTGTCCTGTTTTTAGTTGTATTTGGCTGGCTTTTGTTATCTTTACTTCGCTGTCGGGGTAGATGTTTATTGTTCCGGTGGCGCTGCCTGCGATGTGTTGTGTGTCGCCGTCGGTGTCTTGATATTCTACGATGCCGTCTGTGAGGCATGATAGGTCAAAGGTGTTGTTTTGTGGTTTGATGATGGCGTATTTATTGTCTTGTTTTGCCATCATCATTAGTCTTCTTCTGTACATTGTTTTGTGGTGTTTTGGTTATGTTTTGTTTTGTTGTTTTTGTTTTTTCGTTCGATGACCGTACGTCTTTTTTTCGTTTTGTTGTTTTTGTGGTAGCGGCGATTGGTTAAATATTAGAAAGGTGAAAATTGAAAGGTGAAAGGTGAAAGTGTCCTTACAATTTTCAATTTTCAATTTAAAAGATATTCCCTAACGGGAAATCAACGCCGGCTATCAATATCAATGCTATTAAAAGATATTCCCTAACGGGAAATCGTTCATTTTCTCATTTCATTTGATAGTAGAGCATTGCCGCATGTAATTTTTCTTGTTTCATAGGTCAAATAATGTTGTTTGCGCTGGTGTGTTTTGTAGGTTATGCAATGCAAGTTTGTAATACTTCTCGTCTATCTCGTAGCCGATGTATTGTCGCTCTAATTGTTTGGCTGCTACGAGTGTGCTTCCGCTGCCGGCGAATGGGTCTAACACAATGTCGCCTACATTTGTACTATTGCGTATCATAATTTTCAATAACTCTATCGGTTTCTCGGTTGGGTGATGTCCTTCTCCTTTGCCGATGATGTTTGGCACTGACAGCAGATTAGGCGTTCCCATATCGTTGATATTGCGTGCCGGTCGTTTAGACAATAACAAGATAAACTCACATTTCTGCATATAGTACTTGTTAGGTGTGCCACCGCTATTGCTTTTATTCCACACTAATAAGTTTTGAAACACAAAGCCTGCTTTCTCTGCTTCTTGTTGCAGTTCTTTTATGTTGCGTGAGTTAATCATTATATAGCAGTGTGTTCCTTTTTTGAGTACGCGATACACTTCCGGTAACCACTCGGAAAACTTTATGTCGTTATGTTCAAACATCTTGCCAGACCTAACGGCTTCTTTTCGTTGATTACCCCCCCCACCTTGTAGTATTCCGCCTAATGTAGGTTCGATTGTTGAGCGGTGAGCAATTAAGTACGGACAATCGGTAACTACACAATCTATACTCTCGTTTGGTAGTTGTCGGAGAGCCACAAGGGCGTCGGTGTTAATGATTGTGTTGTTTTTCATTCGTCAAATTCGTTTTCTAAATATTGTCAGCTGAGAAAACAGAGAAAGCAGAAAATTCATTCTATTCGTAAGATTCGTTTTCTGAAAAAGGTTCACTAATTAATCGAATTAAACAAATTATTCTATTCATCAGATTCGTTTTCTAAAAAAGGTTCAATAATTAATCGAATTAAACTAATTGTTCTATTCGTCAAATTTGTTTTCTAAATATTGTCAGCTGAGAAAACAGAGAAAGCTGAGTTTTAGTTTTCATTCGTAAGATTCGTTTTAATATGCAACCGCTATCGCGGTTGTGGGGGAGGGGTAATAATATTTTTCTATTAATATGCAACGGCTAACGCCGTTGTGTTGGTTCGGTGATTTGTTCGTTTGTTTGTTTCTATTAATATGCAACGGCTATCGCGGTTGGGAGGGATGGGATTTTGCGGTTGGTAGGGATGGGATGTTGCGGTTGGCGGGGATGGGATGTTGCGGTTGGCAGGGATGGGAGGTGCGGTTGGTAGGGATGGGATGTGTTTGCCACATTTTCTATTTTCAATTTTCAATTTAAAAGATATTCCCTAACGGGAAATCAATGGATAAATATAATCGGCTACCCTATTAAAAGAAAATCGCTACGCGATAGGCGTTAAATAACTGCCATAATCATATCTATTAAAAGAAAATCGCTACGCGATAGGCGTTAAATAACTGCCATAATCATATCTATTAAAAGAAAATCGCTACGCGATA